>CAYNHZ010000002.1:0-18921 GCA_964397445.1 uncultured Muribaculaceae bacterium | reverse complement strand
GAGAGGGTGGCGACAGACCACGCAGACCATTCGGAGAGGGTGGCGATAGACCACGTAGACCATTCGGAGAGGGTGGCGACAGACCACGCAGACCATTCGGAGAGGGTGGCGACAGACCACGCAGACCATTCAGAGAGGGTGGCGATAGACCACGCAGACCTTACGGAGAGGGTGGTGACAGACCACGCAGACCTTACGGAGAGGGTGGTGACAGACCACGTAGACCATTCGGAGAGGGTGGCGATAGACCACGTAGACCTTACGGAGAGGGTGGTGATAGACCACGCAGACCTTACGGAGAGGGTGGTGATAGACCACGCAGACCATTCGGAGAGGGTGGTGACAGACCACGCAGACCTTACGGAGAGGGTGGTGATAGACCACGCAGAGATCATCAAGATCAACCGGTAAGGAAAAAAGGGGTAAAACCTGAACCAAAACAACCGTCGGATCCAAATACAATCCGTCTCAATAAGTTTATTTCAAACTCTGGAGTTTGTTCAAGAAGAGAGGCAGATGATTATATATCAGCAGGCTTAGTAACCGTAAATGGCGTTATTGTAACAGAACTTGGTACAAAAATAAATATCAATGACGAAGTAAGGTTTAATAACGAGAGATTAAAAGGGGAAAACAAAGTCTATATTATTATGAATAAGCCAAAAGACTTCGTTACAACAACAAGTGATCCTCACGCAGAAAAAAATGTAATGGACCTGATAAATCCTGAGCTTTGTCCTGAAAGAATTTTCCCGGTTGGGCGACTTGACAAATCCACAACAGGCGTTCTTCTCTTCACAAATGATGGAACTCTTACTGAGACACTTACCCATCCGTCATACCAAAGGAAGAAAATTTATCAAGTAACCCTTGATAAAAATCTTAAAAAAAGCGACTTTGAAGCCCTTCTTCAAGGTGTTCAATTAGAAGATGGAGAGATCGTAGCAGATTCTTTATCATATATAGGTGAGCACGAAGACCAAGTGGGAATAGAGATTCACTCAGGCCGTAACAGGGTTGTAAGGAGAATGTTCGAACACTTCGGATATGATGTTAAAAAGCTTGACAGAGTTTACTTTGCAGGGCTCACTAAGAAGAATATTCGCCGTGGACAATGGCGTTTCCTCACAGAGCAAGAGGTTGCAATGTTAAAAATGGGTTCTTATGAATAGTATTCACAGAGCGGGATTTGTAAACATAATAGGCAATCCAAATGTGGGCAAATCTACTCTAATGAATTCTCTTGTCGGAGAGCCTATTTCTATCATCACTGCGAAATCCCAAACTACTCGACATCGTATTATGGGGATCGTAAATGGTGATGATTATCAAATAGTTTACTCAGACACCCCAGGTATCTTAAAGCCATCATATATGCTTCAGCAAAATATGATGGACTTTGTTGAGACCGCAATTGGAGACGCAGATATAATTCTCTATGTCACCGACGTTGTAGAAAAGGGGGACAAAAACAAAGAATATATTGATAAGTTAAACAATATTGAGTGCCCCATTTTATTGGTGATAAACAAAATTGACTTATCAAATCAAGAGGAGGCGTTGAAACTTACAGAGCAATGGCAAGCGAGGATTCCAAAAGCAGAAATTTTCCTATCATCCGCAAAGGAGAAGTTTAATATTATCCCTATTTTCAATAGGATAGTTGAGCTTCTGCCAAAAAACGAAGCTTGGTACGACAAGGAAGTTCTGACCGATAGAAATTTAAGGTTCTTTGCCTCTGAGATAATCAGAGAAAAACTCCTTATCAACTACTCAAAAGAGATCCCCTATTGTTCGGAAGTTGTAATCGAAGAGTTTAAAGAGTCACCTGAGAGGTACGATATAAGTGCAGTCATTAATGTGATGCGTGATTCTCAGAAAGGGATTATTATCGGCTCCAAAGGGTCAGCATTGAAACGTGTTGGGACTCAAGCCAGAATAGATATGGAGTCTTTTTTTGAGAGAAAAGTGTTTTTACAACTCTTTGTAAAAGTCAATCCCAATTGGCGAGAAGATAAAAGAAAGTTAAAATCCTTTGGATATTGTTAATAACTTATTTTTTATCAAAGTAGAAATAAAGATTGCATTTTATATATTTGCAATCTTTATTTTATTATCACAAAATGGGTAAGGACGAATTTGAAGATAAGGAAGAGATCATTGAGAATGAATCTGTTGATGAGCTCCCTGTAGAGGGGGGCGAAGGCAATACATCAGGCAAGTTTGAGAAGCTCATTTCAGATGGAAGCAAGAAATACAAACTTACAGGGATGTACAAAGATTGGTTTCTTGACTACGCATCGTATGTAATATTAGAGAGGGCTGTTCCACATATATCTGATGGACTAAAGCCTGTTCAAAGGAGGATTCTACACGCTATGAAGCTCTTAGATGATGGAAGACTTAACAAAGTCGCAAGTCTTGTAGGGGCCACAATGCCATTCCATCCCCACGGAGATGCCTCCATAAAAGATGCTCTTGTTCAACTCGGACAAAAAGACCTACTTATAGAGTGTCAAGGTAACTGGGGAAACATCCTCACAGGGGACTCCGCAGCTGCCGGACGATATATTGAAGCAAGGCTGACAGAGTTTGCCAATGAAGTGGTTTTCAATAATAAAACTACAGAGTGGGTAAATTCGTATGACGGTAGAAATAAAGAGCCGGTAAATCTGCCGGTAAAATTCCCATTGCTACTTGCTCAAGGTTCTGAGGGGATTGCAGTGGGTCTTGCCTGCAAAATACTACCTCATAATTTCAATGAATTGATTGAAGCCTCCATAGCATATCTAAACGGAGAGAGTTTTAATATTGATCCCGATTTCCCGACAGGGGGATTTGCAGACACATCAAACTACAATAGAGGCCTTAGAGGGGGGAGAGTGAGGGTGAGAGCTAATATTGAGAAACTAAATAAGAACACCCTTGTAATCACTGAGATCCCTTTTGGAAAGACCACATCAGAACTGATAGAATCAATAATCAAGGCAAATGATAAAGGGAAAATCAAAATAAAGAAGATTGACGATAATACATCTGAAAACGCCGAGATTATCATATTACTTCACAACGACATCTCTCCGGATAAAACAATAGATGCCCTCTACGCTTGCACAGATTGCGAGATTTCAATCTCACCAAACGCTTGTGTTATTATGGACAAGAAACCCCATTTTATAGGGGTTGATCAGATCATTAAATACAACACCGAATCCACCAAAAGTCTGCTAAAAAAGGAGTTGGAG
Organism: uncultured Muribaculaceae bacterium; assembly: GCA_964397445.1. GTDB lineage: Bacteria > Bacteroidota > Bacteroidia > Bacteroidales > UBA932 > CAYNHZ01. Next base: position 15,676 of record CAYNHZ010000002.1, on the reverse strand, counting down.
ATAAAGCTTGATGAACTTTCCAACGAATGGCACTACACCTCATTAGAAAAGATATTCTTCGAAAATAAAGTTTATAAAATACTTGAAAACGATGCTCGCACTTGGGAGGGACAAATTAAAGATGTATTCAACGAGATGTTGAAATACCAGCCTCTTCTAAAGATGCCTATCACTCGTGAAGATATTAATAGACTGATAGAGAAGCCCGTAAAGAAGATTTCAAGATTCGACATTAAAGCTGTTAATGAGAAAATCAAGAATATTGAAGAGAAAGAGGCTATCACAAAGAATTACCTCTCAAATCTGATTAAATATACAATTGATTACTACTCCTCATTAAAGAAAAAATATGGTGATAAATACCCCAGAAAAACAAAGATAAAACCCTTTGAAACAATTCAAGTCGCAAAAGTGGTTGTAGACAATGCAAAATTGTATATGAATAGAGCTGAAGGATTTATCGGGACTTCTCAAAAGAAAATAGAAGAGGCAGAATATGTTTGCGATTGCTCCGACATTGATGATATCATCTTATTCCTAAAAGACGGACGCTATATTGTCAAGAAAGTGGATGATAAGTTATTTGTAGAGAGGGGAATAATCCACGCTGCCGTATTTAACCGCTCCGACGACAGAACCATTTACAATGTTGTTTACAGAGATGGTAAGGGGGGGGTAATATATGCCAAACGATTTGCAGTGACGGGGGTAACCCGTGATAAATGGTATAATGTAACCAAAGGGAAAGAGGGCTCGTCAATTCTTTGGTTTACAAGCAACCCAAATGGCGAAGCTGGGAGCATCAAGGTCTATTTGAAGCCAAAACCAAAACTTAAAAAGCTCATTATTGACTTTGATTTTGCCACCCTATCTATAAAGAACAGGGGGTCAATGGGTAACATAGTCACAAAATACCCTGTCCAAAAAATAGCTCTCAAATCGGCAGGGATATCAACAATAGGTGGAAAACAAATGTGGTTTGATTGGGATATTTGTCGTCTAAACGATGAGGGGAGAGGGGAGTCGTTGGGAGAGTTTAAAGGGAGCGAACAGATCCTATCTATCCTCAAAGAGGGACAATATTACACCACCACATTAGATCTAAGCAATAGATTTCAAGGGAATATCTTAAAGATAGAAAAGCTTGATAATGAAAAGGTTTATTCTGCAATATATTGGGACGGACAACTTCAGTGCTTCTATATAAAGAGGTTTAAATTTGATATTAGCAACAACACCAATCAATCATTCATCTCAGAGGAGGCAGGATCATACCTTTTGTCAATGTCTGAGGATAAATATCCTCGTGTCAAAATAACATTCAAGGAGAATGGCAAAAAAACAAAAGCCCCAGAATTTATTGATGTCGAGGAATTTATAGGGATAAAGGGATTCAAGGCAAAAGGTAAAAGGGCGACAACATTAGATGTTGAAACAATTGAGTTTGTAGAGCCTCTTCACAAAGCAAGTCCTACCAATATCGAGGTCACATTGGATGAAGAAGATTTTGATTACGAAGAGAATACCACTTCCGATAAAAGCTCTGATAATGAGAGTAAAAGCACATTTAAAGCGGGATCTGTAATAGACCTTGATTTAGACAACGATTTAACCTTATTCTAAAGAACAGAGCATCTATGATAATATCTCTAATCGGTTTTATGGCAGTGGGAAAAACCACTATGGGGATGGGACTCGCCTCATCTATGAGGGCAGAATTTATTGACTTGGACTCATATATCGAAGAGAAAGAGGAACGTACAATTACAGAAATCTTTGAGAAAGAGGGGGAAAAATACTTTAGAAACATTGAGTGTTCCTCACTTGAAGATATCTTAGAAAATCACATTTCAGAACACCCTGAAACAATAGACAAAGATTCTAAAATTTGCACCCTCGTCCTCTCTCTCGGCGGTGGTTGTGTAACAACTCCACTATGTGCTGAGTTGATCTCGAAATTCACATACTGCATCTATCTTAAAACAGATATTGAAACACTATTCAATCGCCTCTCTGAAAATAATGACACTGAAAACAGACCCCTTCTGAAAAATAAAGAGGGGAACAATCTATATAAGACAATAGAAAACTTATATGGCGAGAGAGAGGGCCTTTACGAACAACTCGCAAACAAAACAATAAAGATCTAAAAGAGTTCGTTTCTCTTTTTAATATCCTTTACCCTCAACTGAATATTTGCTATGCCTCTAAAATAATTCTCTGCAATCGAGTAACATACATCGACAGGATTACCCGTGTGAAGATGTTCGAAGTGCTCTGAACGGTTAAAAGCTATCGCTGAAATATAGCGATACGGCTCATCCTCCTGAATCAATTCCAACTTTATATGCCCATTTTCAGAACCAACTTTACGACCATTACCATTATCATAAACATTCTCAGTGATAAACACAGGGGAGAGATTGCCCGGCCCGAAAGGTTGGAATTGTTTAAGTATTCGGAAAAACTTAGGGGTTATCTGCTTGAAATCGAGATATGTATCAATATGAACAATAGGAGTAAGCATCTCCTTCGTTATCTTCTTGGAGACAAAATCCTCAAACATTTGGGTAAATTTGGTAAGATTCTCCTCTTTTAGAGTGAGCCCAGCAGCATACATATGCCCTCCGAAATTCTCCAAACACTCTGAACAATTCTCTATAGCTTCATACAGGTCAAATCCTGGGATACTCCTTGCAGATCCTGTAATAAAACCATTAGACTTTGTAAGAACTATTGTGGGACGATAATATGCCTCAACCAATCTCGAAGCAACTATCCCGACAACCCCTTTATGCCAATTGGAATTAAAAACTATTGTCGATTTTTTATCAAAATTTCCTGGGGTAGATTTCACCATCTCTATCGCTTCTAAGGTGATCTCCCTATCTATATTTTTCCTGTCATTATTATGAACATTGATCGCAGCCCCTATGCTCTTTGCATCTTCATCATTACGAGAGACTAAAAGATCTACAGCTGTCCTCCCCGATTCCATCCTCCCGGCAGCATTGATTCGTGGACCTATCTTGAAAACAATATCATCTATCGTTATCTTATGGTTTTCCAACCCCGACAATTTAATCACCGATAACAACCCCTTCCTCGGACTCTCATTCAATCTAATAAGCCCATAATATGCAAGTATCCTATTTTCCCCGGTCACAGAGACAAGATCTGAGGCAATGCTAACCACAACCAAATCCAAGAGAGCCTCCACATCAGAGAACGGTAAAGAGTTATAAAGGGCAAAAGCTTGAATAAATTTAAATCCCACACCACAACCAGACAGATCATCAAATGGGTAGTTACAATCGATCCTCTTAGGGTCTAAAACTGCAACAGCAGGGGGTAATTGCTCATCAGGCAAATGGTGGTCACAAATTATAAAATCTATCCCTTTTGATTTTGCATATTTAACCTTTTCAAAGGCCTTTATCCCGCAATCAAGGGCAATTATCAAAGTATAACCATTGTCAGCACCCCAATCAATCCCTTTATATGATATTCCATACCCCTCATCGTATCTATCAGGTATATAATACTCTGTATTAGGATTAAAATTAATTATGAATGAGTAAATCAAAGCGACAGCAGTAGTCCCATCAACATCATAATCGCCATAAATCAAGATTTTCTCCTTTGTAGAAACAGCCCTGTTCAGACGATCAACTGCCTTATCCATATCTTTCATCAAAAACGGGTCATGTAGCTTAGAAAGCTCAGGCCTAAAAAAGTCGTGTGCCTCCTGATAAGTTGTTATATTGCGTTGTACCAATAGATTAGCCAACACCTGATCGATTCCGAGCTCCGATGAGAGTTTTCTAACCAAGGCCGGATTACCCGGCTCCTTCACTATCCACTTCTTTTCAATTGTCATATCTCCGCAAAATTATGAAAATAATTTCATATTCTGAGGTTGTTAATATGTATTTCACTTTTTTTAGATAAATTTGCCGGATATATTTTAAATAAATAGAAATGGATATACAAGATCTCAACGAACAGGAAATTAATAGACGCGAAGCGGTCAGACAATTAGAAGAATTGGGTATAAACCCCTATCCTGCAGAACAATTTGAGGTAAACACAACAACAAAGGAGATTAAAGAGATATATAATCCGGAGAGCTGTAAATTTGAGAATATTTCAATTGGCGGAAGGATTATGAGTAGAAGGATTATGGGTGCAGCCTCATTCATCGAACTACAAGATTCAGAAGGGAAAATACAAGTTTACATAAAACGGGACGAGATCTCCCCAAGCGAAGATAAAACAATGTATAACACAGTGTTTAAAAAGCTTCTTGACATCGGCGACATAGTTGGAATAAAGGGATATGCATTTATAACCCAAACAGGACAGCTATCGATCCACGCAAAAGAGTTAAAAGTACTGTGTAAATCACTAAGGGTATTGCCTATTGTAAAAGAGAAAGAGGGTGAGGTTTATGACGCTTTTTCCGATCCTGAATTGAGATACAGGATGAGATATGTTGACTTAATAGTAAACCCCGATGTAAAAGACACTTTCATCAAAAGGGCCAAGATTGTCTCAACAATGAGGGAATATTTTAACTCATTTGGGTACTTGGAGGTTGAAACTCCGATACTCCAACCTATTCCCGGGGGGGCAAGTGCAAGACCCTTTATCACCCACCACAACACCTTGGATATACCACTATATCTTCGTATTGCCAACGAATTATATCTAAAAAGATTGATAGTTGGAGGTTTTTCAGGGGTATATGAATTTGCCAAAGATTTCCGTAATGAGGGGATGGATAAGACCCACAATCCGGAGTTTACGGTTTTAGAGATATACGTAGCATACAAAGATTATATCTGGATGATGGATTTTATTGAGACATTGATCGAAAAAATAGCCATCACTCTTCACGAAAAGACCCTTCTGACACTCAGCGGAAAAGAGATCGAATTCAAAAAGCCATACAGACGACTTCCTATGTTGGATGCCATCAAAGAGTATGCAAAAGTCGATGTTACCGGTATGAATGAACAAGAGTTGAGAAATGTCTGTAAAGATCTGAATATTAGAACAGATGCTACAATGGGAGTAGGTAAACTAATAGATGCTATTTTTGGAGAGTATTGCGAAGAGCACCTTATACAACCAACATTTATAACTGACTATCCTGTTGAGACTTCTCCTCTAACAAAAAAACATAGAAGCAAAGAGGGACTTACAGAGAGGTTTGAGCTGTTTGTAAACGGAAAAGAGCTTGCAAATGCCTATAGTGAGCTTAACGACCCCATTGATCAGCTAAATAGATTCCAAGACCAACTCAAACTTAAAGACAAAGGGGATGATGAAGCGATGTTTATAGATATGGACTTCGTTAGGGCATTAGAGTATGGGCTCCCTCCAACTTCAGGACTTGGAATAGGGATAGATAGATTGACAATGTTTATGACCGACACCCCTACCATTCAGAATGTGCTGTTCTTCCCCCAAATGCGTCCCGAAAAGAAAATAAGCAATGAATAAACACGAGGTAATAACCTCAAAAAGCAACTTAAAGATAAAAGAGTTGCTTTCCCTTTACGAAAAATCTAAAGATCGGAGGGAGAAGGGGGTATTTGTCGTTGAAGGGTGGAGAGAGATAAATCAATGTATAGAGGGTGGATTTTCAATTAATTCACTCTTCTATTCCCCCTCTGTTCAGCCTCGAGAAGAGCTTCCTGAAGGGGAATACACCATTTATGAGGTATCAAAAGAGGTGTACGAAAAAATCGCATACCGAGGTAGCACAGAGGGGATAATCGCCCTATTTAAAGTCAAAGGGCAGATGTCACTATCCCAATTATCATTCACCCACCCTCCCCTATTACTGATTCTCGAATCCGTTGAAAAGCCCGGTAATTTAGGAGCAGTACTAAGAACTGCAGATGCCGCTGGGGTTGACGGAATTATCATTTGTGACCCTCTAACAGATATTTACAACCCCAATATCATAAGGGCAAGTATAGGTTGTGTATTTACCCAAAACATCATTGTCTGCACCTCAGACAAAGCTATTGAATGGTTGAAAGATAGACAAATACAAATACTCACTGCCCAACTTCAAAACTCAAAATACTACTACGAGTTCGATATGAAAAAGGGGACAGCCATTATTTTCGGGAAAGAGTCCACAGGATTATCTGAAAAATGGAGAGAGGCCTCAGATGGTGGAATAATGATCCCAATGAATGGAAAAACAGACTCTCTTAATGTATCCATTTCTGCCGCCGTTCTATGCTATGAAGCTGTAAGACAGCGACATATCAAATAATTAAGGCAATGGATAAAAAGAAAAAGATAGGATTAATCGGCCATCCAATCTCTCATAGTAAAAGTCCTGCATTGTTTTACGAGAGATTTAAAAACGACAAATCGATCATAGATAACTATTGCTATGAATTAATTGAAAATGAGAATTTCAATGAAGCTATTAATATCTTTAAATCAGACTTCATCGCTGTAAATGTCACCTCTCCATTTAAAGAGATGGCATTCTCTATTGCCGACAGATATGAAGGGAAGTGCAATTACATAGGTGCAACCAACCTTCTGATAAAATCTAAAGGGGAGATAATAGCCCACAATACCGATTGCATTGCGATACAAACACTAATAGACACCATATCTAAAAATAGGGATAAAAAACTCAATTCATCGGTAATTATCGGTTGCGGAGGGAGTGGAAAAGCGGCAATAATAGCCTCACTCGATAGAGGGATAAAAACAAGTATCATAAACAGATCTGTCGAAAAATGCACTCTTTTCATAAATCGACTTGAAAATTTTGGGTACACAAATATCGGATTATTAGACAATATCTATCCTACTGATGGTGTAAAAGGGGGGATAGAAAATGAGATAAAAAGGGCAGATTTGATCATCTACACCCTTCCGTTACAAATCGAGGAGCTCCCAATAGATCTCTTCAGAGACAAGACAATCATCGAGGCAAATTACCTCAATCCAACTTTTAAAAAGAGGGAAATAGAATCTCTCAATATAAGATACATAGGGGGTGAACAATGGCTAAAGATTCAAGCTGATGCCACCTACGATTTGATCTATAAAACAAATCCGTCTGGAAGATGTGAATAATCTCCATTTGTTCTAACAATCACACCACAAGCCATCTCGAAAAAGGTCACCTTCCTAAATACATCCTCCATACTCTCTCCGCACACAACCTGTCCGTGATTAGCAAGAAGTACTAAATTATGATCTGCCAACCCCTTAGAAACTGCCTCAGCCAACTCCAATGAGCCAGGCCTTAAAAAGGGGATAATAGGGATCTCATTTCCGATATACAACGGAACCTCAGCCGTAACATTGAAATTTGTAGGGATATTCTTCATACAAGAGACAATCGTAGCATATTCAGATTGAAAATGCAAAACAATATTTACCTCAGGACGGCTCTTCATCACCATCAAATGAAAAACGTGTTCAATAGAGGGGATAACACCATTTAAGATTTTACCTGAGGAGATATTACATACAGAAACCTCCCCCTCCGATATTACAGGCAGCCACGACCCAGTAGCTGAAATCAGAACACACTCCCCCACCCTCATTGACAAATTTCCACTACTACACTTATAAAAAGAGGCATCTCCGCATCTGTGAGCAAACCTGACAAATTCGGCTATTTCTCCACTATAGTCATTAGAAATCATTATTTATTTTTTTTATCAAGACAAAACTCAGGATGTTTATCTGAAGAACGGCTAAATAAAAAGGAGAGCAGTATTGCAACTATTGAAAGGGAGATAAAAAGGTACTCGGCATTAACAGGATTACCGCTCCTCTCAATAATACTCCCCACAAATATAGGGACCAAGAGCATTCCCATATTTTGAATCCAATAAACCAAAGAAAAGGCTGTACCCAAATTTTTCTCAGGGATAATCTTAGGAATCGACGGCCACATAGCCGCAGGAACAAGTGAATACCCCAATCCCAAAACAGCAATACCTATATATCCGAAAATAGGAATTCCGGGTGCAAAAGCGATAGTCAAATGGGCAAAAAACACAAGAAATGAACCTAAAATCATCAACTTTGTCCCTTTTCCGAATCTATCAACAAGAGCACCGAATAAAGGGGAGAACACAAGAGTGGAAAATGGTATCATAGAGACCATTAAAGAGGCTACTCCATCATCAATATCAAATCTTGGGATAATTATAGAGGTTGCAAATTTTCTAAAAGTGATAATACAACAATAGAAAAAAACACACAAAAGAGAGATTAATATAAATTGTTTATTGGTCAAAACCTTTATAACGTCCGAAAATTTGAATTTATCCTCCTTTGAGGCAACTTTATTCTCACTTATAGCCAACTCCTTAGCTTGTCTGTCAAACTTATAATCCATAGCTACAAAAAGAGACCACACCAACACTCCAACCACTATTAAAATGAGACCGATAATGGCAGGTTTACTCGTTTCGGAAAAAGGGACATATCCCGATGTATTTACAATCCTCGGAACAATAATAAGCGCAGTCGCTGTTCCCAATCGAGCCAAAGCCAATTGAATACCCATAGCAAAAGCCATCTCCTTGCCCCTAAACCACTTTGCAATAGACCGATTTACAGCCACTCCTGCTATCTCACTCCCCAACCCAAAAATCGCACACCCTGCATACGCTATTGCAAGTGATGGTTTATTAAACGCCCCTTGCAGATAAATAGATAATCTGCTCGATGCAAAACTCTCTGAGATAGCATATAAAACCATAACTGACCCTATAAGCATCAAAGAGACAAAAAGTGAACCTGTGAAACGAACCCCCCATTTGTCGAGAAGCATCCCGCAAATAACAAGACCACCCCAAACACACAAAAGCGAATATGCACCACCATAAAAACCATAATCACCTGAGCTCCATCCGAGTTCAAGCATTTGAGGATTTTGAAACAGGTGACTTATTGTGGAAAAAATATCATCAAAGAAATAAGATGCAAACATCGGCAGAGATAGAGAGATCAACACTATCCATCTCGCCGATTTTGAATCTTTCAATAAGGAAGTAACTCTCTTAACCACCTATACTATTTTTTAATATTTGGTAATTCAAGTCCATATCCCTTCTTCTTATCTTCTGCTTTTAGCCATATTCCAAGGAAGAAAGCCAATACACCAAGTGAAGCAAATAGAATCATAGGGACTGTATAGTTATACATAGTAGGATCTGTAACCCCAACATTTGTCTTTGTAAGAACCACCCCTATCAACATAGGGAAAAGCATCAAACCTATATTTTGAATCCAGAAAATAACAGCATAAGCAGAGCCTAAGAAACGTCCCTCTACCAATTTTGGAACTGAAGGCCATAGAGATGCAGGGACTAAAGAGAAAGATATTCCAAGTAAAACAATGGAAGAGTATGCTATAAAATGAGACTTTGTCACAGGGAGGATAAAAGCAAATGTTAAGTGACATACTATCATCAATATAGATCCTAACATTAACATTGAAGCCCCTTTACCGTGTCTATCATAGAAGTTACCAAGTACAGGGGTAAGAAGGCCGGCACCGATAGGGAACCAAGAAAAAATATCACTTGCATCCTTACTTGATATACCAAGATTACATTCCAACATATTTGAAGCATATTTTTGGAAAGGGAAAATAGCAGAATAATACAAAACACAAAGCCCAGCAACTATCAAAAATGTCTTACTTGTGAAAAGAATCTTTAGATCGCTCAATTTGAAAGGATCTTCAGGCTCTTCTCCCCTTTCACCAATCTGTTTCTCAAGATTTTTATCAAAGAAGAAATAAACCATTGAACAGATAAGTCCGATTATCAGAAGGATCAAAATGAATAGAACAGAGGTGTGAACATTATCTGCCCACTCAGCTACCCTTGGAGATATTCTAAAAATTGCAAAAACCCCAAGTCTTGCAATAGCCATCTCAGTACCCATTGCCAATGCCATCTCTTTACCTTGAAACCACTTAACAATCCCTTTAGAAACTGTGATACCTGCCATTTCAACTCCGCATCCGAATATCATAAACCCTAAAGAGGCCAATTTAGCCGTTGCAGGGAAAGATGTCCACCAACTATTCAAGAAAGCCTCGAGTGCAGTATTTGAAAAAGCTGGAGAGATGGCATAATATTTCAATGAAGCCCCCACAACCATCACAACAGCAGAGAGAACTGCTGTTTTACGAACCCCGATTTTATCAAGAATAACCCCAGCGAAAATCAGAAATAGGGCGAAAACATTTAAAAAATACTCCGACCCGGAAAAAAGGCCATAAGTGTCAGATGTCCAATTGTATGTGGCCTCCAATGTGCTTTTCAAAGGAGATAAAACATCCACAAACATATAGGCAAAGAACATCATTAAAGATAATAGAATTAAGACAACCCACCTTAAAGGGGTATCTCTCAAGAGAGTCTTCGTTTGTTTCATTAGTATTGTTTTAGTATTTGTTTATTAATAACTATTGACTTTCAAAAGTAGCCTTTTTAAGACAATCTGCAAAAATAAATTTTGACCCACCTTTTATTTTCAATTATCATTTAATAGTAGTACCTTAGCAAGTCGAATTTAAAATAAAGAATTATGTCACTAAACAAAGTAATGCTTATAGGTAATGCCGGGAAAGACCCCGATGTAAGGCACTTAGAAAGTGGAGCAGTAACTGCCTCATTTACACTTGCTACAACAGAAAGGTATAAAGACAAAAGCGGTGACCTCAAAGAACAAACAGAATGGCACAACATAGTATGTTGGCGAACACTCGCTGAAATAGCAGAGAAATATGTGAGAAAAGGGACACAGCTATTTATCGAAGGTAAAATAAGGACACGATCCTATTCTGACAAAGATGGAAACACAAAATACATCACAGAGATTGTTGCAGATTCATTACAATTACTTGGTAAAAAGTCAGACAATCAATCTTCACCACAACAAAGTTATCCTCAACAAAGCCCATCGATATCCAATAAACCAACTATTGATCTATCTTCTGGGGCAGAGTCGGACGGCGGAGATGACCTTCCATTTTAAGGATCTTAACTAATTGGCAAATAAATAAAAAATATAATAAATATTAAAAAGTATGAAAGTAGATGTCGTATTAGGACTTCAATGGGGAGATGAGGGGAAAGGGAAAATCGTAGATGTACTCGCAGACAATTATCAAGTAATAGCAAGATTTCAAGGTGGCCCAAATGCAGGTCACTCCTTACACTTTGGGGAGACAAGTTTTGTACTTCACACCATTCCTTCGGGGGTGTTCAGAGCAAATACCACAAATATAATTGGGAACGGAGTTGTTATAGATCCTATCATTTTCAGGGAAGAGTGTGCTAAGTTAGAAGTCCTTAATGTGCCTGTTAAAGAACGAATAAAGATCTCTAAAAAAGCCCATTTCATCCTCCCTACCCATAAAATAATAGACGCAGCTTCAGAGTCCTCAAAAGGGGCATCCAAAATAGGATCCACCCTAAAAGGGATAGGTCCCACATATATGGACAAAACGGGAAGAAATGGTTTAAGGGTTGGAGATGCAGTAGCTCCTGACTTCACAAAGAGATTTTTAGCACTCAAGAAAAAACATATAACCTTTTTAAAACAGTTTGATTTTCAGTACGATGCAGATCAAAATGAGAAAGAATGGTTAGAGGCTGTAAACTACATAAAAGGATTTGACCTTATTGATGGTGAGTACTTCATAAATGAATACATACAAGATGACAAAATGATCCTTGCAGAGGGAGCTCAAGGCTCTATGTTGGATATAGATTTCGGTTCATATCCTTTTGTTACATCATCCACAACCACTTGTTCTGGTGCATGCCTCGGACTTGGAGTTGCACCCTCTTCGATAGGAGATGTATTCGGAATATTCAAAGCATACTGCACTCGCGTAGGTAGCGGACCATTTCCAACAGAACTTTTCGATGAGACAGGTGAGACACTTCGAAAAAAAGGGAATGAATTCGGAGCAACGACAGGTCGCTCAAGAAGGACAGGTTGGCTCGACCTCGTTGCATTAAAATATGCAATAATGCTAAACGGAGTTACCCGTCTGATAATGATGAAAGCCGATGTTATGGATAGTTTTGATACCATAAAAGCAGCCACATCATATATAGTTGACGGCAAAGAGAGCAAAATAGTACCCTACGATACATTTGCAGAGATTACTCCTGTATATCAAGAATTTAAAGGTTGGAAAAAAGAGTTAAGCTCTATTCGTAAAGAGGAAGATCTTCCAATTGAATTTAGACAATACATAGATTTTATTGAGAGAGAAGTTGGTGTGCCGATTCATATAATTTCAATAGGACCTGATAGAGAAGAGACTATTATTCGAGGATAACAATTTAGAGATGAGTTTATTGGATAAAATAGAATATCCTTCAGATATTAAAAAACTTAATCTTAAAGAACTAGAAGTCTTATGTTCCGAGATTAGAGAATATATAATTGAGTGCTGCGCCAAAAATCCGGGACACATTGGTGCAAGTCTTGGCGCTGTAGAGATTGCTGTCGCTATCCATTATGTATTTGACACCCCTGAAGACAAGGTCGTTTGGGATGTAGGTCACCAGGCCTATACCCATAAAATCATCACCGGTCGAAAAGAGGCATTTAAGTCAAATAGGACTCACAACGGTATCAGCGGCTTCCCAAAAATGTCCGAAAGCAAATACGACACTTTTGGAACAGGGCATTCATCCACCTCAATATCAGCGGCATTAGGCATGGCAATAGCATCTGAAATAAATAATGACAATCGTCATATTATTGCTGTCATAGGGGATGGAGCGATGACAGGGGGGATGGCATTCGAAGGGATGAATAATGCCGGATCGCTCAAGACAGATCTCCTTGTCATCCTAAATGATAATCAAATATCTATTGACAAAGCTGCAGGAGGGCTTCACGACCACCTGCTAAAAATCTCCACATCTGCCACCTACAACAAGATAAAAAATTCTGTTTGGGAGGGAGTTGGAGCTACAAAACTGAGAAAATTCATCCAAAAAGTTATGTTCAGCACAAAAGTTGCCATTCTCAAAAACGGCTCTCTGTTTGAATCCCTCGGCTTTAGATATTTCGGAACGATTGACGGTAATGATATAGGCCAAATGGTGACAACCCTATCCAACCTTAAAATGATTAAAGGTCCAAAATTATTACACGTTGCTACAAAAAAAGGTAAAGGATACAAACCTGCAGAACAAGATCAGGTTGCTTGGCACGCACCTGGCACTTTTGATCCGAAAACAGGAAAACGCACTAAAAAAGGGGATCTCAATATAGCTAAATACCAGGATGTCTTCGGGGAAACCCTCTTAGAACTTGCAAGAATAAATACGAAGATAATCGGGGTAACTCCCGCTATGGCTACCGGTTGTGGAATGAATGTAATGATGTCAGAGATCCCGGAGCGAACATTTGATGTTGGGATTGCAGAGCAACACGCAGTTACATTCTCAGCAGGGCTTGCTACTTCCGGGTTTATCCCATTCTGCAACATTTATTCTTCTTTTATGCAAAGAGGCTATGACAGTGTTATTCACGATGTTGCTCTACAAAAACTTAAAGTTGTGTTTTGCCTTGATAGAGGAGGGATTGTGGGTGAAGATGGGGCAACCCACCACGGAGCATTTGATATGGCCTTCTTCAGACCAATTCCAAATCTAACTATTGTCTCCCCTTTAGACGAGATCCAACTCAGGAATATGCTCTATTCAGCCACTACTCCAAAATACGGAACAACTATAATAAGGTATCCGAGGGGTATCGGAGAGGGGGTAAAATGGAGAAATGAAAAGTTTTCTGAGATAGAGATCGGGAAGGGGCAATTACTCAGAGATGGCAAAGAAATAGCTATTCTATCCATTGGCCCTATCGGAAACAGGGGAAAAGACGCTATACAAATGGCTGAAAAAGAAGGTGTTTCACCAATTCATTATGATATGCGCTTCTTGAAGCCAATAGATATTGATGCTCTAAAAGATGCCTGCTCAAAAGCCTCTACAATCATAACCCTTGAAGACGGCTCGATTATTGGAGGATTGCATAGCGCTGTTTCCGAATATATTGCAGAGAATAAAATCAATTGTAAAGTGATCGGACTTGGTATTCCAGACAGATTCATAGAGCAAGGGACAGTTTCCGAGCTCTATACAGACTGCGGATACAACACAGAAGACATTTATCAATTGATAATGAAAGTTCATAACTCAAAAGAAGAATAGATATATGATATCATCCCATAGACATAATCATACTGAGGGTATCCAGCACGCAGGTGGAGATACAGACTCAGATGTAAATATTTTAAACCATAATAGCAACAATCCCCATAGCTGTGTTGACAGAATCCTGACTCACAGACTTTGGGGATTGCTTATTTTTATTGCAATTATATGGCTTATGTTTTACTGCACTTTCAAAGTTGGACATTATCCTCAAAATTGGATAGAAGAGTTGATGGTAATATGTTCGGATTTTGTCAAAAGCAACATATCAAACAATTGGTTTAGTGACTTTATTCAGAAAGGGTTAATAAGCGGAGTCGGCTCCGTTTTGGCATTTCTTCCAAACATTTTGATTCTATTTCTATTTATGTCCTTTTTACAAGAGACAGAATATCTTCCGAGAGCAGCGACACTGATGGATAAATATATGCACGGTATAGGGTTGCACGGCAGCTCTTTTATCCCATTACTTATGGGATTTGGATGCAATGTTCCTGCCATTATGGCGACAAGAATGATTGAAAGAAGGGAAGATAGAATCCTCACTATGATGATGATACCATATATTCCTTGCAGTGCGAGGATGCCCATTTTTCTCCTTTTTTCCGGTATTTTCTTTCACGATGATCAAGTTTTAGTGATGATCCTCCTCTACTTTGGCAGTATACTAATAGGTATAATAATGGCACTCTTATACAAGCTCCTCTTTTTCAGACAAAAATCAGAGGACTATGTAATTGATCTCCCTACAATGAAGAGGCCATCAATAAAAAGGGCACTAAATATTATGTGGAGCGCAGCGTGGGAGTATCTCAAGAAGATAGGGACTGTTGTCCTTTTGGCTGTAATACTGGTCTGGGCATTAGATTATTTTCCCATTAAAAAGGGGGATGAAATCACACGTACATCGTACCTTGAACAATTCGGTCACGCAGTTGAACCAATTATGAAACCTCTCGGTCTTGACTGGAAAATGAGTGTCTCTTTAGTTACAGGGATAACTGCAAAAGAATTTGTCATAAGCACCCTTGGGGTTGTATATCAGGTAGAAGAGGGAGATGATAATATCTCTTTGGAACACAGATTGAGGCAAGAAGGGGGATTTAATAAGGCAAGCGCCCTCTCGTTTATGATATTTGCACTTCTATATATCCCTTGTGTAGCAACAGCTATGACAATAAAGAGGGAGAGCGAATCGTGGAAATGGGCAATGATCTCTATAATGAGTACCCTTATGGTTGCGTGGATATGTAGTTTTTTTGCATATCAAATAGGATTATTGATATTTTAATGATAAAAAGATAAAAAACTTTTGCAGGTTTTAATAAAAAGTATATATTTGCAGTCCCAAAAATAAGCCGATGTAGCTCAGTTGGCCAGAGCAGCTGATTTGTAATCAGCTGGTCGGGGGT
>CAYNHZ010000001.1:361645-627232 GCA_964397445.1 uncultured Muribaculaceae bacterium | reverse complement strand
ATCTTATTTCTTTAAGCTTGTCCTGACTGGTTGATTATTTATTGACGAGGTTATTATACTTAACCTCTACCTTTTTCACTCGTACAATGCTATCAATGAACTTTTATTGTTTCCGTTTTTCTTAAACGGGCTGCAAAGATATGGACTTTTTTTAATCCCGCAAATTTATATTCACTTTTTTTATCATTTTTTTAAAAAAATATTTTAATCGTTTGTGTATATTTGCAAAGTAATGCGATTTACCTATTAAGAATAAAGGAAATCGGAGAAAAAACTAAATTTTTATGAGAAAATTTTTAATTGTCTCTATTATATTTTTAACCTTGATCTCCTGCAATAATTCAAAAGAGAAGCCAAAGCCCTCTACATTTCTCTTTGCAAAAGGGGCAGATATTAGCTGGGTTACCCAAATGGAGAATGAAGGGATCAAATTTTACAACAGAAACGGACAAGAGATGGAATGTACAGCCCTTATGCGTGAACTCGGGATCAACTCCATAAGGCTGCGAGTATGGGTCAATCCTAAAGACGGTTGGTGCGGAAAGGAGGATCTATTAGTCAAAGCTCGTAGAGCCAAACAACTTGGAATGAGACTGATGATAGACTTCCACTACAGCGATTGGTGGGCAGATCCCGGGAAACAAAATAAACCTGAGGCTTGGAAAGATCTTTCTAATGAGCAACTCATCTCAGCTCTTCAAAATCATACAGAAGAGATACTAATCGCATTGAAAAACGAAGAGATAACCCCAACTTGGGTACAAATTGGCAATGAGACTACAGATGGAATGTTATGGGAGAGCGGAAGAGCCTCTAAAAATATGCCCTTCTATACAAAACTTACCAATGCAGGGTACTATTCTACTAAGAAGATTTTTCCTGACGCAAAGGTTATCATTCACATTGACAACGGATATGATAAAGGCCGATTTGAATGGATATTTGATGGACTAAAGGCAAATGGTGGTAAATGGGACGTTATAGGGATGTCTCTCTATCCGGAAAGCGGTGATTGGCAGATAAAATCAGATCAATGTATTGAGAACATTTCAAGTCTGATTAAGCGTTACGGAAGCGAAGTGATGATATGCGAGGTTGGAATGAGTTGGGATAAAGGGGAGGAGTGCAAGAATTTCCTTACATACCTTATTAGTAAAGGGAAATCCATTCCCTATAATAAATGCCTTGGGGTCTTTTACTGGGAGCCACAGAGCAATCCTATTTGGGGAGGGTACACAAAAGGGGCATTCGACGACAAATTCTACCCAACAATAGCTATGGACGCTTTTAAACAATAATCAAAAATTAAAATGAAACACAATATTTATCTCTCTGCATTGTCAAAGATTCTCTGCGTAACAATAACACTATTTATAGTTGGTTCTGCAACTATTTATGGCCAAGAGGAACAAACAAGAAGTGTGAAACTGATGGACAAAGGGTGGGAGTTCAGACTCAGCCCAGATTCTCTATCCAATAAAAAATGGGAAAAAGTCACTATCCCTCACGATTGGGCAATATTCGGTCCGTTCGATAGAGCAAATGACCTTCAAGAGGTTGCAATAATTCAGAATAATGAAAGTGTTGCCAGTGTCAAAACAGGAAGGACAGGGGGGTTACCATATATGGGTATCGGTTGGTATAGAAACACTTTTGATTTTGAAAAAGAGAACTATATGGTTCAAGGTGGAAGAAGAGCTACTTTGCTTTTTGACGGATCAATGGGTGAAACAATATTATACATTAATGGTAACAAAGTGTGCTACAATCCATACGGATACAGTGCATTTCATTGTGATATAACCGATTACCTTACAGAAGACGGGAAAAATAATACAATTTTGGTCAGAATAGAGAACAAACCCCTATCATCAAGATGGTATCCTGGAGGGGGGCTATTTAGAAACATCCATCTTATTGAGACGAATAAAGTTCATATCCCTGTTTGGGGAACACAAATAACGACAGAGACTCCATCTGATAAAAAATATTCAATAGCAACCATTTTCACTACAATTGAGGGGATAGATTCCGAAAACCTCACCATAGAGACAGAAATTTATGATGCAAATGGCATTTCACTTGTTGAAACATCTGAATACGAAGTAGTTAAAGTAGATACATTGTCTGAGAAAAAAACCATCGTTGTAAAACAAAATCTTAAAATAATCGATCCCCAACTATGGTCACCTGAAACGCCTTATCTATATAGTGCAAAAACAAAGGTTTTTGTCAGATATCTACCTTCCGACTCACCATCTAATATTTACAAACAGATGGGTGTGGCTGCAAAACTCATCCTCTCCGATACATATTCTACCACTTTCGGTATTAGAACTTTAGAAGTTGTTCCACATAAGGGATTTTACCTAAATGGAGAAAGGAGGAAATTTAAAGGAGTTTGTCTTCATCACGATCTTGGGCCGTTAGGGGCAGCAGTCAATAAGTCTGCTATTAGGATGCAACTTAAATTATTGAAAGAGATGGGGTGTGACGCCATTCGTACTACTCACAATATGCCTGCGACAGAGTTAGTTATGTTGTGTGACGAGATGGGCTTTATGGTAATTGTTGAAAATTTTGACGAGTGGGATGTTGCTAAATGCACAAACGGGTATCACCGATTTTTTAATGATTGGGCTGAAAAAGATATGGTGAATATGATAAAACATTTCAGAAACAACCCCTCTGTTGTAATGTGGAGTATCGGTAATGAAGTACCTACACAATGGAAAAAAGAGGGATACAGGGTTGCAAAATTTCTAAAAGATATTTGCCATCGGGAAGACCCTTCGAGATTAGTGACATGCGGAATGGATCAGGTAGATGCCGTTCTTAATAATGGTTTCGCAGCAATAATGGATGTTCCTGGGTTGAATTATAGAACTCACAAATACAAAGAGGCTTACGACAAATTGCCACAAAAGGTGATACTCGGGTCTGAGACAGCCTCAACTGTAAGCTCTCGCAGCGTTTACAAATTTCCTGCTGAAAAAAGGGATGATGCCCTCTATTCAGATCATCAATCTTCATCTTACGACCTTGAATATTGTTCCTGGTCAAATACACCTGATGAAGATTTTGCCCTATCAAACGACTATGATTGGACTATGGGCCAATTTGTTTGGACAGGATTTGATTATTTAGGAGAGCCCTCCCCTTACGATACCGATAATTGGCCAAATCACAGCTCAATGTTTGGGATTATTGATCTGGCATCTATTCCGAAAGACAGATACTATCTATATAAAAGTCAATGGAATAAGACAGAGAATACTCTTCACATTCTTCCTCATTGGAATTGGAAAGGGAGAGAAGGGGAAAAAACCCCCGTATTTGTCTATACATCATACCCTGCAGCTGAACTATTTATTAATGGAAAAAGTTTTGGCAAAAGGGAGAAGAATGACAGCACTTTACAAAACAGATATAGATTGATGTGGTATAACGCTATATATACTCCAGGGGAGGTAATGGTGCGCGCTTTTGATCATAACGGACAGATCGCAGAGGAGAAATATGTAAAAACATCCGGCAAACCATACCGCTTGCAACTTACTACCAATAGAAAAATAATTACCCCTGACGGCAAAGATCTTGCTTATATAACTGTCAGGATACTTGACAAAAATGGCAATCTATGCCCCACTTCCGACAAAGAGATACAAATTAAAGTGAGCGGAGATGGACACTTTAAGGCAATTGCCAACGGTGACCCGACTTGTCTGACCCCATTTCATATCCCAAAAATGAGGGCTTTTGGTGGGATGCTGACCGCTATCGTTCAGTCATCCGAAAACAATGGTAAAATTACAATAAAGGGATATGCAAAAGGGTTGAAACAAGACACAATACACATTAGAACAGACTATTAAATTACAAATACCGAGCAAAATGAAAGAGGAAATTAAAAAACATTTCAAGGAGAGATTCTCAACAGAGGGTACCCTTTACGCATCTTCTGGTCGAATCAATCTGATAGGGGAACACACAGACTATAACGGAGGCTTTGTGTTTCCTGGAGCTATTGATAAAGGTATGATTGCAGATATCAAGCTTAACGGAACTAAAAAAATCAGAGCATATTCAGTTGATTTAAAAGAATATGCAGAGTTTGGGCTGGAAGAAAAAGACGCCCCTGCTCAATCATGGGCTCGCTATATTTTCGGTGTTTGCAGAGAGATTATCAAACGAGGCGGAAATATTGAGGGGTTTGATACCGCCTTTGCTGGGGATGTCCCCTTAGGTGCAGGGATGTCATCCTCAGCAGCTCTTGAAAGCGTCTATGCTTTTGCTTTAAATGATATGCTCTCCATTGGAATAGATAAATTTGAACTTGCTAAAATTGGTCAATCTACCGAGCACAATTACTGTGGCGTAAAATGTGGAATTATGGATCAATTTGCATCACTTTTCGGTAAGAAGGGGAGCCTTATACGATTGGATTGTCGTTCCTTAGAGTACAAATACTACCCATTTAATCCAAAAGGGTATAAAGTTGTTCTTCTTGATACCGTCGTAAAACACGAATTAGCATCATCAGCATACAATAAAAGGAGAGAATCTTGCGAAAGGGCTGTAAAAGTGATAAAGGAGAATGGAAATCCTCAAGTTGAATTTCTCAGGGATGCTACAATTGATATGTTGAATGGGGTAAAGGAGAAACTTTCTGCTGAAGACTATATGAGGGCTCAATATGTAATCGAAGAGATAGATCGAGTGCTTAGTGTTTGCGATGCTCTTGAAAACGATGATTATGAAACAGTTGGAAAGAAAATGTATGAGACTCATTTTGGAATGAGCAAATTATATGAGGTTAGCTGCGTGGAACTCGATTTTCTAAATGATATGGCTAAAAAGTGCGGAGTGACAGGATCGCGAGTTATGGGGGGCGGATTCGGTGGATGTACAATTAATCTTGTAAAAGATGAATTGTACGATTCTTTTTTGTCCGAAACCTCAACAGCATTTAAAAACCGCTTTGGTTACAATCTTAAAATATATCCTGTCGTAATATCAGATGGAGCAAGGAAGCTCTCTTAGAATTTTATTTTTGATTTAATTTTTTTAAGGTTTTATGATACACTTAGAGAACAAAAAAGGGGCATCTGTATGGCTCAGTGAATTGGGTGCAGGGATTATTTCGGTGATAGTCCCTGACAAAGATGGTAATATGGGAGATATTGCACTCGGCTATAAAGATTCAGATAGTTATAAAGGTGACGGAGCCTGTATGGGGAAAATTGCCGGAAGATATGCAAACAGGATAGCTCTCGGAAAATTTGAACTCGATGGAAAACACTATCAACTTGCTATTAACAATCCACCAAACCATTTACATGGGGGGCCAAATGGTTTTCAGAACAAAATATGGGAAATCATTCCAAATTCGGATAAGGCTCAAAATTGTTCAAGGGTTGAGTTTGCGATGAAAAGCGAAGATGGAGATGAGGGGTATCCAGGTGCTCTTCAGGTAAATGCTATTTATAAATGGAGTGACGACAATATTCTCACCTTAGAAATCATTGCAACAACAGATAGTTCAACAATATTAAATCTTACTAATCACTGCTATTGGAATCTCTCCGGGGAGGATTCAGGCTCCATTCTTGATCAGAAATTATACCTTAATGCCTCAAAATGGCTCCCTACCGATTCTACCCTTATTCCATCAGGTGAGATTGAAAATGTAAGTAATACCCCAATGGATTTTACTATTTCGAAAAAAATAGGAAGAGATATCAATCAAAATTTCAATGCTTTGAAATATGGAAAAGGATATGATAATTGTTGGATAATAGATAAAAATGGTGACAAGATTCCTCAACTTGCTGCAATATTGACAGATAACAAAAGCGGAAGAAAGATGGAGGTTTATACGACACAATCCGCAATTCAAGTTTACACAGGTAATTGGCTAAATGGTTCACCCATCAGTAAATCGGGACGAAGCTACAACGACTATGAAGGTGTTGCAATAGAGTGTCAAAACTTTCCTGATGCACCTAATAAACCCAACTTTCCATCACCTATTCTACGCAAAACTCAAGAATATAGACATATTATTGAATTCAGATTCAGTGTGATATAAAATTATATATCTCTGAGACCCCATTGGTTGTAACTTTTATCGCATTTCCTCCTAAGTGTAAAACAGAGAAATGATCGGTATAAACTCCTTTATCTGAAGATCTTAACCATTCACTCTCAATCTTTCCGCTTAAAATTTCAGGCCATTGATAGTTGTGGTATAATATATTTGATAATTTATCTACAACAATAGGTTCTGTCTCAGAAATAGAGTAAGTCATTGATCCTGCATTTTTCTCCTCAATCTCCCCTATTCCTGATAATTTGAATAGTTTGTCTTGAAATAACACATTCAATTTATAACTATAATTAGCTTGATCATACTTACGGAAATAACTGTCACATACAATACTGATTTTATCATCCGCAACTACATCAATAGTCGCTCCCCCCTTATCAAGATTATCAGTGGGGATTAACCTCCACTTAGTCCCTACATCAGTCAGGTTTTTACCGTAAGTTCTTATTTCACATAGATTTATAATTCGTATAGTATCTCCGGATTGCCTGATTTTATAATTGCTAAAATACATATCTTCTATCTGCTCCCTCTCCCCTTGTGTACCGGCATTTTTCCACAAATTAATCTTTATCGCTAAGTCCATCATATATACTCCATCCAAATAAGATGAAGCCAACAGGAAATATGCATTTCTTGCAGGAAAAGTAACCTGAGGTTTCACGCCTTTATTTATAACACAACCATTTATAAGCAAACTCCCTGCTAATAATGCTATTATTAATTTATACTGTTTCATAATTAATCTAAAATATTATATCTAATTAAATCTATATCCAACGCCTGCTCTTGCAATCCCATTATTTCCTATCCCAAATTCACAGAATCCATACACTTTTCTTCCAATGGTAATCCCTATAAAAGTTACATCATACGAGAAAATAATTCCGGTCGAATAGATTGAAGTACCTTTAATATGATTATGTTTTTTATCAATAGAGTACCCAAGGCCTATCCCAACCGAAGAATACAATCTGATAACTTCCCGATTTAACCAATCAAATCTCACAATCGGAGTAAAAGATAAAAAGTGCTGACTTTCAGTTATCCTTTTTGCATCAGTCACCAAATCTGAAGAATTCTTATAAAAACCTGAATAGGAAAAGTTAGCACCTAAAGAAAACCATTTTACAAATTGATAAGAATAATTAAGGTAAACTGAAGGAGATACAATTTTACTGCTGATATAATAATCTAAATAAATATTTTCATTTGGATTCAAGGCATCATAACGAGACATATAGATACCTGAACCGAAAATCATCGGAATGGCTCCAACTCCCAATCTAATATCATTCCTCTTGATCTCGAGATTATTTTGCGCCATTATAGATGCAGAGGTCACAGTTAATAAAGTAGTTAATAACAAAAAATAGGATAATTGTTTCATATTTTCATTTGATTATTTAAGTCAAAGATAAAAACTTTTTTATTTCATTTATGATTTTGTATTGATTTTAACCTCTCGTTATCTACTCTTCGCTTTAGACACACCGATATGCCCTAAATGTCCTCCTGAGGAGGTGATGGAAAAGATAAGAGAAGAAAAGAGGTGACTATGAAGCTGATAAGATCTTCAAGTCACCTCTTGTTATTTGATGTAAAAACTGAAAGTATTATGCAGGAAACTAACTAATGAAAGCCACTATTTGGTTTTTCTGCACTATTTCACCTTGTTTAGCTGAAATATTTACAATCTTTCCGTCTTTTTGAGCAAGGATAGGCTCTACCCCATAGAATGTTTGGATAAAGCATATAGGTTTGCCCTCTTTTACTGTACTGCCTATTGCCGGAGGTGTGCTTTCACCAACAACATCATATTGCCATAAAAGTTGACCTTTGCCAGATGCTTGAACAGGCATAGCTGCCGGATATTGTGCCATAATTTGTTCAGCATCAAAACGAGGAAGTTCAACAACAGGGCGAGTAACTACGATGGGAGCACCTGCTTTTTCTTTAGCAGCTTCTAACTCTTTTTGGAAACGATCTTTAGCAACACCACTCTTATAGTCACGATATTGTCTTTCGTGCATAGCAAATTCGAATAGTTCTTCATCGTCTTGACCTCTATCCCATCCCTCTTTCTTCATCTCTTCGATAAAGCGTGGTAATTCGTTAGGGAATGCGTCTTGAGGGTTGCCTGTATAGAATTCTAACCCTTTCTCCTTAACAATTTCTAAGATCTCAGGAGCAAGTTTTCCCGGCAATGTACCTGTCTTACCAAGAATCATATTCATTGTATCCTTATCAATTGTTTTCCAACGAGGCTCACCTTTAAGGGTGTGCATAAGATTCATTAGGGCAGTATTCTTAACATACTGACTGAAAGGGGTAACCAATGGAGGGTAGCCCAAACGTGGCCATACATATTCAACCTCTTGGAACAACATAACAACCAATTCATTAAGAGATACCTCTTTCTTACCTTGATTTCTTAGAGACATATTTATAGCTCCGTGGAAACCTTTTAGGTCAGCCATCATTGAGCCCATCATTCCACCAGGAAGGCCGCAACCTACCAATAGTGAAGAAGATTTATAGTTATCAGGTTCGATAAAATACCCCAAATAATCATCCATAAAGGTCTGAGTAAGCCTTCTTGCCTCCATATAAGCATCCATATTGATATCCTTAACAAGGAAGCCGGCGTCTTTCATCATCGCCTGAATGGTAATAACATCGGGATGGATTTTTCCCCAAGATAGAGGCTCCATTGCAACGTCGATATATTCGGCACCTGCACGAGCTACCTCAAGCATAGATGCAACGGAAAAACCGGGACCTGAGTGACCGTGATACTGAACAATAATGTGTGGATATTTATCCTTTATTGCTTTTGTCAATCTTCCTAAAAATGCCGGACGACCTATCCCTGCCATATCTTTTAGACAGATTTCGTCACAACCATATCCTACAACCTTATCAACAACACCCATATAATACTCAACTGTATGAACAGGAGAGTGGGTAATACTCAAAGCAACCTGCGAAATCATCCCACCCTTTTTAGCCAAAACAACTGAGCCTTTGAGGTTACGATGGTCATTTAATCCACAGAAAGAGCGAGAAATATTAGTGCCTTGCTTTGCTTTTACTTTAAACATCAATTCTCTAACATCTTCCGGTACCGGATTCATTCTCAGAGCATTCAATCCCCTCTCCAACATATGTGTCTGAATACCGACTTTATTGAAAGGAGCTGTCCACTCGCGAACTGCAGTGTTAGGATTTTCACCAAATAGGAGGTTTACCTGTTCGAAAGCTCCACCATTAGTTTCAACCCTATCAAAACAACCCATCTCGATTATTACTGGTGCTATTTGTTTTAGTTGATGAACCATAGGAACATATTTTCCTGATGATTGCCACATATCCCTATATAAAAGGGAAAACTTTATTTCTTTTGCCATTAGAACTGTATTTGTAA
Source organism: uncultured Muribaculaceae bacterium (assembly GCA_964397445.1). Taxonomy (GTDB): domain Bacteria; phylum Bacteroidota; class Bacteroidia; order Bacteroidales; family UBA932; genus CAYNHZ01. Next base: position 617,696 of record CAYNHZ010000001.1, on the reverse strand, counting down.
ATAATCTTCAAATATATGTATTTAATAAAAAATAACCTACTTTTTTCCAAAATCATACCATATTTTGTATAATTTAAAAAAAGTATTCTATATTTGCACTCCATTTTCAGAGTGAAATGGAAAAAAAATGGTGGATGTAGCTCAGTTGGTTAGAGCGCTAGTTTGTGGCACTAGAGGTCGTGGGTTCGAGACCCATCTTCCACCCAAAATCATTCAAGATTAGGTAAGTTAGCCTGCATCGGTATCAAACACCTGCAGGCTTTTTTTTGTCATTTTTCTCCCCATATCTACAATCTCATCATACTTGTAAAACTCCATAGTACTGAAGGCGTTTTTAGGAATACTAATAAGAATATCCGGATTGTAGAGAGCTATACTTCTCTCAGAATTTGTCTGAATCATCAGGCTTGACGACTCATTTAGGATAGTGTAATAATTTAGGGACTCCTGGCTATACCCGTATAACGCTAATTCATCATCTCCCTTCTTGGAAAAAAGCTTCCCCCCAACAAGATGGTGAATAGGAATATTATATTTCGCAAAAAAAGACCTCTCTTCAGCCCTCTGTTCGGGACTTTTAATATTTCGCTTAATTTTCTCTTCATATGGGGCATTCAGATCAACTGCAACCAATAGATCCCCCTCTTTTCTGGCAACTCTATCAAGAGGAAGAGGATTTATTACACCACCATCGATCAAAACCATATCACCAATCTTATGCGGCTTAAAAAGAGAAGGAATTGAAATCGAAGCTCTGATAGCATCAAAAAGACTTCCACTACTAAAAACCACCTCCTTACGATGTTTTATATCGGTAGAAACAGCTGTAAATGGAATCGAAAGATCTTCAATATTCTTATCAGGGACAATCCTCTTGAGTTCATCCATTATTTTCTTCCCTTTAACTATGCCATCCGTACTTATGGTAAAATCCATTAACGAGAAAACCCTCATCTTATCAATCCTTTTCATCCACACCTTAAAAGCATCCAACCCTCCGGCAGCATAAATACCTCCGACCAACGCCCCCATTGAAGAACCTGATATTGAAGTAATCTTATAACCCTGTTTTTCAAGCTCTTCTATTGCACCAATATGTGCAAGACCTCGTGATCCTCCGCTGGCAAGAACTAAGGCAACACTCTTTCCCCCTTTTTTGCAATCACTATTGTCCATACATAACTACGCTAATAATATTTCTAAAAACCATCTGAAAGAGATTTGATAACACCATTGTTTTCAAGAAACTCTCTAAGTTTATCCTTAGATACAGATACAATTACCCCTATTTTATACTCTTTTTTACCGGTTTTGATAACCTGAGTACTCCCATCGATAACACCATTTATAAACATAGGATAATCGGAAACAAAAAAGTTATTGAAAAAATTGATATTGTTCTGCTCTATATCCCTTGAATTAGCAAGAGGAGGCTGTGCAACCGATCCTTTCCCTGCAGGAATTCCTTTAAAAATCACACCATGTATTGCATTGATTTTCTGAATATCAGTAGAGATATTCGGCTTTCTTGAATAGCTCCATATCTTAACAGCATATGTGCCGTCAACACCTACTCCGGCACTCTCCATTTCATAACTCCATTTTTGATCTGCCCTATTGATTTTTGATGCAGACCCACAGGAGGTAAGAAATAAAATAAAAAGAAAGATAAACGGGATGTTCTTCATAAATTTTGTGATTTAAAATTTGTAGTACAAAAGTAACAAGTAGTTTCAATATTACCACCTTATCGTTGATGTTTTTAATTATCTTTGCCCAATAAACTACAATAATATTAACAACCAAAGTAATAATAAACATATGCAACTATTCTATCCCTTCTATGACAGATCTTACGGATACGCAAGAGCAATTGTCACTCTAATTCTGGGTTTGGTACTTATAATTTGGCCTGAAGTGGCCACAAAATGGATTATTACAATCATCGGCGCTTTTATTATGGCAGTAGGGATAGTCTCAATCACTCTCTCTTCTGTCGGAAAATGGAAAACGGACAAAGGCTCTCTACTCGCAATGAACGGATTAGTGGACATCGTTTTCGGCCTATTGATGCTTATTTTTCCAACATTTTTCTCCTCAATAATAGTATTTTTGTTTGGATTTATTCTCATTCTTTTCGGACTTGGTGAGATAGTCGGGCTTGTTCAATCATCTACATCGGTCAAAATACCGTGGAGATTATATATTGGCCCTGTCATCACAACAATTTGCGGTGTTGTTATGTTCTTCAGACATTCGGAAGTAATGAAAACATTATTTTTATTCTTCGGAATAGCACTCCTAATATACTCGATTACAGAGTTTATATCCACATTTCAAGTTAGAAAATTATTGAAAGATGTGGTAATAAAAAACACACCTAACGAAGAGGCTGAAAAAGAAAAAGAGATAAAATAGAACTTTATATCTATTTATCAGTGAGTACCTCCGTGGGGAATCGAACCCCAACCAAGAGAACCGGAATCTCTCATTCTATCCATTAAACTACGGAGGCATAATACTTGCAAAGATATTAATAAAACCATAAACCTTATAAAATAAACAACTAAGATGAAAGCATACGTATTCCCCGGTCAGGGTGCTCAGTTCACCGGTATGGGTAAGGATTTCTATGAGACAAATGCTAAAGTAAAAGAACTCTTTGATAGAGCAAATGAGATACTTAATTTCTCAATTACAGAAATAATGTTTACAGGTAGCGATAGCGATCTTAAACAGACAAAAGTGACTCAACCAGCAGTATTTTTATGTTCTGTAGGTCAAGCACTCACAATAAACAATTTTAGACCAGATATGGTCGCAGGACACTCCTTGGGTGAATTCTCTGCCCTTGTGGCAGCAGGAGCGATGGGATTTGAAGATGGACTCAGATTGGTATCAGCGAGGGCTCTTGCTATGCAAAAAGCCTGTGAAATAGCCCCTTCCACTATGGCAGCTGTTATAGGAATGGAGGATTTAAAGGTAGAGGATATCTGCTCAAAGATAGATGGAATCGTTGTCCCTGCAAATTATAACTGTCCAGGCCAACTTGTCATTTCAGGTACATTAGAGGCAATAAACGAAGCGTGTATAAAGCTTAAAGAGGGGGGGGCAAAAAGGGCAATGATTCTCCCTGTCGGAGGTGCTTTCCATTCACCGCTAATGGAGCCGGCTCGTCAAGAGTTGGCTAAAGCTATTGAGACAACCACTATCCAAACCCCTTTGTGTCCGATATATCAAAACGTTGATGCTCTACCCCATATCTGTCCGAAAGAGATTAAATCAAATCTCCTTCTTCAATTAACAGCCCCGGTTAAATGGACTCAAACTATTATGAATATGGGGAAAGATGGTGCAACAGAGTTTTATGAATTGGGACCGGGCACTGTATTACAAGGTCTTATCAAGAAGATATTACCAGAAGTTTAAATCTAATAATATTACCTGATTTTTATTTACCTTTGCGCAATTATATAGTAATGTAAAACTTTATATATAAACTTAAAAAATCATTTAAAAAATAATATAATGGCTAAAGAAAAGACATTTATTGCCTGTGATGGGAACTATGCCGCAGCACATGTTGCTTATATGTTTAGCGAGCACGCTGCCATCTACCCTATTACACCCTCATCAACAATGGCAGAATATGTTGATGAGTGGGCTGCTTTCGGAAAAAAGAATCTATTTGGTGAGACTGTTAAGGTCACTGAGATGCAAAGCGAGGGTGGAGCTGCCGGAGCTGTTCACGGCTCTTTACAATCTGGCACATTAACCACCACATTTACAGCTTCTCAGGGGCTATTGCTTATGATCCCGAATATGTATAAAATATCAGGAGAATTATTGCCTGCCGTATTCCATGTTTCTGCCCGCTCCCTTGCGGCTCAAGCTCTATCCATTTTTGGAGATCACTCAGATGTTATGGCAGCAAGACAAACAGGTTTTGCAATGATAGCTTCATCTAGCGTCCAAGAAGCAATGGACTTAGGCGCTATTGCCCATCTCTCAGCAATCAAATCAAGTGTCCCTTTTGTTCACTTTTTTGATGGATTTAGGACATCTCACGAAATTCAAAAAATAGAAATGCTCGACTCTAAAGCCTTGAAAGATATGATTAGTGAAAAATCACTAATCAATTTCCGCAAAAGGGCATTAAATCCGAACAAACCTGTTACTCGTGGTACTGCTCAAAACCCGGATGTTTATTTCCAAGCACGTGAGGCAAGTAATCCTTACTATAATGCAGTAACAGACATTGTTGCGAGATATATGGGTGAGATCAGCGAGCTTACGGGACGACACTATTTACCTTTCGATTACTATGGCGACCCAAATGCCAAAAATATAATAATCGCTATGGGTTCGGTTTGTGAAACAGTTCAAGAGGTTGTTGATTCATTGATGGCGCAAGGGGAGAAAGTCGGTGTTCTTATAGTAAGACTCTTCAGACCATTCTCAGCAAAATATTTCTTAAGAGTACTTCCAAAAAGTGTTAAAAGGATTGCAGTTTTGGATAGATGCAAAGAGCCCGGTTCAGTAGGAGAACCTCTATATTTAGATGTTAAAGCAACCCTTGCAGATAAAGGGGAAGATGCTCCGTTTATTGTTGGCGGACGCTACGGTCTCTCCTCAAAAGATACAAGCCCTGCACAAATATTTGCAGTGTTTGAGAATCTCAAACTAAAACAGCCTAAGCACGATTTCACTATTGGTATAGTTGACGATGTTACATTCAAATCGTTACCTGTAACCGAAGAGGTCTCTCTTGCTAAAAAAGGGACATACGAGTGTAAGTTTTATGGTCTTGGTTCAGATGGTACAGTTGGTGCCAATAAAAATACTATCAAGATTATAGGTAATAACACCGCAAAATATTGTCAGGGATATTTTGACTATGATTCAAAGAAATCAGGTGGCTATACCTGCTCACATTTAAGATTTGGCGATTTACCTATCACCTCCCCATATTTAGTATCTACACCGGACTTTGTAGCTTGCCACGTAACATCTTATCTTAATAAATATGATGTCTTGAAGGGGATAAAGAAGAACGGAACATTCCTTCTAAACAGTCTATGGTCTGTAGAGGACACACTTCAAAGGATACCGGACAGCATTAAACAGGTAATCGCTGAGAAAAATCTTAATTTTTACATCATTAATGCCACAAAAATTGCTGAAGAGATCGGATTGGGAAATAGGACAAATACTATTCTTCAATCAGCTTTTTTCAAAATCACAGGCATAATCCCCTACGAACAAGCAGTTGCTCTTATGAAAAAGGCGATTGACAAATCTTATGGAAATAAAGGTGAGAAAATCGTAAATATGAACTATGCAGCTGTTGACAGAGGTGCCGAATATGAATTTGTTGAAATTCCAACAAATTGGAGAAACATTCGCTCAAGATTCCGTCCTTCAAGTTTTGATAGACTTGCACCCGAATGGGTACGCAGTGTTGCAGATGTTGTTAATGCTCAAAATGGTAATGACATACCTGTTAGTGCATTTTCGGATAACTATACAGATGGTACAATCCCTGCAGGTACTGCTGCATACGAAAAACGGGGAATAGCCGTAAGTGTTCCCGAATGGTCTCCCGAAAACTGTATACAGTGTAATCAGTGTGCATATGTTTGCCCTCACGCTGCCATCAGACCTTTTCTTTCGACAGATGATGAACTTGCCAAAGGGCCGAAAGGGATTAAAAATATAAAAGGTAATGGTGTATTCAAAGATTTCAATTTCACAATCCAAATTTCACCATTAGATTGTACCGGTTGCGGCAATTGCGCTGATGTTTGTCCTGCTAAAACCAAAGCCCTTACTTTGAAGCATTTGGACACTCAGCTATCAGAGCAAAACAATTTTGATTATATGCACGCAAATGTTGGATACAAAGACAATATTGCACCAAAAACACAAAATCTTAAAAACTCTCAGTTTTCACAGCCTCTATTCGAATTTTCAGGAGCTTGTGCAGGTTGTGGAGAGACTCCATACTTAAAAGTAATCTCTCAACTCTTCGGGGATCGAATGATGATAGCAAATGCAACAGGTTGCTCATCTATCTATAGCGGATCATTTCCCGCATCTCCTTATTGCACAGACAAGAATGGAAGAGGTCCGGCTTGGGCTAATTCACTTTTTGAGGACAACGCAGAGTTTGGACTTGGGATGAAAATAGGAACTGAAAGGTTGCGTGACACCGTGGCAAAACTTATGAGACAAGGGATGGAATGTACTTGTTGCACTCCTCAGATGAAAGAATTGTTTGCCAAATGGTTGGAGAACAGAAGCGATGCTATCATTACAAGAGAGATTGCGGATACTTTGACCCCTATGATTGCCGAATGCAAATGTGATACTTGTAAGGAGCTTATCAAATACAAAGATCTTATAGCTGCACGCAGTCAATGGATTATAGGTGGAGACGGATGGTCATACGATATAGGTTACGGAGGGCTTGACCACGTTCTTGCATCAGGTGAAAATGTAAATGTATTAGTACTTGATACAGAAGTGTACTCAAATACAGGGGGTCAATCATCAAAATCAACCCCTGCTGGAGCTGTTGCTAAATTTGCAACTTCCGGAAAGAAACTTCGTAAAAAAGATCTCGGAATGATGGCAATGAGTTATGGCTATGTGTATGTAGCACAAGTAGCTATGGGTTCAAACCCTGCTCAATATTTCAATGTCATCAAAGAGGCTGAGGCATACAATGGACCATCACTTATTATCGCATACGCCCCTTGTATCAACCATGGTCTGAAAAACGGAATGGGTAAGAGTCAAGCTGAAGAAAAACTTGCAGTGGAATGCGGTTACTGGCATCTATACAGATTTAATCCTACACTTGCTGAAGAGGGCAAAAATCCATTTACTTTGGATAGTAAAGAGCCTGATTGGAGCAAATTCCAAGATTTTATCAAAGGAGAAGTTAGATACAGTTCACTAATAAAGACATTCCCGGAATCTGCAGCTGAGCTATTTGCCAAGACCGAAGAATATGCAAAATTACGCTACGAATCTTATAGAAAATTATCTCTCTAACAATCATAAACAAAAGAGGATAGCTAATTTAGTTATCCTCTTTTTTATTATTTTACAATAATCGTCCCTTCTCGCTGATAAACTCTTTTTGATAATGGAAAATTATAACAATCTTCAATGGTATAGATATTTTTACCCAAAAATCGTCCAGAAGGAGATATAATCTTCTCTCCAAGCACTTTATTAACAGCAAAGGCCACCATCTCTGCACAGTACAGTTTTGTAGTATCTTGAATGTTAAAAAGAGGATCAAAAGGGACTTTCTTTCTTTTGAGATTACGAATTTCATCAATTATCTCCATTTTTTTTGATTGAGAAATGTCCATACGATAAACAGCCACATCAAAATCTCCAAGTGGCATAAAATCAAATATCATTGAGACAGTGATACCTCCTATACCTGTATAATCATCTGCAATAGAGTGATATACTAATATCGAATCTTTAGAAATTCTTTCGACAACCCCCAAATGCGAATATTTAGACCATAATCTATTATAAAAGTGTCTATTAGCTCGACTTGATAACCATCCATCGTTATATCCAAAAAATAACAATATTGATTTAATTTTGACAAAAGAAACTCTTTATAGGTAGATTGAGTTTGTTCTTTTTCCCTATTTTTCTCTTTTAATGTCAAACATAATACAGTAACTAACACTGCTGCTATTATCGATAACAACCACAATAATGGTACAAATAACAAGTCTAAGAACCCCCTATTCTTTCCCTTGTTGTTATTACTATTATTTACAACTGTCACGATAATTTCAATTACCTCAGATTTCCCTGTGGACAACAATGCTCACACATTCTACAAGTATTCTGATCAATGCTACCTGAATGATCGTGGCAAGGACAGTTTTTGTCTATGCAATTTTGTTCTAAGACAATAAGACTACCCTTAGTATCAGACGGGAATACTCCTGTTACATACATAATACATAGAGAGACACCACAAATAATGACAATACTGATAATGATAATTAAAATTTTGCTTCTTTTTGTTAAATTTGATAGATTTTTCATCTTCTATATTTGATTTGTTTAGCTATTTCCGCAAATATAATAATTAGTTAGTAAATCAAGATTATCCGATCATACCACCATCACAAACTACTACCTGACCTGTCACGTAGCTTGACAGATCGGAAGCGAGAAACAACGCAACATTTGCACGTATTCCTCTTTCTAAGAAATTAAATACTAAGAGAGTGACTAAAAGTGTTTTACTTTTAGTCACTCTCTGTTTTTATAATATTTATTTCAATGCCATTGAGATCCTACTTATAATTGTCTTTGACTCATCTGTAACAAATTTAATAGTAAGATTGTGAGTTGCAGGCTTACTCGGAGATTTTGTAAACTTAAATCTACATATACCCTCCAAACGATCAGCCGGAGATTTGATACAAGATAGATCTTCGTATGTGAGTTTATCTACCATCTTCCTGACACTCGTCAATTCAATATATTTTGATTTATCATAACCACTCTTAATAAATGTAAGTAGCGACTCACCACTATACCACACAACATCATTCAAAGCTGTGCCAGCAGGATGTTTGTCATCAAAATCAGTATCACTTATTATCTCAATAGATTTGAAATCGTACGCACAACAAAGTACCCTCGAATATGGGTCTGTGTCTATTTTACCCTTGTATGATATATCGTTATGTTTTTCGTGTAATTTTCTATCATCTTCAATGTAATTAAGTCCACCCTCGCTATTATCAAAAAAAGCTCTAAACTCATTACCTACACCATTAGTCACCCTTAGATTAATCACATTTGGGAGCAAATAGCCATAAACATAATGAGTTGAAGACACCTTTTTATCACAAGAAGTCAGAAATGGTGTTAGTACTAATAATACCAACATAAAACTCTTAAATAATGCTTTCATATAGTTGTTATTTTAATATCATTGTGATTTTACTTGAATATGATTTATCATCAGTCGTTGTAAAAGTGACTGTTAGAGTATGATCCCCTTGATTAATAGGCGAAGCAACAAACTTAAATGTTCCAAATTCTAACCTGTTACCTTTTAACTCTCTTAACAAATATAAATCTCTCTCGCCCAAGGTGGAGATAGGTGAGTTGATTTCCATTTTGGAGTATAATAATGATGTATCATACTTTGAGTCGATAAATTTCAAATATGACATACCTCTAAACCAAATTATATCATTTAACGGGGTTCCAGCAGGATGGGCAATATCAAAATCTTTATTGCTCACAACACTAACACTCTTGAAGTTATCAGCTAAATATCTTCCACTATTTGTTGCAGGGGAAATCCTCTCAGGCAAACAAAGCTGTGGACAAGTCATATCATTGTTTTTTTTGCATAATGATAAATATTCATCCTTGTTGTTTTTCTCACTAAACAATTTCCCTTTTTTACTACAATAGACAGAAAATTCCATATTTGAATTGCTCTTAAATACCAACGAATCTGGTTGAAAATAATTCAATATCCAATGATCTGAATTGATAAATTTATCACCTATTTTGCAAGAAGTGATCATCAAAACACTAACGACCATAATTGTCATTAATAGAAACACTTTTTTCATATTAATATTTTTAAAAATTTATAAAATCTACAAGTTATAATTAATTATCCTATAATAATATTTATAATTATTATAGGAGGTGCCTGTATTTTCCCCATCAACTGCATCCTCTGTTTCTAAAGGTCCCTGCGTTGTTAAAAACGCTTTTGTAGCATAATATCCATCACAAAGTCCTTTCCATCCATAGTTACAATGCAACAAATGTTGTTGATGCTTGCTTGAATACATATAACCATCGATTACCCAAGCATGGCCTGTTCCAAAAAACCACTGAGTTTGAGCACTTATGTAAACTGGTTTTGCAGATCTTAACATATCCATTATAATATCCTCTCTATACGAATTGTATTTTACTACATTTTTATATCCCATTTGTTGAAAACAACGTTTAGCATCAGCAGATGTTGTTCCACTTGTCTCACCATAATTCATATTAGATTCAACTCCCACGTTATGCACAAAACGAGCCACTTCACTTCTTGCTTCTGTATCTCCATTAAAATCATAAATAATAGAACCTATCTTATCCCATTTATAAGAATATCCTCCATATACTTTTGGGTATTGAAATTTATTCATTATTTGTGAAACTGCAATTGCAACACATCCTGCAACTGCACGCTTTCCATTTACTATTGGACATTGATCATTGAAAGGAGATTTCTGTCCCCACTTAGTTTTTATTAATGGATAGATAGAATGGTTGGGATAATTAGGATTATCTCCACCTGTATCATCCCCACCAGGTGAAATGCTGTTCATAGCATAATCAGATAGTAATTTCCCGGTGAAAGATTGGATCTCGTTAATATCATTACCAGAAAATTTGTTTTTAGAAAAACTCCCTGTATCTGCAACCATTATAACAGGAGTTGGTATTCTGCTATCTGCTGCTAAAACAGCATACCCTCTATTTCCTTCGAAATTAACTAAATACAGCAAGCTATCTATAAGGTTATCTCCAGATTTAGTTTGGGCAGAAAAATCACCCTCACCAATAACACTTATTGAAGCTATCTTTCTCACATTAGACTTTGTTCCATTATCAATATCGGCAAGTACCGAATTTAGATCATCAATGGCTTTTTCAATTGAGATTTTAGAAGAGGTAAGTTCTCCTATTCTATCCTCTTTTTCACACGAAGCAAAAGACAGAAAGAAAAACAAAAACAATAAACACTTAGCTGACACTTTAAAAATGTCTTTGAAATTAATAAACATAAATTAAATATTAAATATTAAAAAAATAAACACTCTATAAAAGGTACTATTAGAATATTCTAATAAAATTCTATGTACTTAAATAGGTTTATGTCTTATTAAAAACTAAAATGACAGTTATAAGATAAAGTGAGAGTTAAAGTAAAGATGAAATAGTTTTTACTTTATATCCATTAGATCATACCACCATCACAAACTACTACCTGACCTGTCACGTAGCTTGACAGATCGGAAGCGAGAAACAACGCAACATTTGCAATATCCTCAGGGGTACCACCTCTACGAAGTGGTATCTTTTTAGACCACTCCTCTCGAACCTCCTCTGATAGAGCTGCGGTCATATCTGTAATAATAAACCCAGGAGCAATCGCATTTGCACGTATTCCTCTCGAACCCATCTCTTTGGCAATAGATTTTGCAAGACCTATCATACCCGCTTTAGAGGCAGAATAGTTGCACTGGCCGGCATTTCCATTTACACCAACTATCGATGAAATATTAATAATACTGCCACCTCTTTGCTTTGCCATAATAGGGACAATCGCGTGTGTAAAATTGAAAGCAGATTTGAGATTGACAGTCAATACCATATCCCACTGCTCTTCTGTCATTCTCATCAATAAACCGTCACGAGTAATGCCTGCATTATTCACCAATACATCTATTTTACCAAAATCTTTCACTATTGCATCAACTGTAGTGTGGGTATTTGTAAAATCAGCAGCATTAGAGACATAGCCTTTGCATTTTACACCCATTTTGGAAATCTCTTCTATTGTTTTTTTAAAATTATCATCCTCTTTTATATCTGTGAATGCAATATCTGCACCCGCTGATGCAAGTTTCAATGCGATTGCCTTCCCAATACCCCTCGCCGCGCCTGTTACAACCGCCAATCTTCCTTCGAGCATTTTCCCTATAATCATATTAATAAAATTTAAAATTATTGTTCATTAACTTTCTTATTATCAAGTAGAGCAAAAGACAATGTGGCCTCTGCACACACTTTCCCATTTACACAAGCCTTTGCATCAATAAAAAATAGCATAGATCTTTGGTTTATAATATGGGCTGTTACCTCAATGGTATCTCCCGGATAGACGGGGTTCTTAAATCTTGTTTTATCAATACCGGTAAAAAACGGGGTACGCCCTTTAAGGTGCTCTTGGACTAAAAGCGAACCTGATTGACCCATAATTTCACAAAGAATAACACCGGGAACAACAGGATGTCCGGGATAATGTCCTTTAAGAAAAAACTCATCTCCTTTAATCTGATATTTTCCGTGAACAACACCATCTTCTCCCCACTCCATACTATCCACCAAAAGCATAGGTTCACGATGCGGTAACATTTTTTTTATCTCTTCTCTATTCATTATTACATTATTTAGATGGGATATTAATTATAATTAATCCCTTGTTAATTGCTTTTCCAAATACTTGCAAATATAATAAATATCTCTTACTTAAATTTTCGTATAGCGATACACCCATTATGTCCGCCAAACCCCAAAGATGAAGAGATAGCGATAGTAACATCCAATCTCCTCGACTTATTGAAAGTATAATCTAAATCACATTCGGGATCGGCCACTTTAAATCCTATTGTCGGGGGGATAATTCCATCTTTTACAGCCATCAACGCTGCTATAAATTCAACTCCGCCTGCCGCACCCAACATATGCCCTGTCATTGACTTAGTGGAACAAATAGCAGCTTTCATAGCTCTCTCCTTTCCGACTGCCAATTTCACCGCCTCAGTTTCAGACTTATCATTTAAAGGGGTCCCTGTACCGTGCGCATTTATATGGAGTATATCATTATCACAATAATGTGCCTCATCAAGAGCTATTTTAAATGCCCTTGCAGCACAAGAACCATCCGGACGAGGAGCGGTATAGTGATAAGCATCACAAGTGTTCCCATACCCGCAAACCTCCCCATATATCTTTGCACCACGCTTAACAGCACGATCATACTCCTCCAAAACAACAACACCTGCCCCCTCAGCAATAACAAATCCCGACCTTCGCGCATCAAATGGAAGGGATGCCTGCATCGGATCCTCTGCTGTTGAAAGAGCCTTACTATTTGCAAATCCAGATATTGCAAGGGGATTGACAGCAGCTTCTGCTCCACCTGAAATGATAGCATCCGCATATCCGTGTTTAATAGCTCTATAAGCCTCTCCAATAGAGTGAGTACCCGTTGCACAAGCTGTTACTACCGGCAAACATACACCTCTTGCATTATGAGCTATCGCAACATTGCCAGAGGCTATATTTGATATCATCATTGGAATAAATAGTGGCGACACCCATTGAGGCCCCTCCTTAACCATTTTAGTTGTTTCATTCACAAATGTATGCATTCCACCTATACCCGAACCTATATATACCCCAAATCTATCAGAATGTATATATTGAACCTCATTATTTGAGGGATCGTCAGTAACCAAAATTCCACTATCCTTTACAGCTTGATTTGCAGCAGCTAAAGCAAACAAAGCATATCTATCACTTTTCCTTGCAGATTTTGCATCAATTCCATCAGCGAGAGGGTTAAAATTCTTAACTTCACCTGCTATTTTTACAGGAATATCATCAATCGGAATCTGCTTAATAAAATCTATTCCGCAAACTCCCTCTGTAATATTTTTCCAGAACTCGTCAATATTATTCCCTACGGGAGTAATCACTCCAACCCCCGTTACTACTACTCTTCTATCCATTTGAAAAATTTTATAATACTATTTTAGATGAATCTTTTAAAATTATTTCTGCCTGATTTACCATATCTTGTATAATCTCAGCAGCCGGTTGAACCTTATTAACCATACCCACTATCTGACCAGCCATATAGCTCCCCATCTTCTCATCACCCTCTTTAACAGCCTTTCTAAGAGATCCTGTTCCATATTCCATTATAGCCTCAGGTGTCATATTGGGATCCTTTTCCATCTCTGCAAAAGTTCTTGAAAATGGTGTCTTTAAAGAGCGAACAGCGTGTCCGAGAGATTTGCCGGTAACAATGGTATCTGTTTCACGTGCTGAAATAATTTTAGATTTATAATTCTCATGAATAGTACATTCAGTAGCCGCAAGAAAACGGGTTCCGCATTGAACACCACAAGCCCCCAACATAAAAGCTGCTGCAAGTCCTCTTCCATCACCTATACCACCTGCAGCAATAACTGGGATAGAAACCGCATCACATATCTGAGGAACTAAGGCCATTGTATTCATCTCTCCAATATGTCCCCCCGATTCTCCCCCCTCTGCAACAACTGCAATTGCCCCTACCCTCTCAACTCTAAGGGCAATAGACGATGCTGCAACAACAGGGATTACTTTAATACCCACCTTCAACCAAGAGTCCATATATTTTGAAGGCATTCCTGCCCCGGTGGTAATGATAGGCACTTTTTCATCAATCACCATCTGCGCTATATCATCTACTAACGGACTCATTAACATTATATTAACACCAAAAGGCTTATCTGTCATTTTCTTACATTTCCTAACCTCCTCCCTTACAACATCAACACTTGCATTAATAGAAGATATTAGCCCCAATCCTCCACCATTTGATACTGCACTTGCAAGACTCGCATCAGAAACCCAAGCCATTCCACCTTGAAAAATGGGATATTGTATCCCTAACAAATCACAAATTTTACTTTTTATCATATCAATATATTATTTAGACCATTGAAATAAACAAGCCCCTGTTGTAAAACCTGCTCCAAACGCACTTAGGACGATATTATCTCCGTTTTTTAGATCTTTATTTTTATTTAATTCATCGAGAAGAATAGGGATACTCGCAGATGAGGTATTACCATATTTTTCTATATTTTGGGGAAATTTTTTCTTTTCTTGTTTCAGGCTTCCCCTGATCGAATCTATAATTCTAATATTAGCCTGGTGGAGCAAAAAGTGTTCCACATCATTTTCGGTTATTCCTCCCTCCCCTAATACATAGCAAATATCACTTAACGAGGCAGATACAGCCATTTTAAACACATCTTGTCCATTCATAAATAATGGTCCTTCAGGCTCAAATTTAGAAATAAATGGGGTGTTCTCCAATTTCCGTTGTTGATATAGAGCATCTTGCTTACTTGAGGTGGTAAGGCGAATAGATTTAAAATCATCCCCTTTCGTAAGAACAACTGCCCCCGCTCCATCACCAAAAAGGACACAAGTATTCCTTTGTGTCCAATCGACCATCCTCGTAGGCTCTTCGGCACAAAGTACTAAAATATTATTTATTCTTTTTGTAGACAAATATGACTCCGCTATATCCAATGCATATATAAATCCTGCACAAGCACCATTAAGATCAATACATGGACACGTGGCACCAATTCTCCCTTGCACTATACAACTCAAAGCCGGGGTAATATATTCGTTTACAACATTTGAACAGATAATAAAATCTAAATCATCAGCACCAATTCCTGCATCGTTAAGGGCATTCATAACTGCAGTCTCAGCTATATCCTCTAACTTTTCAGAAGATATAATCTGACGCTGCTTAATCCCTGTTCTACTGACAATCCATTCATTACTGGTATCTAAGAAACCTTCAAGCATCTCGTTAGTCACCGTCAAAGAGGGGTGTGCACTCCCTGTACCTATAATTCTCATTTCATTTATTTGTTAATCGCTGCAAATCTCGTTTTACGAGGAGATTAAGCAAAATTTAAGTGGTGGAGAATTTGATTATGTGGTGAAACTATGCAAATTTGTGGCAAAAAAGAGATATAAGGGGCAATATTATTATTATATTTGAGTTGTAAAATCTAATTTATGTTTAAACCTATACCTACATATCTAACGGGAAAGAATGAATTGATTGGGACAATCATATTCACAGTGCTATTTGCAGTTGTTTTTCTCAATATCTATACTCCTATCTCCTCGACAACCTGGTTTGCGTTAAACAGATCTATGTTTTTCTTCATAACACTCGGGTTTATCTCCCTTGCAACATTAATTCTTGTAGTCAGCAGAATTCTTATGTTTAGAACCCGAAATAAATTCAAGTTAAACTATCTCCAATATATAATATGGGCTATCGTAGAGGTTTTACTTATTGCGTTGTTCTACACCTATATCACTTGCTATGCTATAGATGGAATCGAGAGGGATTTTAAGATAATATTACCTAAGGCATTAATTTACACATCAATAGTCCTATTGATTCCCTATACAATATCGGCTATTTATTGTGCTGTTAACAATAAGACTAAGGTTGCCCAACTATTTAATTACAACGATGTTGTAACCGATGAGGAGGAACTTCCTCAAAATATTGAATTGGTACACCTTTCTGACAATAATGGAAATCTGAAATTATCTGTCAAGCTCGATAATCTCTACTATATCGAGTCACAAGATAATTACATTAAGATATTTTACACAAACAATAATGTTATGCGAAATTATATGTTACGTTGTAAATTAAAAACTGTAGAGGAGAGTTTCTCAGGAAGCCCACTTGTCCGTTGCCATAGGTCGTATATAATAAACTCCAATAAGATAAGGGTTGTTAGAAAAGAAAAGGATGGGTTGTATATCGATATGGATTACGATAATATCACCCCCATCCCTGTCTCAAAAGCTTATATTGAACGTATTAAGAGTTGCCTGTAATCTTATCATTTACGATATTAATTATCTCCTCTTCTTTCAATACTGCCTCTTTTGCTATTTTTTCACCCTCAGCTATAAGACTTTCTGCCAATGAGCGATCTTTTAGCCCTGCAGCATTTATTTTTACATTCAAAAAAGCACCCAAAACTGCTGAACGAGCTGCAAGTGCACCCACCCCTGCATCTGTAACAGAATTAGGATTACCCTCTTTTGCCATTGTCTGAACTATATCGAAAACTTTATAAGCGACCTTCATTGTCCTTAAAGGGACCTCAGTTGCATATAATGTGGCTGCCTGAAGAGCATTTGAACGAGCCTCTTTTTCTTGATCTGTCCCTTTTGGGAGACCCAAAGCATCCATTATTTTGTTAAAAGAGTTTGTATCCTCATCTACAAGGAAAAGGAGCTCCGACATTATCTCTTGCCCCTTCTCAGCCCATTGCGAGAAATATTGCCACTTGGCATCCCATCCAGGTTTATGAGAAGACAGATTTGCAACCATTGCACCCAGAGCAGCACCCAAAGAGCCCATATAAGCCGATATAGAACCACCTCCAGGAGCAGGTGACTCACGTGAAGTCTCCTCCGCAAAACCTTTACAAGTTAGATCTATCAATCTCTTGGTAGGATTTGAGTCCTCCAGAAGATACTCTATTACCTTCTCACGAGGGTTAAAAGGCTTCAAATCATCAAGCCCCATAGATTTAACAGCTATTTTGATGATATCCTCTTCTGCTATACCACAAGAACGCTCTTGTAATGCAAGATAGTGTTTCCCTGCATCAATAAGGACTTTCTTAGGGATGAGCCCAACTATTTCAGAACCTGTAACCCTGATCCCGCGAGCTTGTGCTTTAGAGCAAACTTCATCAAAAGCTGTATGGACAGGTGTTATTGTAATGTTTGTGACATTCATCGAAACTTGAGCTATGCCGTACTCCTCAATATACCAACCAATAGCCTTGCAACCTTTTAATGTACCAGGCACCCAAACTATCTTTCCTTCACTATCTTTTACAACCTTCCCAACTATGGGGTCGCCATCACGTTTCTTCCTCCCTTTCTCACGCACATCATAGGCAATAGAGTTTGCACGCCTTGTAGATGTTGTATTAAGATTGTAGTTGATAGCAACCAAAAAATCTCTTGCACCAATTGCAGTCGCACCACTCTTGGCAACGTGATCATTAAAAATATCGGGGCCAAAATCGGGTGTCCAACGGGGATCTCCAAGTCTTTTAGAGAGCCCTTCATATTCACCTGTGCGGCATACTGCAAGATTGCGTCTCTCCTCAATAAGGGCTGCGCTCTCATAACAGAAAACAGGAATTGACAACTCTTGTCCTACTCTCTTGGCTAATTTTCTTGCATACTCTACACACTCTTCCATAGTTACACCTGAAACAGGTACCAATGGACATACATCTGTAGCCCCCATTCGCGGATGTTCACCATGATGATGACGCATATCTATTATTTCAGATGCTTTTTTTATTGCAATAAAAGCAGCTTCAATAACTTTTTCCGGCTCACCAACAAAGGTAACAACTGTTCTATTTGTAGCAGCACCGGGATCAACATCCAACAATTTAACCCCTTCACAAGCCTCAACAGCATCTGTTATCTGTTTTATTATCTGCATATCGCGTCCCTCACTAAAGTTGGGAACACATTCAATTAATCTTTGAATCATTATCTTAGTAATTAAAGTTTGTTCGTATTTAACAATGTTATTCCTGTATCTATCATTCTCAATAGATTTGCAATATTCAATTCAAAAAAATGAATCGGATATAAATAACGGGGCTTAATAAGATTTGCAACCTGAATAAACTCCTCATCAGTCATCGTGTATGGGAGATTTTTAGGCAAAAATGCAATATCAATATTTGTAATAAATTTCATCTCCGATATTGGTTCGGTATCTCCGGCAATATACACCTTAAATCCACCAAAATCAAGAATATAACCATTGCCCTCACCTTTAGGATGAAAATGTTCACCCTTATCATTTTTTCTGTTGACATTGTATGAAGGGACAGCAATAATCTGAATTCCTTCGAAATTATCAGATTCACCATTGCAAAGCACCCTATACCTACCGTCGTTATCACCTACATTTTTCCCAACAATAAAGTGAGTTGTATCAGTTTTTATCGCATCAATCGCCTTTCTGTCAAAATGATCATAGTGATTATGTGTAATCAATATCAGATCTGCCTTTGGCATCCCCTTGAAATTTTCTACTTCACTATAAGGGTCAGAATATATGTTTTTCCCATTCCATTTTATCAATAAAGAGGCGTGACCTATTACCGAAATTTCTATGTTGCCTATCGGCGTTCTGTAATTATCCATATATTTTTCCGTTTAATATTGTTGTTTCTATCAATTGTGAAGAAAAAGAATAGGGTAAAAACTCATAAGAGGGTATCTCTTTAGTAATAAACAAATTTGCTTTCTTACCTATTGTAATTGAGCCACAATCATCCTCTACTCCCATAGCAAAAGCACCATTGATCGTAGCACCATTGATCACCTCTTCCGGCGTCATTTTCATTTTCAAACAGCAAAGCGCCATCATAAATTTCATATCACCCGATGGGCAAGAGCCCGGATTGTAATTTGTAGCTATTGCAACAGGAAGACCATAAGAGATCATGTCTCTCCCCTTTGCAAAATTCATCTCTAAAAAGAAAGTTGCTCCGGGCAGAAGTGTAGCAATCGTATCTCCACTTTTTAAAGAGGCAAACTCTTTTTCGCCCGTATATTCAAGGTGATCAACAGATATTGCATCGTACTTAACCCCAACCTGCACCCCACCGGAAAAACTCATCTGATTTGCGTGTACTTTTGGACGCAATCCATATTTTATCCCTGCAGTAAAGATCCTCTCTGCGTCCTCAACACTAAAAAATCCCTCTTCACAGAAAATATCCACAAAATCTGCCAGCCCATCTGACGCTATAACAGGGATCATCTCATTTATAATCTCATTTACATACCCTGTTCTATCTCCTTTATACCTTTGAGGTACAGCGTGAGCTCCGAGGAAGGTCTTTTTAACCCTCAATGGAGTTGATTCCTCAATTCTTCTAGCCACCCGTAACATCTTAATCTCATCTTCAAGTGTCAAACCATATCCGCTTTTAATCTCCACAGCACCGGTACCTAAAGACAATATCTCGTTTGCTCTCACTAATGACTGCCTAAACAGTTCATCTTCAGACGTATTGTGGAGTAACTCAACCGAATTGAGAATACCTCCACCCCTCTTTGCAATCTCCTGATATGAAAGTCCTCTTATTTTGTCCATAAATTCAATCTCCCTGCTACCTGCATAAACAAGGTGGGTATGAGAGTCACAATATGAGGGGAAAACCATTTTTCCTGTAGCATCAATCACTTTATTTACACTACTTTCTATCGCCTCAAGCTGCATAGAAGACAATTCTGACATCTCTCCAATATCCAAAATCTTATCTCCTTTAATAATCAGATAACCATCATCAATAGAGGGTAAAACAGACATCTCTCCCCCTTTTAATGGCGAGGTCATAGTCTCCCTCACATTTATCAATTTTTTTATATTTTTGATAAATATTCTCATTGCAAATCAGATATATCGTAATTATGTAGAAACTCCACACTGTTTTGGATATGGGTATACATCACTTGATCCTCCTCGATGAAAGGGACAATCTTTCTATAATCAGAAACAAATTTTTCCAAAACAAGAGATGATTTTAATGGGCGGCGAAAATCTAATGCCTGAGCGCCATCCATCAATTCGATAGCTAAGATTTTCTCAAGATTACAAACAACTCTGACACATTTAGTAGCTGCATTTGCCCCCATACTTACGTGATCCTCCTGCCCTTGCGATGAATCTATTGTATCAACAACACAAGGGGTACACAATTGTTTATTTTGGCTAACAACCGATGCAGCAGCATATTGAGGAATCATAAAACCTGAATTTAATCCAGAATGTGCAACAAGGAACGATGGTAATCCCCTCTTTCCGGAGATCAATTGATATGTCCTCCTTTCGGATATAGATCCCAGCTCTGCCAATGCAATAGCAAGAAAATCCAAAGCAATGGAGAGAGGCTGTCCGTGGAAATTACCTGCAGAGACTATAAGATCTTCATCGGGGAGAACCGTTGGATTATCAGTTGCACTATTAACCTCTGTCATAAAGACATTTTGTACATAATTGATAGCATCTTTTGATGCACCGTGAACTTGAGGGATACATCTGAAAGAGTATGGATCTTGAACGTGTTTTTTCTCCCTCAATATAATTTCACTTCCTATAAGGAGTTTTCTGATATTAGCAGCAGTATCTATTTGACCTTTATGTGGTCTTACTTGATGGACACCATCTGTAAAAGGCTCTTTTCTCCCATCAAACCCCTCAAGTGAAACTGCTGAAATAGTATCGGCAAGGGTTGAGAGGCGTTTTGCATAATACAACGACCACACAGAGTGAGCCAACATAAATTGGGTACCATTAAGAAGGGCAAGGCCCTCTTTTGAAGCAAGTTCAAGAGGTTTCCAACCAAATATTTCATTAATCTCCTCACCACTATACCTTACCCCTTTATAATATACCTCTCCCAATCCAAGTAAAGGAAGAGACATATTTGCAAGGGGGGCAAGGTCGCCTGATGCCCCTAACGAACCTTGTTGATAAACAACAGGATATACCCCTTCATTAAAAAAATTTACCAACCTTTCAACTGTCTCTAACTGAACTCCTGAATATCCGTAAGCAAGTGATTTGACTTTAAATGCAATCATAAGCTTTACGATCTCTTGATTCACCTCTTCCCCAAGACCACAAGCGTGGGACATAACCAAATTTTTTTGGAGTTGTGCCAGATCTTCCCTATCAACAGATATATTGCATAGAGATCCAAACCCTGTCGTTACACCATATATCGGTTCAACCTGATTTTTCATCCTATCATCAAGGTATTTTCTACACTTGATTATCCGATTGCGCGACTCTTCGCCCAAATGAAGTTTACAACTACTATCAAATAATAAAACCACATCTTCAAATGTGTGATGTTTAACATCTATATCAAAAATTGCCATATTGTTTGTATTAAAATATCAAAGGTTTACAAAATTACAACAAAAAAGTGGTATTACGAAGTTCAATAGATATCACTGAAAGAATTTCTTGACTTCATCACTCTTCATCTTCCATTTTAATGGGGTGCGACCATTAATCTCTTTAAGAATTTTATCAATATATCCAGAAAAATAGGTGGAGCTAAATGAGAAATTAGGAAAAGTAGGAGCCTCTACCACCTCTTTTCGAATAGAGGGTAAAACCACCCTATCGGTAATATCAAATCTACTCCCCGGCCTCTTCTCACCACTCCATTTAAAATCTTTTAGTCGCTGTTTATCTTTTGCAAGCCCAAAAACCGGATGAGCATCACTTTTAATATTTTCCAAATAATGGATTTTTTGTAATGCTCCGTCTTTCAGACGCGCCGATAAGATTTTTGTCTCTTTATAATTCATAGTTGTTATCACAGAATCCTCCTCTAAATAAAAAATAGCTGATGTACCACCAAGGGCATCAAATCTGGAAAGCTGTCCGTTATCAAAATAGCCGACCATCTCCGGAGATTTTACCTGGTTGTAATACATATCTTTCTGCTCCTGAGTAATAATCATCGCATTTGATAAAAGAAATCCCCTTTTTAATTTTTGATTCTCTACTACCACCTGCATACTATCGGCAGTAAGTTGATTTTTAGTATCTTTCCACAAAATTGGCTGTATATATAATCGTGCTATCGAATCAATACCCGTATATACCAATGAATCGCACCTCATCTGCATATCGTTTTTAAAAACCCTCACATTGTGGTGTGCATTTATAAAAATGACTTGTGAAGTATCTATCGCAGGCTTAGTTAAAGTGTCAATCGGGGGCTTAGATAAAGTGTCAATCGGGGGCTTAGACAAAGTATCGATCGGGGGCTTAGATATGTTCCCCACAGATTTATCGCCCATATTTGAAGTAGGAGGTTTTGGTCCTTGTGGGGTATTCCCTCTGGGCATACCCAAATTTCCTAAACTCGAACCACCCTTATTGTTTTTGGCATTCTCCTTCATATTATCCAATGCATTCTTATATGCATCTATCTTGCTAAGAGCCAGACGCTCCTTTGCCCTCACAATATCCAATGAATCCACCTCATCCATCCTTTTCGAAAAATATATCAACGAATCAGCCGCCATAAAAACAGAATCAATCGAATTATCCTCTTTTTGAATCAATATAATTGCCGGCTTCTGTGTCACCTCAGCTCGTCTGGGTTTATCCCAATATTCAAGGACATCTCCAAGGACAATAGTATTATTTACGGTATCGAGAATTTGAATATTATCATATAATTTAGAATATGAGTCGTTTCTATTGTAAAAAAGTTTTTCACACCACACCTCATAATCTGATGTCTGAATATATACCCTCTTTTCAAAAAAGACAGTCTCATTCTTTTTATTGTACCAGCCCCCATCTGCAGAGATATAATTATCTTTATTCCAACCTTTTGTATTTTTCCCAAAATAGGCCACCTCCTCTTTCGATTGATATTTCAAAGTATCCGAGCTATAGAAAAGTGAATCAGAAAACATCTCAACCTCTTTAATAAAGGTGAAAAGATTTAATTTGGATTCATATGTTCCGTACTCACTTTCGATAATATTTCCATCTTTATCCTTCATACTTGCCCCACCCCAAAAAGTAGCAACACTGTCTTTGGTATTATAATCAAGGCAATGCGTTCTTAGCGTATTTCCATCTCTATCAATAAGTTGAACTAATGTTCCCCTAAATTGTGCTGTGTTTTCTGCGACAATATAGTGAATATTATCCCCTGTCAAAACTGTGTGATCTTGAATAATTTGAACGCTTCCGGTAGCATCAATATAACCATCATTAACATTCCATATAGCTATATCACAATTTAGATTTGTATTATTATGAAAAAACTTAGCATTCCCCTCTATTTTCCTATGCGGCTTCCCTTCAATATCTATCAATTGCGCTTTATATGCAGATAGTAAACGGATAAGACTATCCCTGTCCTTTTGTTGTTGGGAGAACATCGAAAAGGGGAGTAATATAAAAACAATTAAAAAAAGAGTAGTCCTTTTTATCATTTTATCCATCCGCTCCTTTCAAAATCACAGTTATGAAAGCGCTTATCTATTACTATATAAGTGGTCTCTTGCTTCTCTTTTATAAATGACGATATTGCATCAAATTGTTGTTTTTGTTTGGCAACAAGAAGGAGTACATTGAAGTCATTCCTAAAAGTAGCTGCGTGAGAGGGGATTATTTTATCTAATTTAATAATCTTATAAATCGTATTACCATTTCTCCCTTCATTATCAGTAGATTCAAATGGATCTGATATTTCACCCTCCTTAATGTTTTTCAACACACTGTAATCTGCCGGTTTAAGTTGATCCTTCTCAAAAAATGAAGAGCCGGTATTGGAATCAGACAGCACACCGCCATTTGTGCGAGAGAGGGGATCCTCCGAAAAGAACCTTGCAGCAAGAAAAAACGATATACTATCACCTTTAATAGCAGTTTTAAGACTATCAAGTTTGGCAAATGCCACCATTTTATCCTCTTCCGTATATCTTGGTTTCAATAGTATATGCCTGACATTGAACATTTCACCATCCTTCTCAATCATTTGTATAATATGATACCCATCCGGAGTTTCGACAATTGGTGAAACTTGTCCAACTTTTAACGACATAGCTGCATCGGAAAATGCAGGCCAGAAAATCGACCTCGATGCCATTCCGAGCTCACCGCCCTTCATTGAAGAGCCCGTATCTTCAGAATAGAGTGTTGCAAGCATAGAAAATTTTTCCCCAGCCATAATTCTCTCTCTAAATTCAAGGAGTCTCTCTTTGACTGCCATTTCTGCCCTCTTCTTATCGGGATATAACACTATCTGACTCAACTGATATTGTGTAGAGATAATTGGAAGGCTATCTTTTGGGGTCTTCTTATAAAATTCCTCAACTTGACTCGGGGTAAGTGTTTGAATCGAATTTGCCACTTTATTTTGCATATCTTGAACGAGTAATTGATCGGTAATTGTCTCTTTCCACTCTTGTCTAAGCTTAAAAATACTTTTACCAAAATACTGCTCAACCCCTTTCTCTCCACCCAATTGGGAGTATATAGAATTCATTTTATCATTAAGGGTGGCATTCACCTGATCATTATTGACAGAAAGACTATCCAACCTCGCTTGTGTTAGAAACAACTTTGAAATCATTAAATTTTCGAGAACAGAACATCTTAGGTTTCTATCAGAAGCATATCCCTGAAACTGAGCCATCTGTACCTCTGTCTCCATTTGTGATAATAATATCACATCATTTCCCACTAATGCAATTGTTTTATCCACCAATCCGTTATCGTATTTTTGCGCATCACAAATAGAGGGGATAATGATAAAAATAGATGCGATAGTGATTTGGAGAAATCTTTTTGTCATTGTTTTATTTTGAATAAATTAATAATTTATTGGAACTCATAGCATCATTAAGCAGATTTCGTTCCAAACTTGAAATTAATTCTTGTTTTCTTTTGCTCAACAATATCTCTTTGATTCTCGGTAGACAATAATCGAACGGAGCTGCCTCTCCTGGCCTAATTCGCTCGCTTACAGAGACCAATTGAGTGTAACCAAGATTATCTTTTTCAATAGATTTATTCCCGTCTAATTCCCTTTCACAAGAATTAACATCGCTCCCCAACTCCCTTGCTATAATATCCAAAGAGACCCATTGATTGTTAAAGTTATAAAACTTATCAGCCGAACTATAACACATACTTGATAATTTTTCCGAATCATCTATATCATAAGATTTATATAGAGACTTTATTATTTGAAGATTGGGAGAGCTATTGCTAACTTTTATATATCGAGCCCTCACTACAGAAACACTCGATATAAAACTTTGCGGATTGTTTTTATAGTATGCTTCACACTCTTCGTTTGTGATAAGTGTATCTAACTTCTGATCCACCAACAATTTCTCATATCTGTAAACCAATAATGAGCGTCTGAAATCCTCAAGTTCCTTATCCACATCCAAGTCTTCATTAGAAAGTTTACTCTCCGCCTTATCCAAAAGGAGGTGTTTTGTAGCCCAAGAATAGATATACTGCTGAACAATATGAGAACTATCTTCGGGGGAACAATTTTTGGGTATAAGATCAATGATATCCTCTTTATACAACACATTATTACCGACGCGCGCTATAATTTCCCCCTTGAAAATCTTATCGACAACCCTGCAAGAACACAATTGAAGGGCACAAATGATGAAAACTAAAATTTTCCTCATACCTCTATCTACTGTAATTTGGCGCTTCCCGAGTAATAGTAACATCGTGAGGGTGATTCTCCACAATGCCGGCAGATGTAACCCTCACAAATTTAGCATTTCTTAACTCCTCTAAATTATGAGCTCCACAATATCCCATTCCAGCCCTGAGCCCTCCCATAAGTTGATAAACAACCTCCGATAATGTCCCTTTATAGGGCACCTGAGCGACTATTCCCTCAGGAACCAATTTCTTTATATCCTCCTCCATATCTTGGAAATAACGATCTTTCGACCCCTTTTGCATAGCTTCAAGAGATCCCATCCCCCTATATGATTTAAATTTCCTTCCGTTCAAGATAATTGTCTCACCGGGAGACTCTTCAACCCCTGCAAAAAGTGAACCCGCCATAATGGTACTTGCCCCGGCAGCTAATGCTTTGACCATATCACCCGAATATCGTACTCCTCCATCCGCTATGACCGGGATTCCGGAACCTTTTAACGCCTCGGAGGCCATCATTATTGCAGATAATTGGGGAACTCCTACACCGGCGATAACCCTTGTTGTACAGATTGATCCGGGACCGATACCCACTTTAACCGCATCGACGCCACTCTCTTTTAGAGCTATAGCGGCCTCAGCAGTTGCTATATTCCCCGCTACAATCTGAATATTCGGAAATGCCTTTCTCACTTTTTTAATTGTCTCAAGAACAAAAACAGAGTGACCGTGAGCAGTATCTAAAACTATCGCATCTGCCTCAACAGAGATCAATTTTGCAACCTTATCAATAGAGTCCGAACCAACCCCAACAGCAGCAGCAACAAGCAATCTCCCCTTAGAATCTTTACTTGCTGTCGGATTATCCTTTATCTTCATTATATCCTTGTATGTAATAAGCCCTGCAAGTTTGCCATTTTTATCAATAACAAGTAATTTTTCTATTTTATGCTTTTTCAGCAACTCAGTAGCTAACTTAATATCGGAACCATTAGTGGTAGTCACCAAATTCTCTTTAGTCATCACCTCATTGATAGGTGTTTTCATATTGTCCTGAAAACGAAGATCCCTATTTGTCACAATCCCTGCAAGCATTCCTAACTCATCGACAACAGGAATGCCGCCAATATGATTCTCTTTCATAAGATAGAGGGCATCCCCTACAGAGGCATCGTATCTTATTGTAATTGGGTCGTAAATCATCCCATTTTCAGCCCTTTTCACCTTTCTAACATGTTCCATTTGTACCTCTATGGGCATATTTTTGTGAATAACCCCGATTCCACCCTCTCTGGCAATAGAGATAGCAAGCTCAGCCTCTGTAACCGTATCCATAGCCGCAGATACAAGTGGTGAATGAAGTTTGATCTCTCTTGTGAAGTAAGTATTAACATCCACATCTCTGGGAAGAACCTCTGAACGGGATGGAATTAAAAGGACATCATCAAAAGTAAGTCCTTCAAGAATAGAAGCGTTAGTAAATATCTGCATAGCTGTATCTTTTAACTTGCAAATATAATTAAAAAACACTTTTAGAGCAAAAAAACAGCATTACCAACAGTGATGATAATTTTATGGATTATATAGCCGCCCCTGAAACGTATCTCTCTCATCAAGCCTCTTTTCTAACATTCTCAACAATTCCACATTCCTTATAAGACCCCAAGGTGTGGAATTTACAAAGCGGGGGGGAACCTCTCCAGCAAACCTCTCCACCAAAATATCAGGTCTGAGAAGTTCCAAATAATCGATAAAAAAATCTATATATTCCTCAAGAGAGAATTGAACAAAATCCCCTTCACACTCAGAAAACTCCCGCTCCATCATAGTCCCCTTAACTATTTGAAGTTGGTGAAACTTAACAGAATGAATAGGTAAGGCACTTATTATACCCGCCGTTGCAAGCATCTCCTCCCTACTCTCTCCAGGAAGACCGAAAATCAGATGAACACCTTGTTTTATCCCCCTCTGATCACTCTTCAAGATAGCATCGACTGCTTGATCAAAAGTGTGCCCCCGATTTATCCTTCTTAAAGTTTTGTCGTAACAAGATTCAATCCCATATTCCAATATGACAATATATTTTTTCGACAACTCTGCCAAATAATTGAGTTTCTCGTCATCTACACAATCGGGGCGAGTACCTATCACTATTCCTACAATTTTATCGTGATGCAAAGCCTCTTCATAAAGTCGTTTGAGGTGATCTAAAGGGGCATAAGTGTTTGAAAAGGGCTGAAAATAGGCGAGAAATTTATCTGCATTTCTATATCTGACCTTATGAAACTCAATCCCTTCATCTATTTGACGTGAAATAGAGATATCATAAGTACTATATGAGGGGTGAAATGCAGCATTATCACAATATGTACATCCGCCGAAAGCAACAGACCCATCTCTATTTGGGCAAGTGAACCCAGCGTCAACAACCACCTTCTGAAGACGTTCTCCGTATGTTTTTTTAAAATAACCTACGTAGGAATTATATCTCTTAATACTATCAGACACGAACTTTAATAATAGCTTTTCGAATAATTCCATCACCAATCATTGGAGAATGGGCATCTTTTGGGAAACAAATTACAAAGTTATCTACACCGCAATTCACGAACACCTCTGCCTCCTCATCCAAAAATGCAATATCATTCATCTCATCATATTTTGCCTCCACTCCTGAACATTTCACCCTATCTCTAAAACCTATTATTTCACTGCCTGTCAGAAGGATATGAATATCTATAAATGAGTCGTGAACCTCAAGTTTTGGGAGATCATCAAAACTCTTTCCCTCCTGTTGTGTCACTTTACACCAAAGATTATTCTCCTCAATAATGTGTTTACCCAACTCTAATTTATGAAGATCTGTCCCCGATATAAAATCATACACCTTTTGAAAAGAGGGATGAATATTTAAATATTTCTCAAAACTTTTAAGTGAATCTATTATCATATTATGTAAAATTATTTATCTCTAATGTTGGAATAAAAAAGAAAATAGGCAAAAGCAACTAAAACTGTCAATATCACAATCGGCACCACCGCAACATTGTATGTTTGGGGTATCACAAAATAAAAAATGAGCGAGAAGAGCGATATTGCTGAAAATAAATAGATTAGAAAACATTTTATTTTGCCCCTTCTCATAAAAACAGGTATAATGAAGAGAGGATTCATCCACAATAGATTCCAGTTGTCAGCTGTCCAATAGTGATTTGTCGCAAACCACATTAGGGTAAGGATAATACCACCTATACCCAAAATTGAAAAAAAGATCGACAAGAAAATAGAAAGAAATCTCCGCTTATTTTTTACAAAAAGGACAAAGAGGATAGAGGCTAAAATCAACATTATAAAGAGGGAGAGAGGCTGTGAAATAAAAAATAGAAACGACACTAACGCCCCCCTTTCATTATTAGAATCAAGAATCGGCACCGCCTCGCCCATCAATTTGTCGCCGGAAGCTGTATTTATATAATCCGACAAATGAGAAGAGAGATGTTCAGGAAGAAACATCTCCTCTTTATACATTATTTTTCTATCCACTCTTGCTCCGAGTAAAAGATCTGTTCCGAATTTAAGCCATTTCTTTTGGGTTAAGCACTCGGCCAATCTGTCTCTGAATGTATATGTTGTCAATGAATCCTGACTTAGATAATCTTGACCATTGAAAATATCTCTTACCCGAGTTGCGCAGTTATCTATAAGAAAATCATAACGGTATTTTCGATTTTCCTCCCTATAATTATCAAGGAGAAATTGATAGACAGCTACTTTCTGTTGTTGTGAAAGATTAAAGACCTTCTCGTTTATAGAGCGTTTTTCAAGTTTGTAATTATAGACAAAATCATCACAATACTCTACCGAGAGCATATAATCGAGATCTCCCTTCATAAATTTCACCATAAAATTTGGCTCATTGAAACTATATGTTCCATAATTGAAGACTATATCTCGATGGGCAACCGAATCAATTACCCTTATAGCTGAGTGTCCAAACGCACTCGCAATATCATCACCTTTAGAGCAAGTAAGAAGGCTGATACGCAATCTATATGCATTCTCCTGAGAAAAAGAGGAAAAAGAACACAATAAAAAAATATAGATAAAAACTCTTTTCATTTCGGGTTCAAAGTTAGCTATTTTGTGATACATAGCAGAAAGGTATCAACTTTTTTCTACCTTTGTCGGTGTAAATATGTTCAAAAATGAAACATTCAATCTCAATAATATCACTATTTCTCCTCCTTTCTTATTCACTCATAGGACAAGTGGTGGGAAGTCCTAATGCACTGATATCTGTTTCTGTCGCAAACATCTATTCTTCACCTGATTACACATCAGAGATGACGACTCAGCAATTGATGGGAACACCCGTTATCATAACAGGAAGGAGCGGTTATTGGAACAGCATCATCACACCTGAAGGGTATAAAGGGTGGATAACAGATGGAAATGTAGCACCCCTTGAAAAATCGGAAATAGAGAGATGGCAGAATAGCGATAGAGTAATTGTTACCGATTATTTCTCAATTATCCGCACCGCCCCTGAGGTGGAGTCGGCTGTAATTAGTGACCTGATTATGGGCAATATAATAGAAGTGAAGAGTGAGAATAATCCAAATTACTATTATGTTTCACTCCCTGACGGTAGAAACGGCTACATTGAGAAAAAAGAGGTCTCTCCATTTATCGAGTGGATAAAATCAAGAGACCCCTCTCCAGAAAACATAGTAAAAACCTCAAAGATTTTTATGGGTTTCCCCTATGTTTGGGGTGGATATTCCATAAAAGGGTTTGACTGCAGCGGATTGATCAAAACCACCTATTTCCTCAACGGCATAATCCTTCAAAGAGATGCGAGTCAACAAGTTAAGACAGGAAAAAATGTTGATTTTTCAAACATTAAAGAGAATCTCAGAGTAGGTGATTTGGTATTCTTCGGAAAAAAAGCGCAGGGAAAAGAAAATGCTAAAATATCCCACGTGGGGCTATATATAGGCAATGGAGATTTTATCCACTCATCTTTAAAGGTAAAAATAAACTCATTGATTAAAGGAGATAAAAATTACTACTCATCTAAACAGCTTCTTAGTGTTAGAAGGATCCTCGGTTCTCAAGATATTGACTCAGGCATTGTCTCAATAATTAATCATCCATGGTATTTTAAATCGATAAAAGATGAAAGAGAGTAGGAGAAAATTTATTAAGAAAGCAGGACTTCTAACCTGCGCAGCCGCCCTCCTTAAAAACGATTATATTTTAGGACATCCCTCAAATGGGATCAACCTCTTCAATATCAATAAGCTTGAAGAGGGAAAAATGTTATTGGAATGGGAAAATTTCGAAGGGGTGATGAAGCACACTTTTACCATCTCTGGATCATCTCGCAAATCCACTCCAATAGTTTTAACCAAAATAACTTGGAACGGATATTCAGGATATGGTGAAGCCTCAATGCCACCATACCTCGGAGAGAGTCACTCCTCAGTAAATTCTTTCTTAAAAAAGGCTGCAACTGAGACAATTCCCAGATTTTCAAATCCCTTTCTGATTGAAGATATAATGGCAGAGATAGAGAAACTCTCCCAAAAAGACACAGCTGCCAAAGCATCGATAGACATTGCATTACACGATCTGTTAGGTAAAATAATCGGACAACCTTGGTGGAAAATATGGGGATTTAATCCAGAAGCAACACCCTACACCTCCTTTACAATTGGCTATGACTCCGATGATTACATCATAAATACAAAGATAAAAGAGGCCTCATGGTCAAAAATCTTAAAGGTCAAACTCGGAATGTCCGAAAATGAAGACAAGAGGATGATCACACTGATTCGCAATAAAACAAATACCCCCATCAATATCGATGCAAATCAAGGATGGAAAGACAAATATTATGCCCTTGATATGATCAATTGGCTTAAAGAGAGAGATGTACAAATGATTGAACAACCAATGCCAAAAGAGATGCTTGATGATACAGCTTGGTTGACACAGAGGAGCCCTCTACCTATTATTGCTGACGAAGCGTGTCAAAGATTGTGCGACATAAACCATCTTTACGGAGCATATAACGGCATAAATATCAAGTTAATGAAATGCACAGGTATGAGAGAGGCTCGAGAGATGATCTCAGTGGCAAAATCATTGAGAATGGAGATTATGATAGGTTGTATGACAGAGACATCTGTAGCTATATCAGCTGCCGCACAACTATCCCCAAAATGCAAATGGGCAGATCTTGATGGTAATATCCTACTTAGTAACGATTGTTTTAACGGGATGACCCTCAATAATGGGCGGATAACATTAGAAAACAAACCTGGAATAGGAGTTACAAAAAAAGAAAAAACAATAATTTTATAAAATAAAACAGTATTATGAATTTAAGAGTTATCAAAAAAGATGTAAATTACATCACAGACGAGATTATTTCTGATGCACTATTAAGTATGAATTTCTCTCAAGATGAGATTAAAAATGAAAAAATCATAACCATCATAAATGAAGTCCTATACCTTAGAGAGGAGACATTCAACAAGATCAATCACCCTGACAAAGAGAATATTAAGTCTTATTATAAAAATACAATTGAAGTATTTTTAACCTCTATTGACAAATTGTTTGATAAATTAAGCACAACAATTAAATAAAGATAATTAAGGCCACCCTTTATTGTACTACTCGTTCCGATCTTCGTCGCTCTGAATGATGTTATTTATTGTAATAGTCTCAATTTTGACAAATGGGACACTTCTATATTTGCAATCAGCCACTTCACAATGCTCACAATGAAGCATTTTACAAGGATCTGAATGGATAGACACTTGCACTTTATCAGAAAACTCCCTGTTTAAAGTTGCTTTAAGGGTATCGCAAGAGTTATGGCTCTCAATAATATTATAATACCAAGGAAGAGTAAGGTCGCAATCTATAAAAAGATAACTTCCATACTTGATAATCTTTGTATTATGAATATCTATCCAATCTGTCTGCCGATGTTTATTGATACTATCTGCCACTAATGATAGTGCCTCGTTATCAGATTTATCCAAAAGATTTGCAATCGTTTTTCGTAAAATAGAAAATCCCGTAAAAATGATTATTGAACCAAAAATCAGAGCCAAAGCACTATCAATCCATAATATATCTGTATAATAGAGAATAATAAGTCCGGTAACAAGACCAATAGTTGAATATGTATCTGACTGTAAATGTTTTCCTCCGGCAATTAATGCCATTGATTTATATTTTTTACCTATTCTTATACTATACCACCCCATAACAAAGTTAATAATAGCAGCTACCGCCACAACTATAATACCTGTATCCAAGCTCTCTATTTGTGAAGGATTAAATAACCGTTTAATCCCCTCAATAATAATCATTACCCCAGCTATAGAGATCAAAATCCCCTCAATCGATGCCGATACCAGCTCCATCTTACCATGTCCGAATGGGTGATCCTTGTCTTTAGGTTTCAATGCCCAACGCAAACTAAAAAGGCTAATCAACCCAGCTACAACATTAACAATGCTTTCCATTGCATCTGTAAGAATCCCCACTGAATTTGTGACCCAATATGCAATAAATTTACCGCAAAGCAACACAAAAGAGATCGTAACCACCCATCTCTGTACTTTTTGTTTGAGAATATCCTCATTCATATTCAATTCATTTTGATTTTGCAAATATAAGAACATATAAAATTGGCTATAATTCTTAAACAGATTTATAGCCAATTAAAAAATATTTTTTTGAAGAAAAATCAGTTAGTCACGCCTTCCACCTCTTCTATCATCCCGACCTCTTCCTCTATCATCTCTGCGTCCTCCACGATCTCCCTCAGGTCTTGGCTTACGCTCACGCTCCACCCAACCTTCAGGTTTCTCCATTAGAGCCCTCTTAGAGAGTCTCATTTTACCAGACTTAGAATCAATTTCCAAAAGTTTAACATCCACCTCATCCCCAACTTTAAGAACATCTTCTACTTTCTCAACTTTCTTATAATCGAGTTCTGAAATATGAAGAAGTCCCTCTTTTCCGGGAAGTATCTCTACAAATGCTCCAAACTCAAGGATTGACACCACTTTACCATGATATACCTCCCCAACCTCAGGTACTGTAGTGATAGCCTTAATTCTTGCAAGAGCTGCATCCATAGACTCTCTGTTTTCCCCGAAAATATCGATTATGCCTATACCATCACCCTCAGTGATTGTAATAGTTGTACCGGTAGTCTTCTGAATCTCTTGAATCACCTTACCACCTGTACCAATAACTGCTCCGATAAAATCTGAAGGGATGGTTATCTGAATAATACGGGGAACGTGAGGTTTATAATCTTCACGAGGTTCAGAGATTGTCTTCATCATCTCGCCCATAATGTGCTCGCGACCTGCTTTTGCTTGAGCTAAAGCTGTCTCAAGAACTTCGTAAGGAAGACCGTCAACTTTTATATCCATCTGAGTAGCTGTGATCCCATCCTTTGTCCCGGTCACCTTAAAGTCCATATCTCCAAGATGGTCCTCATCTCCAAGAATATCTGACAATACTGCAAACTTACCAGTTTTAGCATCTGAAATAAGTCCCATAGCTATACCGGAAACAGGTTTTTTCAATTTAACACCCGAATCCATCAATGCAAGAGTACCCGCACAAACGGTTGCCATAGATGAAGAACCGTTAGATTCAAGAATATCAGACACAACACGAACTGCATAAGGATTCTCTTCCCCTACAGGAACCATCGGTTTCAAAGCTCTCCAAGCAAGATTACCGTGTCCAACCTCCCTACGACCAACACCACGTTGAGGTTTAGCCTCACCTGTTGAAAATGGAGGGAAATTGTAGTGAAGAACAAATTGTTGAGTCTCTTGAACAAGAACTTCGTCCATCTCCTTCATATCCATCTTTGTACCTAAAGTAACTGTTGTAAGAGACTGTGTCTCACCCCTTGTGAATACAGCAGATCCATGCGCTCCTGGTAGGTAATCAACTTCACACCAGATAGGACGAATCTGAGTAGTACTTCTTCCGTCAAGACGTACCCCCTCATCAATAATCATACGGCGCATAGCCTCTTTCTCCACAGAGTGGTAATAACGAGAGATCATTATCCCCTTCTCATCTCTCTCCTCTTCTGGTATCGTAAGGATAAATTCCTCTTTAAGTGCAGCAAAGGCATCTTCTCTCTCGTGTTTTGCTTTCACCGATTTAGCAATCGCATAACATTTATCATAACAATATGACTCAAGAGCCTTTTTTAAGTCCTCATCATTAGTCTCGTGACAATATGCTCTCTTTTCAACTTTTCCAACCTCAGAGGTCAACTCCATTTGCATTTTGCAATGTTTCTTGATCTCTTCGTGGGCAAATTTTATTGCATCAAGCATATCCTTTTCCGATACCTCTTTCATTTCACCCTCAACCATCATTATATTTTCAAGTGTAGCTGCCACCATAATATCCAAATCAGCACCTTTTAACTCAGTGAAAGTGGGGTTAATAACAAACTTACCATCTATTCTGGCAACCCTAACTTCAGAGATAGGACCTCCGAATGGAATATCACTTACAGCAAGAGCAGCCGAAGCTGCGAGACCTGCAAAAGCATCGGGCATTGTCTCTTTATCTGCCGAAATGAGGATAACATTTACAAAAACTTCTGCGTGAAAATCTTCAGGGAAAAGGGGACGAAGAGCCCTGTCAATAAGACGAGCTACAAGAATTTCCGAATCTGATGCCCTCCCCTCACGTTTCATAAAGCCACCGGGATAACGACCTGCAGCGGCAAATTTCTCTTTATACTCAACTGAAAGGGGCATAAAGTCCACATCTTCTTTTGCCTCTTTAGCACAAGTTACAGTAGCAAGCAACATTGTATTGCCCACTTTTAGTACAACCGAACCATCAGCTTGTTTAGCTAACTTACCTGTTTCGATTTCTACAACTCTTCCATCACCCAATGTGATGGTTTTTTTTACAACATTCATATTATTATTTTTTCCTATATAATTCGATAGAAAAAGAGGCTGTCGTATAATTGACAGCCTCGTCTTATTATTTACGAAGGTTCAAAGCCTTCACTATTTCCCTATATCTCTCAATGTCATTCGCTTTTAGATAATCCAAAAGGCGACGTCTTTTACCAACTAATCTAAGAAGTGCACGTTGTGTGCCATAGTCCTTCCTATTTGATTGAAGGTGTTGGGTAAGATGAGTGATACGGTAGGAAAATAGAGCAATCTGACTCTCAGGTGAGCCGGTGTCCGTATTAGACTTTCCGTATTGACCGAAAATCTCCTGCTTTCTGTCTGCTGATAGGTATTCTGCCATAGCTTTAAGCAATTGATATTTAGTTTTATCCCAAAATTGGGAGTGCAAAGGTAAATAAATAAAAACATTATACAAAAAAATATCATAGACTATTTCTTACTATTTTTGCAGAGATGAAAAAATGTATAACACATCCCCGTATAGGAGAGGTAAAATTAGAGAAGAAAATAGGCAATAGGGCAATTCGGATCTCCGTTCACCCAAAAAAAGGGGTAAATGTCACACTCCCTTGGTATCTATCTTACTCAAAAGCAATCTCTTTCCTCAACGATAAAGAGAGATGGGTGCTCGATATGATGAAAAAACAGAGGGTGAAAATCGATATTCTGAAAGAGAGTGGTAAGGCTATCTCCTCCCCTTTAACAAAAAAAGAGATTGAGCAAATGCGCAGACAAGCACGCAGCGAATTAGTGCCAAGGCTTCATCAACTTGCTATAGAAAATGGATTTACAGACAAAACAGGGACCCAACCTATGTATAATAGAGTCGCAATAAAAAACAATGTTACAAATTGGGGATCGTGTTCAGGTAAAAACAATATAAATCTCAATATGAGAATGCTTCGCATCCCTAAACACCTGTGCGACTATGTTATGCTTCACGAGTTATGTCACCTTAAATATCACAACCACGGTAAAGAATTTCATTCACTTTTAAATACCTTATGCAATGGGGATGAAAAAAGCCTCCACCGCGAGTTAAGCGAATGGAGGCTGATATAGAGGATTATAAAATATTACCAAGCATTAAGAGGGCGACCTGCCATCATAGCACGAGCAGATGTTTTTACTTTCTCCAAAACTTGAGGATTGTCAATATTACTTAACACCTCATCTATCAATTCGACGATAATATCCATATCTTTTTCCAAAAGGCCACGTGATGTAATAGCCGGTGTTCCGACACGGATACCTGAAGTGGTAAATGGAGAACGACTATCAAATGGGACCATATTCTTGTTTACAGTTATGTCTGCAAGAACAAGTGTTTTCTCGGCAACCTTCCCTGTAAGATCTGGGAATTTAGTCCTAAGGTCTATAAGCATAACGTGATTGTCTGTACCACCTGAAACCACTTTATATCCCCTCTTAATAAAAGATTGTGCCATTGCAGCAGCATTCTTTTTCACCTGTTTTTGATACTCTATAAACTCAGGTTGAAGAGCTTCAAAGAACGCAACAGCCTTAGCAGCAATACAATGTTCTAATGGTCCACCTTGTATTCCTGGGAAAACGCTTGAATTAATAACTGCGGACATCTTCTTAATCTCCCCTTTAGGTGTTTTCAATCCCCAAGGATTTTCAAAATCCTTACCAATGATAATGATACCACCACGAGGACCCCTTAATGTTTTATGGGTAGTAGATGTTACAATATGTGCATATTTAACAGGATTTTCGAGAAGACCTGCTGCTATAAGTCCTGCAGGATGGGCCATATCTACCATAAATATTGCACCAACTTTATCGGCTATCTCCCTCATTCTCTTCCAATTCCACTCTCTTGAATATGCAGAAGCACCACCAACGATAAGTTTCGGTTTGCTCTCCAATGCGATCTTTTCCATCTCATCATAATCAACCAAACCGGTAGTTTCATTTAATTTGTATGCCACTGCATTGTAAATCATACCTGACATATTAACCGGTGAACCATGCGTAAGGTGTCCTCCGTGCGAAAGATCCAAACCCATAAAAGTATCACCAGGTTTCAGACAAGCCATAAAAACTGCCATATTTGCTTGTGCACCTGAGTGAGGCTGAACATTTGCGTATTCTGCACCAAAAAGTTCACATAGACGATCGATCGCAAGTTGTTCGACTTGGTCAACAACTTCGCATCCGCCATAATAACGAGCACCTGGATACCCCTCCGCATACTTATTAGTAAGGCAAGAGCCTAATGCAGCAAGAACATTGTCGCTAACGAAGTTTTCCGAAGCGATCAATTCAATGCCGTGGAGCTGCCTATTCTCCTCTTTTTTAATCAATTCCGATATTTGAAGATCTTGTTTCATACTATTGTATTATTAATTTTTAACTTTGCGAAATTAAGTAAAAAAAAGGGGACAGACAAAATGTTTAGAAAATTATTAAACTGCGAGCTTGACAGACCCACATTAGAAGAGTATAGAACATTAGAAAAAGCACCTATTGCAATAGTTATAGACAATATAAGAAGCCAACACAACATAGGCTCTGCCTTTCGAACCGGAGATGCTTTTAAGATCTGCAAAATATATATTTGTGGAATATCCGCAACTCCTCCCTCCCCTGAAATTCATAAATCTGCACTTGGAGCTGAGTTTTCAGTTGAATGGAAATATTTTTCTCAGACACAAGAGGCGATCTCCTCACTAAAACAAGAGGGATATGAAATAATCAGTGTAGAACAAACTGAAAACTCTACATCTCTCGATGAATTCCAACCCGATATAAGTAAAAAATACGCCCTTGTTTTCGGAAACGAAGTTAAAGGGATCCAACAAGATGTGGTAGATATGAGTAATCTGTGCATTGAGATACCTCAACACGGGACAAAACACTCATTAAATGTCTCTGTTGCAATAGGAATAGTATTGTGGCATTTAAGAAATTTTAGCCGATAGAGGGGCTAAGGATTCATCAAATCTGTATTCACAAACCTGATAATATCGTAGATGGACTCTATTGCCGCATCCGCAGGACCCTCAGGGTCTATCATTTTTGCTTTATTATAAGCATTTATAGCATCTCCCCAAAACTGTTGCCTGCGATATATTCCACCTAATAAATACCAGCCATGAGCACTGTTAGGATCTCTATTTAGAAAATCTCTAATCTCAGTAAAAGCCTCATCTACTTTACCTTGAGCAATTTTTTTCTCTATTTCCGCAAGTCCGTTCATCTCTATACCAATCCACTAAATCCCATAAAAGCCAATGCGAGAATGCCGGCAGTAATAAGGGCGATCGGAATCCCCTTAAACACCTTAGGCACTAAAGAGATTTCAAGTTGCTCCCTAATACCTGCAAACAAAATCATAGCAACTCCAAAACCGATAGCACTTGAAGTGGCATATACAACAGATTCTGCAAGGTTAAGCATATGAGCTTCACCTCCAAATGAAAACTCTTTAGTAACAACCATTATTGCAAGACCAAGAACGGCACAATTTGTTGTTATCAGTGGGAGAAATATCCCTAAAGCCTGGTACAATGAGGGGGATATTTTCTTTAAGATAATTTCAACCATCTGTACAAGGGCAGCAATCACCAAAATAAAAACAAGGGTTTGCATAAATTCTATCCCGAGTGGAACAAGAACATAGTATTGCAAAAGGTAAGTAACCAATGTAGAAATTGCAATTACAAAACAAACCGCCCCCGACATACCAACAGCGGTACTTACTCTGTTTGAAACACCCAAAAAAGGACAAACCCCTAAAAATTGGGAGAGTAAAATATTATTTACAAATACCGCAGAAATTACTATTATAATATATTCCATAATACTAACCTATTTTAGATTTCATTTGTCTAAAAAGAACCATAAGATAACCAAGAACTATAAATGCACCAGGAGCTAAAACGAATGCGAGAATACCATCACCGGAGATAAATTTAAATCCGAATGCAGAACCGCTTCCAAGTATCTCCCTTACCAAACCGATAACTGTCAATGACAAAGTAAAGCCCAAACCGATACCTAACCCATCAAATGCTGAATCAATCGGGGTGTTTTTATTTGCAAATGCCTCCGCTCTTCCAAGCACTATACAGTTCACAACAATAAGGGGAATAAATAACCCCAAAGTCTCATAAAGAGATGGTACATATGCTTGCATTACAAGCTGAAGGACAGTTACAAATGCAGCAATAATAACAATATATGCCGGAATCCGAACTTTATTTGGAATAAGCCCAGCAACAAGTGATATACCTATATTCGACAGAATTAGTACAAACGCCGTAGCCAGTCCCATCCCCATCCCATTAATAGCAGATGTTGTGGTACCGAGTGTAGGACACATACCGAGGACAAGGACAAATGTTGGATTTTCCTTGATAATTCCTTTTGTTATAATACTTAATTTACCCATATCTCTATCTATTTTAAGGTATTATTTTTAATAGTTTTAAACACCTCGTAAGCGTTTAATATTGCATCAGCATAGGCGCGAGAAGTTATTGTAGCTGCAGTTATTGCATCAATATCTCCCCCATCTTTCTTGACAGCAAGACGAAATGACTCAGGGTTTTTACCGACAAATTGGTTCGGAAAGTCGCTCTTTCCTGCAACCATTTTCTCTCCCAAGCCCGGTGTTTCAGCGTGAGAAATCACAGAGGTATTATAGATATTCCCATCCATATCAAACCCCACCATCAAAAGAATAGTACCGCTAAACCCTTTAGATGTAGTCGATTCGATAGCATAACCCACAATAACACCATTCATTTTTGCAGGATAGACTTTCGATATATTATTATTGACAGTGACATCAAAAGCCTCCGAAGATGGAACATTGTCAAATTTAGGAACAACACCAGCAATCGCATTGTTGATCTTAGCAATTTGTGCTTTAGTTATTGGTTCTTTTGTAACCGCATAAACTATTCCTAACACAGCGGAACTAACAAGGCACACTACAAACAAGCAGAGCACCATATTGAGAAAAGTAGATTGTTTAGCCATTTTTTACCCCCTTCCCAAATCGTTTGGGTTTAATGAACTTGTTAATTAAAGGGACAGTCGCATTCATAATAAGAATTGCAAATGAAATCCCCTCCGGATAAGATCCAAAATAACGGATCAGAACAGTAAGAACACCTATTCCCACGCCATATAATATCATCCCTTTTGTTGTCATAGGGGATGTGGCGTAGTCGGTGGCCATAAATATAGAACCGAGTAAAACCCCTCCGGTGAGGATATTAAAGATCGGATCTGTATATTGTAGCGGATCGACAAGCCAGAAAATACCTGTCATCACAATAATTGTCGCTATAATAGTAAGGGGAATATGAGGTCTGATAACCCTTCTAATAAGAAGATATATAAATCCTAAAATAAGGGCCAATGCCGAAACCTCCCCGACCGATCCCCCAATTTTTGTAAACAACATCTGTCCATACGAGAGATTTGGATTTGATGCAAAGATCTGATCCATTGTCAATCCCTGTGCTAAACCCTCTTTCACCAAGGCGAGTGGAGTAGCACCTGATGTTGCATCTATTCCCTCTCTAAACCAAGAGGATGGAATAGACCAATCTGTCATAATAACAGGGAATGAAACCAATAAGAATACACGACCGACTAATGCAGGATTAAAAATGTTTTGGCCCAACCCTCCGAATGTCATTTTAACAACACCAATCGCAACTATTGAACCTATCAACATCACCCACCAAGGGGCACTTGGAGGGAGGTTAAGGGCAAGTAACACCCCTGTAACTGCTGCCGAATAATCGTTAATTGTAACCTTTGTCCTTAGAAGGTATTTTTGAATAACATATTCTACTCCAATACAGGTTGCAGCCCCGACGAGCACCAACTGAACGGCTGAAAAACCGAAGAAATATACAGAAACCAATATTGAAGGGATCAATGCGATTATGACATCCCTCATCAATTTCTTTGTATTATCCTCTCCGTGTATATGTGGAGCCGGTGAAACAAGTAGCTTTCTCATATAATTAATATTTTTTAGCTTATTTTTTAGGACGACTACGCATTATTTTCATAACATCCCCCTTAGCTGTCCTTATATTATCCAATAGCGGAATATGGGCGGGACAAGTAAACATACAACATCCACATTCAATACAATCGTAAACTTTATTTTGCTCAAGGTCATCAACCTTATTAACAGACGAAAGTTTGTTCAGTAAATATGGCTCGAGCCCCATAGGACACACATCCACACATTTTCCACATCTGATGCAATTACCTTGGGCTACCCTTTTAGTCTCCTTTTCTGTCAACAATAAAATTGCAGAGGTACTCTTTACAGATGGTGCATCAATATTTGCAACAGCTTTTCCCATCATCGGACCCCCACTGATAACCTTTGCGGCATCTTTTGGGATACCTCCGATCGCATCTAATATTCGGCTCAACGGAGTCCCCACTCTAAGTCTGAAATTACGTTGCTGATCCATACAATCACCTGTAACTGTAACAACCCCTTCAAACAATGGTTTATTTTTCTGAACCGCCTCATAAACAGCCAACGCAGTCCCACAATTTTGAACAACAGTACCGGTGTCAATAGGCAATCCCATAGATGGAACATTTCTTCCAACAACAGCATTAATTAGCTGTTTCTCACCTCCTTGAGGGTATTTTTTCTTTAATGGCACCACTTTGATATCAGGATAAAGAGTCGATAGACTTCTCATCTTGTTGATAGCTTTGGGTTTATTCTCCTCGATGCCGATAAAAGCTTTTTGGACAGAGAGGGCAGACATCATTATTTTTGTCCCGATGAGAATCTCTTCGGGATGTTCCAACATTATACGATAGTCCGAAGTGAGATATGGCTCACATTCCGAACCATTTATAATAAGAAATTCACACTTCTTCCCTGGGGGGGGAGTAAGTTTGATATGTGTAGGGAAAGATGCCCCACCTAATCCGACTATTCCGCAATCTGCTATCCTTTTGATAATCTCTTGTGGAGTCAACTCAATTTCCCTTTTGATTTCAGGGGAGCGATCAATACTCTCCTCCCATTCATCACCCACAACATCCACTACCACACAAGTTACCCCATTACCTGCAATATCCTTAATCGTCTCAATCGAAGAGACATTTCCGGAAACAGAAGAGTGAATATTTGCTGAAACAAATCCATTTGCGGTTGCAATCAACTGACCCACTTTTACATAATCCCCTTTTTTGACAATAGGCTGAGCAGGGGCACCGAGATGCTGTGACATAGATATATATCCCCTTTCAAGAATGGGAAAATCCTCTATTGCCGACTCTGCTGACAACTTACAATCCTTCGGGTGAACTCCACCCATAGAAAAAGTCTTATTCATAAATCAATTTTTTTTCATTTGAAAACATTAACCCTCTAACACCTCACCTTGTACCAATGTTGTATCAGGTGATTTAGGCACCTTTATTGGGAAATTAACTGCCCATATAGCACCTGTGGGACACTCATCCACGCATTTACGGCACAATTTACACTTATTATAATCTATATATGAAAGATTATTCTCGATAGTTATTGCCCCGAACGGACACACCTTAAAGCACTTGGTACAGCCAATGCAAGCCACTGAACAAGCCTTTTTAGCCTCTCCACCTCTATCTTTATTAAGGCACGATACAAACACTCGTCTGTTTTTAGGCCCTTTATTACGTAACTGTATTACCCCTTTAGGACACACCTTGACACAAGCACCGCAAGCAGTACATCTCTCTTCATCTACTTCAGGCAGCAATGTTTTAGGATTTATAACAATCGCCCCAAAATTACAAGCATTGACACAATCGCCGTGCCCGAGACATCCATACTTACAATCAGTATCACCTGCATAAAGTCCTGCCATAACCTTACAAGAGCCTGTACCATCATAACTATTTGTTCTGTTTCGGTTATCACAACTACCTGCACACCTCACCACAGCCACCATAGGGGCCTTCTCAGCCACATCTAATCCAAGTCTGAGAGCCACCTTTTTCATCACCTCATTGCCCCCTACAGGACAAAATTTATCATCAAGATTAGATGTTTTTACACAGGCCTCTGCAAAAGCACGACACCCAGCAAAACCACATCCTCCACAATTAGCTCCGGGCATAGTGGCCTCAACATCATCAATCCTGGGATCTTCATCTACCACAAACTTCTTAGCCACAAAATAGAGAATCACTGCAAGTAATAATCCCAAAATACTCAGTGATACAACAGTGAAAATAATAGTATTTGTCATTAAAATTATAGTTTTTCTATGGTAAATACAAAGTCCTTTCCTATCTTATTCCGAAATAAATATATTAACAAATAATAGATACCTATGAAGAACAGAGAAAAAAGGCCTATATACAATTCATTTTTAAAAAATCTCGGCAAAGATAACAATAAAATCATTAGAATAATCAGAGGAATAACATATGAAATCCAAACAGCCCTAAAGCCGAGTGATCTCTTTAAAAGTAAATTAACCTCTTCCCCGAGAATAAAATTCTCATAACCTCTATTAACTACTTTTACAACTTTCAACTCGCTTTCGGATGCACCACAAGCCATTTTAGCATTGCAGTTTGCACAAGCAGATTTACTTAGAATCTCCACACTTATAAAATCGGGAGAGATCTCTATAATCTTCCCTTTATGTTCTATTTTATGCATTGTAACGGATATTTTAAATTTTCAAAATTGGTCAATCTCCCCCCTACTCTCCCCACAATAATCGGAGACTCAAACATCAAGGGGACTCTGTTTCCATCGTCAGAAATCCAGACAATCATCTCTTTCTCTCCCGTAAACACCTCTCCTGCAATAACTTTAGTTGCAAACTTCATTGTT
Source organism: uncultured Muribaculaceae bacterium (assembly GCA_964397445.1). Lineage (GTDB taxonomy): Bacteria > Bacteroidota > Bacteroidia > Bacteroidales > UBA932 > CAYNHZ01. Next base: position 572,905 of record CAYNHZ010000001.1, on the reverse strand, counting down.
TTAAAAACCCCAAGTTTATAAATCTTTTTCTCCTCTTTCCCGATATATCTAAAATAAACACTGAAGATCTCATCATCAATAGCAAAAAGGATAGGATTATTGACCCCTTTTAATATTGATTCAAAATCAATATTTCTTGCGAAATAAAAAAGACTCAATATATCGTAAGTATCACTTGTTCCCTTCAATACAGTATCTAAAGGGGCAACATTCTCCCTCTCAACACGAGCATTTATATCAAAATTATTATTCCACTTATAATAGTTTTTAATCTTGTAATTACCCTCAAAAATATCTCGATGGAAATAGAAAGGTCGCAGATCTTTGGGATAGAATTTACACTCATACAGATCCCTAACTTTGAAGAAAGAATCCCAAAAATTAGTTGTAGAGCCCACAACCCTTGAATACATAAAAACTCTCCCCGATTTATCTTTTGACTGATTTAACACCACAACAGCCTTACCCACATCTGCTTTTATACCAAGACACTGGTAATGAATAGTATATGTGAGTTTTTCCCCCTCTTTAAAGACCAACTCATCACACATTGCATACTTTGATGATTTGGCTTGAGCAAAAGAAATCTGAAACGATAATACTATAAACAAGAAAAAAAAAAGAGTTTTTTTCATTTAAGAATTATTATTAAAACTCCCGGTTAGTGTTAAATTCGGAGTTATTCAACCTCGACTCTGTAGAGTGAATATCCTCATCAAAAGAAAACTCACCATAATCACTTGCATCAGCATCGGTAAATTTCGCCTCAGAAGCCCTAAATCTCATTTTGACATCACCCGTCGAGCCATTTCTATGCTTAGCAATAATAATTTCAGCTATCCCCTGCAAAGTGGGATCCTCTTGCAATCCGTAATAATCGGGACGGTGTATAAACATAACAATATCGGCATCTTGTTCTATCGCACCTGATTCACGCAAGTCACTCAACTGCGGTCTTTTGCTCCCTCCTCGAGTTTCGACTGCACGACTTAATTGGGAAAGAGCGACGATAGGAATAGATAACTCTTTTGCTATCGATTTAAGTGAACGAGAAATATTGGAAACCTCTTGCTCACGCATCCCTCTAAGTTCAGGAGGTCCTGTCATCAATTGAAGATAGTCGATAATTATCATTTTCACCCCAGCATTTCTAACCAATCTTCGAGCTTTTGAGCGGAATTCGTAAATTGAGAGAGAAGGGGTATCATCAATGTATAATTTTGCTTTAGTCAGATCTTTAATCCTCTCATTGATTTGTATCAATTCGTGCTCTGCCAATCGTTTACCACCTCTTATCTTTTCAGATGGGAGACCGGTTTCAGATACAAGCAACCTCTTTACGAGTTGTAAGGAAGACATTTCAAGGGAGAAAAAAGCGACTGGAATATTGTGATTAACCGACATATTCCTTGCCATAGTCAACACAAATGCTGTTTTACCCATTGCGGGACGTGCTGCTACGATAATCAAATCGGAAGCTTGCCATCCCAAAGTGTACTTATCAATGCCCGTAAACCCTGAGGGGATACCACTTAGTCCATCTGTCCTTGTGCTATACGACTCTATCTCAGTAAGTGCTGCATTGATAACATCTTGAATAGGCTGAGTCTCCCTTTTCATATTCCTCTCGGCAAGGGAGAAAAATTGTTGTTGGGTGCTATCAAGGAGATCATCCACAGGTATGGAATCATCAAACGAATCCTTTTGAACTTTATATGAAATAGTGATTAACTCCCTTTGGATATATTTTTGAAGAAGAATCTTTACATGGTACTCTACATGGGCTGCCGCCCCAATTTTTGATGTAAGTTTACTTAAATAAAACGGACCGCCTATCTCTTCGAGAGAATCGGTTTTTTTCAACTCATTGGCAACAGTGATGATATCTATCGGATTGTGCTGACTCGACAGAGATGATATAGCGGTAAATATTTTTTTATTTACCTCTTTATAAAAGCACTCTGCCGTAAGGGTGTCCAAAACATCAGGGACAATATTAGGCTCCAATAGTAATGCCCCCAATACTGCCTCCTCAACATCAACAGCTTGTGGGGGTATTTTCCCCATATCCAAACCAATAGAGTCAATTTTAACCTCTTGTTTTTTATCTTTATAACTTAGAGTTTTTGCCATATTTTTTTTGTAAAAATAGAAAAAATTTAATCAACTAACAATCTATCAAGAGCCCTTCTTATACCAAAAACAGCCAGCTCGATCTCTTTATCACTTATACATAATGGAGGAGCTATTCTAAATGATGTGGGATTAAATAAAAAGTAATCGCTTATTATCCCCTCCTCTATCAAAAGGGGGATTATTTTATTTGCATACTCCTCCTTCCCAAGATCCACTGCCATCATCAATCCCGATTTTCTTATCTCCTTAACCAATTTGTGATCCAAAAGACCTTTTTCGAATAAAACTGATTTTCTTTCTACATCAGAAATCCACCCCTCCCTCATAAGTATCTTTAAAGAAGCAAGAGCTGCTGCACAACATACGGGGTGACCACCAAAAGTTGTAATATGACCTAAAGGTGGATTTGACATAAGGGCGGAAATTTTCTCTTTCGAAGAGACAAATGCCCCTAAAGGCATCCCTCCACCGAGGGCTTTAGCTAAAGTAAGTATATCGGGAACTACACCGTATTTTTGGAAAGCAAACATTTTTCCCGTCCTTCCGAAACCTGTTTGAACCTCATCAAATACCAAAATAGCACCAACTTGATCACATCTTGCCCTTAAAGCGTTCAAATATCCTGCTTTGGGCTCTATAATCCCCGCCTCACCTTGAACCGGCTCAACGATAACACAAGCGGTACGACAACTGATAGAGGAGATATCCTCCATACTATTAAAAGAGATCTCTCTAATATCCGGGATCAGTGGTCTGAAAGAGCTCTTAAATTTTTCACTCCCCATAACACTTAAAGCACCTTGAGTAGATCCGTGATATGAATTTTTACAAGAGATTATCTCCGTACGTCCGGTCAATCGTTTTGCAAGTTTCATCGCCCCCTCGTTTGCTTCACTACCCGAATTGACATAAAAGACACAATCTAAACTATCGGGAAGAATAGAGGTAAGCAAAGTTGCGTGCAATACCTGGGGAGATTGAATCATCTCCCCGTAAACCATCAAATGAAAATAATTATCAGCTTGATTTTTAACAGCTTCAACAACTTCTCTATTGTTATGACCCACATTACTCACAGAGACTCCGGAGACAAGGTCGATATAACATCTGTCAGCAGTATATAAAAACACACCATCCCCTTTCTCAATCTCAAGAGCAATAGGGGATGGTGATGTTTGTCCTACATGTTGAAAGAATAGCCCCCTCAAATTATAGGGTTTGCGATTCATATTTAATCCTCTTCCTTTTCAAAGGCGGAACTTACAAGGATACGTCCGCAATATTCACAAACAATTATCTTCTTATTCATTTCAATGTCCAATTGTCTTTGAGGTGGAATCTTATTGAAACATCCACCGCAAGCATCTCTCTTAACAGTTACAACTGCGAGTTTATTACGAGCATTTGAACGAACCTTTTTATATGCCGCAACCATTCTCTCGTCAAGCCCTTTTTCAAGCTCTGAGATCATATTTACAAGAACCTCCTCCTCTTTTGCTGTCTCCTCGATTATAGAAATCAACTCTTTATTTTTATTTCTAAGATCCTCTTCTCTACCCAACAACTCAGATTTGGCATTTTCTAAAGCAGCTTTCTTCTCGATAATAATAGCGCTGTTCTCTTTTATTCTCTTTTCCGCAAGCTCCTGCTCCAACCCCTGAAACTCTATCTCTTTAGATAAAGAGTCATACTCTCTGTTGTTTTTCACATTTGTCCTTTGCTCCTCATATTTCGCAATAGCAGTCTTGCTATTATCCATATCTATTTTCTTTTGAGCAATAAATTTCTCTGTATCCTTGATCTCAGACTGAAGATTAGATATACGAGTCTTTAATCCTGCGATATCATCTTCAAGATCGCGAACCTCCTCAGGTAATTCTCCACGGAGAAGGTGTATTTTATCTATCTTGCTGTCAGCCTGTTGGATCTTGTATAACGTAAATAATTTACTCTCCATACTTATGTCCGAATCATTGAGATTTTTCGAGATGGACATAAAGGTTTCTCTCTCATCAATAGGAATATCTACCTGTTTTTTCTGTTTGGTTGTAGCCATATCTTAATAGTAATATACTGGATTATTATTCTTTGCCCCAATTTGGACTGCAAATGTAGGAATTTTTTCTCTAACAATGGTATAGATAGTTTTTACAATATCTATTTCACTCTCAAAATGACCTATATCTACCACCATAAAATTCCTATTGCAGAAAAATTTATGGTAAGATATATCTCCTGTCACAAAAACATCAGCACCGGAAGCCATCGCCTGATCAATAAGTGATCCCCCACTTCCTCCACATAAAGCCACTCTTGAAATCTTTTTAGAAATAGGCTTAGATGATCTTACAGAGGATAATGAGAAGATCCTTTTGAGCTCCTTTAAAAAACATTCCGAAGAGATCTCTTCAGAGAGATCGCCAACAACCCCAAGCCCTGAAACACCATCTTTGCTCTCTAAAAAAGATATATTTTTCAAGTCAAGACGAGATGCCATCACCCCGCTCACTCCATTAATCACCTTGTCGCTATTTGTATGACAAGAGTAGATAACTATATCATTCTTAATCGCTTTATATATAATATTTCCGACATCATCCGAAGGTGAAACGCTATTTAATCCCCCAAAAATCAGAGGATGGTGAGTAACAATCATATCAGCGCCTATAGATATAGCCTCATCTATAAGCTCTTCTGTACAATCCAACCCAATAATCAGTGAATGGACATCACTACTCCCATCTCCAACTGAAAACCCCGAATTATCCCACCCCTCTTGAATAATTAAAGGGGCAAACTCTTCTATTATATCTGCTATGACCTTTGCTCTCATTCTGAAAGGGATTTAGAAACCTCTATAAGCATCTCCTTTACCCCCTTTAACCTCTCCACTACCTCTACTCGATTATCAAGCCCCTCTCTATTATTCTTAATCCTCTCAAGTGCCCCCTCCAATGTCATACCCCTCTCCTTTACTAAGTGGTATATCAACTTTATATTATCCACATCTTTAGCAGTATAACGTCTGTTTCCTTTTCTATTCCTTTCCGGCTTAATAATATCCGAAAACTTATCGGACCAAAATCTCACGAGCGAGGTACTCTCCCCTATCATTTGTGAGACTTCACCTATTGTGAAGTACATTTTTTCAACAGAAACTTCTTTGTAAGGCATATTATTAATTTTTAAAAGTTAATCAAGTGATTGTCCTGTATTTACAGCAATTATTCTTATCTCATTATACTGATTTGGGGACAAATCTGCAAAAAAGTAATTTATAGGATCCACATATTTATTATTGAGTTCCACTTCATAGTGTAAATGGGGAGCAAAAGTCGTACCTGAGGTTCCCACCCTCCCAATTATAGCCCCCTGTTTGACCTTCTGATTATTAACCACCATTATATCACTTAAATGCGAGTACGATGTAACATAGCCGTTTCCGTGATCTATAACCACCCTATTGCCCTCATTCTTTTGAGATCTACTTGTCTGAATAACTGTTCCGCTCGCCGATGCCCTCACTTGAGTCCCGATCGGGGTCACAAGATCTAACCCGTTATGCATTACCACTTTTTTATAAAAAGGGTGCATTTTCATACCAACAGAGGCTCCTGTCTGAACAATAGAGAAATTCATCACAGGGATAATGGAGGGGATGAATAAAAATCTCTCTTTCTGATTTGACAAGGTATCTGTTATCGCCAAAAAAAGTTTTGAGCATAAAGACACCTCATTTTCAAGTAGATATAACTTTAAATGTGTAGCCTCAACAAAATTATGCTCAAATGTCGTATCACGATTGTAATTCGATGTTGAGTCTAAAATATTCGATGAAAATTCGGGTGGATTTGCATTGAAAATAGATTGATAAATATCCTTATCCCTCATTTTGAGATCCGCTACAACACTCTCAAGCCTTTCGACCTTATCATTCAATCCGTCATACTCTTTTTCAATAATTCTTGTCTCGGTTATCATCCTCTTCTCCTCCTCAGTATTGAAGAAAATAGCGAAAATCACATAATATAACAAACCTAAACCGGCAGTAGCGACAATAAACCACACGACCTTCCCCAATATTTTCCAAAATGAAGGTCTCTCCTCTAAAAAATCAAGTTTTTCTTTATCGTATTTTAATTTCCCCATCTCTTCTTATCTGATAAGAGAATTTTACTCGGCTTAATAATTGAAGCGTAATCCTCGGAAGAGATATCATTGTTATAATAGTTAATGGGGTTTACGGGATTATTTTTATATATGACCTCGTAATGTAAGTGTGTACCATTGGAACGTCCTGAGTCTCCCATCTCCCCTATCTGATCCCCACGCCTAACAACTTGACCCGTTTTAACAAGCATACCTCTCAAATGGGCATAACGAGTCTTATATCCGAAACCGTGATCTACAATAATAAAATTGCCGTAACCGAAAAAGTCAAAACCAATTTGTTTTACGATACCATTTCCTGTAACATAAATCGGTTCGCCTGAACGTCCTGAAAGGTCAATACCCGAATGCATCCTATGAATATTTCTTAAAATAGGATCAATTCGGTATCCAAAACCTGACGAAAACCTAACATTCTCCTTCACAACAGGAGATATATTTGGAACAGATAACGCCATTTCACCCGCTTTTTGAGCAAGAAGAGCCACCTCATCAAAAGACTTCGATTGAACATAAGCCTTCTTATAGAGTATATTTATCTTCTCAGCCGTAGAGGTCAGCAATCCAGAATGATCAACATTTTCAAGATATGAAAATCTATCAACCCCTCCATACCCGGCATTACGAATATCTGAAGAGATCTCCTCCATACCAAAAATAGAACGATAGACTATATTGTCCCTCATCTGCAACTCCTCGAGGACTTTATTATTTTTCTCAAAGCGGTTATTTAAAATCTGTAATTTAGCACTCCACTCTGTGGAATGTTTTTTAAGAATCTTGTATTTTGGGGTTTCAAAACCCAAAACATTCGTATATATATAAATGTATAGTGCGAAAGCTATAAGACTCGACACAAAATACGCAGAAGTCTTTAAAAACTTCATTGAAATGGGAGTTTTATGGATTTCGTATGTTAAAGTTTCCCTGTTAAATCGGTACCTTTTTGTTTGAGACATCTATACTTTTACAATTAATTGGATGCAAATTTAAATATTTTTAAATAAAAACCTATTTTTGTAACTTAATTTTAGGGTCACAAGAAATATTTCCCAAGTATGACAACAAAAGAAATCCGTCAAAAATTTTTAGACTTTTTTGAACTAAAAGGTCACACGATAGTACCTTCATCACCTATGGTTGTTAAAGGAGATCCCACGCTAATGTTCACAAATGCGGGGATGAATCAATTCAAAGAGTGGTTTTTGGGCAACTCTCCTATTAAATACAAAAGAATTGCAGATTCTCAAAAGTGTCTAAGGGTAAGTGGTAAACATAACGATCTTGAAGAGGTTGGACACGACTCATACCACCATACAATGTTTGAGATGTTGGGCAATTGGAGTTTTGGTGATTACTTTAAAAAAGAGGCCATCGAATGGGCTTGGGAACTCTTGACAGAGGTTTATAAACTCGATAAAGACAGATTGTATGTTACTGTTTTTGAGGGTAATCCAATAGATAATATCCCTTTAGACAATGAATCTTCTGATATTTGGAGTCGGTTTTTATCAAAAGAGAGGATCATACTCGGAAATAAAAAAGATAATTTCTGGGAGATGGGAGACACAGGTCCGTGCGGTCCCTGCAGCGAGATTCATATTGATCTAAGGGACAATAGTGAAAGGGAGAAAATCGATGGTAAAGAATTGGTAAATAAAGGGCATCATTTAGTTATTGAGATTTGGAATTTAGTATTTATCCAATACAACAGAAAGGCAGACGGAACACTTGAAGCCCTTCCCCACAAACACGTAGATACAGGAATGGGGCTTGAGAGATTAGTTATGGCTATCAACAATAATAAGAGTAATTACGAAGGGGATATTTTTCAAAGTTTAATTAAAAAGATTTCAGACCTTTCTGGAAAGAAATATTCCGAATCAGAAGATGTTGCAGTGGCAATGAGAGTCATAGCAGACCATATACGAGCTATTAGTTTCTCCATTGCTGACGGACAATTGCCCTCAAATGTGAAAGCAGGATATGTTATCAGACGAATTTTAAGAAGAGCTGTCCGTTATGGATACACTTTTCTAAGTTTTGACACCCCTTTCCTTTGTAGAATTGTTGAGACATTAGTGGCAGAGATGGGAGATCAGTTTCCAGAATTGAAGAGACAACAAGCTCTTATTGAAAAGGTTATAAAAGAGGAGGAGGATGCCTTTTTACGCACATTAGAAAAAGGGATCGGTCTTATCGAGTCAATTATGGAAAAAAATAAAGAGACAAAATTGATCTCAGGACTCGACACATTCACCCTTTACGACACCTTTGGGTTTCCATTGGATTTAAGCGAACTAATTGCAAAAGAGAATGGGTACACTATTGATATTCCCGCTTTCGAGAAGGAGCTCGAAAAACAAAAAGCGAGAGCTCGCAATGCCTCTGCGATAGAGGAGGGTGATTGGACCGAATTGATCAAAATAAAGTCTTCAGACTTTGTAGGATACGACCATAATGAGGCTACGATACATATCTCAAAATATAGGACTGTTAAAACAAAAAACAGGGAGATGTTTCAACTTGTTTTTGATCAAACTCCATTTTATGCAGAAAGTGGCGGCCAAATCGGCGATAGCGGTATAATTACCTCTGAGGCCGGAGAGAAGATTTTGATTAACAATACTATAAAAGAGAATAACCTGACTATTCACATAGCAGAGAGGATACCAACAAATCCTAATGACTCCTTTCTTGCAGTGATTGATACTGAAAAAAGAGGTGATGTGGCTAAGAACCATAGTGCCACACACTTACTCCATTATGCCTTACGAAAAATACTTGGCAATCATATTGAACAGAAAGGGTCCTATGTAAACTCCTCATATTTCAGATTTGACTTCTCTCATTTCGAAAAAATATCTTCTCAAAATCTAAAAGAGGTGGAAAGATTGGTTAATGAGTTGATACGCAAGGACTCCCATAAGGAAGAGTTTAGGGATATTCCTATTGATAAGGCAAAAGAGATGGGAGCAATGGCCCTATTTGGAGAAAAATATGGGAACAATGTCCGAGTGATTCGCTTTGGAGACTCTATCGAACTTTGCGGAGGTACCCACGTCAATTCAACCGGCAACATAGGAATGTTGAAAATAATTTCCGAATCTGCTGTTGCTGCGGGTATCAGAAGAATTGAAGCTACTACGGGTAAATATGTTGAGACTATGTTTGATGATATGGAGAGTCAGTTGAAAATGGCCAGAGAGTTTTTTGGAAACACACCGAATATTATCAATAGTATTCAAAAAATGATGAACGAAAATGATGAGTTTAGAAAAGCCATCAATGAGGTATCCTTAGAGAGGATAGCTGCTCTAAAGAAAACCCTTATCGAAAATAGTAAAGATGTAAACAATACCAGAATCTTCATTGCAAGGGGGATGCTTAGGCCGGAAATTATTAAAGATGTGGCTTTTGAGCTCTATCGAGAATTTAATAACTCATCATTGGTTGGGGCGTATCAAACTCCTGATGGGAAACCAAACCTCATAATGATGTACACAGAGGATTTAATACAAGAGGGCGCAAACGCAGCAAAGGATATAAAAGAGGCTGCAAAGCTCATTAACGGTGGTGGCGGAGGACAAAACTTTCTTGCAACAGCAGGTGGTAAGAATGTAGATGGACTCTCCTCAGCCCTCTCTTTAATGATAGATACCGCCTCAAAATATTAGATAATTTGAAAAAAATTGACAAATTCATATTACAATCATTCTTAGGTCCTTTTGCAATCACCTTTGCAATAGCGGTCTTTATATTTGTAATGCAGTTTCTGTGGGTTTATATTGATGATCTCGTAGGAAAAGGGCTGAGTTTTTGGGTAATATTGGAATTTTTAGGATGGGCATCAGCCACTATTCTCCCCTATGCGATGCCCCTTGCTACCCTTATCTCTTCGATTATGACCCTTGGAAGTTTAGGTGAAAATAATGAACTTTTAGCTATGAAGGCGGCGGGTATTTCGCTACAAAGGATCCTCTATCCTCTGATTTATGTCGCCATAGCTATCAGCATTTCTGCATTTTTTGTTTCAAATAACCTAATACCTATATCTTGGAATAAAATATATACTCTTCAATACGATATTGGAAGGACCAAAGAAGAGATTAAGATACCAACAGGAACATTTTACAATGGGATTGAGGGGTATTCATTGAGAATAGAGTCAAGAAATCCTAAAACATCTATGATGTACAATGTTATGGTTTACAACCACACAGCCAATAAAGGGAATATAGCACTTGCTGTTGCAGATTCTGGATCCATCAAATCTACCCCTGATAAAAGTGCACTAATATTCACCCTTTACCACGGATCATCATACGAAGAAAACAATCAGATTAACTACATAGATACGAGCTTAGTTCTCCAAAAAATAGATTTCTATATGCAAGAGATTATTATCCCTTTGGAAAATTATGCATTCAAGAAATCTGATAGTGAGATATACGGAGATGAGGTGATGTCTAAAGATCTTGCTCATCTACTAAAAGATAGGGATTCACTCGGGGCAATTCATAACGAACTGTATATTGACCATCAGAGTAGAGTCGTATATGGTATTGGTATTGTAAACGCATCTCAGCTTGACACTTCAAGGAATATGGGTTATGTTAACTCCATCCGAATCGATTCATTACCAAAATCCAATAGCGCCAAAGACGCCTTATTTGAGGTATCTCAAGCAATAGTAGCTGCAGAGACCGCCATTGCAACTATGAAAACCTATGACACAGAGAGCCAGCAATATACTTTCTTTTTAAGGAGAATCGATATTGAGAGTTATAGGAAATTTACCCTCTCATTTGCGTGTCTTATATTTTTCTTTATTGGAGCTCCACTTGGAGCTATCATTAGAAAAGGGGGGTTGGGAACACCGGTTATCGTATCTGCTCTTTTCTTTGTTTTGTATTGGGTAATAGATATAACAGGTAAAAAATTAGCTCGAGACGGAGTTATCACCCCTGCACTCGGTGCTTTCATTTCATCAATAGTACTATTACCAATCGGTATTTTTCTTACTTGGAAATCTACAAAAGACTCCTCCCTCTTCAATCTTGACTCTTACATCCTGCCGATAAAAGGATTTTTCAATAAAATATCACTCAAGAGAAGTAAAAATGATAAGGGATAAAAGAAATACACGAATTCTATTTATGGGGACTCCAGACTTTGCTGTTGCTATCCTTAGTCACCTGATAAATAATGACTACAATATAGTTGGCATCGTAACAGTTCCCGACAAACCGAGCGGAAGAGGTCTTAAAGTGAATAAAAGTGCCGTTAAAAACTACATAGAATCCACAGGACTGCAAATACCCGTTTTTCAACCTGTTATCCTAAAAGATCCCATCTTCGCAAATACAATTTCAGAGCTTAAAGCAGACATCATTATTGTAGTAGCTTTTAGAATGTTGCCAAAAATAATTTGGTCTATTCCATCACTCGGCACATTTAACCTACACGCCTCACTATTACCTCAATATCGTGGTGCGGCACCTATTAATTGGGCAATAATAAATGGAGAGAAAGAGACAGGAGTAACCACATTTTTATTAGATGAAAAGACAGATACAGGGGCCATACTCCTTCAAGAAAAGGTTGAAATTGAAGATAATGATAACGCTGGAACACTACACGACAAACTCGAAATAATCGGCTCACAACTCGTATGTAAAACCATTGATCAACTTATTTGTCAAGAGGCAAATCCAAAAAGACAAGAGTTGATAAACCCGTCCTATAAACCGGCTCCCAAACTCAATAGAGAGACCTCCCGCATAAATTGGAATGGAAATCATATTGCTATCAACAATCTGATTCGCGGATTGAGCCCCTATCCCACTGCATATTCAACACTGACATTTATGAATAAGTCTATAGAGATTAAGATATTTGATTCATCGATAATTACAGATCAAAATATTGACTGTGGTGAGAGATTGTCAAAACCGGGAGATATTTATTCAGATAGAAAAACACTCTTAATAGTACAATGCGGAGAGGGACTACTGAAAATAGAAGAGTTACAAGTTGCAGGCAAAAAACGTTTAAAAATTAGAGATTTTTTAGCAGGATTGCACGATGACATAAATTATGCATCCCTTTCATAACAATATGATGAAAGACCCATTGAATATTCAAGATAGAAAAAATAGTTGCTATGTGATATTAGCTGATGGAGAGTTTCCTACAACAAAAAAAGGGCTCTCTCTGATCAATAGTTGCAATATGTTGATATGTTGTGACGGAGCTGTCTCCAACCTCAAATATTATAGATCACCCAATTACATTATTGGAGATATGGATTCCATTTCAAAAGAAGATTTCACTCAATTTAGCTCCATAATAATCAATGATAGTGACCAAGAGACAAACGATATGACAAAAGCTTTTCGTTTTTTACTCGGCACTATTAAAAACATAGGAATATGCGAGGGAGAAATCTCAATATTAGGTGCCACAGGGAAAAGGGAGGATCACACTATTGGAAATATTTCACTCCTTTGTCAATATTGTGAAGAACTCTCATCCGTTTTTGGGAACAATTTCTCAATAAGAATGATAACAGATTTCGGAGAATTTATCCCCTTAACAGATAGTACCACCTTTGACTGCTTTGATATTGGGGATAAAATATCCCTATTTTCATTAGATACAAGCCTGAAAATCAAATCAGAAGGGCTAAAGTACAAAACAGATGATGTTGTCTTTGACTCTTGGTGGAAAGCAACGCTTAATACAACAATCTCTAAAAAAGTCACACTGACATTCAACCACCCCTCAAAAGCATTGATTTTTATTTCCAACCGATAATTATATAAAAGAATGATATTTAATCTCATCAAAACAGATAAAGAGAGCAATGCAAGACTCGGAGAGATAATAACCGATCACGGCGCGATTAAGACACCTATATTTATGCCGGTTGGAACAGTTGGATCTGTAAAAGGGATCTATCACAAAGACCTCAAAGAGGATATTAAAGCAGAGATTATTCTCGGAAACACCTATCATCTTTACCTCCGACCGGGTTTAGATACCCTCAATAAAGTCGGGGGGTTACATAAATTTATAAACTGGGATAGACCTATTCTTACCGATAGTGGTGGTTATCAAGTCTTTTCACTATCAGCCAATAGAAAATTAACGGAGCAGGGATGCACTTTTAGTTCACACATTGATGGTTCGAAACACTGTTTTACCCCCGAAAACAATGTCGATACACAAAGGATAATAGGTGCTGATATTATTATGGCATTAGATGAGTGTACCCCAGGAGATGCCGATCACACCTATGCAAAGAGATCATTAGAACTCACCACAAAATGGCTTAAAAGATGTATAGATAGATTTGATAGTACAGATCCTCTGTATGGATACAGCCAAACATTTTTCCCTATCATTCAAGGGTGTATTTTTCCCGACCTTCGTAAAGAGGCGGCATATAATGCCGTATCATTTGATAGAGAGGGATATGCTATCGGCGGTCTCTCCGTGGGGGAACCAACAGAAGAGATGTATCATATGATAGAGATTGTCCACCCTATAATTCCGAAAGATAAACCGAGATACTTAATGGGAGTTGGAACACCTGAGAATATTCTTGAAGGAATATCACGAGGTATTGATATGTTTGACTGTGTAATGCCAACCAGAAATGGAAGAAATGGTATGCTGTTTACTTGGGATGGGAAGATAAATATAAAAAATAAAAAATGGGAAAATGACTTCTCCCCTATAGACAAAAACGGAACATCATTTGTTGATAATTACTATACAAAAGCGTACCTTCGTCACTTATTTGTTTCCGGAGAGATGCTCGCTGCTCAAATAGCAAGTGAACACAATCTCGCTTTTTATTTGGAACTTATAGCGCAAGCACGCAGACATATAGAGCTTGGAGATTTTAATGCATGGAAAGTGGAAACAGTGAAGAAATTGGAAAACAGGGTTTAAGGAATAAGTTAAAATGAATTATAGAATCACTTTAATCGACCGGTATATAATAAAGAAATTTATTGGGACATATATTGTTGCCCTTGTGTTGATTATAGGAATAGTAATCATTTTTGACATCAGTGAAAAAGTAGATGATTTTGTTGATCAAAAAGCACCTTTAAGTGCTATTATCTTTCAATACTATGCCAATTTCATCCCCTATTTCATCAATATGTTCAGTCCTCTTTTTGTTTTTATTACTGTCATTTTCTTCACTTCAAAATTAGCGGCAAACTCGGAAATCGTGGCAATTCTCTCCGGAGGAATCAGTTTCGGAAGATTGATGTATCCCTATTTTCTTTCAGCATTTGTAATAGCTATATTTAGCCTCGTTTTAAATCTGTTCATAATACCACCTGCTAATCAAGTCCGTTTACAGTTTGAGGGACAATATATAAAAGGGGCAAAGTTTTATAATACAAATAGAAATACTCATTATCAAATTGCCCCCGGTGAATTTGCTTATGTTGAATCTTTTAGCACTTGGAACAACACTGCATATCGTTTTACATTAGAATCTATAAAAGAGAGTCAAATCACCTCAAAAATATCAGCTGAAAGCGCAGCTTGGGATTCAACACTATGCGGCTGGAAACTTAAAGAGTATGTTATAAGAGAGTTTGTTGGTAATAATGAGAAAATTAGAATTGGAAGCGAGCTTGACACTGTAATAAGTTTAAATATAGACGATTTTTATAGGAGAGAAAACTCTGTACAAGCACTAAAATATGATGAGCTTGAATCTCTGATTGAAACACAACGAATGAGGGGGGATAGTATGATCAAATACTCTTTGATTGAGAAACATACCCGTTTTGCCGTCCCATTTTCCGCTTTTATCCTTACATTGATAGGGGTATCTCTCTCTTCAAAAAAGAGAAGAGGGGGAATAGGATTGAATCTCGGAATCGGGATTGCCCTGAGTTTTTCTTATATTCTGTTTTTAAGATTCAGCCAGATGTTTGTAATAACAGATACACTCCCTCCGGCTCTTGCAATATGGGTTCCAAATATCCTATATGCCATAATTGCGGTATTCCTCTACAAAATTGCCCCTAAATAACAACAGGGTATAAAAATGAAATAATTTTCGGTTGAAATACCAAAAAGTATTACTTTTGCACCACAAAATTATAAGAAAATGAAACGAATCCTTGTTGTTGGTGCCGGTGGACAAATAGGCACCGAATTAGTTCCACATCTCCAAAAAAATTATGGTCAGGACAATGTAATTGCTGCGGATCTTAAAGATGAGATGGTTGAAAAATTGGGACATTTTGCTATTGCAGAGAAACTTGATGCTTTAGATATCAATGCTTATGGGGAATTGGTTCAAAAATATAAGATAGATGCTATTTTCAATCTTGTGGCACTTCTATCAGCAACAGGTGAAAAAAATCCGGAGTTGGCTTGGAAAATTAATATGGGCGCACTTCTTAATTCACTTACACTTGCAAAAGATTTAAAAACCGCACTATTTACACCATCGTCGATTGGTGCTTTTGGAGATAACACTCCACACTACAAAACACCACAAGATACGATTATGAGACCAAACACTATTTACGGTGTTTGCAAAGTGACAGGTGAGATGCTTTCTGATTACTATTTTACCCGTTTTGGTGTTGATACCCGTAGTGTTCGTTTCCCCGGAATTATTTCAAATGGAGCACTTCCCGGTGGTGGTACAACAGATTATGCTGTAGAAGTTTTCTATGAAATTCTCAAGTCTGGTCACTACACCTGCGAAGTACCCGAAACTACCTATATGGATATGCTTTATATGCCCGATGCATTAGAGGCTGTTACACAATTGATGGAAGCAGATCCTTCCAAACTTATTCATAGAAACAGTTTCAACATTACAAGTATGAGTTTCACCCCTACTCAATTATTTGAAAAAATAAAACAACGTATCCCTACTGCATCTTTCGATTATAACATTGATCCTGTCAAAGCGAAAATATCCGCTTCTTGGCCAGATGTTATGGATGACACTTGTGCAAGGGAAGAGTGGGGTTGGAGTCCTAAATGGGATATTGATCTTATGGTTGATGATATGCTAAAAGCTATCTCTAAAAAGATAAAAACATCTTTTTAACCACTCCTTAATAGATTCCAATCAAGTTTGAATCATACACAATAGTATATCTGTTTATATTAACGATAAATTGACCACATAATTATATTTGTGTATGATATCAAGGACAACAGTTAGAATAGAACCATTAAATGAGCACATAAATATAGGTGATAATATCATCTCATTGGGCTCGTGTTTTTCAGCAGAAATAGGAAGCAGAATGGCAGATATCGGTTATAATATTTGCAATAATCCTTTTGGCGTGCTATACAATCCCTCTTCTATTGCTAACAGCATAAAAATGATAGCATCCCCCTCTTTCCTCTTTACAAAAGAAGATATCATTGAAAGGGACCCTCACTATTGCTCAAAAAAAAGAGAGAATCATAAGAGTCCTAATGCTCAACACAAACAAATATCCACTTGCCCACAAGGTTATACCACATTTTATCATCACGGATCATCTACCAAGCAAGGGGCGGACGAGTTTTTAGAGTACGCAAACAATCAACTTTTAAATACACGAATTATTTTTGAAAAGTCAAATTGGATATTTGTAACATTTGGTACAGCATTTATATATAAACACAAAGAGAGTGGTATTGTTGTATCCAACTGTCACAAACATCTTGAAAATGAGTTCTCAAGGCATTTTCTTTCCGTAGAAGACATTTTTGAAGAGTATTCATCGATTATTAATCAATACTCAATGAATCAAAATATGGAGAGAAAAAAGTGGATTTTCACACTATCCCCGATTAGACATCTAAAGGACGGACTACATAATAATCAGTTATCGAAAGCAACTCTTCTACTCTCAATAGATAAGCTTTGTAAAAGATTTGATAATGTTCATTATTTTCCGGCATACGAAATAGTTTTAGACGAATTAAGGGATTATACCTCATACGCAGAGGATATGACTCATCCATCAGATGAGACAATAAACTATGTTTGGGAACACTTTAGATCGTTTGCATTGTGATAAAAAAAGGGTGATAATAGTACAAACCATTATCACCCTTTTTTTTAATTATAACAGACCTATTTGCCCTGAGTTTTTCTTGGAGCTGCTTTTTTAGGAGCAGACTTAGATGCCACACTTGATGTAGCCTTAGGGGCAGATTTAGGAGCTGCCTTTTTAACAACAGGTTTTGCAGTTTTTGGAGCCTTTGGAGCATCAGCTACATTAGCTGTACTTTCAGTTGCTTCACCCTCAGCAACAACCTTTTTAGCACGACTACGACGAGTAGTTGCTTTCTTTTCATCTTTCTTAGAGATACCAAGAGCAGCCTCGTTGAAGTCAACTAATTCAATGAATGCTGTATCTGCAGCATCACCTTGTCTGAAACCTGTTTTGATAATACGAGTGTATCCACCCGGACGTTCTGCAATCTTAGGAGCAATTACACGAAACAATTCGGTAACAGCCTCTTTTTGCTTCAAATAAGCAAATACAGTACGGCGTGAATGGGTAGAGTCATCTTTTGATTTTGTTATAAGCGGTTCAACATATACCCTCAAAGCCTTAGCTTTAGCAATGGTAGTCTCGATACGCTTATGCATAATCAATGATGTTGCCATATTGGCTAACATCGCTTTGCGGTGACCGCTTTTACGACCTAAATGGTTGAATCCTTTATTATGCCTCATTTTCTTCTATTTTCTTCTTTTTTACTTCAATATTATATTTGGTAACATCCATACCGAAATTGAGCTTTACCCTCTCCATAAGAATATCTATTTCATTCATAGATTTCTTACCAAAATTTCTAAACCTTATCAGTTCAGGTCTTTGGTGAGAAACAAGATCAGCAAAAGTCTCAATCTCCGCTGCTTTAAGACAATTTAAAGCCCTTACAGAAAGCTCCATATCCGACAATTTTGTCAAAAGCAAATGACGCATTCTCAATGACTCTTCATCAAGAACTTCGGCACTGTTTTTCTCAGGAGCAACTTCAAGAGATATCTTGTCATCGGAAAATAGCATAAAATGATATATTAATATTTTAGCTGCCTCCGTTAGAGCATCTTTGGGATGGATAGAGCCGTCTGTGACAATCTCCAAATTCAATTTATTATAGTCAGTCTTCTGTTCAACTCGGTAATCTTCTACAGAATAATTGACACTCCTAATCGGGGTAAAAGTAGAATCAATAGGAATAGTTCCAATAGGAGCAGATTCCACTCTATTCTCTTCAGCGGGGACATAACCCCTCCCTTTACCGATTCTGAGCTCAATGTTGAGTTTTACAGTTGGTTCCATTGAACAAATATGAAGGTCGGGATTTAGAACAGAAAAATTGCAGAGACTTCTCGAAATATCAGCTGCGGTAAAATCTTGTTTACCTGTAAGAGCGATATTTACAATCTCATTTTCCTCCTCCTTAACCTCTCTTTTAAAACGAACCTGTTTTAGATTGAGAATAATATCAACTACACTCTCTATAACACCTGGGATAGTATCAAACTCATGATTCACACCTTGTATTCTGATAGAGGTGATGGCAAATCCTTCTAAAGAAGATAAAAGAATGCGACGCAAGGCGTTTCCTATCGTTGTACCGTAACCCGGTTCAAGAGGGCGAAACTCGAAACGACCATAAGTGTCGGTTGCATCGAGCATTATTACCTTATCTGGTTTTTGAAATGCTAAAATTGCCATTGTTTTCTATTATTATTTAGAGTATAACTCAACTATTAATTGTTCATTTATTGTTTCAGGAATCTCGGTCCTTTCAGGATAATTTAAATACTTACCCGAATATTCTGAGGAATTCCATTCAATCCAAGGATATTTAGCCACTTCAGCAACACTATTTTGAATAACTTCAAGGCTCTTAGACCTCTCACGTACTCCAATAACATCTCCCGGCTTAATAATAGATGAAGGAATATTGCATACTATACCATTGCAAACTATGTGACAGTGAGTCACTAATTGTCTTGCAGCAGCTCTTGAGGGTGCAATACCCATACGATAAACTAAATTATCGAGTCTTGACTCAAGAAGGATAAGAAGATTTTCACCTGTACGTCCTTTCATCTTATGAGCTTTACCGTAAAGATTACGGAATTGTCTCTCTAAAAGACCGTAAGTATATTTAACCTTTTGCTTCTCTCTCAACTGAGTTCCGTACTCAGATGTTTTTTTACGTTTTTTGGCCAAACCATGTTGTCCGGGAGGATAATTCTTCTTTTCAAAGTACTTATCCGCACCGAAGATAGGTTCGCCGAATTTGCGGGCTATTCTTGTTTTAGGCCCTGTATATCTTGCCATATCAAATTACTTTTTAATCTGTTAGAAAAATTATACTCTACGGCGTCCTTTTGGACGGCAACCATTGTGAGGAAGAGGTGTAACGTCAACAATTTCCGTCACTTCAATACCTGCTCCGTGAATAGTACGAATAGCAGACTCACGTCCTGCACCCGGTCCTTTTACATACGCCTTAATTTTACGTAGTCCCATATCATAAGCCACTTTCGCAGCTTCAGCAGCAGCAACTTGAGCAGCATAAGGGGTGTTCTTTTTAGAACCCCTAAAGCCCATTTTACCTGCTGAAGACCAACTAATAACTTGTCCTAAGCTATTGGTTAATGTCACAATCACATTGTTAAATGTTGATGAAATATGAGCCTCCCCATAAGCGTCAACTTTAACTACTTTCTTTTTACTTGATGTTCCTGTTTTCTTTGCCATAATCAGCTTCTGTTATTTAGTTGCTTTTTTCTTGTTAGCTACTGTTTTCTTTCTACCCTTACGAGTACGAGCGTTGTTCTTGGTACTTTGACCGCGAACAGGCAACCCGATACGATGGCGAATTCCTCTATAACATCCGATATCCATCAGACGCTTAATGTTTAGTTGAACAGATGAACGAAGTTCACCCTCAATTTTGTAATTCTCAGAAATCATACTTCTGATTGCAGCTATCTGATCGTCGTTCCACTCACTCACTTTAGTATTGACATCAATACCACAAGTTGTGAGTATTTTTCTGGAAGAACTGCGACCGATCCCGAAGATGTAGGTTAATCCTATCTCTCCGCGTTTGTTTTTTGGTAAATCAACTCCGGCTATACGTGCCATATTCTTATTTTACTTTATTATTTTTTAAATTAAAATTATCCTTGGCGCATTTTAAACTTAGGATTTTTTTTGCAAATAACATATAGACGACCTTTGCGTTTTACTATTTTGCAATCCTCGCTACGCTTTTTAATGGATGTTTTTACTTTCATATTATATTGTTTTATTTGTATCTGAAAGAAATTCTTCCTTTTGACAAATCATAAGGCGACATTTCTACTCTGACCTTGTCACCGGGCAATATCCTGATATAATGCATTCGCATTTTACCTGAAATATGGGCAATAACTACGTGACCATTATCCAATTCCACTCTAAACATGGCATTAGATAGTGCTTCTATTATTACCCCTTCTTTCTCAATTGCTGCTTGCTTTGGCATAGTTAAAACTCCTCTTAAAACTTGTTAATTGTTGTGTTTTTTCCCCTCAATAAATTCAAATGTGGAAAGAATATCAGGTTTCCCGTTCTTCACCGCAACTGTTAATTCAAAATGCGCTGAATTCTTTTTATCCGTTGTGCTCACTGCCCATCCGTTTTCGTGAAGATAGATAGATTTTCCACCTGCATTGATCATAGGTTCAATACAAATAGTCATTCCTTCTATCAGTTTTTTACCTTTTCCTTCAACGCCATAATTGGGAACCTCGGGAGACTCGTGCATATTCTTGCCTATCCCGTGGCCAACCATCTCGCGTACTGCTGAAAAGCCAAAACCCTCAATATACGATTGAACAGCGTGTCCAATGTCCCCTATTCTGTTTCCGGCTACTGCCTGCTCGATGCCGCGATACAAAGACTCTTTTGTCACTTCAAGCAACAATCGATTCTCCTCACTTATCTTTCCAACAGGAAAAGTATAAGCAGAATCGCCATAGTAACCTTTATATATTGTGCCGCAATCAACCGAAACTATATCACCTTCCTGAAGTTTATAATCCGACGGGAAACCGTGGACAACAACATCATTAACGGAGACACATAGGGTAAAAGGAAAACCACCATAACCTAAGAAGCCAGGTTCCGCACCATTATCTCGTATGAAAGCTTCGGCTAATTTATCAAGCTCCATTGTACTCACACCGGGAGCTATATGCCTTCCTACTTCAGCTAATGTTTTTGATACCAATATAGCATTTTCCCTAAGGATCGCTATCTCTTCATCGGTTTTTATTCTTACCATAATCAAAGAACTATTAAGAACTTACATTGACGAGCGACCTTTGAGTCGACCTGTCTTCATCAAACCGTCATAGTGACGCATAAGCAAATGTGATTCGATCTGCTGAAGCGTATCAAGCACTACTCCTACAAGAATAAGCAAAGATGTTCCCCCATAAAAATGTGCGAACTGATTGTTTATTCCGAGCATCATAGCAAAAGCCGGTAGTATCGCAACAAGGGCCAAGAAAATTGATCCCGGTAGTGTGATACGTGACATAATTGCATCAAGGTACTCAGCGGTCTTCTTTCCGGGTTTGATGCCCGGGATAAAACCACCGTTTTTCTTCATCTCTTCAGCCATCATGGTTGGATTGACAGTTATCGCAGTATAAAAATAGGTAAAAGCAATAACCATAAGGGCGAATATAAAGTTGTACCAAAAACCGGTAAAGTCGCTGAGTGTTGCTGCCAAACCTCTCGAAGCATCAAAGCGTGAGAGGAGAAGCGGAAACATCATAAGAGCCTGTGCAAAGATAATTGGCATAACGCCAGCCGCGTTTATCTTCAACGGGATATATTGACGGACTCCACCGTATTGTTTATTTCCTACAACTCTTTTTGCATATTGAACAGGAACCTTACGTTGACCTTGTACAAGGGCAATAGTTGCCACAAAGACAAGGAATAAGATCACTATCTCAACAATAAACATAAGTGCACCACCTGTTGTTTGATTGAATCTTGAAGCACCCTCAGCAAACAATGCAAAAGGGAGTCTCGCTATGATACCAACCATAATGATAAGTGAAATACCATTACCAATACCTCTATCCGTTATACGTTCACCGAGCCACATAATAAACATAGTACCAGCAATCAAAACTATGGTTGCGAATATGTTATATGAGAATCCCTGAATTAGGAAAGCGGATGCAGGCAATTGAGCGTGCATATTTGTAATATAAGCAGGACCTTGTAGTATCAAAATGACAATGGTCAGATAACGTGTCCATTGATTCATTTTTCTACGGCCACTCTCACCCTCTTTCTGCATCCTTTGAAAATAAGGAACCATTACACCCAAAAGTTGGATAACAATGGATGCAGAGATATAAGGCATTACCCCTAATGCAAATATCGAAGCATTACCGAAGGCTCCTCCGGAGAACATATCCAAAAGACCAAGAAGACCGTTGTTTGATGCTTGTGACTGCAAATTTGCCAATTGAGTCGGATCAATACCAGGTATAACGATAAAGCTACCCAGGCGATAAACAAGCAATAAAAGGAATGTATAAACTATCCTCTTACGGAGTTCTTCAATCTTAAAGATGTTTTTAATAGTTTCGAAAAATCTTTTCATTAGGATTAAATTATTGTTGCCTTACCTTCCAAAGCCTCAATTTTAGCAATTGCAGACTTAGAGAAAGCATTAGCTGATACTTCTAATTTTGCTGTTAGATTACCGTTTCCAAGAATTTTTACGTTATCGTTCTTTGAAACGAGCCTTGCTTCGAGAAGGGTCTCAATAGTAATAACACTGATATTATTCTTCTCATACAAAGACTGAAGTGATGATAGGTTGACAGCTTTATACTCAACGCGAGTCGGGTTTTTAAAACCGAACTTAGGTAAGCGTCTTTGGATAGGCATTTGACCACCTTCAAAACCTTTCTTATGTGAATATCCTGAACGTGATTGAGCCCCTTTGTGACCACGTGTGGATTGACCACCATGACCAGAGCCTTCACCCCTTCCGATACGTTTTTCTCTTCCGAGAGAACCACTTGCTGGTTGTAAATTATTTAATTTCATCTCAAAATCTCCTAAGTTAGCTAATTTCTTCAACTTTAACCAAATGTAAAACCTTCTGAACCATCCCTTTTGTTATAGGGTTGATCTCCACTTCTACAGTTTGGTGCATACGATGGATGCCAAGAGAGATTAAATTTGCATGTTGTCTCTTTGTAGCTCCATTTTTGCTTTTTATTTGTGTAACTTTCATTTTTGCCATTGTCTTTTCCTCCTTATCCTTTAAAAACTCTCTGCATAGGAATACCACGAACTCCGGCAACAGTATAAGCATCTCTCATCTCAACTAAAGCTGCTATTGTTGCTTTAACCAAATTGTGAGGGTTTGATGAACCTTTTGATTTTGCCAAAACGTCATAAATACCTACTGATTCAAATACTGCACGCATTGCACCCCCTGCCTTAACCCCTGTTCCGGGAGCAGCCGGTTTCATAAACACTCTGGCACCTCCGAACTTAGCCTCTTGTTCGTGAGGAATAGTCCTTTTATTCAATGGAATTTTTACCAGATTCTTTTTAGCGTCCTCAATACCTTTCGATATAGCGGTGGTTACCTCATTGGCTTTACCAAGACCATAACCAACTACGCCCTTCTCGTCGCCTACAACAACTATTGCTGCAAAACTGAAGTGGCGTCCACCTTTAGTTACTTTTGTAACCCTCTGAACTGCGACCAATCTATCTTTTAATTCAAGATCGGTTGTTTTTACTTTCTTTACATTAATATCTGCCATAGACTTTTAGAATTTTAAACCACCCTCGCGAGCAGCATCAGCTAAACTTTTTACTCTTCCGTGATATAAGTAACCTCCACGGTCAAAAGAAACCGCAGAAATTCCTTTTTCATTAGCACGCTCAGCTGCAAGTTTACCAACTAATTTGGCAACCTCAGTAGCGTTTTTACCTTTTACAGCATCGATCAGTGATTTGTCGTTTGATGCTGCAGAGATCAATGTAATCCCTTGTACATCATCGATAATCTGAACATATATCTGTTTATTACTTCTGAATACAGACATTCTTGGTTTTTCGGATGTTCCGTTAACAACCTTGCGAATGCGGTAACGTATTCTCTGTCTTCTTTCTATTTTACTTATAGCCATAAATCTTCTCCTTATTATTTAGCGCTTGCCGATTTTCCGGCTTTACGACGAAGTTGTTCACCAGCAAACTTAATACCTTTACCTTTATATGGTTCAGGTTTACGCAATGAGCGGACCTTTGCAGCAACTTGTCCGATAAGTTGCTTATCACAGCTTTTAAGTATTAGAACAGGGTTTTGACCCTTCTTAACAGCTTCTGCTTCGCCTTTAATTTCGGCAGGGAGTTCGAAGTGAATATCGTGAGAATAACCGAGGCTGAGTTCCATAATCTGGCCCTTAACTTCAACACGGTAACCCACACCGACAAATTCTTGTCTTACCGAAAACCCTTTTGACACCCCTGTTACCATATTGTTGATCAATGCGCGATATAAACCGTGCATTGAGCGGTGACGAGGTTGATCTGTTGGGCGCTCAACTGTAAGAATATTCCCTTCTACGGCAACTTTGATGTCAGGATTAACCTTCTGACTCAACTGTCCTAGCGGTCCTTTAACCATAACCACATTTGCAGAGTCAACCATAACGGTTACCCCTTGTGGTAGGTGTACAGGTAATTTTCCAATTCTTGACATTATTTTATTTTTTTAAATTATTATTTTTTAATAAACATAGCAAAGTACTTCGCCTCCGACTTTAAGATCTTTAGCCTCTTTCTCGGTCATAACACCTTTTGAGGTAGAGATAATAGCTATTCCCAAGCCGTTTAACACCCTTGGCATATCCTCAACGCCAACATATTGTCTTAAACCGGGTGTACTTACGCGTACAATTTTCTTGATAGCAGCTTTTTTAGTCTCAGGATGATATTTCAAAGCTATTTTAATGGTGTTGAAAGGGGTTCCTTCAACAGTTTTGTAACTAAGGATGTAACCTTTCTCGTGTAAAATACGAGTAATTTCAACCTTCATTTTAGATGATGGTATCTCGACAATTTTATGTCCCGCGAGATACGCATTTCTAACTCGTGTTAGATAATCTGCAATTGGATCAGTCATTTTTTAATTTTTTTTTAGAATCGACACCATAACTCTATGATGCCCGATATCCAATGTTAATATAATATTTATAATTTTTACCAACTAGCTTTCCTTACTCCGGGGATAAGACCCTGACTGGCCATTTCGCGAAACTGGATCCTACTTATACCAAATGTACGCATATAACCTTTTGGGCGACCGGTAAGAGAGCAACGGTTATGTTGACGGCAAGGACTTGAATTCTTAGGAAGTTTATCAAGTGCTGCCCAATCTCCGGCTTCTTTAAGAGCTTTACGTTTTTCTGCATATTTGGCACATAGTTTTGCGCGTTTCACTTCGCGTGCCTTCATTGATTCTTTTGCCATATATTAATTTATTGTTTCTTATTTTTAAAAGGCAATCCAAATTCACGGAGAAGAGCCAATGCTTCTTCGTCTTTCTCAGCTGATGTTACGAAAGTGATCTCCATTCCGAGAACCTTAGTAATCTTATCAATATCTATCTCAGGAAAAATAATTTGTTCTTTAATACCAAGGGTGTAATTACCTTTTCCGTCAAATTTTTCGTTAATACCATTAAAATCTCTGATACGAGGTAAAGATACTGCAATCAGTCTCTCTAAAAACTCATACATTTTTGTAGAACGAAGAGTAACTTTAACACCGATAGGCATCCCTTTACGGAGTTTGAAGTTTGAAATATCTTTCTTTGAAAATGTAGTGATGGCTTTTTGACCTGAGATAGTGGTAAGCTCTTGTTGAGCAACCTCTACTAACTTCTTATCACCTGTTGCAGAACCAACACCTTGATTAACTGTTATTTTTAACAATTTAGGAACTTGCATTACAGTTTTGTAACCAAAATCCTTCATCAATTTAGCAACGATCTCTTCTTTGTATTTCTTCTGAAGATTAGGAACATATCCTTTCAAGCTAACTTGAACTTCATTTTTTGCTTCAGCTTTCTTTGCCATTACTTAATCTCCTCACCTGATTTTTTAGCATAACGTACAAGTTTCCCTTTGCTTCCGATACGACGCCCAATTTTTGTTGGACCACCCTTTGAAGGGTCAACTACCTGAAGATTTGAAACGTGAACTCCGGCTTCTTGTTTAATAATTCCTCCTTGCGGATGTTTTGAATTAGGTTTAGTATGTTTGCTCACCATATTGATACCTTCAACGATGGCGCGATCATCTTTTATGATAACCTCAAGGACTTTTCCGGTTTTACCCTTATCGTCACCTGCGTTAACATAAACCATATCACCTTTTTTAATATGTAATTTATTATTCATATCTGTACTCCTTATTATTATAATACCTCAGGTGCTAAAGAAACTATCTTCATATAATTATCGCGCAACTCTCTGGCTACGGGACCGAAAATACGGGTTCCGCGAACTTCGCCTTGGTTGTTCAATAGTACGCAAGCATTGTCATCAAAACGTATATAAGAACCGTCGGCACGACGAATTTCTTTTTTGGTACGAACAATAACAGCTTTCGATACCGATCCTTTCTTCGCCTCACCTCCTGGTATGGCACTTTTTACGGCAACAACTATTTTGTCACCTACTCCGGCATAACGGCGGCGGGTTCCACCCAAAACTCGGATGCAAAGAACCTCTTTTGCACCGCTGTTGTCAGCCACTAATAAACGTGATTCTTGTTGTATCATAGCCTATTTAACTTTTTCTACGATTTCTACTAATCTCCAGCATTTTGTCTTACTCAAAGGACGAGTCTCCATAATGCGGACTTTATCACCCTCATCGCACACATTTTTATCATCGTGAGCGACAAGTTTCGTGGTTTTATTTACGAATTTACCGTAAATAGGGTGTTTTACTTTCCTCTTAACCGCAACAACTATGGATTTTTCCATCTTATTGCTTACCACAATCCCTGTTCTTTCTTTGCGTAAATTTCTTTCCATAAACTACTTTTTAGTTGTGGTTTTTTCAGCTTCGCCCAATACTGTAAGCATACGAGCTATATCCTTTTTTGCTTTATTAATCTTTGAGGTGTCATCCATTGGAGAAATTGCATGGTTCATCTTCATTTGAACCAAATTGGCCTTCTCTACTTCAACACGTTCACGCAGGTCTTTAACTGCCATCTCGCGAATTTCAATAATCTTCATATTATTCCTCCGTTAAATTATTGTTCAACATAATCTCTACGTACTACAAACTTGGTAGTCACAGGTAGTTTTTGAGCTCCAAGACGCAACGCCTCTTTAGCTATTTCAAATGGAACTCCTTCTGCCTCTATCAGCATACGGCCGGGCGTGATAGGCGCTACGAATCCCTCAGGATTACCCTTACCTTTACCCATACGGACTTCGGCAGGTTTTTTTGTAAAAGGTTTGTCAGGGAAAACGCGAATCCAAATCTTTCCTTCACGTTTCATGTAACGAACTACAGCCTGACGTGCAGCCTCAATCTGTTGACCTGTGAGCCAGCAAGACTCCATAGTCTTAATCCCGAAAGAACCGAAAGAAAGTTCAGTACCTCTATGGGCATTCCCTTTCATACGACCCTTTTGCTGCCTTCTAAACTTTGTTTTCTTTGGTTGTAACATTGTTTTATACAGTTTTAACTATAATACAAATTAATTAACTCCCTAATTCTTAAATAGTTGGGCACAATATGCCCTTTTAAGACGGGTTGCAAAGATATTACAAATTATTTAAATACAAAATTTTTTTAAATATTTTTTCATTTTTTTTGACCGACAAATCAGATAGTCAAAATGAATGTTTTCAATAAGTTATAAAGATGCAATTTTTTTGTCAACATATGTTTTCGACAAAGAGAAACTACTTTCCAACCTCAATATTATGATCTTTAAAAACACTTGTAATATGATCAATTTGATCTTGGGTAGGGACATTCATAGTTATATTCTTCGAGTTATATATCGTCCCTAATCTACTATGTTTACCAACAGCTATATCGTGATATGGCAACAATTCAACTAAGGGGCCCGAAAAAACTTTACCCGAAACAAAACGATTAATCCCTAAAGATGAGAGAAATTTTGCAGAAGCAATTATATTCTCATCATCACAATTAACTCCGGATATGATAGGTATCCTTATGATAAATGGAATACTGTTATCTGCTAACAATCTGATATTATTGAGAATAATTGTATTATCCACCCCACAATATTTTTTGTGCGACTCCTTATCCATCACTTTAAGATCCACTAGAAACATTTCCGACCGTTTTGCTACCTCCAACACCAATTCTGGATTGGCAAACAGTGTTGTATCTACAACTCTGTGAATTCCCCTCCTTCCACACTCATCAAGGAGTGGAAACAACCCATCGCCTTGAAACAACGGTTCACCACCACAAATGGTAACACCTCCTCCGGATGATTGGAAAAAAATTCTCTCTTTCTCTATCTCCACCATCAACTCCTCTGTAGTATAAGATCTTGATGCCATCTCCATTGCCTTTGAAGGGCACACCTCCGCACACTTTCCGCATAATATGCATTTTTTGGTATCTGTAACCACCCCTTTACCCTTAACAGATTTGAGAGCACCCATAGGACAAGCCTTGATGCAAAGTTTACACGCAATACACCTATTAACGGTATATAACTTAGTTTGCTTCGGGGAGATCCCTTCAGGGTTGTGACACCAGACACAGGATAAAGGACACCCTTTTGTGAAAATGGTTATCCTTATCCCTGGTCCGTCATTTATTGAATACCTCTTTATATCAAAAACTTGCATTCTGTGTCCTCTCGATAATTTCCTCTTGATAGTCAAGATTCATATCATTGAAATAGTCACTATAACCAGCCATTCTAACCATTAAATCTTTAAAATCTTCTGGATGTTTTTGAGCAGCTCTCAATGTGGGGGTATCAACGATATTAAATTGAATATGGTGTCCTCCAAGTTTAAAATAAGAGCGAATAAGTAGTCCTAATTTCTCAATATCAGCATCTTTCTTCAACAATTGAGGGATAAATCTTTGATTGAGCAAAGTCCCTCCCGACAATGTTTGATCAAGCTTGCCGAGTGATTTAATTACAGATGTAGGGCCGTGAGTATCGTATCCTTGAGATGGAGATGTTCCGTCCGAAATCGCCCGAGAAGCTAATCTTCCATTTGGAGTTGCCCCCATAACCTTACCAAAATAGACGTGGCAAGTGGTTGAAAGCATATTCATTCTAAAACAAGAGCCTTTAATGTTCGGTCTACCGTCTATTGCTTTAAAAAGGTCATTATAAACGGTTACGGCTATCTCATCTGCATATTGATTGTCGTTTCCAAAAAAAGGAGTATGATTGATAATAAATTGTCTATTGATCTCATCCCCTTTAAAATTATTGGCAACCATCTTCAATATCTTATCCATAGAAAACTTATTATCCTCAAAAACGTGTTTCTTGAGTACTGATAAAGAGTCTGTTACAGTCCCAAGTCCTGTACATTGGATATAATTCGTATTATATCTCGGTCCCTTATCATAATAGTCTCTACCCTTTTTAATACAATCTTCTATCAATACTGAAAGGAATGTAGCTGGCGCATATTTTGAAAACATCCTATCAATATAGTTGCTTACCATAACCTTTTGAAGAACAATATAGTTCAATTGTTTTAAGAATGCCTCGTAAAGATCGTTGTATGACTCAAATGTTCTAGGATCTCCTGTCTCAATACTCACCTTCTTTTTTGTAACAGGATCTACACCGTTGTTTAAGGTAACTTCTAGGATTTTTGGCACATTAAGATACCCTGTCAAGAGATAGGCCTCTTTGCCAAAAGCTCCAACCTCAATACATCCGCTACACCCCCCTTCTCGAGCATCTTGTAAAGATTTACCTTGTCTTACCATCTCTTTAATATAAGTATCCGGATTAAATACAGATGGGTAGCCATAGCCCAATCTTATAGTTTTACAAGCCGCCTTCAAAAACTTATCGGAAGTAACCTCCGCTATATGAACAGAACATCCGGGTTGAAGAATGTGTAACTCTCCAAGCACCTCTAATAATATATAAGATACTTCACTCTCACCTGAGGTCCCATCAGGTTTTACCCCTGCTATATTGATATTTGTAAAATCATTATAAGTTCCACTCTCTTTTGCTGTTATACCCACCTTTGGAGGTGCAGGCTGATTATTGACTTTTATCCAGAAGCAAGAGATCAACTCTTTTGCCTGATCACGAGTCAATGTTCCATTGTCCAACTCTTTTTGATAGAAAGGGGCAAGGTGTTGATCTAAGTGACCGGGATTCATTGCATCCCATCCGTTTAACTCTAAGATTGTGCCCAAATGGCAAAACCAATACATCTGAATAGCCTCCCAGAAAGTTTGCGGAGCATTTGCAGGAACTCTACTGCAAACATAGGCTATCTGGCGAAGCTCCCCTATTCTCCTCTTTATGGTATCGCCGAGTTTCTCTCCCTCTTTTGCAACAATATCAACTGTTCCACCATCTCCTGACAAAAACTTCTCCAATCTACCTATCTGTTTTCTTGCCTCTTGAGCGTGTCTTTCACCAAGTAATATAATCGCATCACAAGAAATAGACATAGCCCTCAACTCATCCTGTTTATCAGTAGCCTCGGGATCGTTAAGAAAATCGAGCTTTGAAAGCTCTTGAGCTATCTCCTCTTTAAAATCATTCATTCCCATTCGGTACATTTTTCCGTCCAATGCGGTGTGACCGGGAGCCCTTTGCTCCATAAACTCTGTAAACACACCGGTCTCGTATAACACTTTCCAAGATTGAGGAACATGATTAAAAATCCTCTCCCTCTGTGTTTTCCCTTTCCAATATGGGATCACCTCTTCTTCATAACGTTTTATATCTCTATCACTAATCTGATATCTTTGAAGTTCCCTACTTCTAAGGACCTCAAAATCTTCTACTGTATGGCAGGTCAATTCAGGGAATGTAGCAACCGCCTTTGGCTTTGGCCCCCTCTCACCTACAATAAGTTCATCATTACCGATATAAATTTTCTTCTTTTTGCACAACTCATAAAAATTCATTGCACGGAGGATGGGAATAGGGTATTTCCCCTCATTTTTCTTATAAAATGCTGTCTCTATCAGAGCCCTCTCAATTGTTAACGATGGTTCAGTTTCTATTGATTCTTTGCGTAACCTTGCTATTCTTTCATTCATAATATTTTTTTTATAGATAAAATAAATAGGCGACAGAGTCCTAACAACTTGATTCGCCAAAATAATAAGACTATAATATATTGATTACCAAATAATACAAGAGTACAAACCACGACCTGGTTTGTGATATATATTTAGTATGAAGACATATTTTTTCATAACACAGCAAATGTAAAATAATTTTTAGAAATAATAAAATAAAAATATAACTATTCTTATTTAGTAACCATTTTTACCAATTTACTATCTTTGCACCTCAAATATTCATTAGAATGAAAAGGGTCTTACTAATTCTGTTTTTTATCTCATACACCTGTGTCCTATCCGGACAAGACAATAAAGGATATGCTATGAGGTATCGAATTGAGGGGAAAGATACTATTTATATGGATGATATTTTACCTGCATACAAGTTTGACAAACCAAAACGGGGAAAGAAAGGGAAGGCTTGGCGTGATTACTACCGCTTGGTACACAATTTTGCAAAAACATACCCTTACGCACTATTGGCTAAAGAAAAAATAGATATAGCAAATAAATATTTGGATAGTAACAAATTGACAAACAGAGAGAGGGATAGATTTATAGATTCGTTTCAAGAGGAACTTTTCGACACGTTCGAAAAACCTCTTAAAAACCTCACCTATTCACAGGGGAGAATATTGCTGAGATTGATAGATAGAGAGACCGGGCTAACCTCATTTTACATCATAAGAAACTATAAAGGGAGAGCAGCTGCCGGTTTCTGGCAAGGAGTTGCACTCCTTTTCGGTTCTGATATGAAAAAACCATATAACAGATTTGGTGAAGATAAAGATTTGGAAGAGCTTGTTCAAATGTACCAAAGAGGTGAATTTAGCTATGTTTATAGCACTATCTTCGGCAAATGGCCTCCGGAGCCTGTCGAGCGAGCTGCTAACGATTATCCTCAACTATTCGGTCCCTCTTCAAAGTCTCCCCATCAAAAACAATAAAGTCACAATCATTTATCCACTCCCCTAAAATATTCATAACTCCACCACTCGCAACATCGATTGTAGTGGGTATATGGAAGTGTCCGAAAATATAGTAATCTATCATTTTCCCATTCGATTTAAAATAATCCCTCCCGAATTTGTCAGCAAACTTATATATAGGCTCCCCCTCCCCTTTAAAAAGATAGTTTTTCCCCTCCCCTGTTTTTGCGAGACGAGAATGTTTAGACCAATTATATCCGAGTGCCATTCCCCAACGGGGATGGATAGCGCTGAACAATATTTGAGTCACCCTTCCGTGGAAAATATATCTTAAAAATCTAAACCCCAAATCCACTTTTCCAAGGCCGTCACCGTGTCCCATACAAAATGTTTTCCCCTCCAATTCAACTACATACGGCTGTTCAAGTATTTTCAATCCCACCTCTTCCTGAAAATATTTGTAGGTCCATATATCGTGATTGCCGTTAAAAAAATATATATCCAATCCAGAGTCTACCAACTCAGCAAGTTTACCAAGCACTCTGGTATGTCCCGAGGGGATAACATATTTGTACTCATACCAGAAATCAAAAATATCACCAAGGAGATATAAACACTTCGTATTTTGCGGTAACGAATTTAAAAAAGAGAGAAATCTTCTTTCCAACCCCCTTTTATCTGCAGTACCGACTCCGAGATGGATATCGGAAACAAAGTAATATAAATTGCCTTTGGCCATATTGGTAAATTAAAGCAGTGATAGAACAATTGAAAGTATCCCAACAACAGCACAATAGATAGAGAAATAGATCAATTTAGCCCTCTTTACAAGATTTATCATCCAAGTACAAGCAATAAACCCAGAGATAAAAGCAGCAAGGAAACCGAGTAAAAGAGATAAAGTAGATACACCCGACTCGACTGCTGAGAAATCACCCCCTACTAATTGTAGAAAGGCCTCCCCGAGGATCGGTATAAGTACCATAAGGAATGAAAATTGTGCAACCGCACTCTTTTTTACGCCACACATAAGTCCAGTAGCAATAGTTGATCCAGAACGGGACAAACCGGGTAAAACGGCGACAGCTTGAGCAAGCCCGATAATAAAAGCCTCCTTATATCCAACCTCCTTTCCAGCCTCAGCCCCCTCACCCGAAAGCTTAGCTTGTCTATTTGAGAGCCACTCTCCCAAGAACAAAAGTACAGAGGTCAATAACAACATCGATCCGACCAAAATCAAACCGGTGGTAAAGAGATGTTCTACATAGTCTTTAAAAAAGATCCCTATTATAAAAACCGGAATCATAGAGACTCCTATTTTTAAAATATATTGAGTCTGAGCATTATACTGAAACTTAAAAAGTCCTTTCAATAGATCCCAAATCTGCTTTCTGAAAGCCACTATCGTACTTAGTACTGTAGCAGTATGAACAGCAACTTCAAAACTTAGATTGTCAGAATCGATTCCGAAAAGCTCTTTTGCTATTGTTAAATGGCCACTGCTACTTACCGGTAAAAACTCTGTAAGGCCTTGTATTAATCCTAAGACAATCGCTTGTAATTCATCCATTTATTTCACCTCCTCATCTTTTTTTCTTTTTTTAAAATAATATGAAATAGGCTTCTTGCTCATAATAGCGAATATCTCAAAAACTATTCCTAGTATAATTACGATAGGAGCCAAAACAATCCTGCGAAAACTAAAAATTTCATAACTGAAAACATTTGGGTCTTCAGAGCCCCCGCCCATCATAAGAACATATCCTAACACCATAATACAAAGTCCGATAAGAATATAAAAAACATTCCTTTTCGGTAAAGCAAATTTATCCATATATGTAATTATTAATAATATAAATCATCATTAGTAAGTGAAACCAATCTCCTTACTACGAAAAATGTAGAAAGGACACATAAAACAATTCCAAGTAGCACCACTATAACAAGAACTAACATAAGCAGCTTGATATCAAAAATCATAAACAGCAGGTTAAATTCATTCCTGATCATATAAAGCACACCAAGCAACCCCAGTACAGCAATAAGTCCCGATATCAGACCTTGAAAAAAGGCTTGCCAAAGAAAAGGTTGAGAAATAAAACCCTTTGTTGCCCCGACAAGGCGCATAGTATGTATTGTAAACCTTTTGGAATAGACATTCAATCTTACAGTATTGTTTATCAAAACAAAAGAGATGAAAAGGAGGAGAGCGATAAAAATAGACATAACTACCCATATCTTCTCCAAATTTGCATTCACCAAATCGACCAAAGACTCTTGATATACAATATCTTCAACAAAAGGAACTTCTAACAAGCGTATTTCTATCTTCTCAAGACTATCTTTAGATATATAGTCGGCATTGATTTTCAACTCCAAAGAGATAGGAATCGGATTTGATTCGAAAACACTCAAAAAATCCTCTCCGAGCAGTTCCTTCATCTCATTCACCCCTTGTTCTTTAGAAATAACATCTACCTCTTTGACAAAATCAAATGCTTTCATCTGTTTCGCTATAACAACAGCTTCACTATCTTGAACCTCTACACTTAAAATTGCAGACATTCTGATATTTTCCTTAAAATAATCGGAAACCGATCTTGCATTAACAATAAAGACACCTGCAACTCCAACAAGAAACAAAACGAGACTTATACTTATGACAGACGAAAGATATGATCTTACAATCCTTTTGTATAAAATATTATTTTCCCTTTTTCCCATTTTAAACTCTAAAATAATAGCTTCAAAGATAAGAAAACTAATTAAGTTGGAAATATATATTTTTTCCTTTTGACATTTTTTTGTTATATCTTTGTACTTATTAATTCACCAAATTGTTGGGAAAAATGCAAGAGCCAAAAAAAGTACTATTCGTCAACTCAGAAATATTCCCATATTTACCTGAGTCTAAGATGTCTATTGTAGGGAGATACCTTCCACAGGGTATTCAGGAGAGTGGAAAAGAAATCAGATCATTTATGCCTAAGTACGGCTGCATCAACGAAAGACGTAATCAACTTCACGAAGTTATCCGTCTTTCCGGGATGAATATTGTTATCAATGAGATTGACAGACCTCTAATTATTAAAGTTTCGTCTATTTCCTCAGCACGTATGCAGGTGTATTTTATTGATAATGAAGATTATTTTCATAGGAAATTTATCTTTTCCGATGCTAAAGGGGAGTTCTTTAAAGACAATGACGAAAGGGCTGCATTTTTTGCGAGAGGGATACTTGAAACTGTTAAGAAACTCAGATGGAATCCCGACATTATCCATTGTCAAGGGTGGATATCACATCTTCTCCCCCTCTATCTGAAAAATATTTACAAAGACGACCCTATTTTTTCTAATAGTAAAGTTGTGTTGTCCCTTAATGGGGAGTACTTAGATGTAACTTTCAGCCCTACGATGAAGAGTAAGATTCTTATCCACGGGGTAAGAAGTAAAGATGTTGAACACATAGGTGTACCGAATGGCATAAATCTTGCGAAACTTGCAATTCAGTATTCAGATGGAATTATTCAAGGTACCGAAGAGATGAACCCGGAGCTTGCCACTTACATAAAGAGACTTAAGTTGCCTGTTTTGGAATACATCGAGATAGACCACCCAGAATCCACCTACATACAGAAGTACAACAATTTTTACAATCAAATTCTACAAACTGATGCGGAATAATTATTCAGCCTCGATTGTTTCGATGTTTATAATCTTATTACTAACATCTTGCATAGAGAATGACAAAACACTCGGAGAACAATTCGTTTCTGATGACTATATTTTAAAAGTCCAAACCGAGCAATTCAATGTCCCTTTTAAAAACAGTATTTTAGATTCAATTCAGGGGATTGCAAGGAGGATGATAGTTGGTGATCTGACAGACCAAACATTCGGAACAACCCAAGTTAACTGCGCTTCGATTGTTATTCCATTGTCTGACTCCACTTATTTCGGAATAGAGCCACGATTAAAAGATGTCTATCTGTCACTTCAGATCGATACCACTATATTTTTTGAAAAAGACCAAGAGGGGATTCCTCAAAATCTTTATATCTATAAAATGGTCTCCGATCTCGACTCTACTATGGGATTCAATAATTCAATCACAACAAAAGACTACGATCCAAAACCGATAAGTACAGGTTCTCCTGTTATTTTCGGGAAAGGAACGATAAAGATAAATTTGACTAAAGAGTTTGGTAATGAGCTATTAAAAACCACTGCTGAAGAGTTTGGTAACAGCGATCTATTTATAAAAAGGATAAAGGGGCTCTTCTTAACATCAGATGCTCCCTCTCAATTCAAAGAGGGGGGAAGGTTAAATTATATCCCACTCTCAAAATCTTTTATCTATCTTGACTATGTTCTCAATGATCCTACAAGAGGTTTTGTAGATCACGACACCACAGAGGCTTTTGCTTTTGGTTATATCTTCTCACTCAACAACTTCAACTGCGGAAGTAAGCATCTTGTCAACGATAAACCCACCGATAAACTCTATATGGAAGGATTTGGCGGGGTCAAACCACATATTGAAGCTAAAGAGTTAAAAGCTATTTTAGACGAGTGGGTAGAGAGAAAAGGATATAATAACCAAAGGGTTCTTATATCAAGAGCTTCACTTGAAATGCCCTACGAGATGCCCTCAAATTATGAGAGATTCGATGCCGAACACCCCGGCTTCATATACCCAAGTCAAAACGACCCCACTGCTAAAGACACTTTACGCTTTTTCCATCCATTAGATGAAGTGTATAACATATCTTCACCAGGGGCTATAAACAGATCTTTACAGAGTTATATTATAGACATTACCCAATTTACACAATCTCTTATAATGAAAAACAAAGACTCCGTTGGGGTAAAAGACGATTTATGGATTTCTCCTATTTATTTGTATCAAGACAGCAATAACAAAAATTACTATTCGTTTGATATAAACAACTATTCACGATTGGTTTTGAATGGTCCGACCGCAAATAGAAAACCTACTCTAAAGATCTCCTATACTATTTTAAATCACTGATTATTTGTATTTTCCAAATACAAGACAAGAATTATGTCCTCCAAATCCAAATGTATTGCTGATTGCAATATTTACATCTCTTTTCTGAGCCTTATTAAGGGTAAGGTTTAGATTGTAATCAATCTCAGGATCTGGAAATTCGAAATTGATCGTAGGTGGAATTATTGAGGAATTGATCGCATGGATACAAGCAAGTGCCTCAACAGCCCCTGCTGCACCGAGAAGATGACCATGCATAGATTTTGTAGAACTAATGCTCAACTTATAAGAGTGTTCCCTAAAAACCTCCTTCACGGCCTTCAACTCAGCAATATCCCCTAATGGGGTAGAAGTTCCGTGAACATTGATATAATCTACCTCTTGGTAGGTTATGCCTGAATCCTCCAAAGCAAGCTCAATCACCCGTTTTGCCCCTTTTCCTTCAGGATGAGGTGCTGTAATGTGGTAAGCATCTGCAGACATCCCGGAGCCTAACAATTCTGCATATATTTTTGCCCCCCTTTTAAGTGCATGTTCGAGCTCTTCAAGCACCAAAATACCTGCACCCTCACCCATCACAAAACCATCGCGGGTTTTATCAAAAGGTCTGGATGCTGTTTTATAATTATCATTATTGGTTGAGAGGGCTTGAGATGAATTAAATCCACCCATTGCCGGAATAGAAATGGGAGCCTCAGAACCACCTGAAACCATAATATCTGCCTTACCTAATCTTATTAAATTCAACGCATCTGCTAAAGCGTGTGAAGATGAAGCACAAGCCGAAGTTGTAGTATAATTCGGACCTCCGAAACCATATCTTATAGAGATTAGTCCGGGGGCAATATCCGAAATCATTTTTGTAATAAAGAAAGGGCTAAAGCGGGGAACTTTTCCACCCTCGCAATAACCCATAATCTCTTGGCAAAGACTATCTATTCCGCCTATGCCTGAACCTAATATGACTCCAACTCTATCAAGATCGATATTTTTAAGATCAAGTCCGCTGTCTTTTACAGCCTCATCTGCAGCGACAAGCGCAAATTGTGCGAATTTGTCTAATTTCCTCTCGTCCTTTCTGTCAATGCCGAAGTCCGCCGGTATAAAATTTTTAACTTCACAAGCAAATTTGGTTTTGAAAAGCGTTGTATCGAAGGTGTCAATCAATACTGAACCACTAACCCCTTTATCTAAGTTGAAAAAATAATCTCCAACATTATTTCCTAAAGGGTTAATTGTTCCTAAACCTGTAACAACAACTCTCTTCAGTTCCATATTTTCTTTGAAATTATTTGGTACTCTCTTCGATATAAGAAATAGCGTCACCAACTGTAGATATCTTCTCTGCAGCCTCGTCTGGAATTGTAATTCCAAAAGCTTTTTCGAACTCCATAATGAGCTCTACAGTATCAAGAGAATCTGCACCTAAGTCGTTTGTAAAACTTGCTGTAGGTGTAACTTCATTTTCGTCAACTCCGAGTTTGTCAACAATAATGGCTTTAACTTTTGAAGCAATTTCTGCCATGGGTCTAAAATTTTAGTTAGTAAATAAAAATGTTTAATCAAATTAAGAGTGCAAACTAACAAATAATTTTTGGAATAATAAAATTTTACTTGAAATTTGTATCGAAATTTGAAATAAGTACCGCAATATCAATGCCATAATGATTAGAATCGCCATATTTGCCTCAGGCTCAGGGAGTAACGCTGAAAATCTATGTAGATTTTTTAAAAATTCCCCTATTTGTAATGTCTCTCTTATACTTTCAAATAAAAAAGAGGCATACGTTCTCACACGGGCAGAAAAATTAGGTGTACCACATTTTACTTTTTCTTATAAAAACTTGATAGATAATACTATTTCGGTAGATGAAGAGACCACTATTCCATTCCTTTCTTTTCTTGATGAATATAAAATAGACCTCATAGTACTTGCAGGTTTTCTCCTAAAGATTCCTAATTATATGTTAGATAAATATAATAATAAGATAATTAATATTCACCCCTCCCTTCTCCCCTCTTTCGGTGGAAAAGGGATGTTTGGAGAGAATGTTCATAAGGCTGTAATCGAAGGGGGAGAAAAAGAGTCCGGCATAACAATTCATATAGTAAATGATATTTACGATAATGGGACAATATTACACCAAAGTCGCTGTCCGGTAACTCCTAACGATACCCCTGAAACCCTCGCACAAAAGATCCACGAATTGGAAAAAATCTATCCTAAAATAGTTGAGAAATTTGTAAAAGATCGCTTTTAATATTACATTTGCTTCATTGATCGACCAATAATACAAATGCAGCAGATCACAAACTTGCTTTATGAAACATCATTATTTGCAATTGATTATTGTATCAACATTAAGTTTGCTGATACTGAGTTCTTGCTGGCCAGAACCGACAATAACTGTTAACCCTCAAACCTTGGAGATTCCATTCGAGGGTTCTACTGACACCATTCGTATCTATTCAAACTATAATTGGAGTGCAGTAAGTACAAGCCCTGCCGTATCTATTACCCCAAAGACAGGCTCAACCGATATCCCTGCCGTGATAGTTGTAGATAAAAACAAAGACGGAATACAGAGAGAGATCGTGGTAACTTTCTCTACATTCAACTACAAGTCTGTATCCCAAGCAAATGTTGTCATTAAACAAGGCTACGAGAAACCATTTATCTCATTAACCCCCTCTACATTATCTGCTCGCCACACTGTCGATACCTTAACTGCATATATACTTGCTAATAACACTTGGGTTTCATATTGCAAAAATTCAATGGTTACTATAACCCCTTCTGAGGGAAATTCTGACGACAAACCAAAGACATTAACTATTATAGTTCCAAGGAATAACTCAAATAAAGAGAAACAATATATTGTCACTTTTAGCAGCAGCAGCGCCGTCACAGAGGACATTATACAATCACAAATAACTATCAATCAAGAAAGAGAGCCAGATCCTTTATTAAACATCGAGCCCCGAACTATCACTTCAGATAAAAAGAGTGAAAGTTTTATAATAAAGGTGAGCTCTAATCATAGATGGGGAGCTGTTGTAAGTGAGAGGATTACTTTCATTAATCCCCCTTCAGGAGAGCCAGGCACAACAGATATGTCTGTTTCCATCTCTGAGAACGATACAGGAAAAGACCTCAAACACTTTGTTGCATTTGAGGTCAATTCTCCTATTTCATTAATTAGGGATACCCTATTTATCTATCAAAAAGCTGATTAGACTACAGATTGCTATACAGAACGCTTCATTATTACCTTACCGGTAAGTTTCTGAATGCTTCTTATCATCCCTTTCTCGTGAGGCTCACAGAAAGACAGAGCCACTCCAACATTGCCCGCACGCCCTGTACGACCTATCCTATGTATATAAGTTTCAGGAACATCAGGCATATCAAAATTGATAACCATCGGTAACAATTGAATATCAAGCCCCCTCGCCGCAACATCAGTTGCAACAAGAACCTTCGTTTGATGTTTTTTAAATTTATTGAGGGCATTTTGTCGGGCATTCTGAGATTTGTTTCCATGTATCGCCTCACTGTCTATCCCTTTTCTACAAAGCTCTTTAGCTATTTTATCCGCACCATGTTTTGTTCTTGAGAATACCAATACGGATTTTTCTGACTCCTCTTTCAAAATATTGACTAACAGCTCTTTCTTGTTGTTTTTATCTACCATATACAAGAACTGTTCTATATTTTCATTTTTCTCCTCCTCTTTCTCCACATCAACAACGATAGGATTACTTAACACACTCTCTGCAAATGAATTGATAGCTTGTTGAAGTGTCGCTGAGAAGAACATTGTTTGTCTTTCTGTTGGAAGATATGAAACTATTTTCTTAACATCGTGGATAAAACCCATATCTAACATCCTATCGGCTTCATCTAAAACAAGATATTGAACCTTGTCAAGGTGAACGATTCCCTGTCTCATAAGATCTAACAACCTTCCTGGGGTAGCAATAAGTATGTCCACGCCACCTCTTATGGCACTAACTTGAGGTTTTTGGTTTACACCACCGAAAACTACACAATTTTTGATCTTTGTACCGTAGCTATATTCTGTGAAGTTTGTAGCTATTTGAAGTGCTAATTCGCGAGTTGGAGTGAGTACAAGGGCTTTTATTGGTCTATAACCGCTCTTTTTCTTACTTTCTACTCCGTTTTTTAATATATTTTGAATAATAGGAATCGCAAAAGCTGCTGTTTTACCCGTCCCGGTACTAGCACAACCAAGAATATCCTTACCTTCTAAAATCATCGGAATTGAAACCTCTTGAATAGGGGTAGGAACCGAATAACCTTTTTTAGTGAGAGCCTCTAAAATAGACTCATCAACCTTTAACTCTTTAAATGTCATTGAATTTTTGCTGAAAAGAAAACATCAGCTTGAAATGTTATTTTAATAAAGGGCGCAAGGTATGGTTATTTATTTGATTTACAAAATAAAGTATTATTTTTATTATTACTACACCAAAGAATGATTCTATTATGATAAAGAAAGCGGGCTTGAGAACAAGTAATAAAAACGCCGGATTATATATGATCAGAGTAGATATTTTAATCGCTGCCGAAATAAAGCCAATATACAAAATTGAGTTTAATTCCTTTGTTTTCAGATAGGTCTTTATCATCAGGTAAAAGCCGATAGGAAAAAGAATATAGCCAGATAAGTCACCTAATGGGGTAAGATGAATAAAGGTTCCTAACACCGCTTCCGACAAACCCCATAAGCAACCAAAAAGAATAATATACTGATATTTTGTCACAACAATATATTAATCAATAACTTCAAAGTCTTCTTTTCCTACTCCGCATAAAGGACATACCCAATCTGAAGGGATATCTTCAAAAGATGTTCCTGGCTTAATGCCACCATCAGGGTCACCAACTTGTGGATCATATTCGTAGCCACAAACTACACAACGATACTTCTTCATATTAATTAATTTTAAATGTCCACAAATGTATAATAATTATGAGAAAAAATCAATTTTAATATTATCATCAATATTTTGAAAAAAGCGTATGAACAAAACATCAAGATTCCCTTCCATTATGCAGGTCTATGACTTTTTTAATAAAAGTGGGCACAAAATAGGAACAATGTGGAGATATTAAAAACAAAAACCCCTATAGAGATATTCTATAGAGGTTTTGTGTGCTCGGGACGGGAATCGAACCCGTACGGACATTGCTGCCCACAGGATTTTAAGTCCTGCGTGTCTACCTATTCCACCACCTGAGCTTTAATAGGAGGTGCAAAGGTATAAAAATTTTGAATAATATCGATACTATAAAAAAGTTTTTAGATTTGTCACAGGGGTTGTTATCCCCGTTTTCTATAACTTAAAATAGACCAAGTGGTGATAATTACGAAGAATATCAACAGGGTATAGATTTCTGAACTAACATCAGATAGTGTACTCCCTTTTAAGTAGATAGAGCGCATTATAATGACAATATATGTGAGAGGATTAAGTTTAGCTACCACCTGTGCCCAATGTGGCATACTGCTTATTGGGGTGAAGAGTCCACTAATCAACAACATAATTATGATGAAGAAAAATATCATAAACATTGATTGTTGGAGGGTACTCGAATAGTTTGAAATTATTAGTCCAAGTCCGGATATTGCAAAAATATAGATCAAAACTACCCCATAAAGGGCGAAAACATTGCCGACAGGATAAAGTTGATATATGAGAAGAGCGACCAACATTGCAATAGAAAAGACTACAAATCCTATTATCCAATATGGAATCAATTTCCCTAAAATAAAGGTCATTTTCGGTACCGGGGTCACATTGATCTGTTCAATGGTCCCAACCTCTTTTTCGCCTACAATATTCATAGCTGGCAAAAAGCCACATAACATTGTAATAATCAGAACCATTAAGGCAGGTATCATAGGTATCTTATAATCCATTTCCGGATTAAATTTATAATAGGGATTTATTGTTATCCCACCAAATGAGGAGACCTCTTTGGCTCCATTGAATGACAACCCATCTGCAAAATCATTGACAATAGAGGTTAAATAAGAGGTTCCGACACTCCCTTTTGTCCCATTTACAGCATTGGCAGAGAAGAGAATCGTAGCTTGGTGCTCCCTCATTATTGAATTTTCAAAATCGTTAGGTATCTCGACAATAATATCCGCCTTTCCATACTCAATACTCTCCATCGCTCTATCATTGTCTGGCGAGACATCTGTGATTGAGAAATAGTTAGTAGATGATATTTTATCTATAAGTTTTCTTGATGTGATCGTATGGTCATTATCAACAATA
The DNA here is from genome assembly GCA_964397445.1 of uncultured Muribaculaceae bacterium. GTDB lineage: Bacteria > Bacteroidota > Bacteroidia > Bacteroidales > UBA932 > CAYNHZ01. The sequence continues at coordinate 528,914 of CAYNHZ010000001.1, read as the reverse complement.
GAGATATTTACACTCTTTATCTCCATAGTGGTTGCCCAGGGAAAGATAAGGATAACAAGACACGGCATAAATACAATCAGTTTAGGCAAAAACGGATTGCGTATCAGCTGCTTAAATTCCTTTTCTATGAGATATTTTAACATAATCTATCTTTAAAATTGACTAAACTCGTTGTTATAAGAAGTACAGCAAATCCAAGTAAAATAAGCACTTGTTCTAAACAATACTTTATATCAAGACCTTGTATCATTATTGTTTTTACACACTCAATATACCACTTTGCCGGCACAGTATAGGATATATACTGAAGAAATGTGGGCATACTCTCTATTGGGAATAACATCCCAGACAACAGCATTGTGGGGAGCATAAGAACCAGTCCCGATGTCAAAATAGCAGCCTCTTGACTATTTACAAGTGTAGAAATCAATATCCCTATTGAGAGTGATACGAGGACAAATATCAAAGAGACAAGTAGAAGCCATATTAGACTCCCTGAAACAGGCACTTTGAGTAGGTAAACAGAGAGAAGTATTATGGTTGCAAGATTGACAGAGGAGACAACAAAATAGGGGATTGTCTTGGCAAGAATAATAGAAAGGGGCTTGACAGGGGAGACTAAAAGAACCTCCATTGTCCCTCTCTGTTTCTCTCTAACTATCGAGACAGAGGTCATCATAGCACAAATCAACATCAATATCATCCCCATAACACCGGGAACAAAATTAAAAGCACTCTTCATCTGCGGATTATATAACATCCTTGAAAATGTATTTATCCTGACAGGCGGCTGAATAACAACACCTTGGATGATATCAGATTGAGACATCTGTTGCGCCATTTCTCGTTGGTAGGAAGCAATGATGTTGGAAATATAGACAGTACCTAAAGTTGCAACGTGAGTATTTGAACCATCTGCGATAATCTGAATAGAGGCATCACCACCGTGTAAGATCCTTGTATTGAAATTGTCCTCAAAAACCAATACCATATCTGCCCTATTATCTATAAAAACATCATTAATATCGTTTTTATCGGTGATCATAAGGGAGACGGTAAAATAAGAGCTCGCTTCTATCTGATTGATTATACGCTGAGAAGCTGCATCCATCGACGGATCATAAACAGCAATCTTGACATCTTTTATCTCAGTAGATAATGCAAACCCGAATAATAATATTTGAACAACAGGCATCACAAGAAGGACCAAAAGAGTCCTCTTGTCACGTAAAATGTGACAAAATTCCTTGTGAACGAATGAGAAAAATCTTTTCATTTCCTATATATCAACTATCCTGCCTTACTGCCTTACGAGCCAACCTATTAAACACCTCATCCATATTTTTAGCCTCGAATTTTTTCTTTAGATTGAAGGGGGTATCTAAGGCATCTATCCTCCCATCAACCATAATAGATACCCTGTTACAATACTCCGCCTCATCCATATAGTGTGTAGTCACAAATGCTGTAATCCCCTTTTCAGCCGCCTCATAAATCATCTCCCAAAACTCCCTCCGAGTGGCTGGATCAACTCCACCAGTTGGTTCATCTAAAAAAACAATCTTTGGCTCATGAAAAATAGCCACAGAAAAAGCAAGCTTCTGCTTCCAACCTAAAGGTAACGATTTTACAAGTCTATTCCTCTGCTCCTCCAATCCAAGTTTATTGAGAAGCATATCTGTTTTGTCAGCTATCTCTTTATCATTCAAACCATAAATCCCCCCAAATAACCGAATATTCTCCCATACCTTCAGATCCTCATACAAAGAAAATTTTTGGCTCATATATCCTATCTCTCGTTTAATTTTCTTGACATCACGATAGATATCATACCCTGCAACATATCCTATACCGGAAGTTGGTTTACTCAATCCACACAACATCTTCATTGCTGTGGTTTTACCTGCCCCATTGGCACCAAGAAAACCAAAAATCTCCCCTTTTTTGACAGAAAAAGAGATATGATCAACAGCTGTAAAATCTCCAAAACACTTTGTGAGTCCCTCTGTCTTAATCACCTCGTCTGGGGCAATAAAACCCTCTTTACCGCTATGGAAATATTTATCAATATCCTTAATCCTCATATCCTTGTCGTATTATCTTGTGTCATCTTTATCCAAAAACATATAACAATCCTCAATGACTGCCTTAATCTCCTTTATCACAACATCAGTATGTCCATTATTGTTCAGATACTCACTCAATTGTTCGATTTTTGCCCCATCACTCCTCATAACCACGTGATGAACATCTCCAAAAGCAAAACAGCTATAAACCTCCTCAAACTTCCTAATATCCCTCAATAAAGAGGGCATATTATCACCATAAACAGAAAATAGGGGATTATTGAAATGAGCGACAATACTACTTGGGGTATCCGTCTCCATAAAAATCCCTTTTCTAATAAGGGCAATTCTATCACATAAGGTCGCCTCATCCATATAGGGGGTAGAGACAATTATAGAAAGCCCTTGCTCCCTTAATCGGCGTAACATTCCCCAAAACTCCTTCCTTGAGACCGGATCAACCCCTGTTGTGGGCTCATCTAAAAATAGAACCTGAGGTTTATGAATTAGTGCACAAGAGAGGGCCAATTTTTGCTTCATTCCACCCGATAAAGCCCCCGCTTTTCTCCTCTTAAAAGGTTCGAGTTGAGAATAAATATCTTTGACCAGATCATAATTCTCTTTGAGTGTGGTCCCGAATAATGTTGCAAAAAATGAAATGTTCTCCTCCACACTTAAATCTTGATAGAGAGAGAATCTTCCCGGCATATAACCTACAATTTCCCTAATCCTCTTATAATCTTTCAAAATATCAAACCCACCCACCTTTCCACTTCCTTCATCTGGTAAAATAAGTGTCGTCAATATTCTGAAAATAGTACTCTTCCCAGCCCCATCTGGACCGATGATACCAAATATCTCCCCATTATCAACACTGAAAGAGACACCATTCAAAGCTGTGTTTTTTCCATAGCTCTTCTTTAGTCCATTGACCTCAACAGCTTTATTTGGTTTAGAAGAATACTTTTCCATTACATCATTCAAATTCTACATCCCCATACATACCTATCTTGACATATCCATCATTTATGAAAGAGATTTTAATAGCATATACCAAATTTGCCCTTTCATCCCGAGTTTGAATGGTTTTTGGGGTAAATTCCGATTTGTCAGAGATCCAAGTAATCTTTCCATTATAAATCTTTATCCCCTCCTTATCAGAATCTGCGTAAATCATAACATTCTGACCCAATTTGATATTTGTCAACTGAGGGGCAGTGATATAAGCACGTAAGTGCATATCTGATATATCTGCAACCTTAAAAATCGGTTTCCCTATCGCTGTCAACTCCCCTGCCTGAGCATATTTCGCCAAAACCACTCCGTTTATAGGAGATACTATTCGACACCGCTTCAGTTGGTCAACAATTTGTTCCACTTGTGTCTTTAGAGAGAGAACCTCAGACTCTGCAACTGCATTGTTTTGCCTCAAGGTTGATTCTGTAGCATCCAATTGTTTTTGCATAACAGCAATAGCTGAATTTATATCATCCAACTGCTTAGTATTGGCTGCATTTGCAGCAATCAGATTTTTTACCCTCTCCCTCTCTTTCTTCTGATTTGATATTTGTTCCCTCAAATACCCTGTTTGCTTATCAATATCTTGTTTCCTACTAACCGCTGCATTGATAGCGGCTTTAAGTTGCTCTTTTTTAAGATGCAATTGAATGGTATCGATCAATCCGTATGATTTTCCCGCCTCAACCTTCATCCCCTCATTCAGATCGAAAGAGACAATTTTACCATTTGCCTCAGAGGAGACCATCACTTCAGTCGCCTCGAATGTACCTGACGCATCAAATTCAGATCCGTTTCCGGAACAAGCAAGCATAGTAAATGAAAAAATGGTTAGTATCAATAATTTAAAATCTCTCATATCTAAACTATTATTAAAATATTTAATTGTTTTTAAGTGTTCTTAATTCGTAAATAGACTTGATAAGCTCGATCTCGTGAACAATCTTATCCTGTTTGGCAATCTCTTCTTTGTTGATCTCAGTGATCAAATCTGAAGCCGACATTGTCCCATTTTCAAACTCCGTCTCGGCAGCTTTCCTGATTTTCTCTCTGAGAGCAATTACACTCTTATCATCCTCCATTATTTTCAGATACCTCTCAATCTCAGCCCCTTGTTGTTGAGATATCAGATTTGTATTGAACAAAAAAGTCTCTCGACTGTATTCTACCTGTTTCTGAGATGATGATATGATCTTTCTTCCGAAATTCAAACTATATAATTCACTAATATTCCATGAGAAATTGATCCCCCCGACAGCATAAAAAGCAAAATCATCACTCATCATATTAAGTCCTGGACGGCCGTATGCCCCTTTTATGAACAACTTAATTTTTGGCAGTCCACCAGCAACCCAATAATTCCACTGAGAGTTAATCTCCTTACTGCGAGCATCAAACAACGCTATTTCAGGCCTCTTATTCTCACCCATAATAAGATCTGCTATTAGGTTTTTATTGTTTAAAATATCTGGAATAGGTTTTATAAGCATTGAATAGGATCCGACCTCCTTTCCTATCATCATTGACAACATCCTCATATAAACATCTCTAAGGGTCTCCAACTGCACTTTCCTCTGGTTGGTAGAGATCATTTCAACCTCTATAACATCCAAATCGGAAAGATTCGCAACACCATTTTTAATACAATTCTCAATCTTAGTCCTGTTTGTCTTCAAATCACCCAAAAGAATCTCAGTCTGTCCGATCTGTTCACCCAACAAAAGGATACCGAAATAGAGATTATTGATTCTCTCTTTTAGGGCATACATATCGACATCTTGTTCACTTCTACTCACATCCCCCTTTGCTTTAATGTTTTTCCGTTGAGCCGAAATAGCTCCTCCGTCCCAAATCACCTGAGAAAGTTCAAGATAGGCAGCATACTGATCCTTACTGAAAACAGGCATATCAATACCCGGTATATCAAATGGGAATTTCAGAACATCTGTCTGATAAGTGGCCTTCCCCCCTAAGGTAATCTGAGGGAAAAACATCATAGTCGCATTCTTCAAAGAATAATCCTCTGTAATATTTATCAGATCATACTTTTTGACCAATGGGTAATTGTTCTTAGCAAGTTCATAACACCGTTCTATGGTGATTTTTTCTTCCGTTTGAGTATCCTGAGCTGCGGATTTGTGCAGAGACAAAAAGCCAAAAGCAATTATTAAAAATATTATATGGGAAAAGGATGTTCTAAACATAAACTATAATCTTTAATTAATTATTTGACATTTAAACTATTAATAATCGTATTGATAATCTCTATTTTTCTCATTGTTGCAAACTCTTTTACCCTATCTTCCGTCACAAGATCCATCCCCTCAAAGATAGGTAATAATAGGAAAAATGAAACAGCAAGGGATAAAACATTGATTGTAATGTCAAAAGCATTTGTAGGGCGAATCCTTCCTAAACTGACCTCTTTCTGAACAGACTTCTCAAATTCTAAAAAAACCCCACCACAAGAATCCATTATTTTACTTTTAAGGGATTCTATTTGTAAAGGATTTGTTATCAGCTCATTTAACAACATAAAAGGGAGTTTAGGATTGTCATTGAGCATATCAAAAAGCGAATTGAGCTTTGCTTTCAGGGCATCTGTAAAACTCACATTGTCGTCATTAAGTTGAATGAACGGGAGGATGAATAATTCCAATTTATCCTCGAATATTTTCTGGAACAACTTCTCTTTTGTCCTAAAATAATAATGAACAAGCGCTTGATTACAACCAACTTCACGTGCAATTTCAGTTGTACTTGTCAAGGCATAACCCTTGTCGAGAAACAATTTCTCGGCACAATCCAAAATTTTTTGCTCCATATTACAATCGTTGCTCTCCTTCATAATACATCATTTATAAATAAAACCATTAATTGTATTATTTAAACAGTCTATTTAATAGCTTTATTAATGCAAAATTAAAGATTATTTTAATAACTGCAAATTATTGCCTGATATTATAATTAAAAATCGCTTCCCAAATCGGGAAGCGACTTTTAATATACGGATAATGAGAACTGAAGCCAATATCACACAGATCATTCAACAACTTTCCTTTAGGATGGTTTGGATCTCAATCTTCTCAATCCCACAAAATATATATAAACAAACTCTGTGATAACATAAAAGCATTTTTTAAAAATAGGTAAATATTTCAATATTCCAAGATTCTTATATAAAATGCGATATTTTGTTGTATTTAGAAAAGAGCGGTATCTTTACACCCTTTCATTTTTTGAAAACAGATAGATGAGTATCAAAGAGTACACTCCTTACTACCGAAGAAATCTAAAAGTTGCCATCCCTGTTATGATAACACAAGCAGGGCAAGTGGTCGTACAACTCGCTGATAATGTGATGGTAGGCCATCTTGGAGCAGCAGAGCTTGCAGGGGTATCATTTGCCAATGCTATCTATATGATAGGGTTTGTGTTTGCTATCGGATTTGCTCAAGGGATTACACCTATTGTTGGTCAAAGTTTTGGAAAAGGGGAGTACTTTGATGTTGCGAAAACATTTAAAAATGCCTTTGTATTAAATCTTTTTATGTCGCTCATTCTAACCGCTATCCTCGCCATAATCGGATTTTTTATGGGATATATGGGGCAAGATTCAGATGTTGTCAGATATGCAAAAGAGTACTATTTTATCAATGTTGCATCCACAATACCAACAATTATATTTCTGAGTATCAGATTTTTCTCAGAAGGCATAGGGAACACAAAATATGCAATGTATATCACGATTTTTGCAAATATTCTAAATATTTTCCTCAATTGGATCTTGATTTTCGGCAAATGGGGCGCTCCCCATTTAGGGGTTGCAGGGGCTGCATACGCAACCTTCATTGCAAGGGTTCTTTCAGCCATTTTATTTGTTATAATTCTGTATAAAGCAAAAGAGTATAACACATACATCACGATACTCAAACTGAAATTAATAGATAAAAAAAGTATTATTGTTCAACTCAAAACATCGATTCCAATATCATTCCAAAACCTTTTAGAGGTTACCGCCTTCAGTTTTACAGCCATTATGGTAGGTTGGATGGGTAAATATGAGCTTGCAGCACACCAAATAGCCCATAGTCTGAGTCATCTTTCCTTTATGATAGCAACCGGGATAGGTGCTGCAGCAACTATCAGAGTATCGCATCAATTTGGGTCAGGACACTTCAAAGATATGTATATGGCAGGAAAAGCATCGGTACATATGTCTATCGCCCTAATGGGGGCGTGCGGAATTATCTATGTTCTATTTTATAAAAGCATTCCCTACCTATACACAAGTGATCCGAATGTTATCCCAATAGCATCAAACTTAATAATAGTGATCTCATTATTTCAGATATGGGATGCTATTCAACTTGCAAGTATTTCGTCATTAAGGGGGATGAAAGATATTAATAAACCTCTTTTATTCTCTGCTATATCATATTATGTTATCTGTCTCCCCTCCGCATATATTCTTGGTTTTGTTTTCGATCTCGGCCCTGTCGGAGTATGGCTCGGATTACTTTTAGGACTCACTTTTGCCGGAATTTTATTCTACACAAGGTTTACAAAACTCTGTTCTAAATACATAACTCAAAATAAATAGTCTCTTAATTATATTTTCCAATGGAAATTTGTTTTTATGGAAAATATATCTATTTTTGTAAAATAAAACAAAAATATGAAACATATTATTATTGGGGGAGTAGCCGGTGGGGCAACCGCAGCTGCAAGGATCCGCAGAAATGACGAGAACGCCGAGATTATCCTTATTGAGAGGGGCAAATATATCTCTTATGCCAATTGCGGACTTCCGTATTATATTGGTGGAGTAATCAAAGAGAGGGAAAAACTTTTTGTCCAAACACCTGCAACTTTCGGTCAAAGATTTGATGTTGATGTAAGGGTTGAGAGTGAGGTAATTGCGATTGACAAGAGTAAAAAAGAGGTAACAATCAAAAACCCAAAAGGGGAGAGTTATTCCGAATCTTACGATAAGCTCTTGCTATCACCTGGTTCAAATCCCGTAAGGCCACCACTTAAAGGGATTGATAATGAGGGGATTTTTACATTGAGAAATGTCAATGACACCGATAATATAAAAGGGTACATAAAAAGTAAAAATATCAAGAGTGCCATCATTGTAGGAGCAGGATTTATAGGTCTTGAAATGGCTGAAAATCTTCACATTGCAGGGGCAAAAGTCTCCATTATCGAGATGGCGGATCAAGTTATGGCCCCTATAGATTTCTCTATGGCATCCATTGTTCATCAACATCTTATGCAAAAAGGGGTAAATCTTATGCTTGGTGAGAGTGTTGAGTCATTTGAGAAAAACAGCAACAACAAACTGATAGTAAGGACTAAAAGCGGTAGAGAAATTACTACAGATATTGTTATCCTTTCCATCGGTGTCCGCCCTGAAACGACTTTGGCCAAAGCTGCTAACCTCGAAATTGGTCAGGCAGGGGGGATCAAAGTGGATAACCACCTTAAAACCTCCGATGATAACATATATGCTGTTGGAGATGCCATCGAATTTCCCCATCCGATAACCGGAAAACCTTGGTTAAATTACTTAGCTGGACCGGCAAATCGTCAAGGGAGGATAGTTGCAGACAATATGGTCTATGGAGATATTGCAGAGTATGAAGGATCTATTGGTACATCAATAGCTAAAGTATTCGATATGACGGTGGCTGCTACAGGTCTTCCTGCCAAAAAACTAAAAGCAGAGGGGATGGAGTATGTCTCTTCCACCACACATTCAAGCTCTCACGCAGGCTACTATCCCGACTCATTCCCACTCACTATAAAGATTACCTTCAATCCTAAAGATGGAAAGTTATATGGTGCTCAATGTGTGGGATTTGACGGCGTTGACAAGCGAATAGACCAGATAGCTTTGGTGATTAAAAGAGGGGGAACTATTTCTGACCTTACTCTCATCGAACACACCTACGCTCCCCCTTACTCTTCAGCAAAAGACCCAGTCACTATGGCAGGATATGTCGCCGAGAACATTATTTCAAAAAGGGTAAAAATGGTATATTGGAGAGAGGTCAAGGATATGGATATGAGTAAAATAACTCTTATCGATGTTAGGACAATGGAAGAGAACAAAATGGGAACTATCAAGGGTTCTATAAATATTCCGGTTGACGAGATAAGGTTAAGATTGGATGAGATTCCGAGCGACAAACCCGTCTATATTTTTTGTGCAGTGGGTCTTAGGGGATATGTTGCTTCAAGGATACTTCAAGCAAACGGATACGATGTCTATAATTTATCGGGTGGTTACAAAACATTTAGCAATGCTACGGCAAAGATAACTTGCAAGGAGGACGATCTCTCCTGCGAGATTAGCAGAATTGATCCTAAAGAGGAGGTTTCCGATATGAATATCAAAGCAAGGACTATAAAGGTAGATGCTTGCGGTCTTCAATGTCCCGGTCCTATAATGAGAGTTAAAAAGAGTATTGATGAAGTTGCTGTAGGTGATAGGGTTGAAATAACATCAACAGATCCTGGATTTGCAAGAGATATAGCCTCTTGGTGCCGATCGACCGGAAACAATCTTGTTGAGGAACATTCCGATAAAGGGAAGTTTACTGCCCTGATCGAAAAAGGGGGGGCCAATGCCTGCAAAATACTCACTACCTGCGATGGAAAGGGTAAAACAATGATTATGTTCAGTGACGATTTGGATAAAGCACTTGCAACATTTGTCCTTGCCAACGGAGCTGCAGCAACAGGTCAGAAGGTTACAATATTTTTTACCTTCTGGGGATTGAATGTCATAAAGAAATGCAATAAGCCCAAGGGGATTAATAAGGATATCTTTGGTAAAATGTTCGGCATTATGCTCCCTTCTAACTCTTTACGCTTGAAGTTGTCAAAATTCAATATGTTTGGTGCAGGTAGTAAAATGATGAGGCATATTATGAAAACAAAAGGGATAGACTCTCTCGAATCTCTCCGTAATCAAGCACTTGAAAACGGCGTAGAATTTATAGCCTGCCAAATGTCAATGGATGTTATGGGGGTAAGCCGTGAAGAGTTGTTGGATGAGGTTACTATAGGCGGAGTCGCTACCTATATGGAGAGGGCTGACAACGCAAATATCAATCTATTTATTTGATAATTAATAATATGTCTAAAAACACCGAATATTTATGCAAGATCCGGGATGTTAGGAAAGAGATATTATTGTTTGAAGATAATTTTCAGAAGTATTATAATATCTCTCTTAACGAGGGGATGATGTTGTGTACCCTCAGCAAATACACCAGCTGCTCTTCTGGAGAGTTGTCTGAACATCTCGGATTGACCCACTCTAACACCTCTAAAATTATCAGTTCTGCTGAGAAAAAGGGGTTAGTAATGCGGATCTTAGGGGATAAAGATAAACGTAAAATGTACTTTACCCTCACAAAAGAGGGGGAAAACACCCTCGATTTTATTAAGCAAACAGAAATAAAACAACCCAAAATATCTATACAATGAAAAGACGATTACTCACCACATCTATCCTATTTGTTCTAATATCAACATCTCTTATTTGTTCCAATAAAGATAAAAGGACAAAGATTCTCCTTGAGACCAATAAAGGGGACATAACCCTCGTTTTATACGATGAGACCCCGTTGCACACCAATAATTTTACTAAATTGGTAAAAGAGGGCTATTTTGATGGTCTACTATTTCATAGAGTAATTAAAGATTTTATGATCCAAAGCGGAGATCCGGATTCGCGTAATGCAGCTCCAGGCATACTCCTTGGTGAGGGAGGTCCTTCATATACAATACCATCCGAATTTAAAATCCCCACAATTTACCATAAGAGAGGGGTACTTGCAGCTGCAAGAGAAGGGGACGATGTTAATCCACACAGAAGTTCCTCCGCATCACAATTCTATATTGTTTGGGGAAAAATATTTGATGATGAGTCACTCAATAAACAGCAAGAGCGAATTGACAAACAAACAGGTGGTAAGGTAAAACTTACTGAAGAGATGCGTAAAACATATAAAACCATTGGAGGCACGCCACATCTTGACGGACAATACACCGTATTTGGGGAGGTAATCTCCGGTCTTGAAGTTGTAGAAATCCTCCAGAAGTCTGCCACTGATATCAATGACAGACCTATAGAGGATCTCAAAATCATAAAAGCATCTGTACTTTAAGAGAGAAATTATAAATCAATTCTTATCCCTCCGTCTGCCCAAATGCCTGGCTGAACCAATCCGCCGAAATCAAAGTATTTGACATTAAGAACATTATTCACATTTACAAAGAATGTAAAATACTTTAATCGGTAGCTCAATCGTGCATCTACCAACCAGAAAGGGGTATAAGATATCACCTCACCTGTGGCATTCTGGTATTTACCATTACGGTCAAACCAAGTTCCGGAAATGTCGGCAAAAATTGTTTTATATATTTGAATATTTGTCCTTAATGATACTTTATTTTTTAAGTAATCTAAGGCATATTTTGAAATATACCCATTACTATTCTTATCGTTATGAATATACCCATACGATGCGGAGATGTTTCTAAGCACTTTTTTAAATGAATAGGCTATGGAAACCTCTGCACCGAATGTGTTTAATGATGTTATCTGCATTGACTCCCACTTATCTTCCTCATATTTTTTCACCCAATCAATAATATCTTTCCCCTGTCTGAAAAAACCGGATAGGTTTATAGAGAGATTTGATAAAAACTGAGATGGAGCCCCTTTATAAAGAGATCCATTATAAATCAAAGATAATCTATAAGTTGTCGCTTTTTCCGGAGATAAAGAGATATTCCCGGTATGTGTTTTCGTAGTATAATAGAGATCTGTAAATGTTGGGAGGCGCACAGAATGAGCTGCATTTATATTAATATTTAACGGAGGAAGGATATCATATCCTATCCCTCCACTCCACATTATCGCATTGCCATATGGGCTGTATCCATAATTAAATGAACCTGATAGATTCCATTTCTCTATCTGTAACGAATGTGATACCCAGCCATTTACAATATTTCTTCCTTTTATATTTGTGTAAAATTTATTTACCTCGCCTTTTATTGGGATAGGGGTCTCGATTTTATCCCCCAAAACATTGCTGAGTATGTGATTAAAGGTATAATCTGCCCCAATACTTGTTGTCCCCCCTATCCAGTCATAATTTCCATTTATCCCGACACCCACATTGTCTGTAAGGTGGTAATTATGATCTTTATACCAAGATGGTGCATTGTCTGCACCTCTAAAAAGCTCAAACCTGTCGGTATTTCTCCTATAACTGACATCGGCACCGATACTGAACTTTTTAAGAAATTGTTTTTTCCATTTCAAAGAGGTCAAATATGTCTCGGTATGCTCCGCCTGATTTGGATAGGCAAGAGAATAGAATCCATTTGCTCCGAAAAATTTACGTTGATAACCCGACTGGAAGTCCAATATTCCTATTACATCAGAGTCATAAGTCACTCTTGCATAGAGATTTATTGTATTAAAATCGGTGTTTGCAATATATCCATCCCCCCTTCTAACAGATCCGATGATCATAGCACTGACCTTCTCTCGGGTTATGGCTCCTGATATATTACCATATAAATAGCCATATTGACCTCCACTTATCTCTCCCCTCAGATAATTTGGTCTGACAGGTGACGTAATAATATTTATCGCCCCTGTAAAAGCACCGATGCCCGGAACACCTCCTATCAGATTGATTCCATTGACACCCTCAATATCAATTGGGAGAGAATGGCTCTGATGACCTGTCCTGGCATCTGTAAAATTTATTCCGTTAAGCATTACCATTGTTTGATCTGCTGTCCCGCCATATAGAGAAATATCGGCTTGGACCCCTTTAGCACCTCTTTCGCGTAAATCAACAACTGGATTGATTTTGAGTGCATTTTCAATGGTTTGTAAAGATGAAGTCTCCATTTTATTTCTACTGAAAACCTCTGTTGGCAAAACAACCCCTCTTGTGGGATTTGCCCGCTGTGTTACCACTAATACCTCCTTTAGGTATGTTTTCTGTACAACTTCTGTTGTATCTGCTTGGGCCAGAAGATTCTGGAACGGAAGGGTGAGTATTGACATACTTACGGACAACACCCCGATCTTAACTACTCTATGGAAGCTGGCAAAAACTGCCCAATTCTTCCGAGCCCAACGCTTAAAACAAACGGTAACACTTTTTTTGTTTTTTTTGTACATAAAAGTGTTTTTAAAATGAGGTGCGAAGATATAACAAATCAAAGAAGAGACCTAATTAACCTACTTATCTATGCTATAAGCGAATGATTTTACAAAATAATAGCAATAATTATTTATTCATTAACTATCTTTGCTAAAACAAAAACAAATGAAATTATTCCGATTTCTTCTTCCAATACTCTTTTACCTATCTTTAGGAAATGTCGGATATGCGTCCGACTCTCTTAAAATAAAGGAATATTTGGACAGTACAAACTTTTTCCTTCAGGAAGGGGAGAAGGTTCAAGCTTGTAATTATATTAAAAAGGCAATATTGATCCAAGACACATTATACAGAGATTATTATATGAAGGAGGTTAAAGCTCTCCGTTCTACAAATCAAATTGACGAGCTATACCTTCAAAATAAGAAGCAAGATAATATTATTCTTACCCGTTTTATACTCTTTCTTTCTCTAATTTTACTCCTTTCATTAGCACTTGTCTTTTATTTTAAGAAGAAAAATAAAGTCATTGCACAATCAAAGATTGAGATAGAGGCGGCAAAATTGATGGCAGAAAAATCTTTGGCAGAGAAGAGTGCAATGCTCTCCACTATCAGTCGTGATATCAGAGAGTCTTTATATACAATCTCAGATGCGATTGAGAAAAAGGATAAAGAGAAGCTGAAGAAAGGGGGAGAAACTCTTAAAAAGGGGGTAACTCTTTTCATTTTCATATTGATGATAGCAATACAGTCTCCAGCAATAGCTCAAGAGACAAAAACAACTGAAGATAGTTTGATCACCTCTAAAATAAAATCTTTAAGTGACTCCGTTATTTTTTACAGAGGTAAAAATATTGATAAAGCCAACGAAAATCTCTCATTACTAAAGAAATACTCGGAAAAAGGGGGTAATTTCGATATCTATTTCAGAACTTGGCTTGCAATTCTTGATGTTCACGCATCAAATGGCAATATAGAATTTGTGAGGAACGAAGCTCTCAAGATGTCTAAAGAGGCTGAAAAATACAACTCTCCTGTCGGCAAGGTTGCTTCAGCAAGAGCAATTGCCTCTTCATATTATTTTCTCAAGGACAATGAGTCTACCATTGCAATACTTGAAGATGCACTTAAAATCGAGGGTATAGACGACATCAATGCTTCCGGAATCCATTCAAGATTGTATCAGACTTATCTCAATATCAAGCAATTCAATTCAGCATTAGAGCATCTTAAAAAGTATGAGGTTTTGCTAAAAAAATATTTCATAGACAACCCAAAATCAAATCCCAATAACACAATACTCAATATAAATAATATGTTTTCGAGCATCTATCTATCTATGGGTAATTACAATTCTGCAAAAACATATCTTGATAATGCCTCTAAATATTATTCGGATAAAGCACCTGCAAGTATGGCAGTCGTATATAATCTCAATTGGGCAAAATATTACAGACTTGTAAATAATTATGACAACTGCTTTGAATACTATAGAAATGCCATCAACATACTCGGCAACAACCAACCTTTACTCAAACAGGGTATAATGAAGGATTTAGCAACCTCGTTAGAGTCATCTGGAGATTATGACAAAGCATTACATTATTATCAATTAATATATAAAGCCAGCGATTCGTTAAATAATGACTTTATCGAAAGACAAAGGGTGACTATAAGTGAAAATTACAGATGGGAACAGGGTTTGATAAAGCACGCAAAAAACGAAAACACAATCAAGATAATCTCAGTTTGTTTTATTTCACTCTTATGTTTAATAACCCTCTCTTTTGCCTTATGGCTTCTCAGAACCAATAAGAAGTTAAAATCGGGACAAGAGAGCATCGAGAAAGCTGCAAAAACAGCAAAAGCGGCAGACAATCTTAAAGACACCCTCATTAAGAACCTCAAAAATGAGGTGTATTTACCTATAAATAAGGTTATTGACGATATAAATACATACTTGAGCAATGGGGAAAAGAAAAAAGAGATGACAATTTTGGAGAAAGAGATTATCACCGAAGCTAAAAGTATTATCCCTATGATAGACAGTATAAGGGATCTCTCATTCTTAGAAACCGGACAGATGGAGATGAAAATCTCTCAATACGATATTGTTTCTATCTGTTACGACTCTATCGATAGGGTTAAATACGACTCAAGAATAGAGATAAAATTCTCATCTAAGGTGAATGTTCAAATGGTTAATGTTGATTATAACAGACTATTAGATTGTTTAGTATCTGCACTTACATCTCCTCCATCATATCAATTAACCGAAACTATAGAGTTCAATTTAGGGTATGGCGGCCCTGACCAAAACATTATAATCGAATTTATTGGGACACCTCTTGCAAAACAACAATTTTCTAACAGAGAACATTTAGTAAGAAACAATATTAACAAACTCGTTATTGAATCATTCGGAGGCAATTACAATCTCAAAATTAGTAATCTAAGACCGGAATTGACGATAACAATTCCATTTAAGGATTAACTATGAGTATCATAGTTATACAATTACTATCCCGACAGAGTTTTCAATTAAAAAAGATGACTAAAAATCTTATAGACTTTTAGTCATCTTCGTGAGCGGAAAACGAGACTCGAACTCGCGACCCTAACCTTGGCAAGGTTATGCTCTACCAACTGAGCTATTTCCGCAGAATCAAAACGAACTTCTAAAAAAGAAACTCTCCCAAATGGGAGTGCAAAGATAATACCTTTTTCTTTTTCTCCAAAAAATAATTTTTCTTAAATATTCGTTTCAAATTCACGTAAGAATCTTATATCATTTTCAAAATAGAGTCTCAAATCTCTAACTTGCCATTTTAACATTGCAATACGTTCAACACCCATCCCAAAAGCAAATCCTGAATAGACTGAAGAATCTATTCCACAAGCTTCCAGAACATTAGGGTCAACCATACCACAACCCATAATCTCAAGCCAACCTGTCCCTTTACAGATATTACACCCTTTTCCTTTGCAGATATTACAACTCACATCCACCTCTGCACTTGGTTCAGTAAACGGAAAGTAAGAAGGGCGCATCCGTATCTGTGTATGCTCGCCAAACATTTCGCGTGCAAATAATAGGATCGACTGCTTCATATCAGCAAATGAAACCCCTTTATCAACATAAAGTCCCTCTACTTGATGGAAAATACAGTGAGCACGAGCAGAAATTGCCTCATTTCTAAAAACCCTTCCGGGGCAAATTACCCGAATTGGAGGGGTGTTTTTCTCCATAGTCCTAACCTGAACCGAGCTCGTATGGGTTCTCAACAAAATAGGATTAACTCCTGAAGAGATAAAAAATGTATCCTGCATATCTCGAGCAGGGTGTTCCGGGGGAAAATTCAACGCTTCAAATACGTGCCAATCGTCCTCAATCTCCGGTCCCTCCGCCAAAGAATAACCTAATTTTTTATAAATAGATATTATCTCGTCACGTGTAATCGAAATGGGGTGGCGTGTGCCAAGTTCAAAAACATCTCCTGGCTTAGTAAGATCACAGCTGCTTTGTTGTTCATCCATCTCTGCTACAGCTGCTTTAAGAGCTTCGATCTTCGCAGAAGCAGCATTTTTTAACTGATTGAGCATCTGTCCAAACTCCTTTTTCTGATCAGGAAGAATATTTCTAAACTCCTCAAATAATTGGGTAACCTCACCCTTCTTACCGAGAAGACGTACCCTTGCCTCCTCAATTTCTTGATCCTTCTTAACTTTCAACTCCTCTATCTCCTTGAGGAGTTGTTCTATTTTTTCATTCATTCCCATATTAGTCCCATTTTACATTTTTTCTATCCAAAGGCATTGTCATACAGCGTGCTCCTCCGCCACCTCGAGGAAGCTCTGAACCATCGATTGTAACTACACATTTCTTATCTCCTTTTACACTCTTCTTCCCTTCAATAACATCCCACGCAGTGATAACCTCAAAACCGTGATCAGATAACTCATTAAGAGTATGTTTGTTACGAGCATACGAAATAACCTTTCCCGGAGCAAAAGCAAAGAAATTGGCTCCGCTATGCCATTGCTCACGCTCCTGATCCCACTCGTCGGCTTGACCTCCGCAAATTATTGGTTCGAGATCCATCCCGAGCCTCTTTAACACAGAAGGGATATTAGCAACACTCTTTATCTTAGAGACCTTTCCATTCTCAATAGTGATATGAACAGTCTGATACTGATTATCTTCCATAATAAGAGGCTCAAAAACCATACATTTATCTCTATCCAGCAAAGTAAATACCATATCAAGATGGATAAATGACTCGGGTGAATGGGGTAATTGTTGAACAATCACGTGCCTACGACCTTCAGGTGCAACTTTACACAGCGTGGAAACTAACATATCTATCCCTTGAGTACTTGTTCTCATTCCGTTACCCAACAATAAAATGTCTTCCCTTGCTATCAAAATATCCCCTCCCTCCATAAAAATATCGGAGTTACCTGGCTGAAAATCATAAGAGTTGATAATTTCTGTTTCAAACTCACCACTCCCTTTATAAATAGCCTCCATAATAAAAGACTCTCTCATTCTCACCTTATTTGCCATCTTACAAATAAGGGCATTATTCCCTATTGTAACCGAAGCATCTCTGGTGAAGTAGAAGTTATATAATGGAAATAGGGCATAATACTCATCATTAAGGAAAGAGGTCAAGGTATTGATCTTTGCAGGTAACCCCTCAATCAACACTTTGGCTAACTTATGGGAACTCATCTCCATAAGAGTTTCAAAATACTCCGTAACCTGTTCAGTTACACATATTTTACCAATAAGAGACTGCCTCTCTTTATCATCATCAAGAACCTTTACTAAAAGGTCCATAACAGTATATACATTAGCCACTTTGGAGAGAACTCCCCTCAATTGCTCATATTCTTCTTGTGCTATTGAAAGATTTAAAATATCACTATACAACGCCCTTTGAGCCATTTTCGGAGTCATATTTTCAACTTCAGCACCAGGGGTGTGAAGTAAAACAGACTTCAATTCCCCTATTTCTGACTGTACATTAATCTTTAAAGGTTTTTTTTCAGACATATATTTGTATTTTATTCTTTATTATTGATATCTGGATTTGTCTTTCAAAGCCATATCAGTAATCATATTTTTAAATTTAATTTCGTCTCTGGGACAAATCATAAGGACATCATCCGTATTAACAACCATAAATCCATCTATTCCACTTATAGCTATCAATTTATCTTTTTCGGTAGAATAAATAATAGAATCAGATGTACCATCAATCATATTATTTTCACAAGAGATGAGATTATTGTTTTGGTCCTTATCACCATAAATAAATAGAGACTCCCAAGTACCAAGATCTGACCATCCGAACGATGCCCTAAACACCTTCACGCTATCTGCCTTCTCCATAACACCATAATCAATAGAGATACTGGTACAATCCTCATAAACTTTATCTACATAACTTTGCTCCTGAGGAGTATAATAGTATTGATCACAAGGCTTAAAAAGGGTATATATATCTGGAAGCCAATGTTCAAGAGCTCCACAAATAGTATTTATATTCCAAACAAAAATGCCCGAATTCCAAAGAAACTCACCACTATCAACAAAGATCTTTGCCAACTCTTTATTGGGCTTCTCTGTAAAAGTCTTAACACTGTATGCAATATTTCCATCAACCATAAAAGAGTCCCTCAAATTGCACTGAATATAGCCATAACCTGTTTCTGGACGAGTAGGGTGTATTCCGAGAGTGCAAAGTTCGTTCTTATTTGAAGCATATTTCAAAGCTGAAGAGATGGTATCTACAAAAAGATCCTCATCAACAATAATATGATCAGATGGGGCAACTACAACAGTCGCATTAGGAGCCTTTACCTTTATCTTCATAGTGGCGTAAGTGATACAAGGGGCGGTATTGCGCCTGAATGGCTCTAAAAGTATATTCTCTTTAGATAATGATGGCAATTGCTCTTTAACCAATTCTATGTAATCAGAAGATGTGACAATCATTATGTTCTCCTTGGGGACTATCTTACGGAAACGATCAAAAGTTTGTTGCAAAAAACTCCTTCCGACACCTAAAATATCGAGAAATTGCTTTGGCTTGGCATTTCTGCTAACAGGCCAAAACCTGCTTCCAATGCCTCCTGCCATTATGATGCAGTAATAATTATTGTTCATCTTTGTATATCTTTAACTAATAATAAAAATCAAAAGGGATAAAAGCATCCGGAACATATTCCAACTCAAAACTATTCTCAAAAAAAACGATAGACACAATATCAAAATGGGTATCAATATCTATCCCCTTAAATCTGATATATGAAGCAGCTGCCCTTATTATTAATCTTTGCTTTTTT
Organism: uncultured Muribaculaceae bacterium; assembly: GCA_964397445.1. Classification (GTDB taxonomy): domain Bacteria; phylum Bacteroidota; class Bacteroidia; order Bacteroidales; family UBA932; genus CAYNHZ01. The sequence goes on along the minus strand of CAYNHZ010000001.1, from coordinate 509,264 downwards.
CTCCCAACAGTATCTATTGGTAAAACTATAATCGGAGCATTTCGTGACCGAACCTCCACAATGTGAACTCCGTCATCCCCCATCATAATCAGATCTATTTCACGATGCCCGCTACGCCAATTACGCTCTAATAAACTAAACCCAATGCTTGTAAGATACTCAAGAGCAATATCTTCCCCTTTCTTTCCAATCAAACAACGATCTCGCAAATCACCATTCTCCCCCCACATAATAAGACTCTGTTTTGCCTACAAAGGTAGTAAAAGAGTTTAACTTGATAAAAAAAGAGGGCAACCTTTTATGGTCGCCCTCCCCTTTTCTATATAATACGAATACTATTTAACCTCTTCTGCAGTATCCATAATTACATTAATGAATTTTGGACTTCCACTTGAAGAAGAGATAGAAACAAAATAACCTTTAAGTTTAATGTTCTTCCCTTTTAGAGGATCCAAAGTCTCTTTTTGTTTATCTGTCAATGAGTAAAGAGAACCCACAGCAGTTTTTGCCTCAGGAATATTTAAGTTATAATATTTCCCGTTTGAAACTGACAAACTACCTTGTATCTCAACATACTTAATTGTAATACTTTCTAAAGGCAATAAAGCATCAGCAGCAGCTCCATCTATCAATGTAGGTGTACCGTGATCAACCTTACCATAACCTAATTTCTCTTCAAGTGCAGGAGCCTGTATCTGAACACCTTTATTGTAAAAATCAATAGCTCCAACTATCTTAAGATCGTCTCCGAGCCTTGCTTTATAAGCACCTTTGTAGATGTGCATAGAACCGGTTTCATCTGAGATAATATAAGATGTAATACCTATAGCAACTACTCTACCTTGGATAGTTACAAATGTCCCCTTAGGCATAGCAGTAGCGTCTTTAATGGTTGATTTAGGAGGTTGAACAGCCCCTTGTTTAACAGTAACATCAACAGGAGCTACTGTTTGACTTCCAACATATTGTATGGAAATTTTCGAGGTTCTTGGAGAATAAGCAGTATTTTCAGTACAAGATATAGTAACAACAAATTTATTATTACCCTTAGCTTGAATACCTTTAACAGATAGCCAATCACCTTCACCTTTAATCACATCCAATCCGCCATTAACACAAGTAACATTTAGTTGAAGATCCTGAGCTTTCTCACTCTCAGTAACCAACTCAGTTACGTCTGTAGCTAAAAGTGATTTTTTAACCTCAACAACAGTAACATTTTTAAGTTGAGGAGTTCCATTGTACACACTCCTTGGACCGCTGATAAGAACTTCATCACCGACAGCAAGTCCGAGACTTAAGAAATTCTTTTCTCCTCCTTTACTGTCCAAAGTACCATAAATATACAAAGAACCTGTATTATCTTCTAAATACCAGTTACCGTAAACAGTGTTTTCTATTTTCTTAATAATACCCCTTACAAAATAAGTTTTACCATCAGTCCCTTCTTGAACCTCTTTAACTGTCGAAACAACTACTTTATTATCTTCAGAAGCTTGTTTGATAATAAGGTTTTGTATCTTACCATCAACCACAACATTAAGTACCACCTCTCTACTTGAAGCGGTCTCCCCTGCTGTAAAAGTAACTACTATGTCTTTTCCTGCTACACCATTGAGAGGGGATACAGTTAGCCATTTTGGCATCTCCTTACCAACCTCTGCTGTAATTTGCCAGTCAGCTGTGGTAGTCATAGTGATTTGATTAGTACCACCCTCTAATGGTAGTCCTAAAGAGGATTGAGACACTGTGATCTCTTTTAAACGATTAAATTCGTCTTTTGTACATCCAATCGTTAGAATTAAACACGCCAAGATAGACGTTAATATATATTTCATTTTCATTGTATTATCGGATTAAATTAGTTAAACATATATTTAATACCTACTTGAAGATACCAACACTGACCAATTGCAGTGCTATGTTTCCAAGTCTCAACACCTGCTTTAACACCTGAATTGGTTTTGAATACAGGTGTTCCGTTAGGATCAATATAATCTACTGCAAGGATACGTCCGCTCTTTAGATCCGGATTCATATATTTATCAACACCCCACTTTGAGTTGAATAGATTTGTAAGGTTCTTCAAGTCAAAATTAAGTTGGATAATATTTACAGAATTGCCTGATTTGATCTTAAAGTCACGAGAATAACGGAAGTCTATTCTGTGTGTCCAAGGAGAGTAAACACTATAAGCCTCAGCATATTTACCTTTATTAGCAGATAGGTATTTATCTTTATTAGCAAATTCCCAATAACGAGCAGCATCGTCAGGTGAAGAGAATTTAATCTCAGTCTCATCCTTAGGAATATACATAGCATCGTAATTGTAGTTATCACGGTTAAGGTCACCATCATACATATATGAATAGTTGTATCCACCTCTATAACCTTCATAGAAAATGCTAAAGTGGTTGTTACAATGATCATCATAAGTTAAAGATGCAATTACCCTATCAGGTGTAACATATTGTGAATTGTGAAGAGGAGCATAATTAGGGCCCTCTATGGTAGGAACATATGTATATGCAGATTCAGCATTTGAACCAGGCATACCTGTAAGCTCTTTTGATACAGTATGGGTATATGCAGCCATAATAGACAATTCAGGAATAGGTCTGATATTGAACACAGCATTCGCTGTCCAACCATAACCTCTGTTTGTATTTGACAACATATAAGCATCTGTATTTGTATATTTATGGTTGTCAGGATAGATGTGACGATTATCTGCACCTGTAAATGTAGCCCAACCTGAATTATCCATAATATTCCAGTTTGTCATATAAACACCTGTAATAGTTTTATTGAAAACATACTCACCACTAATGCTCATAGGGAAAGAAACAGGGAATTGATAATCAAGAGCGATGGAAGATTTCCAAACTTGAGGCATCTTGAAATTAGGATCAATAGCTTGGATTTGACTTGGTTTCACACCATTTTCAGGAGAGATTGTAAGTGGAAATCTATTAGGATCCAAAGAATTTAGTTTCTTAGCCAATTCAACAGGATCGGTAATCATACCACCTTTGAAAGAATCAAGAAGAGGGTCAATTTTTGTAGCAACTCCATCCTTATATTTAGTACTGATAGCTACAACATTCTGAACCATACCTGAGTTTGTAGGCATATTGGTAAAGAATACTAATGGGAGTCTTCCCGCAAAAAGTCCTGTACCTCCACGAAGTTTAAAGCTCTTGTCGCCTAAAATATCCCAAGTAAAACCAACACGGGGTGAATACTGAAGCTTAGTGCCTGGCCATTTACCTGTATCGATATGTTTTCCGTTATAATCCAACTCATATATTGCATTGTTACGCATCAGGTCTTTGTTGTTAAAGATCATTGCGTCTAAACGGATACCGTAAGTCAATTTGAATCTATCACTTGGAGACCACTCGTCTTGAGCATATATGCCTGCTTGATTAAAACGAACTCGAGCTGCAGGATTCTTTTCTCCATCATATCCATAAGTAAGAGCTACTGTTTCAGGGGCAGCGCCGCTAAGGAAATCATCCAAACTACGATAACGATAATAACCTGTACCATTTCTCATATAAGCATTATCTGCCATTTGATACTCATAACTTAGGCCACCTGTGATTTTGTGGTTACCTATGTAATATGTGATATCATCTTTTGCGGTTAGAACATTGTTGTGAACTCCATTATTCCAAGTAAATAATTCGTAACCAGCACTCATATAAGGTGAGATGGTTTGACTGATATTACCTGAACCATCAACTGTATAACCTTCCAAAATGTCGATAAATGGGAAAGGGCTTGAGTTTGATCCGCGAATATCATCAAGTTTGGAGAAGGTTACCAATAATTGGTTCGACAAATCGTTAGTAAAACGGCTGTTGAGGTCTAAAGTAAATGAGTTTACTTTATTATCCATTGAATACATAGAATTAGCAAAAGCCATAGAGTACTGAGAGAGACGATTCTCTGTAGTACGTGTAAGACAGTTACTTGAACTTCCATTTGTTGGATTCCAACCCCTATTCAAAGTGTAGTTATAACGTAAAGCCAAATGATGCTTGTCTGTAATATTCCAGTCAATACGGGCCAATATTTTCATATTGCTTTGGTCTGCGGGGAATTTATTATAAGAACCTGTATCATATCCATATTTTGACTTTAGATAATCAGATACTTTTTGCATATCTTCAATAGTTGTACGAGATATGTAAAGATCAGGGTTAGCCACTCCATTAGTAGAAGGTTGCCAACGGTTTACAACTCCAGGAGATTTTGAATACTCGAAGTTTACAAAGAAGAATAATTTATTTTTTACAATAGGTCCGCCTAAAGTCATACCATAAGTAGTATTGCTCTCTTTTGAACGATCGCCCAATTCAATACCATTAATAGTATTACCTCTCATATTTTGATTACGGTGGTAAACATAAGCAGATCCTTTAAATTTATTGGTACCCGATTTTGTAATAGCGTTTACACCACCACCGATAAAGTTTGTTTGACGCACGTCAAAAGGGGAGATAACAACTTGAATTTCATCAATCGCATCTATGGAAATAGGACTTCCACCACCAGGTAGACCACCACTAAGACCAAAGTTATTGTTAAAGTTAGCACCATCCACTGTAAAGTTTGATGAACGGCTGTCACCACCTGCGAAACTCATACCATTTCCACCATAAGGGGAAAGACGGGTAATATCAGTCACGCTTCTGCTGATTGATGGCAGACTTTGCAGTTGATTATTTGAAATATTGGTAGTTGCTCCTGTTTTCTCTGTTGAAAATTTGGAAACAGCAGAAGCTACCACAACAGCCTCAGTCAAACTTTCAGTCTGCTCTTTAATAGAAGCATTCAAACTATAAAGTTCTCCTAACTGAAGTGTTATGTCTGTATAGGTGGTAGTTTGGAAACCGAGGAAGGATATCTCAACCTTATAAGGCCCCCCGTTACGCATACCTGGAATAGTGTATCGTCCCTCCTTATTGGTAACTACACCATAAATGGTCCCTGATGGGACGTGAGTAGCGACAACCGCCGCTCCTGTAATAGGCGCACCATTCTCTTCAGTGATAAGTCCGCCTAAAGACGATGTTGTAATTTGAGCGTAAGCAGCACCAGCCACAAACAAACTCAAAGAAACAAGCAAAATTTTGTTAAGTAATTGTTTCATAAATCGTTAAGTAATAAATTAAAATTTATTCAGCAAAATTAAGAAATACTCGACAATTAACCTTATTTAATTATTAAAATAGTGTTAAATTTTATTAACACCTCATAATTAAAAAAAATAATTATCTTTGCAGCACAAAGTGGAGAGATTTGACTAATTGCAACCACTCGAAAAAATGCTAAAATAAATTTAACATACTTTTCTGTTTTATATCGTCAAGTCTCTTTACTCAAAAGAGATTTTTTTATTTTAATAATACAATTATGTCATATTTATTCACATCTGAATCGGTATCTGAAGGGCATCCAGATAAAGTTGCCGACCAAATATCAGACGCCATACTTGACGACTTCTTACGCCAAGATCCGGAAGCAAAAGTTGCTTGCGAAACATTTGTCAGTACAGGATTGGTAGTAATCGGGGGAGAGGTTAGATCAGACCCTGCATATGTAGATATTCAAAATATAGCGAGGGGTGTCGTAGAAAAAATTGGTTACACCAAAGCCGAATATATGTTTGACTCAAAATCTTGCGGAATACTCTCGGCAATGCACGAGCAATCTCCTGATATAAACAGAGGGGTTGTTGTCAAGAAAAAAGAGGAACAAGGGGCAGGAGATCAAGGGATGATGTTCGGATACGCTTGCGATGATACAGAGGAGTTTATGCCACTTCCTCTAACATTGGCACACATAGCATTGATTGAACTTGCAAAACTCAGAAGGATGAAGGGTTCCAAAATGGGTTACCTTAGACCTGATGCCAAAAGTCAATTTACAATCGAATACAACGATCAGCACCAACCTATTAGAGTTCATACCATTGTTATCTCTACACAACACGATGAGTTTATAGCATCTCCCGGATTGGAAATAGGATCACCGGAAAATGATATTGCAATGCAAAATCGTATATATGAAGATGTTAAAAATATACTCATCCCAAGAATAATATCTCGCCTGCCCAAAAAGACAAAAGATCTATTCTTAAACAACGATCAAGAGTATATCCTACACGTAAATCCAACAGGGAAATTCGTTATCGGAGGCCCTCACGGCGATACAGGATTGACAGGGAGAAAAATCATTGTTGATACTTACGGAGGGAAAGGGGCTCACGGCGGAGGTGCTTTTTCCGGCAAAGACCCCAGCAAAGTGGATCGCTCTGCAGCGTACGCAGCAAGATATATCGCTAAAAATATGGTTGCAGCAGGTGTTGCCAAAGAGTTACTTATACAAATATCCTACGCAATTGGAGTGGCAAAACCGGTAAGTGTTTTTGTTAACACTTATGGAACAGCTCAAGTCAATCTCAGCGATGGCGCTATTGCTGAGATCATCAACGAATTATTTGATTTGAGACCTGCCAGGATAATCGAGAAATTTCAATTGAAAAATCCTATTTACCTCCCAACTGCATCGTATGGACATATGGGGCGTGACCCTTTCACAAAAGAGGTAGAGTTGATAAGGAACAACAAGAGGGTTAAAAAAGAGTTGCAATTTTTTGGTTGGGAAAAACTTGATGCAGTCGATAAGATAAAAAAGCGTTTTTTTTAAACAGAATATTTTATAATCAATATTTCTCTATAAGTTTTGTGCCAAACCCGAGTCTATTATCGGTATATTTTACCTCAATAAGGGATAAAAACCACAATTCGGAATTGGTAAAAACAGCATAGGGAAAGCGTTTTAAATACTTGAGGCGATATCTTCCTATAATGGAGTTGTCGCCTCTATTTATATGTGCTTTAAATTGTAATCCTCTTATCATCCCTATCTTCTCTGTTTCCAACACAATAGATCCTGCGACCACTCCAAAACCATATTGAGAAAGTTTTATATGCCTTGTCCCTTTGTCCGATAAGATTATGAACCCCATCAATTCCTGATCAAAAACATAAAAAACATTTGCACACCAGATATCCTCTTGTGAAGATGATGCCATAGTCAATACAAAGTGTTCATTTATAAAATCAGAAATTCTATTATCCATTTTTTAAAAAAAAATATCTGTTTTCGACAATGCAAATGTAAGAAACTGTTTAATTTTAATCGATGAGAGAAAAGAAAAACAATTTACTATTTCCCCTTCTTGAAATAATATATCCTATATCTTGCTCTGTGTGTGGAGGATGGATCGATTCTGATCAGAGACACATCTGTAAAGAGTGTCTTAATGATATCCCTTTGACCTATTTTTGGAGTTGGAGAGACAATCCTGCCGAGAAAAAACTCTGGGGAAGGATGTATCTTCAATCAGTTTGTTCTCTCTATATATACAATAGGGATAATAATTATGTAAATATGATCCATAGGATAAAATACGACGGGGATATAGCCTTAGGATACTATCTTGGATCGATGCTTGGAAAATATATGAAGGAGGGGGGAAACGGAGTCTATAACGAAATTGATTATTTAGTTCCTGTCCCTCTCCATCCGATTAAAAAGTGGAAAAGAGGATTTAATCAATCTGAAATTATTGCAAAAGGGATATCAGATGCTATGGGTGGCGCAGCTCTCTGTACAGATGTGCTGAAAAGGGGGAGATATACATCTACCCAGACAAAGAGGGGGACAGAATCTAAATGGAAGAATGTTGAGAATGCTTTTAAAATAGTTAAAAAGAATAGCTATAAACTTAAAGGTAAGCACATTATAATTGTTGACGATGTTCTCACTTCAGGGGCAACAGTTCAAGCTTGCTATGACGCTTTATCAAAGATTGAGAATATCAAAATAAGTCTTGCAACATTAGGCTATGTTGAGTAAATAAAGGATAGATATTCGTGGATTTTATCTATTTTTGTAAAATAATAAATTGTATATGTTTAATTTCATTAATATTTCTGTTATTGATATTATTGATATAGTCTTGGTTGCCTTGATTATATTCCAATTATTTAAAATTATACGGGGGACTTCGGCTTTTAATATTTTTATAGGAATTTTATTATTGTATTTTACTTGGATAGTGGTAAAAGCTCTAAATATGAAGCTCTTATCATCTATTCTCGGACAGATTCTCGGTGTAGGTGTAATAGCATTGATTATTATTTTTCAACAAGAGATAAGACGCTTTTTACTACATATCGGAAGCAGATACCTCTCAAATTCTCGGAAAGGGCGCATTTCAAGAGCCCTATTTGGACAGAAGGAGCAAGAGATTCCGATCAAATCGCTGGAAGAGATTACCCAGGCTTGTCATAGAATGTCGGAAACCAAAACAGGAGCACTTATTGTATTGGGTCACACCTCTTCACTTGAGTTTATTATTGAGACTGGGGACACTATAGATGCCGCTGTCAATAGACGATTGATAGAGAATATTTTTTATAAAAACACCCCACTTCATGACGGGGCGATGGTGATTATAGCTGATAGGATTGTGGCAGCAAGATGCACATTGCCAATCACTGAAAATCCCGATCTTCCACCCCAATACGGGATGAGGCACAGAGCTGCTGTAAGTATCTCAAAAGATACTGATGCTGATGCTATTGTGGTTTCGGAAGAGACCGGAAATATCTCTTATGTTACCAGAGGGGAGCTGAAAACTATGACGAGTATCAGCGAACTCAAACTCGCTATCGAGAATTCCTATCGAAAATAGCTTTAAAATCCTTTTTTTCGGTCGTTCTGCCCACAGATTTTTTAAAAGAGAACTTCTCCTCCTGATGACTAAGAAGCCTTTTAATATTACTTATGTGGGTTATCCAAAGAATGATTGTTATTACTACGCTAAATATCTTTAACGTTAGCGTCTCATCAGGAATGAGCCACAACGCAAAAACCGAATTTATCATTATCGGGTAGCACAACACAGCAATGAGAACCGCCAAAGAGATATATTTTGATATAACTAAAACAATCAGAAAAACTATAAGACAAATAATCATTGCCCAAGGGTGTATAGCAGCGAGAACCCCAGCAAGAACCGAAACCCCTTTCCCCCCTTTAAATTTAAAAAATATAGGGAAAATATGACCAAGTACAACTGCAAATCCGAGGATGATTTGAAATGTGACAAACATCTCTGAACCAGGCTTGAAATCGGTAAAATAGGCTAAAGACACCGATGCAACCCCTTTTAGAAAATCTATTATAAAAACAGCTATCCCCGCCTTCCATCCGAAATTTCTCTGAACATTATTTGCCCCCGGATTTCCACTCCCTATTGATCTGATATCGGTATCATAATATACTCTACACAATAGAATTGCACTTGAAGCAGAGCCTAAAAGGTAAGCAAAGAGAACTACTATGGTGTAATAAAAGATCATCAAAAAAATTTTTGGTTGGCAAATATAGCAATTATCTTTGTGGAATGGTTGTAAACAATAAGCTCGAACAAAAAATCGGATTTGACAGGGTTAAAGAGATGATCCTCAATAATTGCTCTACCCAATACGGAAAGGGGCGAACTGTTGATGAATTGTTCTCAGCTCAAGCTGAAGAGGTTAAGCTAAGGCTTTCTCTGACTGACGAGATGCGCCTCATCTTAATGTTTGAATCATCATTTCCAAATAGCGGGTTTATAGATTGCATCCCATTACTCACCCCCCTTCAAAGCGAATTCTCTCACATAGATCTGATATCTCTTAGGAAACTTCAAGATTCACTTGAGATTTTACGGAAGATCCTCAATTTTTTTAAAAATTGTAAAGAAGGGCAATACCCTTTTTTGAAAAAGATGACCGAACCGATCGGCCATTTTCCGGAGGTATCCAGAAGGATAGACCTAATATTAGATAGATATGGTGAGGTCAGAGACAATGCTAGTAATGAGCTATTTGATATAAGACGCTCTATCAAGGACAAAGAGTCAAGCGTCTCTAAACGAATACAATCCATACTCAGAAAGGCACAACAAGATGGGCTTGCAGATGAAGATGCAACTGTATCAATTCACGATGGGAAGATGCTTATCCCCGTATCATCGGGGAATAAAAAAAAGATTCCGGGCATAGTCTTTGACGAATCGGCATCGGGTAAAACCTCGTTTATCGAGCCTCTTGAAGTTGTTGAGCTAAATAACCAATTGAAAGAGCTCCATTTTTCCGAACATAGAGAGATAATCAGAATTCTCGTTGAGTTTTCGGATTTTTTAAGACCGTACCTTCCTGAGATCATCTCTTCTCACGAATATATCGGGGAGCTTGATTTTATTAAAGCAAAGACACTTGTATCCTCTCACTTCAAAGGGGGAATGCCAATAATATCGACACAAGGGGAGACGATCCTTAAAAATGCCCGTCACCCGATTCTTGAGGAAGCTCTTAGAAAAGAGGGCAAATCTATTGTCCCCCTCAACCTATCATTGAATAGGGAAAAAAGAATATTGCTTATATCAGGACCAAATGCCGGGGGAAAGTCTGTATGTTTGAAAACTCTCGGATTGTTGCAATATATGCTTCAGTGGGGAATGTTGATCTCCGCTTCCGAGTCTTCTGAGATGCAATTGTTTGATAGTATTTTTATTGACATTGGTGACGATCAGTCCATTGATAATGATTTGAGTACATATAGCTCTCACCTAACAAATATGAGAGAGGTGCTCGCAAATGCAAAAGAGAAAAGTCTTATTCTTATTGATGAGTTTGGTTCGGGTACAGAGCCGACTGCAGGGGGTGCCATTGCAGAAGAGATCTTAGCGGAGTTGGAGAGAAGAGGGTGTTACGGGGTTATCACCACCCATTATACAAATCTTAAATTTTATGCAAGCAATAGCAACGGGGTGATTAATGGAGCAATGATGTTTGATATAGGCAATATTCAACCACTATTCCAACTTGAAATTGGGCTGCCGGGCAACTCATTTGCTTTTGAACTTGCACGAAAAATTGGGCTGCCGGAGGAGATTGTTAAAGGCGCTGAGGAGCGTGCCGGGTCTGATTTTGTAAACATAGAGAGACATCTCAAGAAAATCGCAAGAAACAAGCGCACCCTTGAAGAGAAGTTAGCACGGATAAAGTCAACAGATAAAACTTTGGATTCTATTACAGAGAAGTACGAGAAGGAGCTCGGAGATATAAAATCACTGCGCAAAGGGATTATAGAAGAGGCTAAGAGAGAGGCGCAATCAATATTGGATCAGGCGAATAAAAAGATTGAAAATACTATAAAAGAGATACGGGAAACACAAGCTGAGAAAGAGCGGACAAAAGAGGCAAGAAAAGAACTTGATGATTTTGCAAAAGGGATTGATAATTTGAAAAAAAGTGCTATAGATGAGGAGATTGAGCGAAAGATGTTACAAATTTCCGAACGGAAAAAGAGGCAAGAGGAGCGCAAAAGAGTTAGGGAGAATCGATCTAAACAGGGGGAAGAAGGGATCCGTATGGCTGAAAAAATTGTAACCGAACCTACCCTTAAAGTTGGGACAAAGGTAAAAATTGAAGGGGGAGATCTTACGGGTGAAATAGTACAAATTGCCGGGAATAAAGTGAGTGTTGCCATCGGAGATATTATTAGCAAAATGTCCAAAGAGAAAGTTTCTGCTATCTCTATGAAGCAGTATAAAGAGAGTATAAAACCCTCTTCACGAAAAAGCAGCTACGAGATGCAAACCCTCTCGGAACACCGTTTAAATTTTAAATCTACCATTGATATAAGGGGAATGAGGCTTGAGGAGGCGATCAACACAGTCACAAGGTTTATCGATGATGCCCTTATGATAGGTGTTTCTCAAGTCTCTATCTTACACGGCAAAGGGAATGGTATTTTGAAAGAGGAGATAAGAAAATACCTTAAAATTACCCCAGGTGTAGTATCATTTAAAGACGAGCACATTGAGAGGGGGGGGAGCGGAATCACTATAGTTGAATTATAAACAAATCATTTACAAAATAATATGAACAAAAAATTAATCATCCATCTATTGATACTCTTTACAGTTAGTTTGATATTGAGTGGTTGTGGAAAGAATGTTAAAGAGGCAACAATTGTTGCTACAGACTTTCTTAATGCATACTTTTCAACAGATTATGATAGGGCCTCCACCTTGTGTTGCGATACGATTCAAAATAGGATCAATATTGCTCACGATCACTACAATGCCCTGACGGAGAATGTTCAAAAAGAACTTGTCTCAATCGCAAAAAACACGGCAGTAGAGATCACAGATATTGATGACAGCTCCAAAAACGCCATTGTTTTTTCATATAAAGTAGAAATACCGGAAAATGAGGCTATAACAAATCACTCTATAACCGTTTCGAAAATTGAAGAGCAATGGAAAGTAACAAGATTTCAATAGCTCTATTCGACAATCACACCCACTCTTATTTTTCGGATGATGGAAAAATGTCCATCGATGAGTGTGCAAAAGCGGCAGAGGAGATGGGTCTTGCAGGATTATCCATAACAGATCATTACGATTTTGATGTCCCTTCAGGGGTTATGAAATTTCAATTCGATCCAATAGAACAACAGAGAGAGATCGATAGAGTAGCCTCTGAAAATAGAAAAATCACACTACTGAAAGGGATTGAAATTGGGGTTCAGTCTCACTGTATTGAAGAGATAAAATCGTTTTCCAAGAGATACTCTTTTGATTGTGTTATTGCATCCCTCCATTTCATAAATGGCCTTGATCCTTATCACGGAAACTACTACACAAATTACAACTATAAAGAGGCCTATGGAAAGTATTTGGAGGAGATCTACAGATGTATATCCCTGTTTGAAGACTTTGACATTTTAGGTCATTTTGATTACATAGCCCGCTACTCCCCCTACGCGGAATCTACCATTTATTTAAGTGATTTCGAGGAGATAATCTCAGAGATTCTCAAACTGATAGTAAACAAAGGTAAGACCTTTGAAATCAACACAAAAACATATCAGATTTATAGAGGAAAAGAGCCTTTGTTAGATCTCTCTATCCTTAAAAAATTTGTAGAATTCGGTGGTGAAGCGATAAGTTTTGGTTCTGATGCACATAGCACCAACCGCCTCGGAGAGAACTTCAATAGATTTATAGAGATAGCAAAATCGGCAGGGATTAAATACGAAGCCTATTTTCACAAGAGGGAGATGAACTATCTCTCTATTTAGTGCGGGGTTTTTTCTTCTTTGACTCTTTTTTGAGCTTACCGTGCATCCGAAGATACTCTGTCCATTGATCTTCAGTGAAAACTTTCTTATATGCAGCCTCTATAGTATCAAGCCATTTTTCCTGTATTTGTTTATACACTGTAAACTCTTGAGTACCCGCCTCTTTCATCTTATCTATCTCTTTATACATAGCTATCATATCGTGTTGAAGGATAGAATCCACATAAAAAGTTTGGTGAGGTTCAAGCTTTAGGAGCCTTTCCAAACGATTAGTCTCATCAACAACCATCTCCTCAGGAGTTTTCACCTTTTGTTGCTCTTGCGCAAAAGAGAAATAGGTTACGGTTAATAGTAAGATCAGCAGTAATATCTTGGCAAAATAATTCATTTTCAAGTTTATTAATGAGTGAAGTAAAAAACTTTTTGGTGATTTAAAAGAATTTTTTAAACTTTACAAAATTAACAATATAAATTAATATGATAAAAAATTTAATTAAAACCGCTTTTTGCATCTCTCTCTCTCTTCTCATCTTCCAAGACGCAGAAGCTTGTACAAATGTTTTGGTCTCTAAGGGGGCATCAAAAGACGGATCTGTATTTGTTTCCTATTCAGCAGATTCACATCAATTATACGGTGAACTATATTTCAAACCCTCTGAACTATTCAAGAAAAATAGTTTAATGGATATATATGAGTGGGATACAGGAAAATATCTTGGCAAAATAAATCAAATTATCCGCACATATCAAACTGTAGGAAATATGAACGAACACCAAGTTATGATCACTGAGACAACTTTCGGAGGAAGAGCCGAACTCTATGATTCTACAGGTATTGTCGATTATGGTTCTTTGATTTATGTAACACTTCAAAGGGCAAAAACCGCTCGTGAAGCCATCTCTATTATGGCAGAATTTGTTGAGAAATATGGATATGCCTCTTCTGGCGAATCATTTTCAATTGGGGATAAAGATGAGGTGTGGATTATGGAGATGATAGGGAAAGGGACAAAGTTGGTCGATGGTAAAAATGTAAATAAAGGGGCTGTTTGGGTAGCTGCTCGTGTCCCTGATGGATATATTTGTGCACACGCAAATCAGTCAAGGATAGACAAAATAAATTTTAACGATAAAGATAATTGGTTGTTCTCTAAAGATGTTGTCTCATTTGCAAAAGAGATGGGCTATTTCAATGGAGAAGATACCGAGTTTAGTTTCTGTGACGCCTATGCACCTCTCGATTTTGGCGCACTTCGCGGATGCGAAGCAAGAGTTTGGAGTGCATTTAACATTCTCGGAAAGGGCTCTTTCGGAGAAAAAAGTGCTAATGATTATTTAGATTTTGCAATGGGTTATAATCTTAAAAATAAGATGCCCCTATTTATCAAACCCGCACAAAAGGTTGGTATGAAAGATATTGCAGATGTTATGAGAGATCATTATGAGGGCACTCCTATGGATATGACCACAGATATAGGGGCTGGTGGACACCATACCCCATACAGATGGAGGCCTATGCACTTTGAATATGATGGTAAAGAGTACCTCAACGAGAGGGCTATAGCTACCCAACAAACCGGCTTTTGGATTGTTTGTCAAGGGAGAAGTTGGCTACCAGATGAGATAGGTGGAATCCTTTGGTTTGGAGTAGATGATGCTGCGACATCTTGTTTAACTCCGATTTACACCTCAATAACCAAAGTTCCTGAGTGTATTAGGGTTGGTAATGGCAATTTGATTACTTACTCTCCTACTTCATTATTCTGGGTCACAAATAGAATCACCAATTTTGCATATTTGCTATACGATAGGCTTGCCCCTGAGATACAATCAGTCGCAAATCACCACGAGCTCAGTTGTTTGGAAGAGATCAACAATATCGACAAAAACGCACTCCGTATCTTAGGAGATAAACCCAATAAGAAAAGTTCGGAGCAAGTGCGCGAATATCTGACAAATTACTCATATACCACTGCCCAAAAACTTTTCACAACTTGGCAAGAACTTGATAATTATTTGTTAGTCAAATATATAGACGGCAATATCAAGAGAGTTGACAAGGATGGCAAGTTTATCAACAATGGTTTCTCACCTGCAATCCCTGCTTCACCAGACCAACCTGGTTACAGTGAAAAATGGAAAAAGGCTGTAAAAGAGGACAATGGAGAGACTTTATTGGTAAAATAGTTATCCGACCCTCCTTCCAAAAGGAGTAAATGAGAGACTCATAAGTTTGAAATGTTGCTTTCCGAATGGGATTCCTATTATGGTTATGCAGAAAAGAACCCCAAAGGCGAGGTGGGAGAGGCATATCAATATACCACCTGTAAATATCCAAATAATATTGAGAACTGAGTTTACACAACCCATATTGTTTTCGGTATATTCTACTTTTTGTCCAAATGGAACAAGGGAGAGAACAGCTAACTTAAATAGTTGAAGGCCAAAGGGAATACCTATTATTGTGAGGCAAGCTATCAAGCCACCGATAAGATATTCAACAGAGATAAGAAGGCCTCCAAACAGCATCCATATTATGTTTCCTAAAAGATTCATTTTGTGTAATTATTAATACAGATTCCACTCTTTGGGTGCATATTGGCTTTTCACACTCTCCTTAATTTCATTGGGGAGATTATTGAAGAAGGTTATCCCTGTTATCTTCTCTATATCTTTGACCGAACAGGCATCTGAAGCTAAAGGGAAAAGGTGATCTGCCGGCTTATTGTCAAACTTAAATCCTATGGACGAGAATGATTCGGTAGCTTTAGTATATTTTAAAACCACTTTATAATAACCTTTTGGGATAATAGTCGCTTTCTTTCCTGTTATCTTATCATAAATATAATCGATATTTGGATTAGTCTCTGTCTTAACTATCGGTCCTGTAACTACATAAAGGGTGTCACAAGAGTGAATGTACTCTCCACGAACCTTTATCTCAAGATTTCCCCATAACCCTTGATTTAGCGAAGAGTTTTGCGCAGTTATATTAGAAAAATAGAAAGTTTGGCGATTTGTCTCATCATTGGCAAGACGAGAGGCTGATGGAAGCTGATGTCCTCTATCTAAATCACCAACACCGTATGTCGATTTTATCCCTGAGAAATAGTTTGGTTGGTATTTAGTAGGGATTTTCGGATCATATCCCCACTCGTCAGTACGACTTAAATTACCTAAGTATGATGAGCATAAAGGATATGCAACCCATAGAGAGATCCCTTTTGTCGCATCATAATATATCGAGAAATTTCTCACACTATTGCTCTTGATTGTAGTATGATGGGTTACAAATACACAACTATCTTCCGATTTGACAACAGGGAGCTCCATACACTGTCCAACCTTATCAGAAATCAAAACCTCTTGAGGATTAAGATTGCGCATTTGAACAAACTTTGTGATAATCTCCCCTTTTGAAAAGGTAACTTTAACATCTACACTTCTATTATTCGTGGACTCATTCTTAGAGTATTCCAACTTTAATCCCCCCTTTGTTCCTGTTCCCGAATTGGGTGAAACACGACACCAATCATCCGTCCCTTCCGGGAATTTCAGAGAAATGGTCCAATCCGATAACGACTCTATCGAAAAGAAAAGGGCTGTAGAGATATTATCTACAGTGTCTGATGGAAAAATAACTTTATTAACTACTTCCGGATTATTAGGTTTACAAGATTGAAAAAAACCGCCTATTACTATTAAAGAGGAGAGTAATACAATTAATAAATGTTTCATAACTATATTTTTAATTATTTACAAAGTAATGCATATTTTTCAATATCTCCATAGATACAATGACAAAACTCTAAGGATGACCTTTATCAGCCACCCTTAGAGTTAAATATTTTTATCAGAAATTATTTCTGAAGATCTTCAAAATCAGATGCTTTTTGTGGTTGAATCTGATATGTTGTTTTAGATCCTGATTTATAACAACCTCCTAACCCTTTCAACTTTCCTGTACCTGTAGGTAAAACAGTATCCTTCCAAGCAGCGTATGATGTAGTGTACATTGTGAAGGTATTAGATGTCCCTGAAACCTCCATAAGTACATTGCCTTTATGACCTGTCACATTCTCATAAAATTTCTTCCCTGAGAATGAAGCAGCAACCTTGACATTTGCAATCTGCACATACATTGATTGATAATCGGTAGTGTTCAACTGTTCATATGATATCTCTATCGGTAATAGAGGGGAGTTTGGCGTGGATGTTATTTTGATTTTTGCATCCTCTTTCGGGGTTATTTGGTAAGTACCATTATAGAGGGATATAGTCCCATTAATAAGAGATACGGATACTTCGTCCCCCAATTTATATTTATTGTTATTTGCATCTGAAAATCTTATGATAATACCTGAGTTTACCCCAAACCCATCTTGAATAGCAAGAGATTTGTTATTTATATTACCACCTGTCTCGGTAAAGCCGTTGGAAACAACAACCCCGACAATTTGATAATCCTCAGAGATTAAATATGAATTTTCCGTGAGTAATTTCCTTATATCCGATATAGATTTGAGATTACTATTTATCATATATTTAAAATCGCTCTCTCTCTGTGGCATAATCTGATATACAGTGGTCCCACTCGAGGTATATACACCTGCTAAACCTGAAAGCTTTCCAACACCATTAGGGACAACTTGAGAAGCCCAAAGAGAGGATTTTCCTGAATACATTATAAATCCATCACTACCCGAAGAAACTTTTACATTTCCTTTATGTGTGTCGTTATAGAAAGTTGTACCTGAATGCTCTGCCTCCACTTTAGTATCGTTGATTACTACATACATAGATTCGTAATTATTGGTATTAAGCTCAGCAACAGAGATCCGAACCGGTAGAGTAATCGGGGAAATTGCGTCAGTAACCTTGACTTTATCATCCCCTGAAACCGTCAATTGCAACTGTCCGTTGTAAAAGGAGAGAACTGCATCAGACAAGAACACATCTACAGTGCTTCCCAATACAAAGTTATGGTTGGCAGCAAATCTTATAGTAATACCGCTATTTGGTAGTAATTCATCTTGAATAGACATTGATTTACCATTCACATTTTTACCATCTTTATCAGAAACAACTGTTCCAGATATTTTCCAATTTTGATCGATAGTCTTCTTTTCGGATTGATTCGTAGGTTTAAGAGCCCTGATTTCTGAAATCTTTTTGTGCTCAGCAGCAGAAGGATCAACTGTCGTGAAATCTTTACTATCACTCTTTGTAACCACACCATTAATCTTTACATATGCCAAAAAATCATATTTCTTTCCCCCTTGTAACCCTTCAAGTTTATAGGTGAGTGGAGATGTTTTATTCTCCAATGTTACAGTTTTATAAGTGTTTTCCGAAGAGAGTTTCCACTCAAAACCAACTTCATCAATACTCTTTTTGCCTTCATAAGTAAATTGAGCATTTAGAACAGCTGATGTCGCACCCACGCTTGTAGCGGGAAGTATTGTCACAATAGGTGCGACACTTTCCCCATCAAATCGAGGCTGAGTCATTCCTGCCATATCGGAAGCAAGAACAGGAATAATCTGATAAACTTCTTGATAAACACCGGCAAGCCCTTTCAATTTTCCAGAGCCTTGAGGTACTTTATCCTCCTTAAAAGCCGCATAGGTACCTGTGTACATCACAAAATCTTTTGCGTCGGGGGTCTCCATCTTAATATTGCCTGCCATTACAGCGCCGAGATCGGACTCTTTTACCTGGCAGTTTTCAATGGAAACATACATAGATTCCCATTTCCCTGTTTTCAAATTATCGACAGTGATCGGAGTTGCATCGTAAGCCTTACCTCCATCAATCTTTGTAACAGCATTATCAGACTCAGGGGTAAATTGTAATTGTTTGTTGTACAATGACAATGCTCCGTTAGTGAGGACAACCTTAACTTTCTGACCTTTACTAAACCCTACACATACTGTTGAAGTGGTAAATCTGACACACAAGCCGCTATTCTCTTTAACATCGTCTTGGATCATCATACTCTTATTGGAGACATTATTTCCAGCCTCTGATAAATCGGATACAACAACCCCCTCAACAACCCACGAATCGCTAATCACATAACCCTTTCCCTCCTCAATATTTGATTGAAGGGCTCTGATCTCGCTGATGCTCTTAGTAACTTGAACACCGGGCCTGTCCTTTCCATCTTGGCGTACAATAATGGAATCCTTTGCTTTATCGGCAATGAAACGAACTTTTACACCCCTTTTATATCCGTCTGCAGGATTTTCCTGTGCGGTAAGGGTAATTGTTTGAGCAGCTGTACCACCATTACCACTTTGTGGTGAAACACTTAACCATTTTGAGGTCTCTCCCTCCATCGGATTGATAACCTCCATCTCTATTTTCCAATTATGGTTGGAAACGATTGTAATAGTAACAGGAGCTGGCTTAATACCCAAATCAATTTCAGATTGAGATACCTTAATCTCCGCCGGCTCTACAATGGGATCTTTATCACATCCCACAGCTAATGCAATGCAAATAATTGCTATCGCAAAAGAAATAATTTTGTTTAATTTCATATAATTATAGATTAAGAATGACTAATAATGAAAATATTTCGTTACAAATATATATATATATCAGTCTGAAAATATTTAACTTTGTGAAGTATGAAAACTATTCAAATGAACAGACGAAATTTCTTTAAAATAGTCTCTGCAAGTGGCGTTGCTATTGCAGCCGCTCCGGTACTTAAAGCCTCAGAGACCTCTTCGGAACTTCTATTTCCACAAGAACTTCCTGAGACAAATATTGACAAGATTCTTGCAATTCCGAGAACAAAAATGTCTTTACCAGGGAGATATCCAGGAAAGGTGGTTGTAGCAAAGGATGAAAATTGTGTTGTGGATTCCGTCCCTTCAGAAAAGGCAGCTTACGAGATGATTAAATCCTCATTGCTTGCCCTTACAGGCTCAAAAAGTTTAAAGAAAGCTTGGCGGCAGTTTGTCTCTCCAAAAGATATCATAGGGCTTAAAGTCAACCCAATCGGGGATAATCTTCTATCAACCTCACACGCTGTAACAAAATCTGTTATCAAACAATTAGTGGAGGCAGGTATTCCAAAAGAGAATATAGTTATATGGGACAGGCGTACAGAAAACCTCAAAAACGCAGGTTATACAAAAGAGAATTATCCCGATATAAAAATATCTGCCACCGAATATGCAGATGAGAAGGGGAGTATGTATGGAGCTGACGGAAAACTTTACGGGCTTGATAGGATAGATAATAACACATTCTTTTACGCTGATGTTGAGGGTGAATATGATGTCTATACTCTGCCATATATGGTTAATGGAGGAAAAAATTCATATTTAACAAAGATAGTGACACAAGAGGTGGATAAGATTATCAATATCCCAATTTTGAAGAATGCAGGCTCTGCAGTTACACTATGTATGAAAAATCTTGCATTTGGTTCAATCTCAAATACAGGAAGGCTTCATAAACAGTTTTGGCACCACACTTGCGCCTACATTTGTGCCTTTCCAGCCATAAGAGACAAGGTTGTGCTAAATATAGTAGATGGAATGAAAGGGTGTTTTGAAGGGGGCCCTGGTGCAAATCCTCAATACATTTGCAACTACAATCTCATTATGGTTGGTAGCGATCCTGTTGCTGTAGATCGTATCGGACACGACATTGTGATCAAGAAAAGGATTGAGGAGGGGATTCAGAAAAGCGATTCACCTAAAGGATATAAATATGCAACTATGGCCCAAGATATGGGTCTTGGTATTGCAGATATTGACAAAATAGAGTTGATAAACATTTGATGATTTTAAAAAGAATACATATTACCGCATTATTGCTCGTAATAATCTCAATCTCTCCCAAATATTGTTATTCTCAAGAGGTTATAAATGAGAGAAATTATGAAGGGGAGGCACTTTATGGTTATATGAACGGAGGTTCCGATTTATTTCTTGAATATGGATTCAAAAAACTGACTGTCAAGAATATAATATATAACAATTTTAGCTATTCAATGGAAATATTTCAAATGGACACCCCTGTTGATGCATTCGGAATATATTCCATTCACCTTTTCAAACCGCTCAAAGTAGATTACCTGATCAAAGGGGGCTTTGTCTGTCTGTCAAAATACCAATTACAATGTGCCTACGGCAATGAGTATATTTCAATAGTATTCAATGATGGAGAGGTTGCAGCTTCCGGAGCTGAGACAATTATGACTCGGTTCGTTGAGGCAAAAGAGGGGTATTCTCAAAAAGTGGAGGGGTCAATACCCGATTTTATCCCTAAGGAGTTTCTTCTCAATAGTGAGATTCCCCTTTCCGGTAATTTGAAATATGTAAAGGGTGAATTAGGGCTTTCAAATGCTGCTGATGATGTATTTGAACTATATCCTAAGATAGGTATTGATTACAATCTTTGGATATATCATTATAAGGAAGAGCTGAAATATCTGACTATTAAGCCATAATACAGTATAACAATTTGATTTAACTATAATATATTATGAAACGATTACTTATTATCTCTTTATTATTTGTTGCTATAGCTTGCAATAGAAATATACCGGAGACAAATCCTGATGACCCTATAACTATCAAACGGCTAACCACCTCTGAAACATTCAATGTCCCTGTAAAAGATGGATTTACTACCTATGTTACTATAGGCAGCGACACTCTTTGTATTACAAATAAAGAGACCTCTATTTTGGTTCCAAAAGGGATAACCAAATTAAAAAGTGGAGAATCTCAACTCAATATCAGCTATGTTGAGGGAACTGATCCCCTTGCAGGTACAATGAAAAAATGGCAAACAATAGCATTTGAAGATAGTCCAAGCGGAGATTACGACTATAATGATATCGTTATTCACTGCTCATACCAGATGAAAGGGAGTAGATTCGGAATAGGGGTACATCCGATTGCACTTGGGAGTACTAAAAATATCGCATTATGTTATAAAATCTTTGTAAATAACGAATTGAAGTTTGAAGATGTTGCTTGCAGTAATTGTAGAACCACTTTGTTTGATGGTAAAGAGAATTTTATAAATACAGCTACCATCCCAAATTTCCATACAAACTATTTCAAATTCCACAAGGTAATTGAAGATATCGGAACTACTATAAGCTCTGAAATCAGCGTTATTTGGTACATAGTTGTAGATTCTGGATTGAAGCTCTTTTCAGTTAACGACAAATATGGATGTCTTGATAAAAATGGTCGCCCATACGGTCTGATTATAACCGACACAGGAAATTCATATTACCAAGACGAACGTAATCCTAACATTGGAACCAATTGGTTTGCATATCCATTTGAGGGGATAAATATCGAGCAAGCATATCCTGGGTTTAAAGGATGGGTGGAAGGCTCTACCCAGAATTGTGATTTTTCAACCCCTAATAGTGGAACAACCATTGATCCAGATACATACAAATTCGACCGATCAGACGTAGGACCTACAAGGGTTTACTACTTTCCATCCGGTACTAAATTGCTTTAAGCTACAAAAGAAGCACTTTTATAGTATTAATAGCCTTTTGAATAAGTAAATACGATTGGATTACCTTTGATGTATTTTTCTAAATTCTCTTTAGGAATTGTATAACTCTCTTCCCCCTCACTGCTATCACTGGTAACAACTCCACCATTTGAGGTGAGTATTTGAAATTGATTTTTGTAGGTATATCCCATATCATAACTCGACTGATCAAGAACAACACCACTTTTCATTGCTATTTTCACCTGATAAACGAGTAAACAGGGAAGTTTAATATTTGTGAGAGAGAGATTCCATATTTTACCCGGGAAAGGGATTGTTTTCTCGGTTCCGTCCGGAGATTTAATAAAAATCGAAACATCTGCAACCTTCAACATCTCCTCACTTGGAGTAAAAGAGAGATTGAAAGAGACTGTCTGTTTTGAGTTATCATCTAAACAAGAAGAGAGAGTTATTGCAAAAAATGTAATAGTTAAGAATAATTTAATTTTTTTCATTTACATATATTGTTTAAAACCGAATTACTTTCATTAAATGGCAGGCCATCCGACAGTTTGAGCTAAGGTAATGATCTGAGATGGAGAGAGATCGAGTGATTTAGCTAATTTCTCCCTATCCACCATAGCTCTGGCCACTGTTACTAAGCCAAAAGAGGCACAAAAAAGGTAGAGATTTTCAGAAATATAGCCTGTATTTGCAAAAATTGCCTCAACTATTCCCCTTTCATCTTTCCCTTTGATACGGGAAGTTTCAGAGACAAAAACTATATTCACAGGGGCATAAGCAGGGAAGTCCTGAAGAGATGTCTCTGCACGCAAATCTTTGTCATTTATAGGAACAAGGCTATTTTCTAAAGGGTTCCACAGAAAAGTACCTCTTCTCATAGTTAGATAAATATCAATATCTTGACGATTGTGAGAAGAGGGTGCACACCTTTTTTTCTCCCTATTATATCCGTAAGTAGCCCATAAGAGATTTGAAAGGAGCTGATTATCAATCTCTTTATCGCTAAACTCCCGAGTTGATATTCGTTTACTAATCGCCTCCATCAACGGCAGTCCACCTGTTGTTTCTGGCTTGGGTAGTTTGATTTCCGATAATGCCATTTTATATCTATTTTAGGACACAAATGTATCAATAAGTTTAATTCAACCTCACAAATAATTCCATTGCCTGGTATTTAGCAAGGCCGAGTTTATTAAGAGATTTTGCGGTATTTTGCGTTCTCTCCTCTGCCCTTTGCCAGAACTCCCTTGTATCTGCACCTGGAAATGGCATTATGTCTTTCTGAGACAGATGCTTAAAAATAGAATGTCGCTTCTTTATCATCTCATCAGGACTCAAAGGAACAGCCATATCCACGACACCGAAATCCCACTCCTGCCAAGCTCCTCGATAGAGCCATATCACACAATTTTTAACCCAATCATCATTTGAAACCCTCTCCATAGCACTAAGTATAACTTCAATACATATTCTATGGGTCCCGTGCGGATCTGAAAAATCTCCGGCTGCATATATTTGATCGGGCTTGAGCTTCCTCAATAATCTAACTGTTATCTCTATGTCTTCATCCGAGATATCCCGCTTTTTAATGCAGCCTGTTTCATAAAAAGGGAGATTTAAAAAGTGAACATTTGTGTGGTCATTAAGGCCCAACACCCTGACAGCTGCTTTTGCCTCTGCTCTCCTAATTCCCGATTTAATATCTCTAAGTTTAGTTTCTTCCGGCTCATCTTTTGATTTTGCCCAAATCAAACCCATCTCCTTAGCAGTATCAATGTTTTGTAACACATTATCATCACTGACCGCTACATTTCCCGATGTTTGGTAAGCTACGTGAACATCGTGACCATTAACAATGAGTCTGTGGAAAGTCCCCCCCATAGAGATAACATCATCATCGGGGTGGGGTGAAAATATCAAGACCCTCTTAGGAAAAGGGGTTGCAGGGACAGGTCGAAGAGAATCATCAGCATTGGGTTTGCCACCCGGCCACCCTGTAATTGTATGTTGTATATCGTTGAAAACATCAATATTGACTTTATCATAGGAGCCCACAAACTCCACTAATTCACCGAGATAATTCTCAATATAATCTTCATAAGTCAATTCGAGAATGGGTTTGTTTACTACATCGCAAAGCCAAATTACCGCTCTCCTTATAAACTTTCTTGTCCATAGACAATGTCCTACAAGCCAAGGAGTCTTCTCAATTGTAAGCATCTGTCCCCCATTTTTATCCACAACAACCTGAATATCAGGGTGATTTTGAAGATAAGATGCAGGAACCAACTCAGAGATTCCCTCTTCAACAATCTTTCTGATAACAGCTGCCTTCTCCTCTCCCCAAGCCATAATAACAATCTTTTTAGAGCGCATAATTGTCCCTAAACCCATTGTAATTGCCATTTTCGGAACAGAGTCGGGATTATTAAATCTACTTGATTGAAAAATACGGGCTTTATAAGTGAGCTGAACAAGGCGTGTTTTCATTTTTGGATTGGAAGCCACATCATTAAATCCTACCTGCCCCTGAGGTCCAACACCAAGAATCATAAAATCCACATTGCCGACAAGATTATCATATTCAAGACAATAATCAGAGATACTATCAATTGGAACAGTTCCGTCAAGAATATGGATGTTCTCCGGAAGAATATCTATGAAATTGAGAAAATCTTCATGAATCTTATAATTTCTGCTATGAATATTTCCTTTTTCAATGGGATAGAACTCATCAATACTAAAAACCCTAACCCCTTTAAACGACACCTTTCCCTCATTATATCTACTCACAAGCTCCCTATAAAGGCCAATAGGGGTGTTACCGGTCGTAAGGCCAAGGGTAAAGAGCCCGTTTTCAGAGGAATGGGTATTGATCGCGTCTGTAACGAGATCTGCAACATACTTTATAGCAGCATATTCATTAGGATACACTTTTGTATTGATCAATTCGCAACGATGTAAAATATCATTTGGAACACCATTATCTATTAACCCCCCATCACCTTTCAAAGAGTATTTACTTTCCATACTATTTCTTTTAATTATTTATAAACTATTGTCGCAATAACCTTAATATCTCCACCATAATAACCATCGGGAAGTTGCAATTTTATGACCCTCTTTTCTCCTCCGACAAGATTAAAGTATCCATCTGAAAAATAAGATGGAAGGACAATCTCACCGGTAGATAGGTCAATGGCATCCAATTTAATGCCGAAAATCGGATTTTTACCCCCATTCTGTATTGAGACCTCATATTTCAAATCGGAAACACGCCTCAATTTAATAGAGGGTCCAGCATTTTCACACCCCCCTTTTTTTAATCCACCTCGAATATAATCGTTGATGGAGATTATTTTTCCGGAATCATCCCTCAACTCAAGTCTTATCAAATAATTATCGGGAACTTCAACATTTATATTTGGGATAAAACACTTTGTAAGGGAATTTGGAGACAACTCCACACCCCTTGACTCCCTATAAAATCGCCTCCCCGACATATCAAAATAGGTTACTTCTACTTTTGCTCTTAGGTATCTATCAATAGTAGTATTAATAGCAACTATCTCATCAGTAGGTAGATTCATCTGAATATGTATCGGTTCACACCCTTTCTTTGCCCCAAAATATGAAGCAGGTGTCTGATAATCGTATGTATAAGTTTGCCATATCATACTCGGCCAAGCCGGGTGAGACATCCATAAAATAAGCCCCGTAGTATTGTTCCACATCCTACTATTCCACCCCTCAATCATAGCCCTCCACGAATCATAACACACTCTTTGTGCCCTATCAGAAAACTCCTCCATAGAATCAATATCCCCCGACCCACCTACTCTCTCCATAAATCCACTAAAGTTTTGTGTTGTATGGTGCAAATCGTGATAAGCCCACACATCGTTTATAGGCCATAAATCCCCATTTGGAATAAATTTTCTTATTGTCCCAGGAGTTGGTATTGAAAAAGATCCCATTTCTGTATTAAAACCATCTGCCCTCTCGGTAAAGTAGTAAGAATTATCATCAAAGAAATTCCAAGGGCCACTCCCCCCCATATTGAGAAATCGTGACTGCCCATGATAATGTTTGCAAGGATCCTCCTCTGCAACAATCTTGGATATTCCCCTTTCAAGTTCAACAGGAGCAAACCCCTCATTTCTCGGACACCAAATGACGATCGATGGGTGGTTCCTAAACCTTTTTACACACCCTTTTACATTTCTCAAAAAGAGATGAAAATCATCAGGCTCAACCGTATCCTCCCCAGTGATCCAGAAATCATTCCAGACCAACATACCATATTCATCACAAAGTTTGTAGAATGTCTCGCTCGAGGACTCCCCGGTCCAATTTCGGATAATGTTAAAATTGGCATCTCGGTGTAATCCGAAATAGGGTTCCAATCGCCCCCTATCAGAACGTTTCAAGGCATCATCCATCCCCCAATTTCCCCCTCTGCAAAAAATTCTCACACCATTTACCCTTATTGCCAAATTTACCCCGATCGGATCATCGAATGGTAATATGGGGTAAATATTCCCCTTTACCTTTGGGATATAGATATTTTTCTCCCTATCGAATAACACCCTATTCACATTATCAAATGGAGGTAAAATGGGTGAAGAATCATCTTTCCTGCCTACATAACTCTTCGTAGGGGTGTATAGAATACGGATATTACCCATCTCCTCACTATTTACCATCATCTCATATGAAAACTCCCTTATTCCGAAGCGGATAGAGTCTTCATCTGAAATAGTATGACTATCATAGTTTTCCCCTTCATTATCAATAATTACATAATATTTTATCCCATACAAATCTGCCCTCCCATATCCGTTAGGCCACCATAATTTCGGATTTTTAAGTCTGAGACAATCAAAAGTTGAAGGGGTGAAAGAGAGCTCTTTGGTCTCCCCTTCCGATAGAGAAAATTTTTGACTTATCCGTGGTAACCCATCGATTTTTGCAACTAAACTCCCCTTAACACCCTCCTTACCATTGTTTTTCACTTTTGCCTTAAAATAGATCTCAGCAATCGTAGTGTCTGGAAGATTAAGAGATGTTGTGATATACGGATCCTCAATACTCACCTTTCCCTTGACCAAAAACTTAACATTTTGCCAAATACCCATATTTCTATCTCTGATCGCAGGCATCCAATCCCACCCCATTGAGGCAATAAAAGTCGGCCCGTCAAGGCTAAGTGACCCTCCGTTAAGGCCTTGCCCCTCTATTATAGTCTGTTCGTGGGGAATACCGGGATTGTCCGGAGGAAAAATATGTACCGCAATCATATTTACCCCCCTCCTCATCAAATGGCTTATATCAAAATAACCCCTCTCAAAAGCCCCCTCAGTCCCCCCCGCATAGTGCTCATTAAAAAATATCTCTGAACGATAATTTATCCCATCAAACGATAGATAATATTTGAGATTTCCATCTATATCTGATTGATATTCCATAGGAAATGTAAACCACCAATCCAATTTACTCAACGAATCTGGAATGGCAAGATTGTTCAATCCATAATAGGGATCGGGATAGACCCCTTGGGAGATCAGTGTAGTGAGGACCGTTCCCGGCACAATTGCATTATATTTTTTACTAAACCAATTCCTTTGCATTGTCCATCCCTGAGACAATATCCACTCCCCACAATCTCCAACCCTCCAGACCTCATCCATCCGGGCAGGGATCTCTTTATATGGCATCTCAACAACAGACTGAGCAGGTGTGTTTCCGATTGGCATCACAGCCTGCCTCTCACTCAACCCCGACCAAAGAGTTGATTGTGACTGAGAGAAACTCCACAAAGGGCTGAAAAGAAATATGATTAAAACAAATATCTTAAATTTCACCATATCATTTATTTATACGAAAACAATCAACTGATACAAAATCTGGTTGACCCCCCTTTCTCATCTTAACATCGCCGGAATCCCAATTTGAAGGCCATCCGCCAATGATATGACCAAGAAATACAACCTCTATATGATGAAGACCTTGTGCAAGGGCAACAGACGCATCTTCTGTAGAAAAACGTTTAACCTGATTATTATTGTCTATCAACAACTTCCCATTAATCCAAACCTCATTGTTATTTGAAGAGAAATAGTAAACCCCATCACTTGGAATATAGATGTACCCTTTTGCAATAGCAGCATACTGCTTTATATCTCGAGACTGTTCGTCAACCTTTACCAAAGAGGTGATCTTGGTAAGATTATCTATTATCATCTCTTTCCATACCCTCTTATGCTCATTAAGTTGGCTGATATTTAGGAACATCCCTTGGGTATAGCTCATATTGAGCCCGCGCACCATAGCAGAAGTATCTGTAAAAGAGGGGGCTGATAAAGGTTGCTTAATCACCTCTATTGTCCTGACTAAACTTGTTTTCCCGGACGGAAGCAACGAAGCAATTTTTAAAATAGAGGATTTATCTATTTCAAGGGGGCTCTCATAGAGGGTTGAATTCACATTCGGATCTGTGCCGTCCAAAGTGTAAACCATTTTCATCTTCCTTGTTGTATTAAACTCCATAACAGCCTTATCGGTAAAAGTTACATAATTGCAAGAGCCAAAAGGTTGTTCAGGCATAGGAATATGATAATTGATATTGTGATAATCAAGTCTGACTGATGCGTCATTATCAAGCCTTCTACAAAAATCTGTAAAGTTTTTGTTTTCTGTCATACTCCAACCAACCTCGGCTAAAGCCAACAACCTTGGATATATTCTATATTCCGCAATCTCGGAAGAGTAAAGATATTCTGCCCAACAATTGGCCTGAACACCGATAATATGTTTGTCCTTCCCCAAATTTACAAGTGTGTCAGGGACTGGATTATACGAATAGACTGTCTCAAGTGTGGAATATCCCCCCTGTGCTACCGGTTCTATCTTGTTGTCTCCCTGATAGAAATTGATATACAACCCTTCGCTTGAGGGAGTCATTATCACATTATGATTCTTACAAGCTGCCTCTATACCCCCCTCTTCTCCCCTCCACGACATTATAGTTGCTGTGGGTGCTATCTCCCCCTCCAATATCTCATCCCATCCTATAATCTTCTTTCCATATTTTGCCAAAATACCCTCTACTCTCCCCACAACATAACTTTGAAGACGATCTTCTGGAGTAAACCTTTCATCTCCCTTGTCCAACCCCTCATCTTTTATCCTCTTCTGACAAAGGGGACACTCTCTCCAATACACCCTTGGGGACTCATCCCCCCCGATATGATAATATTCACTTGGAAATATCTGCACCATCTCCTTAATAACATCCTCTAAAAAAAGAAACATTTTATCTTGACCAGGACACATAACAATATCTTCAACTCCCCAAATGATACGGGGCGTGATAGACTTTTTACTGCAAGAAAGATCCGGATAGGCAGATATTGCAGCAAGTTCGTGTCCCGGAACCTCAAGCTCAGGTATAACTGTTATAAAACGCTTTGCAGCATACGCAACTATCTCTTTAAGTTCCTCTTGTGTGTAAAAACCTTTATGCTCAACCCCCTCACCTTCGATCCTGCTTCCACCAACCTCTGTAAGGAGTGGATATTTCTTAATCTCCATTCTCCACCCTTGATCATCTGTCAAGTGAAGATGAAGGGTGTTTAATTTGAAGAGTGACATCACATCCAACTGTTTCTTTATAAAATCCACAGATCTGAAATGACGGCTTACATCTATCATAAAACCTCTGTAACCCAATCTCGGACGATCCTCTATCGATACCCCCTGAGCAAATAATTTCAAATCCTTCACCACCGTTTGACCCTCAATGGCAGGGGGAAGAAGTTGAAAAAAAGATTGCATTGCATAGAAAATACCTGCTGCTCCTCCAGATTCAATCTCCACTCTATTATTTGAGACATTCAATCTATATCCCTCCTCTCCGAGGTCATATCCATTTAGAATCCTCATTCGTATGTGATTAATGTTTTCTACCATCTTTCCATCATTGACAATTTCAAGCCTATATCCTGTCACATTCTCTATCTTTGAAGAGAAAAATTCGGCAATTTGCTTGGACTGCTCACAATCAACTATAAAAACACACTTTGAGGTGATTAAGAACCCGTCTTTTGTTATCGACTTAACATTTAATGGTTTGGGAATAATATTAGTTATTTTATCATTGTTTTCGTCACTTGAACAATTTGAAATTAAAAGGGGAGATAAAATGATGGTGAAGAGGAAGATTGATTTTTTTAACATAGTATGGATTTTTTGCAAATTTAACAATAATAAAGTTTTATGATTTTTTAAAAAATATATTTAACTTGCAAGAAGAAATAAAACTACCATATTATGACTATCGACAGAAGAAATTTTCTCAAAGCTGCAGGGGCAATGGCGGCATTGACTATTATCCCTCGAAAAGTATTGGGGGGCAAAGGTTTTATTGCTCCAAGTGATCAACTTACAAAGGGAATCATCGGAACAGGAGCTATGGGACTCGGCCATTTTGACTATGGAGGAACAAGATTGACAGCTATCTGTGATGTTGATAAAAATCACCTTGCAGCAGGGATGAATGCTGCAAAGGAGAAAATAAGGGGCTATTCTAATTTTATCGATCTTATAAATGATCCAAATGTGGATATTGTCCATATTGCAACCCCTCCACATTGGCACGGGATTATGTCAGTAGAGGCAGCCAAAGCGGGTAAAGACATTTGGTGTGAAAAGCCAATGACTCGCACTATTGGTGAAGGTATAAGGGTAAAAGAGGCTGTTGAGCGTTATAATAGAGTGTTTAGACTAAACACTTGGTTTAGATTTTCCGACACCTTTTATGGATTGGGAACAACTGTCAGACCTCTAAAGAAACTTGTCGATAGCAAAATGCTCGGATACCCTCTAAAGGTGACTATTTCAAAACATACTGGATTTGATTGGAAGTTTTATTGGGTTGGAAAAGAGAAACTTGAACAAATGCCGGTACCTGATGAGATAGATTATGATATGTGGCTCGGTCCCGCACCCTATAAGCCATACAATCCCCATCGTGTACACCAAACATTCAGAGGGTATTGGGACTACGATGGAGGGGGACTGTGCGATATGGGTCAACATTATATGGACCCCGTACAGTATATTCTCGGCAAAGACAATGAGAGCCCCATAAAGGTGGAGGTTGACGCACCCCAACAACATTACGATGCCGTTGGGACTTGGAGGTCAATAACCTACACCTATGCTGACGGCTGTCAAATAGTGTTGTGGGGAGGCGATTACGGTGAACCCAATACCCCATACATATCGGGTCCGAATGGTAATGTCTATAACAATTTCATTTGCGACATTCCCGACTGGAGGATGAAACTTGCCAAATTCCCCGATCCTCTTCCCCAAA
The DNA here is from genome assembly GCA_964397445.1 of uncultured Muribaculaceae bacterium. Taxonomy (GTDB): domain Bacteria; phylum Bacteroidota; class Bacteroidia; order Bacteroidales; family UBA932; genus CAYNHZ01. Next base: position 477,151 of record CAYNHZ010000001.1, on the reverse strand, counting down.
ACACAGATTTTATAGAGTGCATAAAAAATCGGGAAAAATTTGCCCTTAACGAACTAAATGGATTTAGGAGTTGTACCCTTGTAAACATCGGTGCAGTAGCCCTTCAATTAAACAGAACCCTCCATTTCGATTCTGAAAAACTCTGCTTTATCAATGATGATGCAGCGAACAGACTTATTAATCAACCAAATAGAGCACCTTGGAACATCTAATACAATTACTATGAATACAATATCTTTAAAACACAGATTATTACTCATCTCCTTTATAATAATTGCAATACTTTTCACCCCCGCTGTCCAGCTTGAGGGACAAAATCAAAATCGAACAGCCTCAACGAAGGTGGTAGATGCTCTTAATCAAATGCCTGCAGGGAACAAAGATCTTTTCAATAGATTGATGTCAGATATCATATCTACCGGAGAAGAGGGTATTGACCTTTTAATCAATATGTTGAAAAGGAAAGACGACAGTATGGTCTCTGTTCAATATGCCTTAAACGGAGTCTCTGTCTATGCAAGCCAAAATGACTTTGACCAATCTATAAAAAGTTTACTCACAAATAAATATCAAACATTACTTACAGATATTAAAAGCACAAGTAAGGGGAATGAAAATGACGACCTTATTGCATTTATCACTAAACAATTAACCACATTGGGGATTAATCAATCAGAAAAACCTATTAAGAATCTCCCTACACTCAAAAGGGCAAAGAAAAATCTCGCTACAGCAACTAAATCTGCAGACAGGTGCGCTGCAATTCAAGACTATATAGCAGTTGCAGGGATTGTAAAGGGAGAAAAGGTTATTTTAAAATCCATATCAGACACAAATAGAGAATACAGATTTGCCACCCTATATGCGATAGGAAAAAAGGAGCCAGTCCTCCTTTATGATAAAATCGGTGAGATGTTGCCAAGCTTGGAAGACGATATAAAAGAGGATATTATCTATTGGTTTGGTGAGATGAAAGATCCGTACAACACCTCAACACTTCTTAAATATCTCGACTACCCTAACCCTATAATTGTAGAAAAGGCAACTTGGGCTCTAACAAATATCGGCACCGAAGAGGCCATCTCCAAAATATCACTTTTCCTAACGAGTAAAGATCCAAAAATGATCAATCTTGCAAAATTGGCACTTCTATCATCAGCAGGTGATTTATCTGGAGGGTTGATCGAAATTTTTCCTTCTTGCGGAAATGATGGGAAAAAAGCGATCATAGAGATCTTGGCACACCGTAAAAGTGTCGCCAATAAAGAGAATGTCTTCAACCTTTTGTCTTCAGAAGATATTGACATTAAGTTTTGTGCCTTTAAATATCTTAGGGATTTTGTAACCACTTCTGATACAACACGATTATTCTCCTTATTGGAAAATGAAGAGATCGTGTTTGCGGAAGATATTCGTCAAGCAATTTTATCCTCACTTTTCGAAAAATCGGAAAAAGAGAAGAATATGATTTTTCTAAACAAGAAAAGTGGTGTTTTATCAGAACAAATCAAAAATCGATATTGGCCGCTAATAATTGCAACATCCGATACAGATCAACTCTATCAATTGTCCCTCTATTTTAAGGAACACCCAAATCCCACCTCACCGCAGACAGGAGGAATAGCACTTTTTGACCTCACTCTAAAGAGTTATGTCGAATCTGTTAACACCTCAAAAATAGAAGGGGAACAGAGATTTATTCTCTTACGCAAAGCGATGGAAATCGCCGATAACATTGATCAGAAAAAGATGATAATAGATGCTATGGGGAGAACAGGCTCCTTTCCTTGTCTGTTCTTTCTTGCCAACATTATCAACAATGAATCTGTTCAACAAAATGTTGCTTATGCTATAAAAAGAATTGCACTAAATCACCCCGAATATTATGGAAAAGAGATAACTGAAATGCTTGAAAAAGTATGCACAGTGATCAAAGGCAATGATGCACAATACGAGATAACATCCATTCAAAACCACCTCGCTAAGGTTCCTAAGGGGGCAGGCTATGTTTCTATGTTTAACGGGAAAGATCTTTCAGGCTGGAAAGGTCTCGTAGAAAACCCATTTGTGAGGGCAAAGCTCAGTCAGAAAGATCACGAAAATGCTCAGAAAGAGGCAGATGTAAAGATGATGGAGAATTGGAAAGTTGAAGATGGCTCCATTGTATATGTTGGAAAGGGGTACGATAATCTTTGCAGTGAAAAAATGTATGGTGATTTTGAAATGTATATAGATTGGATGTTGGACCCCAACGGAAAAGAGCCCGATGCAGGTATATACCTTAGAGGCACCCCTCAAGTTCAAATATGGGATACTTCAAGGGTGGATGTAGGGGCACAGGTCGGATCAGGCGGTCTCTACAACAATATCTCCAATATCAGTAAACCTTTGAAAGTTGCAGATAATAAAATTGGAGAATGGAATAATCTATATATCAAAATGATAGGCGAGAGAGTTACAGTTCGTTTAAATGGTGTTCTTGTCGTTGACAATACAGTTCTTGAAAATTATTGGGATCGCAGATATCCTATTTTTCCTATTGAACAGATAGAACTTCAAGCTCACGGAAGCAGGGTTTACTTTAGAAATATATATATCAATGAGTTTGAAAAAACAGAGCCCTGTAAATTGAGTAAAAATGAGGAGAGTGAAGGGTTTGAGCTCCTCTTCGACGGTATCTCACTTCAGAAATGGATAGGCAATAAAGTTGATTACATAACAGAAGATGGGGTGATTGCTGTACGCCCTACAGGTCAGGGTTTTGGAAACCTCTATACACAAGAGACCTTTGAAGATTTTGTTTTTCGATTTGAATTTAGATTGACTCCCGGGGCAAATAACGGAATAGGGATAAGGGCCCCTATCGAAGGGGATGCTGCCTATGAAGGGATGGAAATTCAAGTACTTGACCACTACAATGCTATCTATCAGCCAGGACTAATGGATTACCAATATCACGGCTCTGTATATGGTATAATACCTACACAAGTAAGAGATGCTTTAAAGCCTGTAGGTGAGTGGAATAGCGAAGAGATTTATATGAAAGGGAATTATATCAAGGTGACACTTAACGGAATTGTTATTACTGAGGGAGATATTAAGGAGGCTGTAAAAAATGGGACTTATGACAAAAAAGAACACCCAGGATTATTTAATAAATCTGGACACATCGGCTTTCTCGGACACGGTTCTGAATTATGGTTCAAGAATATTCGAATCAAAAGATTGTAGCTCAATATAAAACTTAGACACTTATCCTGCCGAAACAATCACCACTCATCAACCTTAATATCTCCTCCTTGGTTACGATATTGAGTTCTCCCTCTATTGTATGCTTCAAACAGAACGCTGCTGTTGCAAAATCTAAAGCCATCTGAGGCTGTCCGACAAAATTAAGAAAACCATATATCATAGCCGCAGCAAAAGCATCGCCACAACCGCCCCTGTCTACAACATTGGTAATATCATATTTTGAAGTTCTATAAAGTTGTGTTCCATCATATAACACCCCGGTAACTATATTATGATCAGAATTTATCAAACCCCTTAAAGAGAGTACAACCTTCCACGCCCGAGGAAAGCGGGCCATAAGTTGAAGGCATACACTTTTATACTTACCTGCATCAATATTCTCTCCGGAAGTGGTAATTTCATATCCTCTGGGTTTAATATCAAAAAGCCCATCAGCATCCTCCTCATCACCAAAAATAAGGTCACATCCGTCCACCAATGTAGACATCACCTCAGAGGCTTTTTTACCATATTTCCAAAGACTTCTCTTATAATCTAAATCACAAGATACTGTTATCCCTCTGATATTTGCAGCCTTGATAGCCTCAAGACAAACATCTGCAGCACCTTGACTAAGTCCCGGAGTAACTCCTGACCAATGAAACCAAGTAGCATCTTTAAATACCTCATCCCAATTAATCATACCCGGCATAATCTGTGACATTGCAGAACCTGTTCTATCTGAAACAAGCCTGCTTTTGCGAGAAACAGAACCTTTCTCATAGAAACACAACCCCATTCTCTCTCCGCCGAAAACCATATGGGAAGTATCCACCCCATATTTTTTCAACTCCATCAAACAAATTTCAGAAATTTCATTTTGAGGAAGTCGTGTAATAAGCTCTGTTTTAACACCTAAATTAGATAAAGACACGGCAACATCAGCCTCTCCTCCCAAAGACTGAACAAATGTTTGAGATTGAGAGAATCTTAAGTTTTTTTGCGTCGCAAATCGGAGCAATACCTCTCCTAATATGACTACTTTGTCCATTACAAAAAAATATAGTTTTGATTGATTATAATTTAGTGGGATACAAAAGTAATAATATTTTTAGTAATATTCATTTTAAAATATTAGATTTGAAATTTAAGGTAAACATCTTCAATGAAAAAGAGATCAATTATTACAACTTTACTCCTAATTAATACATTAACACTCTTTTCACAATCAATTAAGGAGTGGGAAAATCCGAAAATAAACCAAATTAACAGGGAAAAAGGGCATTGTTTCTTTACACCCTACTCCCCAAACGGCGATAAAATGGTCCTCTCTATAGGGGGAATTTGGAGTTTTAACTATTCAAAAAACAGCAATTCACGCCCTCAAGATTTTTATAAAATCGGATATGATCACTCAAAATGGAGCAATATAAATGTTCCTGGCAGTTGGGAATTACAAGGATTTGATGCCCCTATTTACACCGATACGAGGTATCCTTTTCCTCCAAATCCACCATATCTACCCGATGATTACAACCCTGTCGGTTCATATATTACCACATTTTCAATCCCCGACAATTTTATAAATTCAAGAAAGATTGGTGAAAAATACGATGTAATCCTAAGATTTTCAGGGGTTGAATCTGCTTTTTATTGTTGGTTAAACGGAAAATTTGTGGGATACAGTGAGGATAGCCGTCTCCCTGCAGATTTTTTAGTAACAGATCTATTGGATAAAAAGGGGAATACACTTGCTGTTGAGGTATATAGATATAGCGATGGCTCCTATCTCGAGTGTCAGGATTATTGGAGATATAGTGGGATTGAACGAGATGTAGAGATAATAATAAGACCAAAAAATCGGATAGAGGATTTCACGATCAAGACAAAGGGTTCTAATTTAAATATCTCTATCAAACAAGATGATAGAAACATTAAAAAAGGGGGATTTAGAGTTGGTGTAACACTTCTTGACCCAAACAGATCAACCATTCTCTTAAAAGAGGTAACTTTTAAGAACACCCTTATATCAGAAATAAACTGTAATATTCCATCTCCAAAAAAATGGAGTGCCGAAACTCCCTATCTGTATACACTAATTCTCAATACTTTAGACAACAAAGGAAAGATAACCGAGACCATTACCCATAAATTCGGATTTAGAGATATTGAGATTAAAAATGGATTGTTGTTGGTAAACGGTATCCCGGTCACATTAAAAGGGGTTAATCGTCACGAGCACGATATGAACACAGGACGCACGATAACCACTGAGAGTATGATAAAGGATATTGAATTGATGAAACAATTCAACATCAATGCTGTACGTTGCAGTCACTATCCAAACATTGAGAAATGGTACCAATTATGTGATGAATATGGACTCTATGTGATAGACGAGGCTAATATAGAGTCACACGGAATGACAGAACACCCCACAATAAACACCTTAGCCAATTGGGAAGGGTGGGAAACACCATTTCACGAAAGGATGTCAAGAATGGTTGAAAGGGATAAAAACTTCACCTCTATTATTATATGGAGCCTTGGAAATGAATCGGGATATGGAACCCATTTTGATTCGATATACAAATGGACTAAGAATTACGATCCCACCAGACCTGTTCAATATGAGGATGTTGGCACAAATGGCAAATCTGATATTTATTGTCCTATGTATGCAAGAATATGGAAATTAAGAGAATGGACAAATCAACGCCGTGAAAAACCTTTAATATTATGCGAATACGCTCACGCTATGGGGAATAGTGTCGGGAATCTTCAAGATTATTGGGATTTGATCTATAAATATGACCAACTCCAAGGTGGATTTATATGGGATTGGGTAGATCAAACTTTTGCAATAAAAGATGAAAAAGGGGCTAAAATCTGGGGATATGGCGGAGATATGGGGTTTGTCGGGGTAGCAAACGACTCAAGTTTCTGCTCAAATGGTCTTGTAGCAGCAGATCGCACCCTACATCCTCACATTTGGGAGGTCAAAAAAGTTCTAAGCCCCATCTCATTTGAAGCTGTACCGCTCTCCCAAAAAATCAAAATAATAAATAGAAACGACTTTATCTCCACAGAGATATATGATTTCAAATGGGTTATCAAATCAGAAGGGAGCGTAATCGCACAAGGGATATTAAATGTTGATACAATACCTCCCCATCAGTGGGCAACCACTACTATTCCAACCAATGAAATTGGAAATAAAGAGCATTTCCTCCACCTATATGCCATTACTAATAGAGATCTGAAGGGGGTACCCAAAGGGCATATTGCTGCGAGTGAGCAGATAAAGATAGGTGACAATTTTTATAGATACGATTACACTCTCGGACAAAAGGGAGAGGAGATCACCAAAAAAGTTGAATTATCTTTTGATAAAATAACAGGGGAATTAGACAGTTATAAAATAGATGGAAAGGAGATCTTACTCGAAGGGTTGCGATTTAATTTCTGGCGTCCCCTCACAGAAAACGATGTGGCAAACGGCACAGCACAGCGATGCTCTCTATGGAAAAATTCCGGAAATGAGTTGATATTAAAAGATTTTGTCACCGAAGGAGTGAGTACGAAAGCTATATATGAGATGCCAAATAAAGAGTTTCAATGCTCCATCACATATCTTCTCCTAAACAATGGGGATCTAAAGGTTTCAGCGAGTTTCACCCCTATAAAAGAGTCATTATCCGAGATACCCCGTTTCGGACTAAGAATGATTATAAAGGGTGAATATGACAATATGAGGTGGTACGGCAGAGGGCCACACGAAAATTATTGGGATAGGAAAACAGGTGCCGATATCGATGTATATAGTGGTAAAGTCTGGGATCAATTTCATCCGTACGTCAGACCTCAAGAGACAGGAAATAAATGTGATGTGAGATGGATGTCATTCTCCAATGATTTAGGACAGGGGATAAAGATACACTCTCTCGACAAACCATTGAGTATGAGCGGATGGAATTTCCTCATTGACGATATAAATTATATACCATTCAAAACAAAACGGACACACGGGGGAAGTGTTGAGAAAAAGGATCTTATTTGGATAAATATAGATATGGCTCAAATGGGAGTTGGCGGCGATAACACTTGGGGGGCACAAACACATCAAGAGTACACTATTACCCCTACAGAGATGGATTACTCTTTTATCATCTCACCTCTCAACGACACCCCATCAAGTCAAATATATCAATATCCTGATATTATAGATATTAGATACACCCCAAATGATGAAATGAAGTGTAAAGGGTGGTTTTGTGACTGTGGTTCCTGGGTAGGATTTACCATTCCTGAAGGGGAAAATTTTGTAAACGGATTTCCCGGCCCCTACCACCTATGGAAAAGGGAGTGGATCTCTAAGGCACTTGTAAGGGTCTGTTTTTCCGATGAAAAAGACGACTCCTCTCATAAAATATCCTCTTGGAGCTACTACCCAGGCGAACTTTATATGCGTTCGACCTCTACCAAAGGGGATATTGAGCAGAGGTTAAATTATATTGACGAAAACAATATCCTCCTCTCCATCTATAATAACACCTCAAATAATCTGAAATTATTTGGGGAGATAGATTTTACCATCAAAGATATCACCATTTCTAACAATACTATCTCATTCCAATATTCAGATAAAGAGGGGGTTGGACTCACATTTCCGATCGGTTCTAAATTATCAGTCGATAAAAACGGATACATTGCCTTCACAACAACTGAAAAGAGGATTCCGGTAGTTATTTCATTTATTCGAGAGGGAAATAATCCAGAAACCGCTTTCAAACAAACAACAGAGTATATAGTCGATTCAGAGAGATATAGAAATAGATGCTTAGAGAGATGGAATGGTTATTTTGATAAAGTTCTAAGGGATGACCTATCTGATAAATACAATAGAATAGCTGTTAAATCAATAGTTACCCTTATTTCCAATTGGAAAACCCCATACGGAGCCCTTTTCCACTCAGGGGTGGTGCCAAGTCACGCTGTCGGTTATTTTATGGGATTCTGGGGATGGGATTCGTGGAAACATTCAGTTGCCCTCTCCTCTTTTGCCCCTCAACTTGCAAAAGATCAAGTTAGAGCAATGTTCGATTACCAAACTAAAGAGGGGATGATAATTGACTGCATATTCCCGGATAGCTCCGAGAACAATTCAAGAGATAGTAAGCCTCCCCTCTCTGTATGGGCTGTTTACGAAATATATAAAGCAACAGGGGACATTGATTTTGTCAAAGAGATGTTTGATAAACTGCTAAAATATCATCAATGGTGGTACAAATACAGAGATCACAATATGAATGGGATATGCGAATTTGGCTCGTGTGACGGCACCCTTGAAGCAGCCGCTTGGGAGAGCGGTATGGACAATGCTATAAGATTTGATAGCACTAAAATGGTTAAAAACCAAGAAGATAGTTGGAGTATGGATCAAGAGTCGGTGGATCTCAACTCTTTTTTGATATTAGAAGAGAGGCTGTTATCCGAACTTGCATCGGCCGCAAAAATAGAATATACACCTTTATTCTATGATTCTAAGGGGAGTAGAGAGAAGTATATATCCGATTATTTCTTCTGCCCCGACAGAAACTACTATTTTGATAAAAAGCTCAATGGTACTTTTGTGTATGAAGAGGGGACCGAAGGGACCATCCCTCTGTGGAGTAAAATAGCCTCTAAAGAACAAGCGGCAGCAGCAGCCACCCTATTTTGCGATAGTACAAAATTTGCAACATACATCCCCTTCCCAACCATTGCTGTAGACAATCCAAAGTTTACCCCCGCAGGTTATTGGAGGGGCCCTATATGGTTGGATCAAGTTTATTTCGGGATAGAGGGTCTAAGACGATATGGATACGGACAAAGTGCAGATATGTTTACAGAGCGATTATTTGATAGGTTATATGGATTGTCAGATAAAGCACCTATACACGAAAACTACAACACACATACCGGGACTCTATTAAAAGCCCCCCATTTTAGTTGGAGTGCAGCTCACTTACTACTACTATATCAATCATATAAAAGGGAGTAAACCGTTCCACACTTTCCACACATTTCTACACTTTTCCACATATCTACTATAGGTAAAACTTTTTGTGTATTAAGATAATGTGCTGATTTATTGTATTTTATAAAATTTATGATTTTTAGGAACACTTGTTGTTTTATAATGGGATAGAATAGTGAGTAAACAAACAATTAAAAACAATATTATGAAGCATTTTAACTATTTTATCGTTGTTGTAATGGTGTCTATTATGGCAACTTCTTGTGTTGAGAAATCAAGTAAATATCAAACTCTTCTCAACCAACGTGACTCTTTAAGTCTTGTAACTAAGTCTTTAGAGGACTCTTACAATGAGACTCTCGATATTATCAATGAGATTGAGGCAGGTTTTCAAGAAATCCGTGCAACTGAGGGTAAGGTAGCCCTTGATGTAAACACTATCGAAGGACAATCACAAAACAGGAAACAAGAAATCGTAACCGAAGTTTCTCAAATAAAGAATCTTATTGAGAAAAATAAAAAGAGAATAGCACAACTTGAATCACAATTGAAACAAAGCGGTAAAAAGAATGCCACTTTAACTGAGACCATCAAAAGAATGGAGAGTGAAATTCAAGAAAAGAGTGCAACAATTGCATCGCTACAAGATCAACTAAATAAAAAGAACATTAAAATCGATGAGCTCAATCAAACTGTTGGTACCCTAACTGCAGATGTTGATAATCTTAACAAGACATCTACCGAATTGAGGGATTCTATTAGTCAACAAGATATCGCAATGAACACTGTTTGGTATTGTGTTGCGACTTCAAGTGAATTAAAAGAGGCTAATATTATCTCTAAGAAGCTATTTGTAAAAACCATTTTAAATAAAGATTTCAACAAAGATGCATTCCATCAAATTGATATGAGAAAATTACCTTTCATTTTCTTGGATGCTAAGAAAGCTACTATTCTTTCCAACCATCCTGAAGGAAGTTACACCATTGTTAAAGGCGAAGACGGTAAACTCACCTTATTTATCGACAACCCAACCTCATTCTGGAGCATTACTAAATATTTGGTTGCAAAGGTTGTAAGATAAGAAACCAAAGATTATCTTTGTCGTATTATAAAACGATATGACAAAGAAAATCCTAATAGTTGAAGACGACACCGCATTTGGTGTAATGTTAAAGGGTTGGTTCAAACGAAATGGGTTTGAATCAACTCTTTCTTCTTCTGTGTCTGTAGCTCAAAAGGAGATAATAAGTAACGATTTCTCCGTAGTCCTAACAGATCTGCGCCTGCCGGATGGCGATGGAATTATGTTACTTGCCAAAATCAAAGAAATTAAGCCGGATCTTCCGGTTATCATTATGACAAGTTACGCAGATATCCAAAGTGCAGTATCTGCCATAAAACTCGGAGCACAAGATTATCTCGAAAAACCTATAAATCAGACTATTCTCAAACAAAAAATCGATCAGGCAATAGCTTCTAAAGTCTCAAAAGAGGGTGTTATTACCCGCAAGAATACCGAAAATACCACAAATATGGTACAAGGAAAGAGTGAGGCTTCAAAATTTATGTTTAAGCAAATTGAGATGGTCTCCCCCACAAAATTATCTGTACTGATACTTGGTGAGAGCGGAACCGGAAAAGAGTATATTGCAAAACTCATCCACACCCTGAGTAAGCGAAAAGAGTACCCTTTTATTGCAATAGATTGCGGAAGTCTCTCGCGCGAACTCGCTCCAAGTGAGCTGTTTGGCCACCTTAAAGGCTCCTTTACAACTGCATTGTCTGATAAAAAAGGGGTATTCGAACAAGCCAATGGTGGAACTGTTTTTCTTGATGAGGTGGGCAATCTCCCTTATGATGTTCAGATACAGCTACTCCGTACCCTTCAAGAACAAAAAGTGAGAGCTGTCGGTTCTGTAAAAGATATCCCAATAGACATAAGAATCGTGGCTGCCACAAACGAGAATCTCGAAAAGGCCATCTCAGAGGGTTCCTTCAGGGAAGATCTGTTCCATAGGTTGAACGAATTTGCGATAACCGTTCCGCCATTAAGGGAGAGGAGGGAAGATATAGAAGAGTTTGTGAGTTTTTTTATAGCAGAAGCAAATGAGGAGCTTGGCAAAAACATAAAAGGGGTATCAAAACACTCCTTGAAAATCCTTGAGGAATACCATTGGGGTGGCAATATTAGGGAGTTAAGAAATGTAATTCGCAGGTCTGCCCTTTTTACCACAAGTGATGAAATCACCCCTGACCATCTCCCTTTTCTACCAAATTATTCCACTCCATCATCACCTCCAGATATTCTCCCGTCTGAAAACGAAAAAGATCAAATAGAAAATGCTCTAAAAAAGGCACGTGGAAACAAAGTTAGGGCGGCTAAAATACTTGGAATCGATCGTAAGACTCTATATAATAAAATGCATCTCTACAAGATGGAATTGACTAATAGACATTAGTCGAATATAACCACCTATTGATAGAAGAGATCAATCCCCTTGCATCTTTGTACCAATCAAGATATTGATCTGAAGGGAGTTTTCTTGAAGAATTAAACTTATTCAAATAAGGTATAACCTCATCTATTTGCAGTTGGGTAAACATAGGGAGCATTTTATGAGACAGCTCCTGAAAGACCTTCAAATCCCCATTTAACAAAGCATTTTCCAACAACGATAAGTTTTCCTCAGTAGAGTCAATAAACAACCCCATAACCTCCTTGATAGCATCACTATCCCCATCAAACATATCACTCAGACTTGTGGGTGCGTAAGCCTTCGCTTCCCCTCCCTCTCTTTTGATTACGAGATTTATACACTCCTGAAGAGACTCGGCAGAAAAAGGCTTTCTTAGAAATCGGTCAAACCCCACATTTTCGGCATCAGCCTCACTATAACTATCACTTGCCGTCATAATCACAACAGGTATATTACCCCTAAACTCCCTCACCGCCGACAAAACCTCACTCCCGGAAAACCTCCCCATATCCATATCTGTCAAGACAATATCAATATCAGGGCTGCTCTTGAGATGTTCGATAAGATCTTTCTTATTCGGAAGAGATATTATCACCTTATGTCCCATTTTCTCCAACATCCCCGACAAGATATTGAGCAAAGGTTTATAATCATCCACAACAAGTACCCCCAACCCCTCAACTTTTGCATTACAAACCTCTGAAGATTCACTTACAGGTATAGTGACACTTACAACACTTCCCTTCCCAACCTCAGAAGAGATAGAGATCTCCCCTCCGAGTAAATCAACAAGCCCTTTCACAACATACATTCCAAAACCGCTCCCCTCTGCCATAGAACTATTGGTCTCAACCCTATAGAATGGGGTAAAAATCTCATCCAACTTATCTTCCGGGATACCAACTCCGGTATCAGAAACAATGATTTGTAATACACCATTACCATACTTGGCAACAAGGGTCACCCCTCCATTTTGAGTATATTTTATCCCATTTGAGAGAATATTTGCAACTATCTGTTTTATCTTTAATGGGTCAGAAACGACATTCAGATCCTTCGGAAAATTCATCTCAACATTTAGATACAACCCCTTTCCCACACTAATAGGTTCAAACATCTTTGCTGTTTCGGAAACTAAATGATTTAGATAAAAAACACTTTTTGAGATCTTCATTGATCCCCTCTCAAGACTTGAAAAATCCAATAAATTACTCAGAAGTGATAAAATATATTTTCCGGAATTTTTCATCGACTCGATTTCCGATAATTGTCTCTCATTTACCCCCTCTGCCATATCCAAATAGCCGAGAATAGAGCTAAGGGGACTCTTAATGTCGTGAGATACGGACAAAAGAAGTTTATGACGACTCTCCATAGTTTTCTTGATCGACTCATTTGCCTCTTCAAGTGCCCTTCGAGCAGCATATCCTTTATTTACATCATTGATAATCATAAAAATAAATAAAAGAATTAACGCTAAAGAGAGTACATTACCTATAATCGAGAAGATATAATTCTTACGAATAATTTTCTCACTATTATCTATTTCACTCATAATAGAGTCAAGTGTCTGTTTATGCAGATCCAGCAACACAAGAGATATTTGAGACGATATTTCTTCCTCGATTGCAATCAGCTTATTTATCTGTGAACCAATATCTTTAATATGATTTAAATATTCATTGCTCGCTTTTCTTGCAGCAATATCTATGTCTGAAACAATAGAGATAGTATCAACCCTTGCCACACGCAGAGTTTCAGTATCTTGGATTCTAACAGTAACAAGACTGTCTTTATATTTTTTTGGATTAAAAGCCTCCGAAAGTCGTCTGAAAAATTTTTTATTAGGATTTGAATTAATCACAGTATCCCTGATCTCCCTCTTAACAATAAGTGAATCATTCCTTACAACAGGTTTATAATTACTTATACTTTTACTGATTATATCTATAGGATTTGTGGAACCAAATTGACGATTGAGATTGAAAATAATATTCCCTTTCTTATCTAATAAAGTATTGATTTCACCTATAAGATTTATCTGAACAGTATCTCGTGAACGTTTTCCGATAGAATCGGATAGAAATTTTATTGTATTAATATCCCTCTTGAAACTCTTTAGATACATCGTTTTACCTGATGTGACATAGAGGGCTGCCTCCGATTGAGCATGATTTACATAGCTGATAAGAGAGTTTGTTAGATTTAGCGTTCCTTTAGAATACTCAATTCTATCTTTTTGATTATCAATATTATTACTGAGATTATAGAGGTATAACACCATCAAACAGCAAGCTATCGCCGCAATGATATAAATCAAAGAGGCATTCTGACGTATCTTTTTCTCAATATTTCTTGACATAATGGATTCCTCTCTTTACTTCCAAAATTGCCACCATTTCTTTTCAACTTTCATTATCGCATCGCCATTGAGATTAACATTCACACTCTTACCTTTAATCTTCCTTATCATTTCTGGATGCTCGGAAATATATCTTTTCATAGTGAGATAACCAACATTATAAATGTACTGAAATTTGTCGAAATCAAACATTGAATAATATTGACAAGCCTCTGATTCAACAAGATAATCACACATTGCACGACCCTCTTTAGCGCAATTCTGGGCCATAATAAAAACCATCCTTTCCGCTACATCTTTGATCCCCTTAAAGGACTCCTTATACCTCAAGGGGAGAACATCTATTCCAATAACAATATCACATCTTTTTCTGATAGCTTGGGCAGGCATATGATTCATCATTCCCCCATCAACATACACATTATCACCTACTTTTACCGCATCGAAAACAGTCGGAATAGACATTGAGGCCATCACATACTCTTTAAGATTTCCCCCCATTGACACCAATTTGGCCTCCGGGACATTTAGGTTTGTAACACTGACTGCCAAATGCCTTTTTAAACTATCAAATGAGTTTCCCGGAATATATTTATTGAGAAGAGCCTCAACCTTCCTATGAGACGACAACCCTAAACCTCCACTCTCTGTCTGTAAAGAAAAAATCTTAATCGATTTATACATCTGCTCTTTGAAAATCACCTGACACAACTCATCGGAATTCATTCCGTAGGCATAAAAGGTGCCGACTAATGCCCCCATACTCGAGCCCGCAACAAATTGAGGATATATATCCACCTCTTCAAGTGCTTTTAATGCACCAACGTGGGCAAATCCCAATGCTCCTCCTCCGCTAAGAACCAATCCAACAGTAGGTTTGGTCTGAGCAGAAATAACCATCGGAAGCATAAAAAGGATAATCTCAAAAACTCTTCTCATATACCTACAAAGGTAAGAAAAGGGATATAATAATTTCATATCTGACAATAAAGTATTTGTAACTTTTTTAGAATAATTGCGTCAAAAGGGCAAACATTAATAAACAATTTAACAATTATTAAATATTTAATTTTTTAGAATATGGATATATCATTAGTACTATCACTAAGTGTGATTTTTTTTGGGAGTTACAAAATAATAGAGGTCTTTGTAAGACGCAAAGAGAGATTGAGAATTGTTGACAAAATAGATGTCTCCAAATGCGATAATCTCAATCAGTTAAACATTCTTCAATCTGAGTGTCAAAACAATAAATCAACAAGTTGGGCAATACTTTTAGGAGGATTGTTTATCGGTGTCGGCTTGGGTATTTTGATTGGCTACTTCATCATTCAATACTACAACCTATACAATATTGACAATGGATACGAACAAAGGAATGTAATTTACGGAGCTTGTTCCCTTTTATTTGGAGGTTTAGGTCTATTGATCACCTATTTTATAGAAAATGCCTCTAATAAAACTAACAAGATCAAATAAAGAACAAAGAGACCCCAACAACACTAATTATTGCGCCGAGTACTTCTATTAGATGGACTCGGCGTTTGTATATAACCCTGTCGGGGATAAGTATTATTATAGGGGAGAGGGCCATAAGAGTCGAAGCTACAGCTGTATTGGTGTGTTGCACTGCGAGCAACGATAGCGTCACCCCTATTACGGGACCAACGATTGCTCCACCAAATGAAGCAGCAATACTCTTTTTGTGACGAAATGAGATAAAAAGATCTTTATATCCTCTAAGAAAAGCTATTATAATAAGAAAGCATATTATTCCTGTCATAATACGGATCTGGGTAGCAGCCAAAGGGATATATATGGTACTTTCAACCAGAGAGCCCTCATACATCAACATACCCTGCTTACTTAAAACAAGACCCAACCCTTGTCCAATGGAGGCACAAACCGCAAACAAAACCCCCTTTATTGGCAATTCAAGATGGATGTTTTTATTGAGGTGATTTAGATTCCTCATCGTATTGAGAATCTTAGGCTTTGTAACAATCGTATAGTTAGCAGCACAAGGGGGAGAAATTTCGACACTCTCCTCAACTTTTTTCCCCCCTCTTTTTACAATCGATATTGCTATCCCGGTAATAGTCACAAAAATACCAAGCATTGAGGTGGGGGACAATTTTTCACCAAGCAACAAATAAGCAGAAAAAGCCGCGGAAATCGGAGCAAGGGTCATTATCAATTGAGTATAACGAGCAGGGATCAATCTATATGAGGAGAAGAGGAAAAAATCACCAATCACAAACCCTACAAATCCGGACAATGACATCCACATCCAGACACTTTTTGAGGCATTCTGGGGGAAAGGGCTGCCACTGATTAAAAACAACACGATACCAAGAAGAATAAACGCAAAAATAAGACGGATCAAATTGAGATTCATCGCCTTAATATTCCGTCCAGCGTACTCAAAAAAGAGTGCGCTCGAGGTCCACATCACCGAAACTACTATTGAAATTATTTCTCCCATTCAGAGTGCAAATTTATGTAACTTTATCGCCAATACCTCGTCTAAAATTAAAATTAGCGATGAACAGAAGTATAGAGTGTAAAATAATTGATGAAGTCTTGATGGGGAATATCAACTATTACAGAGAGTTAGTTGATTTCTACGGAGAGATCATCTTTGCACTCATATACAAAATGGTTGGAAACAGGGAAGATGCAGAGGAGATTGCACAAGATGTTTTTGTGAAAGCATTCCAATCCCTCAAAAGATATAGAAAGGAGAGTTCGTTCTCAACTTATTTGTACAGAATAGCTTATAATCTTTCAATTTCCCACTTAAGGAAAAAGAGGTGTATTGTATATAGTGATGATATAGAAATGCTTATAAAAGGTTCAGAGAGTGACACTCTTGAAGATCTTGAGTTAAAAATCTTGCGAGAAGAGCAGTACGAAAAGCTGTATTTAGCAATTGACAGACTCAACAGCGATGAGAAGTTTCTGATTATCTCTTTTTATGAAGACGGCAAAAGTATAAAGGAGTTAGCAGAGATTACAAATCAAAGTGAATCAAATATAAAAATAAAACTGTTTAGGGGGAGAAAGAAAATATCTCTCTTAATGGAACAAAATAAAGAGACATCTTTTAAAGATAATAGATATGAATATGAATAGTAATAAAAATATTAAATTGCCTGACAACTTCTCTGACAAAGTGATGATGCGGGTCGAAAAGGTGGCATTACTACAACAAAAGCGAAAATCACTGATCGCTACGATCACTATTTCAATTATGTTCCCACTACTGATATTTACCTCCTTGTTTGTGGCTAACTATTTAGGATTTATCTCTATATCCCCCCTCATTCAACACCTTAAAGATATTCCGTTTATTGTTATAGGTGCACTCAAATCAAACATTCTATACCTCATAATCGGCTGCAATATATTTATACTCTACACTATCGGAAATCTATTGATCAACCATAAGGCAGTCATACGATAACATCCCATATACTATAAAAAATTTAGGGCAGGCGTTTCATATTCAGCCTACCCTATCCTATTTCTAACTAAAATTTTATTTTAGAAGTGTCCCATCAATAACCTTCTTAAGCTCAGCTTTTGGAAGGGCTCCTTGTGCCATTTGAGGTTCACCTATCATCGGTACGAAAACCAGAGTCGGAACAGATTGAACTCCAAAAGCCGATGTCAACTCCCTCTCCTTATCAATATCCACTTTATAGATATAAATCTTCCCATCATACTCCTCTGCTAACACCTCCAATGTTGGTGAGAGTGATTTACAAGGACCACACCAAGTGGCATAGAAATCTATTATTGCAGGCTTATCACCAAGATATTTCCACTCTTTAGGGTTCTCCTCATAATTCATAATTTTTGTAAGAAATTCTGCTTTTGTTAGTTGTATTGTTTTCATTGTGTTTTCTTTATTTGCTTCATTTTTTAAATCTTTTTTTGTAGATGACTGTCCCATACATCCTGAAAGGGGGATAGAAACAATCAATACTGCTAAAAATATAAATTTTTTACCCATTGTTTTATAATTATTTGATACTCATTCCTAATTTCTCTTCCACATTTTCCTTTGAAAGTTTCTTTGTGCAAAAGAACCAATCATAACAGGTAACTCCTTGTTCATCACCCTCCATCCTACTTTTAGCAACTCCGCACGAACCTGCTGTTGGAACAATTACATCATCACCTGGTCTCCAATCTGCAGGAAGAGCCACTGAGAAATTATCAGCTGTTTGAAGTGCGATCAAAACCCTCTTTAACTCATCAAAATTCCTACCAAGTGCCAATGGATAATAAATAATCGTCCTGATTACATCTTTAGGGTCGATAAAGAAAACAGCCCTTACTGCTTTTGTGCTACTCTCACCCGGTTGGAGCATCCCGTAGGTCTTAGCAACCTCCATTGTAATATCCTCTATAAGAGGGAATTTAACCTCTATATCTTTCATCCCCTTATACTCTATTTTCTCCTTAATAGTACGAAGCCAAGCGATATGGCTATAAAGACCATCTACCGAAAGCCCGACTAATTGGGTATTTAGAGCCTCAAACTCAGGAGCCATCTTTGCAAATGTCATAAACTCTGATGTACAAACTGGGGTAAAGTCTGCCGGGTGGCTAAAAAGTATTTTCCATTTACCTTTATAATCTCCAGGGAAATTGATCTCTCCTTGTGTTGTTATTGCGTGAAATGAAGGAGCTTTGTCGCCGATACGTGGCATTGAATAAACTTGATTAGTTGTTTCCATTTTTTTATTTTTTTTGTTAATAATCTTTTTTAAATGTTTCTCTTTTGATTAACGTCACAAAAATGGTGCAATAATTAATATAAATCAAACAGATATTTTATATCTTTGTATAGACAATATCTATATAAATCATAAATATATGCAAATCAGTCAATTGGAATACATAGTAGCTGTGGACAAATACAGACATTTTGTAAAAGCAGCAGAAAGTTGCAATGTAACACAGCCAACATTAAGTGCAATGATCCAGAAACTTGAATCGGAATTGGACATCACTATCTTTAATCGGGAGAGCCATCCTGTCGAACCGACACCAATTGGAAGAGAGATTATTAAACAGGCACAAGTAATAATCTATAATTTTTCTCAACTCAAAGAGATTGTTCTGGGTGAAAAAGAGTTGGAAGTTGGAAAACTTCACTTAGGGATCATCCCAACAGTAGCCCCTTACATTTTGCCCCGTTTATTTAAGGAGTTTAGCGAACACTATAAGAGTATTGATCTTAAAGTGAGCGAGATGAGGACAAAAATCCTCCTTGAACAATTGGAAAAGGCAGAAATCGATATGGCTATCCTCACTACCCCTCTCCAAAATAGCGAGATTCTTGAGATACCACTCTATTACGAAAGTTTTGTGGCATACATATCTCCTAACGAAGCATTATACCAAAAGGGGGAGATCCAATCAACACAGATGCCTACGGAACATCTTTGGGTGCTGCAAGAGGGGCATTGCTTGAGAAACCAAGTTTTTAATTTTTGTAAGACCACTTCTAATTTCTCTGCTGTATATGAGGCAGGAAGTATTGATACATTGGTTAAAATAGTTGATACAAATGGGGGATATACTATCATTCCTGAACTTCATATCCAATTTCTAAATAACGAGCAGCTAAAAAACATTCGTCAACTAACTGCCCCTCACCCTGTTAGAGAGATTTCCATCGCTATCAGAAAAGATTTTGTAAGGGAGAGGATGTTAAATATAGTAGCAGATACAGTAAAACATATCATCCCTGAAAATATGATAGATAAACGGTTAAAGAAATTCGCCATCAAGTTATAACTGCCTATTTGTAAGGTATATAGCAAAAAGGGGTGACATATTGTCATATTTTTCTGCCCATTTTCGAGAGGTACAATATTTGAGTTATCAGAGTTAACCCGCAAGGGGAAAAATAATTAATTTATAAATGGAGGATAAAATTATGGTACCTACAAGAAGAACACAACAAAATTGGTTGCCTACTATTTTCAACGACTTTTTCGACTATGACGGATTTGGCAAACTTGGTACAACTTCTCCTGCTATCAATGTAATTGAGAACGAGAAGGAATACAAAATAGAGCTTGCAGCTCCTGGACTTTCGAAAGATGAATTCAAAATCAAATTAAACGAGGATAATCAACTCGTAGTCTCTATGGAGAAGAGAGAAGGTCATACAGACGAACATAAAGGGGAAAAATACTTACGAAGAGAATTTTCCTACTCAAAGTTTGAACAAGCATTACTACTCCCTGACGACATCAAAAAAGATAAAATAGAGGCGAAAATGGAACACGGAGTATTGAAAATATCAATACCTAAGAACAATGAGATTCCACCAGTACAAAAGGAAAGAATCATTGAAATTAAATAAAAATTAAATAGTCTTGAACAAAAGGGGGATGATTGATCTATCACCCCCCTTTTATTTTTCCCTAAATCTCGTCTATAGCTTGAATCATAGGATCTGTGCTAACTCGCGAACCAACAGCTTGTTGCATCCATATTTGAGGAGTCAGTGTTCCAAGTGTGTAAATACGTTTGATCTCAGCAGCAAAGGTCTTAGAATCTTTACCTGAGAGGTATTTCTCAAGTTGAAACTCTATAATATGTCCGAACGGATAATTTGGAAGATACATAGGAGAGTTGACAATATGAGAGTAAATTGCAAGGATAGGGGAGTCTTTTGTCCCTAATACAGGTTCGTAATACTTATTCCACACGTCACGAGCAATCTTCAAGACAGCATCACGCAATTGCTCTGCAGTAGCTTCAGGATTGTCATAAAGCCAACGCCAAGTGTACATATCCACCAAGGCTACACCCATAATCTCGTAAGCACCCCAGAAAATATCTAAAGTTGTATTCTTATCTATGTTTTGAGGATAACCCATCAGCATAAGATCACGTTTTTGGAAAATAAACGCAAGAGCCTCTGTATATGCTGTATTTGGAACCCCATTCAACATATAATAATCAACATTGTATAGACTCAATGTTTGCTCAACATTGTGTCCAAACTCGTGAACAGCAATATTATACCCCTTATAATCCATCCCTTTCTCACCAATACGGGTACGGAGACGAGCAGGTTCCCAACGACCTGATGCACCCCAAGCGTGTCCGGAGCCACGAGCCCCTTCAACAACTATTTTACTTGATATATCTTTAGAATCCTCCTTTGAGAAGCCCAAAACCCCCAACATACGGGGCATATCAGACTGAAAGGCGTTCGGATTTGGGTAGAGCTTTCTACTCTTTGCCGTCAATTCATCTTCGGAAATTGTAGAGCGCCCTTTAAAACCATCGTACCAAATATCGTAAGGTTGTAACTCTCTACCGAGACGCTCCTTAATCATAGATGCCACCTTTTTCACCTGAGGAGAGGAGATCAAATTTACAAAAAGAGCCTCAATCTCCTCGGCAGAAACCTCCATTCCCCCCTCAAAATTTCTCTTAATCCCGGTCGGAAGTTGTGGAGAATACTTGTCTATCATTTTCTCTACCTGAAAATTTGCCAAGATATGTGAATACCTAACAGCTCCTTCCGAAGCAAGTTTCACCTCATCACCCCCCTTAAATGTTTTATTAGTGAAAGGATTCCAATCATATTCGGGATTATTAACAACAGCTGCAGGTATGGTCTGACAAGCAATATGTTCCATCACCTTATATATCATTTGTTGCTTCTCAAATCCATTAACTTGATTTGCATAATTTGATTTTATCTCATCACGCAAATTCCAATGGGAAAGAAGTACCATATCCTCAGGAAATATTTTTTCTCCTTTATCATTTAACAAATGTCCCATCATTATGTTATAGGAAGCTATATAATTCTCGGAATTACTATAAACTTCAGACGCTTTTTGATTTATAGAGGCAGGGATACGGGTAGTAAAGAGATCCCCCATCCTCGCATAAGCCCACTCAAGACGGGTCCATTTCTCCCCAAGTGTATTTTTCTCCTCTAAAGTATAATTTGGGAAATTTAGGACAGTGATAAATGCCACCTTATTTGAGAATAAATCATCAGAGAGGTGAGAAGAGGGGCTATAACTACTCAATATATAATCTATCTCTGTAGGCTCAGGTCCTGATAAAGTGACAGGGGCTTGCAGACGGACAGAGGTCTGATTGGCAGTACCATAGAGTGTTTCAAAAGCGTTAGAAAGTTTGGTAAAAAGAATCTCTCTATCATTTTGATCTGCTATATAATTTGAAACAACAAACTGAATGAAATCCTCTTGAGTGCCATCTTCGGTCCTCCAAAGCATAGCGGTTTGCCTGATACCTTTATCAAGCAACACCTTATCGGCACTCGGAACCCCTTTGATAACTGAGTCACAGGCCGCTAAAATTGTAGGTTCATTAATGTTCGGCATATCTGTATTTTTAGATTGACTGCATCCAGCTAAAAGCGTGGAAATAACAGCAAAGGAGATAAGTAATTTTTTCATATATAAAACAATTATTAGTAACGGTTTCTATTTAATTTTTGTAAAGTTAAACTACTAAATTCACAACCACAATACTTTTGATTGTAAAATTGTTTAGATAAGATATTTCTCCTCTCATTTAGCCCCCCTTTCCTCCAATTTTTCTCCCAAAACTCCACCTTACCCCCAAACAGTATTGCTGCCAACCGACCTGCCTCAAAAATCTGATCTATATCTTTCCATCTTGACGAGACAAGTGATGTGGTAAAAAGATCAAACCCATTTTCACAAGCATAATGTGCAGCTGCTGTCAAACGAATCTCGAAACAGATTTTACACCTTTTCCCCCGCTCCTGTTCATCTGAAAGGGGTGCAGCTCTCTTCAACCACAAAGCGTGGGCATCCTCCCAATCCTCATCTCCATCTACAATAGGGACATTCAACTGAGCTGCATATCTCTCAATCTCAGATTTCCTCTTAACATACTCCTCATAAGGATAAATATTTGGATTACAAAAAAATATTGTCGTATCATACCCCTCATTGCACAACCACTCGAGGATAGCAGCAGAACAAGGGGCGCAACAAGAATGAAGTAATACTTTTTTCATAGATTATCTCTTTAATAAATCAAAATCCCCGCTATGGCGGCAATCAATAGGATATAAATGGGGTTTATCTTCCTCCATAATGCTACAAAACTCAATATAAATATCACAATACTAACCCAATCCAAAAAGGTCTCTCTATTGATAATCATCAAAGCAGCAGCCCCTATCATCCCCACAACCATCGGCTTCATCCAAAAAAGAGCCCCATCCATATAGCAATTTCCTCTTAACTTGACATAGAATTTAGAGATAACCAACATAATGGTCAAAGGGGGGATACACACAGCCACTGTCGCTAAAATAGAGCCTAAAACACTCCCTGTTGCCACATATCCGACATAAGTTGCACAATTTATTGCAATGGGACCCGGAGTCATCTGTGAAACTGCAATAATATCTGTCAATTGCATATTTGTCAGCCACCCTCTTTGCACAACTATCTCATTCTGTATCAAAGATATCATAGCATATCCACCACCAAATCCGAAAAACCCTATTTTTAAATAGGAAAGAAATAACTGGAGATATATCATCGCTTTCTGAATAATGTGATTAATATCCCTATCAATGCCCCTGCAAACACAAAATATATCGGGGAGAAACCTAATGCCCATATAGCAACAGAAACACCGATTGCAATAAGGATCTGCCAATACTTAAACCCCTTCATCATCTGAATAAAAGGAAAAGCGATTAATGCCACGATCGCAGGCCTCATACCTGTAAACGCCGAATTAATCACCTCATTATCTTTCACATCTGTTAGATATATAGCTATCAACACAATGATCACAAAAGAGGGTATTACCAACGCTACAACAGACACAAAAGCCCCTAACCAACCCCTCATTTTATAACCGACAAAAACCGCAGCATTTAAAGAAAATGGACCAGGAGCCGATTGAGCAAGGGTAAATTGATTGATAAAATCCTCTCTCTCAAACCACTTACGACGATCGACAACCTCCCTCTCAATCATAGGAATCATTGCATATCCGCTCCCGAAGGTGAAAGCTCCGATCTTAAAAAAGCTCCAAAACAATTGCCAAAACATAATTATATGTGATTACAAACGGCTGCAAAGTTAAGATAAGAATTGTTAAGAAAAATCGATAATTTATAAACCCGAGTTTTTTATCGACATAATAGCCTCTTGAGCAGCTTTATACCCAATTTTATATAGAGTATTAAACTTATTAAAGTCGAACACATTGTACTTCTCACACCCTTTAGGTTCAATAAGAAAATCACACAAAGACCTCCCCTCCGCTGAATTATTATGGATCACCACTTGCATAACACGCATAGCAACATCGGATAGAGACTTCATCTTAAAATTCAGCGTATGTGGATGAACATCCACCCCTATCACAATATCACATTTATCCCGTATCATCCTCGTAGGCATATTATTTAACACCCCACCATCGACATAATAGTCTCCATTTATAACTATCGGATTAAAAATAGCGGGTTGCGTCATTGAGGCAAGAACATACCTCTTTAGGTCAGGTCCCGAACAAACATACTCACACCTCTCTTGAGAAATATTCACAACACAAACCGACAAATGACGAGGCAACTCCTCAAATGTTTCGTAAGGGATATATTTTTCAAAAAGATTATTAATCGACTTGTGAGAGGCAAAACCGAGAGGTTTCTTCCCTGGGAGGATAAGATTTGGTGACAAAATTCTAAAAAGATGGTACATTTTTTCCTCTTTTACCACACGGGAAATATCTTTTGCAGACATCCCCGATGCGTAGAAAATTCCTATCAGAGCCCCCATACTTGAACCTGAAATATATTGAAAATTGCAGCCAGCCTCCTCAAGAGCTTGAAGTGCACCAAGATGAGCAAATCCCAATGCCCCTCCGCCACTCATCGATATTCCCAAAACTTTATTATCAAACATACTACTAACTAATTGGAAATTTTACAAAGAAACGGGAACCCACACCGATTTTGGATTCATAACCAATCTCACCTCCAAGAAGTTCTGTGAGTTTTTTGGAAATAGCTAAACCCAAACCCAACCCTTGTTCAAAGTCATTAATCTGAGTAAAACTCTCAAATAACTTTTGTTTTTTCTCCTCCTCTATCCCAATCCCGGTATCCTGAACATATAGCTCAAACACATCGCCCAACTTATTGATACCTATTTCAATATAACCCTCATTGGTATATTTTATAGAATTACAGATAAATTTACAGAGGATTTGTTTTAACCGGAGACTATCGGTAGTTATAATAATATCCTCTTCAAGAAACTTCTTTCTGATCTCAACCCCACATTTACATTTCGATTTACAACAACAATAGACCTCATCACAAATGGCATTAAGAGAGACTTGTGCCCTTGACAACATCATTGTTTCCGACTCCAATCTCGAAATGTCAAAAATATCATTCATCAAATTGAGAAGATTTTGATTATTGGTTTGAATCTTCTCTATACACATTGATCTCTCCTCTTCAGATTGGGTAGAAGACAGAAGGGAGGAGAAACCAACTATTGCGTTCAAAGGGGTGCGAATTTCGTGGCTCATATTTGCCAAAAAAGCCGATTTCAACCTGCTTGCCTCCTCTGCCTTCTTCATCAACCTCACAAGATTTTCAGCCATAGCTCTCCACTTAGTATTGTTTCTCACAAGCCCCGTATAAATTATTATCTCTCCATTATTATCTCGTTCAAAAGGCTCAGCCTCTGCAACTTCCCAATAATACGATTTCTCTCTTGGAAGCTTGAATCGGTATTCTACCGTTAGTTGTTGTTCCTTTTTGTTATCCATAGAGTTAATAAAATCTTTATATATAGAGACATCATCACTATGAATATATCCTAAATAATCAATTGCATTTATTGGAATATTTGGCTGTATCGCAAGTTGATCTCTCGATAAGAATGTTTTAGTTCTGGTATCGTACAACCATTGAAGCATACCGCTTGACTTGAGCATAAAATCGGTGCGAACCTTAAAATCCAACAACTCCTTCCGAATCCTCATCTGCTCAGTAACATCTTTATAAAGGCCTACAATCCTGATAACATCACCATCATCATTCCTGACAGAGATCATCTTTGCCTCCAATGATACAATCTTCCCATCACCCTTCAATACTCTGAAAACATACTCAAAATCATTGATTTTAGAGGATATCATCTCTTCAAAACTCCTCTTATAGGTAGGTATATCATCGGAGAGTATATGTGAGAACGAATCCTTAAAAGAAACTCCCGTGTAGTCACTCCAATTACCTTGTATTGTGGAAAATAAATCTTTCTTCACATCATAAGACCAAACAACCAGATCACCGGCTGAAATAGCAAGTTCCAACTCTTTTCTTGTTTGATTAAGCTCTTTTTGTGCATTTTTCCTCTCTGAAATATCCCTAACAACAGAAATGATAGCAGACTTATCAAATAACATAGTCTTTCTCAAACTCACCTCAACCCAAAAAGATTCACCTGTTATCTTCTTCGCAATTCTTTCATATGTATATGATTCGTGGGTATTTAAGTATTCATATTGGGCCTCCCTCAATTGCTGAGTGGGGGCCATTAACGAATTGTGATCTGAATTAACAAACTCTGTACGGTTTTTAAAACCAAGCATCTTGACAGCCGTATCATTACAATCAATAAAATTTCCATTCATATCCTCAGTAATGATAGCATCGGAGGTGGAGTTAAGAATCTCTTTAAATTTCTTCTCGTTTATATCTAACTTATTGATCGCCTTTCTAATCCTTGCCCGAAGAACTAATATAAATAGGGTGGCAATCACAAGGAAAAGAAACAACGCCCCCACTACGAAAAGGGTGGTCCTTGAGATCTTTTTATTCTCATAAACACCCATCCATTTATTATAAATCTGTGTGTACTCTCCATCCATTTTGAGCTGGAGAAGCCCCATATTTATAAAATACAGGAGGGCATCATTATCTTTATTGACCGCCATACAATACTCAAGAGGGTGTCTCTCAAAATTGTGCACTTCTAAACCCTTTATCCCTCTATTGTTTATAAGCGCAGTGCCCGGAATACTTGTACATATCACAGCATCAAGTTCGTCATTTAACAAGAGGTCTATCGCATCATTGAGATCTTTATATGATACTATGTTGTTGTATTTCACAAATTTATTGAAATCATCATTTTCAATCTGTTCCCATTTTAAAGCAATCCTCTTGCCGATTAGATCAGAAATATCATTACAACCGCTCCCAACCTTTGAAATAAACCCCCTATAAATAATATTGTGAGGGACAGAAAAACTTGCATAATTCTTTCTGCTATTGGAGATTACTAACCCTGTAACAATATCAATATCATTACTCTTTAATTGATTAATAACTGTATCCCAATTATCCAATTCAATAGTGTATTTGAGTCCAAGTCGCTTCATAACAGCCTTAATAATATCAATATTAAGTCCATCCGGCTTCCCTTGTTGATTTATAAATTCAAACGGGTAAAAATTACTATCACCTTTGATCTTGATTGTGTTTGAACCAAGTGATGAGAATAGATCGTAGTAGGATACTATTTTAGAGGTATCAGAGACATTGCTCCCTTTTGCATAAAAGCAAACAAACAATAAAATACCTAAAAGGCATAAGTATTTTATTTTAATTGGTGCTTTCATCAAAGTTCATAGGTTGTCTTCCACAAATGTATTTATTTTAAATAGATTTGCAAAAGTTTCCGATTAAATCTTTGATTTATCGTTTTAAAACCTGAAATCTAATTTAATGTAGAGGTACCTTCCCATTGATATTTGCCCCGAAGAGGTGTAGTATTTCTCATTTATCAAATTTATTCCTCCAAGAGATATTGTCGCAAAATTTCTGAAATTATACCATATTTTGGCATTTAGAGAGCCGTGAGCCTTTATAATATCCCCTTCTTCAGTGCTATTTACATCTGTCATATATTGCTTTCCTTCCCAAGTATAGGCAATATTCGCATTAATATATTTGCATCTATATGTCACACCTGCAGAGGCAAGATGCTCAGGGGTGTAAGTCAGAAATTTACCTGTAAGGTCAGCATCACTCTCCAAAGTCTTATTATATTTGGTTATTGTCGCATTAGTGTAAGTGTAGTTTGCAAAAAGATCTAACCCTTTGGTAAATAAGTTTGTATATACAAAATCAGCCTCTGCTCCAAAAATGCGTGCACGAGCAACATTACTGAGTTTTAATTCATCTTTCATTTTTCTGCCGTCAGGGAATTTACGACCTGTTCCAACTTGATAGATAAAATCGTGTCCATCAGAATAAAATGCTGAAGCAGACATAGTAAATCCTCCAAGAACAAATACATCACCACCCACTTCGTATGTATATACCCTCTCAGCCTTGAGGTTTGGATTTGCAACGATATAACCTGTTTTCTTAACACCAAACCAACACATATCTTCAAGTGATCCTGGCCTCCATCCTGATGACACTGAGGCATATATACGAGATGATTCATTAAACTTATATTGCATAGATAATTTTGGACTCAGTGCCCCTCTCCATTTTGTTGTATCAGCCAATTTGTCAGACACAAATTGTTGCATACTTAATGTTGCATCTGTTGGGTTGTCAATAGTATATGCAGCATCGTGAAAATGACTTATATCATATCTCAATGATGGAATAATAGAGAAACTATTATTGAAAAATGTAAATTCTGCTTGAAGAAGTGCCGCAAGATTATCAGATTTACCTCTATTGGTAACAATATCAGTAGTAGTGCGATACACATCTTTTCCATTTACAAGTCCCCCTTTATATTCAATACCTGCAAGGAGGCGTGTATGGGTGCCGATTTTATGTGAATAATTGGCAAAAGCCCCCCAATCTTGACGAATAGAGGCAACATCGTACAACTGTTTGCTCTTATATTTTGTTTCGGACATCTTCTCGTTCATAAAATATCCAATAATCTCCCACGAATTGTTAGTCCCCTTTCCTTTATACTTCAATCTATACTCTTGATCTTGGTATCTCCCTTTTGTATCGAGAGGATCTTCTCCTTTTATAAAAACACGATCTCCGGTTCCCCTAAGTCCGTCATAATAACCTCCGTTAAATTGGATTGTGTTATTTTTATTGATATTCCATCCTAAAAAAGCAGAAGCACGATACTCCCTCAAAGGGGCAGCTATTGTGGTGCTATCCCTCATATCTTCAGGATAAGAGTTAAATCCATCACCTTGGCGATAAAAACCGCTAACCCCCCCATAAACAACGGAATTAGATGCATTTACCCCAACATTAGCACCTCCTGTGTTATAACTGCCATAATCAACCCCAGCATAGCCGTGTACCCCTCTATGCTGTTTTTTTGTAATAATATTAATAGTTCCACCCATTGCATTTCCTCCGTAAAGTGAAGAACCTGGACCCTTTACAACCTCAATCCTATCAACATCGTATTGATCTATCATATTCCAATTTACACTCCCAGTAGAATATTTATTGTACGGAACCCCATCCATCAACACTAATGTTCGTCCTTGGTCTCCACCCATTCCTCTCATAGAAACAGTAGATTTCTTTGAATAAACCCCATCGGAGCGGCTATTGGTTAGCCCTGAAATCTGAGAAAAAATATCATCTATATTGAAAATAGTGTTAGCCTTCATCCTATAAATAGGGATAGTTTGAATCCTTGAAGGGACATCTATCGTTTTTAGTTCTGTTTTTGTAGCAGAGACAACCACCTCATCTAACGAATTGACAAGTGTGTCTGAAATTTGTTTTTTTAGTTCATTTTCTTGCGCCATCAAACAAAGTGGTGAGAATAAAAGAAATAGAAGGAGACACGATAGTGTTTTTACGGTTGTGATTTTATTCTTAATTATCATTTTTATTAATTTTTAAGTGCGCTAAAATAATACTTTTTATCTTTGCAAAAGGCTAATTATCAAAATACTATAAAATATTTTTAATATTATATCTTTCTATTAAATAATATTATTTATGTAAATCAAATATCTTCATTTTTTGGTATCAATTATTGATGTATATTTGTAAAATATAATTAATTGTATGATAAAACAGGAAATTCTATCGGAAATCATTGATTCTCAGAGGAGAAATTTTTCGAGTAAACGGTTTGAAATCGATAGGGAGATTCTCTCGAATATATCTATTTCCGGTGGTAAAGCCACAGTTATAACAGGATTAAGACGATGCGGAAAATGCACTTTGATGCTACAAATACAAAGAAAAGATAATCTTTTAGAGGCATTGTATCTAAATTTTGAGGATATAAGGCTTGCCGGATTTGAAATAAATGATTTTCAAAGGCTACATAATGAAATTGAATTAAGGGGTGTTGATACTTTATTTTTTGATGAAATACACATAGTACCAGGTTGGAATCAATTTATTAACAGATTGTTAATAGAAGACTACCACGTTATTATTTCGGATGCAAATACTACTACCGCAACAACTTTTTGTAACAATTCAAACACCAAAAGTAGTGACCTCGACAGATCTCATAGCAATAAAAAACAGTGTCTCAAAGGTAAAATTGATAATTCAATATTTCAACATATCGAATTATTTCCATTCTCATTCTCTGAATATCTTGATTTTACAAAACAAGTTGGAAATCAGGAAACCTTGATAAAATATTTAAGGATGGGTGGAATGCCTAAATACATTAAACACGAGAACAATACATTCCTTGGAAATTTACTTGACGATATTCTTGTCAGAGATATTTCTGTCAGGAAGTCCATAAGAGATATCGATTCGCTTCGAAGGCTTGCAGCTTTTCTCCTTTCAAATATCAGTAAACCTATATCTGCCAATAGTTTGACAGGGATGTTTGGAATAAGATCTTGTGCCACTGTTGTTGACTATTTCAATTTCTTTAGGGAATCATATCTAATAGAGATGGTTCCGCAATTTAGTATTTCTTCCAAAGCTGAGTCAAGAAATCCTAAAAAAATATATGCTATCGACTTGGGACTTATCAATATTGCAACTACAACCTCATTAGACGCAGATAATAATAAAAGATTAGAAAACTTAGTCTATATACATCTAAGAACCAATCCATTATATAACAACAATATTAAATATTACATAAACAAATGGAGTGGTGATTGCGACTTTATAACGACAAAACATAAAAGTGCCACTCAAGTTGCTTGGAAGATAGATGACGACAATAGAGATGAGGAGTTTAGAGGATTGACTGCTGCTTGCGAAGAGCTTGGAATAAAAGAGGGAACTCTCGTAACGTGCAATCAAAAAGATACAATCGAATATCGTAATTTCAAAATCAATATAATACCTGCTTGGGAATATCTACAGTACCGACATCCGAATTTAACATAATGAATTATACTCCTTCAACAGCATATCTATTGTCTCTACAATAAATAATGTATTGGTTTTAAAATCTGCTTCTGAGTTGATAATATTCAACGGTGCAGAAAGATATTGTATAAGGAAATTTTGTGGTAGCAATTGGCACAGACGATGATATGTGGCAAGAGAACCTTCGTTGGCAAGAGAACATATATTACAAATAATGTCTTCATCTATATGTTTCATCGCTTTCTTATCATTCAATAGTTCATCTGCTGCTCCATAAAGATTAATTAACTGTAATGTAAGATTTTCCAATAGAAATATATCATCTATTCTGTGAGTTGTATTTCCAGATTGATCAGCCCTATACTTTTCGATATCAATACACGCTATAAACTCTATTTCCTCCTTCACAGCCTCCAAATAATCACCCTTCTCTTTAAGATGTCTAACTTTCTCGCTGATGCGATTAAAAGACTCTGCTTCTGAAGTCTTTTCATAAACCATATCACGTCCCAAAATCTTACAAAAAGTACGTTTGACATCCTCTTCCATCTTTAAAGCAGGCTGTATTTCATTTATAGATTTTATATCTTCAAGGATTTGTTTCCTCTCTTTTTTGTCTGCAAAATGTCCAATGATGTTTTGTGCGGCATTGTTTAGGGCCACAGTATCGTGTGAGGTATCTATTCTGTCACCAAACAACGCTTGAGTAATTGCACTTGTTAGTATTTCTTTATTTTCATCCGAAAGCTCTTCGCAGTACTCCTCAAAATGCCCATCAGTAAACCAATCTTCTGCCATAAGCAAGTTTGCCGAGATCTGACTAAAATGTGAATAATCCTCCAAGTATATTCCTCCTTTCAAGGAAACATAATGAAACATATTTTCGTGTAGAAAATCATCATCAGGTAGTTCCATTATATATTCACTCAAATCTTCGTATGGAGTGTCATCGTCAAATGAATATGAATTAATATCACCCAAAGCTCTCCAAGTATGGTCAGTAGGATTTTCATTTAAAAAATCCCCGAGAAAAAAGGTCAGTTGCTCCCATTCTACTTCATCCCAATCTTCTCCTGCAAGTAAAGCTATATCTTTCTGAGTCAAACCACACGGGCAAGAGGCTATATAACCAAGAGGAATTCTCCACCAATCTACATCGATTCCGGATGTCCCTCCCAAAATAGTAAAAACTGTAGCGGCAACCATTTCGTCGTTATCCTCATTATCGTCGAAAACAGTTTTGTAAACATCTGTTATATAATCGTTGATGATATCTATTTGATTTCCTTTTGATTGTCTTATTTCTGCAAATGCCCCCCCATTCATCCCATCAGTAAATAATCGGAACACAGAGCGAATAAAGACAGGTGTATGTGGCTTTAATAGCAATAGTTTAACCATTTTTTGCGGCATATCGAAAAACAAATCCTTTTCATAGAATTCGATAAGACGACTAATGTCTTTTTTCTTCCAATCATCTAAAGTGACAAAGTCCAAATTTTTATTGGTTTGAACTAAGTTATCAATATATAGAATATTACACGCTACCACAACATTAACTCTATTGTATATCCAAGAGAGAGTGATGTCGACAGGAGAATAAATACGGAACATCTCTACGCTATCCAAAAAGAGAGACACATCCCTACCGAGTTGCTCTTTCACCTCACTTACAGCCCAATAAAATTCATCACAAAGATGCGCCATACTTGTTTGAGAAGGATCCATAAATTTATCTGTATCACAAATATCATCTATATTAAGTAGAGTTTCTAACTCCACACACCATCTAACAATGATATCCCTCATAGTATGGCTCTTAGGCGTAAGTCCTACAGATGCCACCAAACATACATCGTCTGTCTCTTGCATTCTACGCTGCCACAAGTAAGAGAGTAAATATGTTTTACCGGAACCACTTCCACCACAAATTATCAATTGTGTAGGTTCTACTTTATAACAATCTAAATCTGTATAAATATGGTTGAGACATTTGGAAAATACCGACTCGTGAAGTGACCTCTCTTTTTCCCACCAAGCCTGCTGTACCATCTGTTCCTTCTCAAGTTCGTGATCTATCTGTGAAGATAATTGCTCTATCACAAGGGAAGCAAAATTATCATCTTCAAAACCATCTTCAGTCCAATTCATATGATATCTGCTCACACAATCATCCTTTTCGCCATAACTTCTTATGGTCATAACAATGCGATTACGAAGATCTTGTAGCTTTTCTACTTGTTGTGGATCGCTATCGCAAAATTGAGCAAGTAGATCTCCCGGCACCCCATTATAGGACTCCTCATCTCGAAGATAAAATAAAATATGTGATGTATCAAGGCTACGATGACAAAGAGCTCCATATACTATTTCCATCTCCGTAACACTTTTTCCAAATGTCTCTTTCATCAATTCTCTATCATTTTCATCTAAACGCCCGATAAATTCACGCCATCTCTCCATCGGAGGGATCCATCCATATCTTCCCCCTATTAATCCAATAAAGAACGGACGTGCAGAGTCGATACACTGTGCGCATACTTGTAGCACTTTATTTGCAGAATTTTCCTCG
This sequence comes from uncultured Muribaculaceae bacterium, assembly GCA_964397445.1. Classification (GTDB taxonomy): domain Bacteria; phylum Bacteroidota; class Bacteroidia; order Bacteroidales; family UBA932; genus CAYNHZ01. The sequence goes on along the minus strand of CAYNHZ010000001.1, from coordinate 443,089 downwards.
GACATTTGTGACGTATTTATCCCGAGACGGAGATCTATTGCTTGAAACTCAATCCTTTGAGAGCGATATCGTTTGTTAATGGCAGGAATAACATTCTGTTTTATAATGTCTCTCTCCACATCCATATCCTTAAATGTCGATGATATAAATATTTTATATCTTTTCCAATGAGTATCCATAATAAAAAGAATAGAAAATTAAGATAATTTGTACTGGAGGTATTTGATATGAGGAATAGCCTCTTTACATCCGTTTTGACCTGAATGGATAAACCATTGAAGAGCTTGATTATCATCTTGAGGAAAATCACCAATCCCTTTATAGAAAGACCACGCCACTTTAAAAAGTTCCTCCTCATTCATAACTTTAATTAATTTGTCTATATCATTTTTACACAAGAATGAGTAGCTATACGAAAGCATAACTTTTTTATATGAAGGTTGTATCTCATCTGAAGGCTCTTCTATAGGTTTTGAACCACTATTATCAACCATAGAAATATTATTCGACCCCTCGTCATTATTTTTAATATCACAAATAGCGCTGAAAGAGGGGACGAACGTTCCACGCAAGCGTTGTGCAAAAGCCATCATTACATCACCCATTTCATAGCCAAAACACTCAGTACCTATTTTAATCATACAATTAACCTCTTCAATATTTAGCTTTTTGTCAGCTATCACTTGATCCATCACAAAGCCAAACAACTCTGCTTTTCTGTCCGGATTTATCTCTAAGATTCCTTGAATAGATTTATTGAATACATCTAGAATGTCTTCATTGCAAACACTATTTAAAATCTCTTTTGGGAACATATAATAATTAGAAATCCCCATTAATATATGTTCGCGTTCTTCTTTTGAAATTTCACCATCAGCATTTGAGATAAGAAGTCCGGACGATGCTATAAAATAGGGTAAAATCCTATCATCAGGAGAAGAACTCATTCGAGAGATAGCTTCAATGAGTTTGATCATAGATTCGTCAAGTTCTTTCTGACTGCGGGCATTAGCAAATAAATACAAGGCTTCAATACGAATCGAATCAACAGGATGGTCAAAATTTCCGAGACTTAAGAAATCCCCATCCGTAAACAACTTGAGAGCCTGCCTATTATGTTTTATAAAAGCATCTATATCGATATTCATTCCACGGAGATTAAGTCCAGAATGCATTTTGAAAAAAGCGGAAACGCAAACATCCAAGTCGCCTACTGCTAAAAATCCGTATCTATCTGCTACTAATTCGCATAATTGCTCCCAAAATCGTATTTTAAGTTTAAGAAGAAACGGAGTCATCTCTTCAGGATTGGGATAAACAAAATAAATGAGTTTTTTAAGTTTCTGATTCGTATCTATTTGATGACCCAATTCATGACCAATAACAAATCTTAATTCATCTTCAGTCATAAGTTCGATCAAAGCAGAGTTGACTTCAATTATTAATGGCTTCCCCTCTGTTGTTCCCATATGGGTACAAGCATTTATTTCGTGTGAATTGGTAATATATAGTTCAACTTCCTTTTCAAAATGAAGAGCCTGACGAACACTCTGTACCATTTTAAAAAGACGAGGCATAAAATCTAATTCTACTTTAAGTTTTGTTACCGTCATACGATCACGAACAGAACTATCATCACCCGAATTCATTATCCCAGTATAATCTAAAATTTGATCGATAACGTCTCCTTCAAGAGCTTCGTGAATTTGCTGTGCAATAGCTCTTTCTTGAGCTATCTGAGGATTGAATCTGTAATTCATAAGTATATATGTTTATCCGTTAATTATGTATTCCATAGCATCAATAAGGAGCTTATCTTTGTCTTTCTCTTCCTTTGTCAAATCATCAAACTGAATAATATCTGAGTGGACAAATTTCTTTTTGTCTCTCTTATCCCCTGTATAAAAACCCATAAGTAGCACTGACATCATCCATCTCCTATGTTCCACCTCATAAAGTTGCATCATATCAAAATTTGCACTAAAACATAACTTTCTTAATGGCATTGCATTAGCACAGTATATGCTTGAGTGCTTGTCGGTTTCAGAAATTGAATACCACGCCTCTTCCATATCTGCACAATTCTTATTGACATATTCTTTGTAGTATAAATAATTGACACGCTTCCCTCTTGTAGTACGACAGATATAAAGTGGATCGGATGAAAATCCTAATGCAGTACCGAATATATAAATATTCCCATACATCCCTGTCTGTTTTGAACGTTCTATAAGTTCCAGTGAGTGTTCTAACCAAACAGCTAAATGCGCTTTATGATAGGCATCACGAGGCAAGTGAAGGATACTATTTACAGCTTGGTCATAATCTTTGTGACAAACTACGATAGAGGTAATATCCTCTTTTAAACTCTTCTCAATTATGGAATGAGCCAATAAAGAGTGTTCGCTTTCTGAAACAAATTGCCATTCAATATCTAAAAAATCCTTACTGGGAATATGCTTCTTATCACCCTCTTCACTAATGTATGTATAACGAGACAACTCAAACAATCCGGGGCGTGAATTAATGAAATTTTCGCTCCATTCTTTAATATCATTACTAATAATTGTAATACAAGTACGAACGTTATGTGTCGTAAAATTAGGATAGTGACTTATGTGAGCTGCTGTATAAGCGACAGCTTTGGACATCTCACTATTACCTATTATTATAATATGTGATCTCTGTTTATCATCACTGCGAATCACTGGTAAAAAATCAGTTCCGATTAGCAGCTCTTCTGCTTGGCACTCATACTCATTTACAATATCTATTAGAAGATTATTCTCAACTTCATTTTGTTTTTGATACAAAAGAACCTCAGTAGTGAGAAAATCGCTTACTGACAAATAACAATGGATTTTATGTTCTGCACTTTTACATATTTTTTTAAGGATCTGAAGAGTCAGAAGGCTTTTCGCATCTTTCCCGGATTCATCTCCATTACCAATAATGTAGATGGCAAAACATCTATGTGCATTTGTACTTTGTAAGTCCTCTTCTGAATAGCTGCAACCTTGATAAAAAATACAATCAGAATCCATCAGCTGCTCTTTGTCTGACATAACTACAATAGTATGTCCACTTCCTTGTAGAGCATTTATAACACCTTGTAACCTATGTCCATCCCCTAAGATAAGAATATGGTTCTTCAAATTACAATAACGACGTTTTCCACTTCGTACATCTTCACTGATGTTTTCAAACAGATTAGTAAAAACACTTATAAGTAAGGCAGAGAAAAGAAAAGTACCCATTAGTGCAACTATCAATCGAAACCAATCGTGACTCCCTGCACCACTGAAACAACCAGGATCTATAAAAAGTGCTACAATATCTTGCCACACCAAAGTACCATCTCTATAAAATATTTTTAAGACTACTAATGCAGCAATAAGGACAGCAACAGTGAAACCTATCAGCCAAAGCAGCTGACGTCCATTTCCACCTGTCAACATCTTGTCTATCTTTCTTTTAATCATACAACAAATATACAATAAAATTCCCGATCACAGAAAACCACCTCTGCAAAAAGATAGCAAGGTCGGAAGGCTCGAAGTTTTTCCATCGCTGAAACGCTTATTAGATCCTAATAACAAAAAACAGATAGTATGCAAAACTGCTTACTATCTGTTTATTAGGGTGGGCCCAACTGGGCTTGAACCAGTGACCCCCTGATTATGAGTCAGGTGCTACTAACCAACTGAGCTATGGGCCCTAATCACTATCTTTGATACAGAAATCTCTCGTGATTTTGAACTTCAAAGATAGATAATTTCTGCGTACTATCAAACTTTGATTTCAACTTCTACGCCGCTTGGTAATTCAAGCTTCATCAAAGCATCTACAGTACTTGGTGTGGAACTGTAAATGTCAAGAAGACGACGGAAAGAATTAAGTTCAAATTGTTCACGAGATTTCTTGTTAACGAAAGTTGAGCGGTTAACAGTAAAGATCTTCTTGTCTGTAGGAAGAGGAATAGGTCCATTAACTACAGCGCCTGTTGCTTTGACTGTCTTTACGATTTTATCGGCAGATTTATCCACCAATGCGTGATCGTAAGATTTTAATTTAATTCTAATTTTTTGGCTCATATTTGTTTATATTCTTAATCGTAATATATAAATTATTCATCATCATCAATAAACTTGCTTCCACCTGCTTTTTCAATAACCTCCTTAGCTAAATTCATAGGGAGCTCAGCATAATGTGAAAACTCCATAGTGCTGGTAGCTCTACCGGAAGTAATTGTTCTTAAAATGGTTACATAACCAAATTGTTCAGCTAACGGAACTTTTGCTTTAACGATTCGTGCATTTGCTTTAGAGTCCATATTTGTGATTTGTCCTCTGCGCTTGTTAAGGTCGCCGATAACATCTCCCATATAATCTTCGGGGGTAACAACCTCCAATGACATAATAGGCTCCATAAGTATAGGATTGGCTTTAGGGAGGGCCTTGCGGAAAGCTTGTCTTGCACATATCTCGAAAGATAGAGCATCGGAATCTACAGGATGGAATGAACCATCTTTTAATACAACTTTCATAGAGGGAACTTCAAAACCTGCTAAGACACCATTTGCCATAGCCGATTTAAATCCTTTCTCTACTGCAGGAACATATTCACGAGGAATATTTCCCCCTTTAACCTCATCAACAAACTGAAGTCCACTAACCCCTTCATCAGCAGGACCTATCTCGATAATAATATCGGCAAATTTTCCCCTACCACCAGTCTGCTTTTTGAACACCTCGCGATGTTGAATAGTAGATCTAATGGCCTCTTTATAATTAACTTGAGGAGCACCTTGGTTAATCTCCACCCCAAATTCTCTTCTGAGGCGATCGACAATAATCTCAAGGTGTAATTCACCCATACCACTGATTACAGTTTGTCCCGATTCGTGATCTGTTCGCACTGTAAATGTTGGATCCTCTTCTGACAATTTTGAAAGTGCCATCCCGAGTTTATCAAGATCCTTTTGAGTTTTAGGTTCGACTGCCAAACCGATGACGGGATCCGGGAATGTAATAGATTCGAGTACAATAGGATGGTTTTCCACGCAAATGGTATCACCTGTACGCAAATCTTTAAATCCCACAGCTGCGCAAATATCTCCGGCTTCGACAAATTCGATTGAATTCTGTTTGTTAGAGTGCATTTGATAAAGGCGCGCAACACGCTCTTTTTTACCTGAACGGGTATTTAGTACATAGGTACCCGAGTCAAGTCTTCCGGAATATGCCCTAAGAAATGCAAGACGACCAACAAAGGGATCAGTTGCAATCTTAAATACAAGTCCGCAAAACGGCTCTTTTGTATCAGGTTTGCGCTCCTCTTTTTTATCAGTATAAGGATTTGTCCCGAAAACCGACTCAATATCGAGCGGAGATGGAAGAAACCTCATAACAGCATCAAGGAGAAATTGAACACCTTTATTTTTAAAGGATGAGCCACAACAAGTGGGAACAACAGCCATATCAATGGTCGCTTTTCTCAATGCATTGATAATCTCATCTTCGGTAATAGTATTGGGATCTTCAAAGAATTTTTCCAAAATATGATCATCATATTCTGCAACAGCTTCTATTAATTTCCCCCTCCACTCCTCTACCTCAGAGATCATCTCTTTAGGCACATCTTTAATTTCATAATTGACCAATTCTTTGCTCTCTTGGTCATAGTATATAGCTTTATTAGCAATAAGGTCGATAAGTCCAACAAACTTATCTTCAGCTCCGATAGGAAGACATATAGGAATTGAGTTTGCACCCAATTTTGAGTGGATCTCCTCAACGACTGCGAGAAAATCCGCACCTACACGATCCATTTTGTTGACATAGGCTATTTTTGGAACCTTGTATTTATCAGCCTGACGCCAAACGGTCTCAGACTGAGGTTGTACACGACCAACAGCGCAAAATGTCGCAACGGTTCCGTCCAATACACGAAGAGATCTTTCAACCTCAACTGTAAAATCAACGTGACCAGGAGTGTCTATCAGATTGACTTGATAAGTATCCCCCTTGTAATGCCAGAATGCTGTAGTTGCAGCCGAGGTAATTGTAATCCCCCTCTCTTGCTCTTGAACCATCCAGTCCATAGTAGCTGCGCCTTCGTGAACCTCACCTATCTTGTGAGTCTTCCCTGTATAATAGAGAATTCTCTCGGAGGTGGTAGTCTTTCCGGCATCAATATGGGCCATTATCCCGATATTTCTGGTATATTTTAAATCCCTTGCCATTAATTTGCTATACTAAAAACGGAAATGTGCAAAAGCTTTATTTGCCTCTGCCATTTTGTGCATATCTTCTTTTCTTTTGTAAGCTGCACCTTCATTATTATATGCTGCTTGAATTTCAGCAGCCAACTTTTCTGCCATTGAGTGGCCGGAACGTTTACGTGCATAGAGTACCATATTCTTCATTGCGAGTGAAACTTTTCTTTCCGGACGCACCTCTGTCGGAACTTGGAAGTTCGCACCACCAACCCTACGGCTTTTTACTTCAACCTGCGGGGTAATGTTTTCTAACGCTTTTTTCCAAATGTCGAGAGGAGCCTTTTCAGAATCTTTCATCTTCTCGCCTACCATATTAATGGCGTCGTAAAAAATAGAATACGCGATACTCTTCTTCCCCTGCAACATAAGATTATTCACAAACTGTGTAACTGACACCTCGTGAAATTTTGGATCAGGAAGTAGAATCCTCTTTTTAGGCTTCGATTTTCTCATTTTTTAAATCTCTTAAAAATTAATTAAATAAATACTTACTTCTTAGCGGCAGCTTTAGCAGCTTTGGGCCTTTTGGCTCCGTAAAGTGAACGACTTTGAGTGCGTCCCTCTACACCTGCTGTATCCAATGCGCCTCTAAGGATGTGGTAACGTACACCGGGAAGGTCTTTTACACGACCGCCGCGCACCAATACGATTGAGTGCTCTTGCAAGTTGTGTCCCTCTCCGGGAATGTATGCGTTGACCTCTTTCTGATTTGTTAGCCTTACACGAGCTACTTTACGCATAGCTGAGTTAGGTTTTTTAGGGGTGGTAGTGTAAACACGTACACACACTCCCCTCTTCTGAGGACAAGCATCCAACGCGCGAGATTTACTTTTCTCGACGATAACCTCGCGTCCTTTGCGAACTAATTGTTGAATTGTTGGCATAAATAGTTGTTAATCTTAACTTTACATTATCCCGTCAAAATAAACGGGCTGCAAAGATAACTATTTTTTTGATTTCACCAACTAAAAACCCGGAAGAGATATAAAAATAGGTGGTAATAATAATAAGAAACCAACGACAATTAAACACAGTACAAATTTCCATACCCACTTAACCCACTTTGAATAAGGGATCTTTGCCATACCAAGTGCAGCAATCAAAACCCCGGAGGTTGGAGTGATCATATTTGTAAAACCATCACCGAATTGGAAAGCAAGAACTGTCGCCTGCCTTGAAAGCCCAATAATGTCTGCAAAAGGGACCATAATAGGCATCGTAATAGCAGCTTTTGCTGTAGCAGAGGGGATTAAAAGATTTATAAGTGTCTGAATACCATACATTGTAGATAAAGAAGCTACTTTCCCCGACTCACCTAATCCAGAAGCCAAAGAATTTAGGATAGTATCAATAACTTTTCCGTCTTGCAAAATAATTATTATCCCGGAGGCAAGCCCCACAATCAAAGCTGCAGAAAAAATATCTTTCGCTCCGGTAAGAAACTCTTTTACAATATTATTCGGAGATAATCCTGCTGCTATTCCACTCAATAGGCCGAGAGAGAGAAATAGTGCTGTTATCTCTGGAATGTACCATCCAAAACAAAGGACACCTATAACAAGATATACGATAGTGAAACACAGTAGATTAAGGATATAAAAATGTACCGATTTTCTTAGAGAAACAACTGATAATAAAACAAATAGCAGTGACACGATAGGGAGAAGCATAGCAGCTTCTATCTGCTTTTCACCGATACTTATCACACACTCGGAATTATAACGAATTGTAAAAATGATAATAGCAAGTGTAGCGATGATAAACGACACCACCGAACTCTTATTTTTATAATAAACCACCCCTTCCGAACCCTCTTGAGCCCTCTCTCTCCAGAAAGAATCGATATTATACATTACCGAACTTTGTGGTCTTTTTTTAACTTTTGCAGCATACGCCAAAACAAAAATAATCATTATAGTGGTCAAAATAACCCAACATAAAAGTCTGTATTCAATCCCTGAGAAAAGGGGAAGATGGGCCATTCCTTGAGCCACCCCAATGGTAAACGGATTGAGATATGCCCCTGCAAAACCGACATGAGCTGCAACATAAACCAAACACAATCCCACAATTGAATCATAACCCATTGATATTGAAAGCGGAACAAGTATGATTACAAAAGCAATGCACTCTTCGCTCATTCCAAACACCCCTCCAAAAGTGGAAAACAAAAGCATTATAAATATCATTATAATATTGTTTACCCCTATTTTCTTCAAAAAGCGGTTGCGTTCCAACCCCTTTGCCCAATTAAGGAACGAAAAAATTCCAGCGTCTATGGCCTTGCTCGAATTTACAATCCAAAAAGCACCCCCGATTATCAATATAAAAACAATTATACCTGCTTGTTTCTCAAAGCCTTTGTACAAAGCTGTAAATACTTGCCAGGTTTGAGGAACCGAATCGGCTTGTTGAAAGGAAAGCGGGGCATCACCATTTTTGACATATTCTCCTCCGGGGACAAACCAAGTGGCAATTGCGCATAGAATAATGACAAAAAATATGATCACATATGTGTTGGGGAATTCTCTTTGTTTCATTTTACAAAAATAGTTAATAATAATTATTACATTTGCCTTTTGCATTAAAAATATTAAACAAATAATACTTTTACGTATGAATATAACACCAAAAGCCCAATCTTTTATTGATCAAGAGCACAAACACGGAGCTCATAATTATCACCCACTTCCTGTAGTCCTTGCAAAAGGAAAAGGGATCTTTTTATGGGATGTTGACGGAAATAGATATTTTGATTTCTTATCTGCATATTCAGCTGTCAATCAAGGACATTGTCACCCTAAAATCGTAAAAGCTCTTTGTGATCAAGCACAATCTTTATGTTTGACCTCTCGCGCTTTCTATAATGATTGCCTCGGTCCATACGAAGAGTTTGCAACCAAATTCTTTGGTTATGATAAGCTTCTCCCTATGAACTCAGGTGCAGAAGCTGTCGAAACAGCTTTAAAACTTGCAAGACGCTGGGGCTATATTCACAAAGGTATTCCCGAAAATGAAGCTCTTATTGTAACTTGCGAAGGAAACTTCCACGGTAGAACCATCACAATAGTCTCTATATCAACAGATCCAGATAGCTACTCTCAATACGGACCTTTCACTCCAGGTTTCATAACTATCCCATATAACGATACTAAAGCATTAGAGAAAGTATTGAATGAGAAAGGGGATAAAATAGCAGCTTTAATGCTTGAGCCTATCCAAGGGGAAGCAGGGGTGTTCGTACCGGATGATGGGTATCTAAAGAAATGTTACGATTTGTGCAAAAAGCACAATGTGTTATTTGTAGCCGATGAGGTTCAAACAGGGATTGCACGTACAGGAAGATTATTGTGCTGTGACCACGAAGGGATCCGTCCCGATATGGTTATCATCGGAAAAGCTCTCTCAGGAGGGGTTTTACCTGTTTCAGCTGTTTTATCAGACAATGAAATAATGTTGACAATCAAACCAGGTGAACATGGTTCCACTTTTGGAGGATTCCCCCTTGCAGACAAAGTTGCAGTTGCTGCGCTTGAGGTTGTTCGTGACGAGAAACTAACCGAAAATGCTGAAAGGCTCGGTAATATTTTCAGGGCAGAAATATCTAAAATGAAATCTCCTTTTTTCAAATCAATAAGGGGAAAAGGACTTCTAAATGCTATTGTTACAGAGCCACAAAATGGTATTGAAGCTTGGGATCTTTGCCTTAAAATGGCTGAGAAAGGGTTACTTGCAAAACCCACCCACAAACATATTATCCGTTTTGCCCCTCCATTGGTTATTACAGAGAATGAATTGATGGAAGCTATTGCCATCATTAAAGATGTTTTTGAAAACACAAAATAACAATTGTTATGCAGACAACTTCTAAAGTTTTTATGGTTAAACCTATCCGTTTCGGATATAACAATCAGACAGCGGAAAACAATGCTTTTCAAAAAAAAGGCTTTGAGAAAGATGCACAAATCAATGCCTTACGTGAATTTATGGCCTATGTTTCCCTCCTAAAAGCAAATGGAATTCAAGTCGCCGTTGCAGAAGATACAGAGTTTCCATACACCCCTGATTCAATTTTCCCAAATAATTGGTTTACAACCCACAGTGATGGAACATTAGTTCTATATCCTATGTTTGCCCAAAATCGTAGAAATGAGAGAAAAAGTGAATTTCTTGATATTATCAGAAAAAACTTTGAGGTGAAAAGGGTAGTCGATCTAACCCATTGGGAAGATGAGGGGTTGTTTTTGGAGGGAACAGGGAGTATGATATTGGATAGATGTAATAAGATTGTTTATGCTTGTCGCTCACCACGCACCTGCGATAAAGTTCTTAATGACTTCTGCAAACAACTCGGATACACCTCAGTAGTTTTTGATGCAGCCGATAAAGACGGTAACGAGATATATCATACAAATGTTATGATGTGTCTCGGAACCAAATATGCTGTAATATGCTTGGATGCTATCGAAAAATCATATCGTGATGTTGTTGTAGAAAGTCTGAATAAAACAGATAAGACTATCATTGACATCTCTTTCGACCAGATGAACAATTTCGCCGGAAATATGTTGGAGGTTCACAACAATTTGAATAAAAGCTTCCTCGTTATGTCCGGAACAGCAAGAAAAAGTCTGACTCAAGAACAGACTAGAGTACTTAGTTCGTATAGTCGCCTACTATCCCCTCAACTTGATTTCATTGAGATAAACGGCGGTGGTTCTGCACGCTGTATGCTTGCAGAGCTTATGTAATAGTGCTTATTTAATTAAAAGAGGATTAATACTTGGGCCATAAGGACCCTCAAGAACATAACGAGCGGATAAACAGTGGCATATACAACCGCTGTTTGAGATACAGAGAAGGAGTTATTCATAAATGCTAAAGCAATAGGATTTGTCTGACTTCCACATATTAGCCCAGAGAGAGAGAAGTAATCCAATTTCAACACCTTTCTCCCTACGAAAGCTGCTATTGTGATAGGAATTATTGTTATGATAAATCCGTAAATAATCCACATATATCCACCGGTAAGGATAGCATTAACAAAACCTTCACCTGCCCCTATTCCGACAGCAGCAAGAAATAGAGAGATACCTATCTCCCTAAGCATCATATTTGCACTCATTGTCGTATAGGTAACCAACTTGTATTTAGGGCCGAAATGGGCTATAAGTATTGCCACGATTAGTGGTCCTCCTGCCAGCCCGAATTTAATTGGCTGAGGTATTCCCGGCACAACGATTGGGATAGATCCAAGCAACACTCCGAGAAAAATACCAAGGAAAATCGGAATTAGATTTGGCTCACGCAATTTATGAATTGCATCTCCCAACACCTTTGAGACCTTATTGATTGAATTTTCATTACCCACAACCATAACTCTATCACCGAGCTGAAGTTGTAGATCGGGTGAAGCCGAAAGATCTATTCCGGACCTATTTATCCTTGTTATATTGATCCCATATTGAGCTCTGAGATTGAGTTCACCAAGGGTCCTCCCATTGATTTTCGATTGTGTAACAACTATCCTGCGTGAAATAAGTTGAGTATCCAAACTCTCCCATTCACCTTGAGACATCTCTATCTTCTTCCCAAAAAGGGCAATAATAATCTGTTCATTTGCAACAGAGGTGATTAAAAGAAGTTTGTCCCCTTTAGATATAACAGAAGAAGAGGTCGGTATCTCCATTTTAGAATCGTAATGATAAAGCCTTGAGACTACAAATCTTCTATCTAACATCTTATCTATCTCATAAATAGTTTTGCCAGAAACTGCTTCGTTATTTACCTGAACAGCTATTTTTATCGCATTGTCCCTAACCTCTGCCCTCTTTTGTATCAACTCTTTCTCTTTATCAATATTCATTTTGAAGAAGGATTTCATCAAAATAAGTGTGACAATTACCCCCACAACCCCCAACGGGTAAGCAACAGCGTAGCCCATAGGGATAGTAGGATCTTCAAAACCGTTAATATCAATAAATGTCTGTTGAGCTGCACCAAGCCCAGGAGTGTTGGTAACCGCCCCCGACATAACCCCTATCATTGTTGATAGGGAGGTCCCGGAGACAATATGGATAATATATGTAGTCAAACAACCTCCGATAACAATACAAGCACCAACTATATTCAAGGAGACGCCGCCCTTTTTAAATGAGGAAAAGAAACCGGGTCCAACCTGCAATCCCAACGAGAAGATAAATAAGATAAGTCCAAATTCCTTAACGAAGGACATAACTGTCTTATCTATAACTAATCCGAAATGGCCGGCAAAAATACCAACAAACAATATCCAGGTGATCCCTAATGAGATACCAAATATTTTAATCTTTCCGAGTGCAATACCAATAGCAATTACGATTGCTAAGATAAGGATTGAATGGGGAATACCATCCCCAAACAATAGTGTCTCAAACCAATTCATTATTATGTTTTATATTAGTATTTTCTCCCGTACAAGTCCTGTCTTGTATGCTGAAAGAAGATGTTTCAAGTCTTTGATTTGATCCTTTAAAACCTTTCCCATATCGGTATCACCGACTTTTGTCCTCTTAGAAACATACTCAACAACCTTTGTAAACGATCGAATATCAACCCCCTCTTTTATCGCCTTCTCTTCAGATTCGAAAGGCTCGTGTTGTACAAGCAACAGCCCAAAGGAATTGTAAATCAATGTATATCCTGCAATACCTGTCTCCTCCTGATATGGCTTTGAGAAACCTCCATCAATAATGAGAAGCTTACCTTCAGCCCTTATAGGAGATTCCCCTTTTTTCGTTTTAACAGGGATGTGGCCGTTGATAATATGAGAGTGCTCTTCATTTACACCAAACTCATTTAGAATCATCTCACATATCTCTTTTTTCTCTTTAAAAGTGGTATAAAATCCTTTTGTCTCTTTATGAGTCTCTTTATCTGCTATGAAATAACGTTCAAAGGTTGCCATTTTATCCTTATCAAAAGGGGGGGCATAAGGGCCACACCATAGATACCACATAAAATCTTGAGCATACTCTTTAGATTTTTGATCTCTCTCCTCATAATATGCAATTCTCACGATCTGATCTATCTTATCAAAAAGGGCTTTCCCTTTATATTTTTCTCCAAGAATAGTTAATTCCTTTAGAGAACCATCACTATTCAAAGGCATAGATCCGTGAAACAAAAGATTGCCATTACGAACTAAGTAAAGTGCTCCCTTTGAGTACAAACAACGAATATGTTTTTCAAGTTTGCTATTATTTGTAAAATTACCCAACAATCTTGTTACAAGATCTCTTTCTTCGGGTGTTAGCTTATATGGGTTCTTCGGATCGATAGTTTGGAAATCGTGATCTCTTAAAGGGTACTCTTTCCCATTAATGGTAATGGTTTTTTTGTCATAATCTATACAATGAAGGAGATTGCGGTTTGACATATTAAACTCTTTCCTTCTTTTGATAATCTCACCCTCAATTTTAAACTGAATTATTGCGATAGCTTTATGCATTTGAGCGATGAGCTTCTGCTGCTTAACAGAGTACTTCGTATCCTCGTCAACCTTAGGTCTGAAATAGGTACAGGGATCATCTCCGTACACATCCATTGCAAAAGTTGCCAATGGCAATAGATTGATTCCATATCCATCTTCCAAGGTCTCAAGATTTGCATATCGAAGACTAACCCTTAACACATTCGCCATACAAGCAGCACTTCCTGCTGCTGCCCCCATCCATATCAAATCGTGGTTCCCCCACTGAATATCACAATTATGATACCTGCAAAGGGTATCCATAATAAGATGTGCCCCGGGTCCTCTATCGTAAACATCCCCTATAACATGCAGACAATCAATGGTAAGCCTTTGTATTACATTTGATATTGCGCAAATAAACCTATCTGCAGAACCGGTAGCTATGATTGAGTTTAAAATCGAATAGATATACTCTTGTTTGTCCGGTTGAGAAAGGGACTCATGCAGAAGTTCTTGAATAATGTAGGAGTACTCCTCCGGTAATGCTTTACGCACTTTTGATCTGGTATATTTTGATGAGACCGCCTCCAACACTTTGACTACGTGAACAAGGGTTATCTTATACCACTCATCAATATTCTTTTCTGATTGTTTAATTAATTTTAATTTCCTCTCAGGATAGTAGATAAGGATGCACAATTCCAACTTCTCTTGCTCCCTGAGAGATGGTCCAAAAAGCTCATCTACTTTTTTCTTTATCACCCCAGACGCATTACGCAAAACGTGTTGAAAAGCCTCGTATTCTCCATGAAGATCTGTTACAAAATGTTCTGTTCCTTTGGGTAGATTTAAAATTGCTTCAAGATTGATAATCTCGGTGCTGGCAGCTTGTATTGTGGGGAAACTCTTTGATAATAGTTCCAAATATTTAATATCCTTTGTCATAACAAATTAATTAATAATATTCAGACAAAGGTAACAAAAATAAGTAAAGCAACAACTATCCTGATATTTTGCCAAAAACCTCCCTCTTTGCAGTAAGGCTCATATATGCAGCCCTCACTATCAAATGGGCAAAATAGGCATACCATAGCGACTCGATTTGTAATGTCCCCCTTGTGAGGAAATACACTAAGTAAAACGCAATACAAGAGTAGATCATTCCGTTTCTGATAGCTTGTGAGGCTGTAGCCCCTATAAAAATGCCATCCCACATAAAAGCAGCACAACTGATAACAGGCATAAAAATCAACCAGATGATAAAAGGCTTCGATGCTAAAATAACTGATTGATCATTTGTAAGGATCCGCACCATCTCCTCCCCGAAAAGGGCATAAACTACTGTCGAAACAACACCAATAATAGCAGACCACATAAACAAAAGTTTTACAGCCTTTTTGAGCGATATTTTATCCTTAGCACCTATATATCTGCCTGTTAAAGCTTCTCCGGCATAAGCAAAACCATCAATGAAATAGGAGAATAACATAAGGAGCTTCATCATAATAGTACTTACAGCAAGCATTGTGTTTCCATAATGAGCGGCAAGTGAGGTGAATCCACAGTATATCATCATAAAACAAAGGGAGCGGATAAAAAGATTTGTGTTCATCACATAGAAAGATTTCATATCTGAAAACTTAACACTCTCTTTTATTCGAATATATTTAAATAACTTTCCGTAGCTGCTAAACATAAGTATTCCGGCAAGCACCAATCCCGAATACTGAGCAATAACTGTCCCTAATGATATCCCTGCAAATCCAAGTGGGGTATAAAGTCCCAAATAGACACTTGCGCCGAGATTAACAATATTAACCACTATATCAACACACATCGGACTTACAGTGTTTTGCATCCCAATAAACCACCCTTTGAAAACAAATAAAGAGAGTGTCGCAGGGGCAGCCCATATCCTTATGAAGAAGTATTGTCTTGCCAATTGCTGCACCTCGTCAGTACAATCAATAAAGAAAAATGCCGTTTCCACAAAAAACCATTGTATTGCTATGAGTAACAGTGATGATAACAAAGAAGTTGCAATCCCTTGAGTAAAATACTTCATAGCATCAGGGAAATTTCTCCTCCCATAGGCCTGTGCTGTAAGCCCACCTGTGCCAACTCTCAAAAAACCAAAGTTCCAATATAATAAATCAAACAACATTGTTCCTATAGCAATACCCCCTATCGCAGCCGCATTACCAAGTCTCCCTGATACTGCAATATCTACCATACCAACCAATGGAACTGTTATGTTTGCAAAAATACTGGGTATAGAAAGTTTTAAAATTCTCCTATTCATACTCTATATTTCGTCTCTTCGTTTAACATACCTAAATAGGAGTTATATCTATCAATCGCTATCTCACCCGACTCAACAGCTTTAATCACCGCACAATCAGGCTCGTGAGTATGTGTACATGGTTTATATTTACACCTATCCATAACCCTCAACATCTCTGGAAAATATGTGGAGAGCTCCTCTTGATCAAGATCGACAAGTCCAAAGCCTCTGATACCTGGGGTATCAATAATAAAACCCCCACCTGAAAGGGGATGCATCTCATAAAATGTCGTTGTGTGTTTCCCCTGAAGATGGTATTGAGAGATCTCAGAGATTTTAGGCTCCAAAGAGGGGTCTAATGCTTTAATCAGAGATGATTTACCAACACCTGAGATACCAGAAAAAAGTGAAATCCCCCCCTCATTGCACATACTTCTGAGTTGATCCACCCCTTCTCCGCTTAATGATGAGATCTGATAGACCTCATATCCTGCCCGTTCATAAACAGATTTAAAATAATCAACACTTTTTTTCTGCTCATCGTCATATAGATCCATCTTATTGATTACCATCCTCACAGGAACCTTATATGCCTCACAAGTCACAAGAAATCTATCTACAAAAGCCCATTTTGTCTGTGGATAGTCAATAGTTAAAACAAGATATGCCATATCTATGTTTGCTGCGATGATATGGGACTGCCTTGAGAGGTTTGTGGATTTGCGAACAACACAGTTTTTACGCGGCAAAACCGCTGTTATAATCCCCTTTGGCAACTCAAACTCAACAATATCACCTACTGCAATCGGATTAGTGGAGTTATTCTCCTTTAATCTCATCCTGCCCCTTATTACTGCAGGAAACAGCTCCCAATTAGGAAGTTGTGATAACAAATAGTGACTCCCCGTATGTTTTACAACTGTTGCCTTACCATATAGTGTTTTTTCCATGGTGCGAAGATACTAATTTGTCTAAAAAGGATTAACTTTGCAACAAAAAATAGAGCAAATAATGTATAGCTTGTCTGAAATTGATTCGATAGTTGAAAAAGGAATATATTCCCTTAATCTGAAAGGGAGTCCGGAGGAACTCTACAACCCCATTGAATATATAATCTCAATAGGGGGGAAAAGAATTAGACCCCGGCTTTGTCTATTGTCATACTCTCTATTTTCCGATAAAATCGATTATTCAGTTATCTACCCCGCTTTAGCTATTGAGATTTTTCACGCATTTACCCTTATCCACGACGATATTATGGATAATGCAAATATGAGGAGAGGGATGATGACAATACATAAGAAATGGAACAATAATATCGCCATTCTTTCCGGTGACGTGATGTCTATTAAGTCTTATGAATATCTCTGTCAAGCTCCAGATTCATCTCTTCGATCTGCCCTTGCTCTTTTCAATCAAACCGCCGCACAAGTTTGTGAAGGTCAGCAGTTTGATATGAATTTTGAAAAGGAGAAAATCATAACATTGGACGATTATATTAAAATGATCGGTCTTAAAACAGCTGTCCTTATCGGATGTTCTTCAAAAATGGGTGCAATTATAGCAGGTGCGGATACTAAAACGGCACAAGCTTTGTATGACTATGGATATCAATTAGGTATTGCCTTTCAAATAACAGATGACTACTTAGATGTTTTCGGTGATCCCGCTGTTTTCGGCAAAAACATAGGGGGAGATATTGTTAACAATAAAAAAAGTTGGCTGTTAGTTGAAAGTTTGCATATAGCGGACGAAAAGAGGAGGGGGAGAATCAATGAGATTTTAGATATGAGTATTGAAAATTCTCGAGAGAAGATTTCCGCTATGCAGCAACTTTATATTGATCTCGGTGTTAAAAAAAGGGCTGAGAGTGAGATCGAAAAATACTATCAATCAGCGATGTCGTCAGTTAAAGAGATTATCTACGATAAGAA
The DNA here is from genome assembly GCA_964397445.1 of uncultured Muribaculaceae bacterium. Taxonomy (GTDB): domain Bacteria; phylum Bacteroidota; class Bacteroidia; order Bacteroidales; family UBA932; genus CAYNHZ01. The sequence goes on along the minus strand of CAYNHZ010000001.1, from coordinate 425,138 downwards.
CAAACTCAAACTTCTTGATGATTTCGCACTGATGATAACAAATAGAATTAAATGAGGCATATTGTTATTATAAGATTATCCGGCATCACAGATGTTGCTATAGCTGCCCCTTTAGTTAGGGCCTATGCCAAGGCAAATCCAGATGTTCTGTTTACTATGGTTTCTATACCATTTATGGATCCTCTATTTGAAGATATTCCAAATCTCAAATACCAGAGCATTGTCATAAATGAAGAGAATACCAAAATTAAGGATGTGTTCAATATCACTCAAAAAATAATAAGAATTAAACCAACATCTATTGCCGACTTTAGCAACACATCCCTTTCCAATGCTATCTGTATGATATTCAAAATAAAAGGAATAGATGTTAAATGTGTTAAAGATCCGAGAAAATTTGCTCTCAATACCCCCCATATTCAATCCCGTTTTGAAAATGTGCTTACCGAATTGGGGTTACAAAATCTATTTTTCCATAAATGTAAGACCTCCCAATCACAGAAAATCAAATACACATTTCATAGGATAGGGATAGCTCCGTTTGCGAAATACGAAGGTAAAACATGGCCCTCTAAAAATATGGAAGAGGTGGTGGCTGAGCTCAGCAAAGACAACAATAACAAAATCTATCTTTTCGGAGATAGAAGTTATGAGGCAAAGATCCTTCAAGGTTGGGAGTTTAAATATCAAAATTGCGAATCAATAGCGGGTAAATATACGATAAGAGAAGAACTTGACCTGATTCGGAGCTTAGATGTTATGGTCACAATGGATTCTGCAAATATGCACTTCGCATCGTTTGTACAGACCCCCGTAATCTCCATTTGGGGGGCGACACATCCAGATTTAGGGTACTATGGTTGCGGTCAAGAGAAAAACCACGCTATCGGTATCGACCTCGATTGCAGACCTTGCTCCCTATACGGAGAGGCAAAATGCAGTAGAGAAGATTACGCTTGTTTGAAAGGAATTACACCCAATATGGTTTTGGAAAAGATCAATAATTTTTACAATCACGAGGAAAAGCAGCTATGATAAATAATGGTAGCCGCATCGAGATAATGGCCCCGGCAGGTAATTTTGAATGTCTTACTGCCGCAATACAAGGAGGTGCTAATTCGGTCTATTTTGGAGTGGAAAATCTAAATATGCGCTCCCATTCCGCAAATAATTTTTCTATAAAAGATCTGCACAATATTGTCGATATTTGTAAAAGAAATGGTGTTAAATCTTATCTTACACTAAATATCACCTTATATAACAACGATATAGAACAATGCAGATTGACACTTGACTCGGCAAAAATGGCAGGAGTTTCGGCAGTTATTGCATCAGATATGGCTGTAATATTGTATGCCCGCTCTATCGATCTTGAGGTCCATATCTCCACCCAGTTAAGTATCTCAAATATCGAATCTTTAAGGTTTTATTCCCAATTTGCAGATGTTGTGGTTTTAGCAAGGGAACTTACACTATTTCAAGTCAGAGAGATCAAAGATGCTATTGTAAGGGAAAATATCACGGGTCCTTCAGGAAATCTTGTTGAGATTGAATTATTCTGTCACGGAGCACTCTGTATGGCAATTTCAGGAAAATGTTATCTAAGCCTTCACGAATACAACTCCTCTGCAAACAGAGGATCTTGTTTTCAACTTTGCAGACGGGGATACGAAGTTACCGATCTTGAAACTGGAAGGCAGTTGGTGATTGATAATAAATACATTATGTCCCCTAAAGACCTCTGTACAATAGAGTTTCTCGATAAAATAATCTCATCCGGGGTTTCGGTCCTTAAAATAGAGGGGCGTGCCCGCTCTGCCGAATATGTTAAATATGTCACCGAGTGTTACAGACAATGTGCAGATTCAGTTATAAATAACACATTTTCAATCGAATATGCCGCTACTCTAAAAAATAAACTCTCTGAAGTATTCAATCGAGGTTTCTGGGACGGATACTATCAAGGAGCTCTATTGGGACAATGGAGTGAAGTATATGGAAATAAGGCAAATAAGAAAAAGAAATATATTGGAAAAGTCACTAACTATTTTTCTAATATCTCTGTTGCTGAAATACTTGTAGAAGCCGCCCCAATTTCCGTCGGAGATAATATTATGATAATCGGGCCATCTACAGGTGTTGTTGAGATCTCAATACCGGAGATTAGGGTAGAACTAAATAAAGTACAAACCGCAGAACAAGGTGTCTATTGCTCGATCCCTTTCGAAGCAAAACTTAGAAGATCTGACAAAGTGTATCTAATCGAGGATACTACTTCCACTCTTTAAGAGCTTTAATGAGCTGATCATCATTTCTTACAGCACTCTCCGCTCCACCTTTATTAAAGTAATATTTAAGAGCTATCTCATTCTCTACCAACGGCTTTATGTCTTCTTTGTTTGTCTTTAAGAACATCTCTTTCGAAAGTGAAACTTTATTTTTGAGACTTGTCATCTCTTGTTCTAAATTTTTTATATCATCGAAAAGTCCCTCCCTTTTTGCAGCCTTTATGACATTTTCCATCTCCACCTGAGACTCTGTTCTTGAATCAAACTCACAAGAAGATGCAAAAGCGACAAAATCATCATACTCTTTATCTGTCAAAACAAATTTCCCCGCCGGAGGAATAGTTGAATGCTTTGCGTAATAAGCTATTGCATAGTCACTTATTATATCTCTATATATAAGAGATATAAGAGGACGACTATAATATTTGGGCTCAATTATGATATCAGGAGTTATACCACCTCCATCATACACAGAACGTCCGTTCTTCGTTTTAAACTCTTTTTTGAGTGAATCAGGGACAGAACCGATACTTCCATCTTCATTTCTATGACTATAATCTATGGCTTGAACACATCTCCCGCTCGGAGTGTAATATTTACCTGTAGTCAACTTTAATGATGTGTTATACCCAACATTTTTTAAAGATTGGATTAACCCTTTACCAAATGTGCGTGTCCCTGCTATAATAGCTCTGTCAAGATCTTGCAACGCCCCTGCGACTATCTCGGAAGAGGAGGCCGAACCGGAATTTACCATAACAAGCATAGGTATATTTGTATCTATAGGATCCTTTTGAGTATGATATTTTACATTTATACCATCCTCTCTCCCCTTTGAAGAGACCACAAGAGTTCCTGTCGGGACAAATATTGATACAATGTCTATCGCTTCAGGCATAAGTCCACCACCATTTCCCCTCAGATCCAAAACAAGACGCTTCATCTTTCCCCCCTCCTTCAACACCTCAAGGGCCCTCCTTACATCTTTTGAACCATCAAGAGTAAATCCTCCTATTTGAATATAGCCTGTTGTATCGTTGATAAATCCACTATATACCACATCGCTTACGTGAACCCTCTCACGAATCAATTTCACATCTAAAGTGTCCCCATTGCGACTCTTTTTGATCTTCATATTTAACTCTGTCCCCGGCCTTCCCCTCATCTTTGAACTGCATTGGGAAACTGTAAGATCTTTTGTATTAACCCCCTCAACAAACAAAATTTTATCACCAGGCTCCAAACCACATTTGATCGCAGGGGAACCAAAATACGGTTGAGAAATCATAACCTCACCGGAGGGGATCTTTTTTATCAATGCTCCAACACCTCCATAGCTCCCCGTTGTCATCATCTCAAGATCATCTTCATCCTCTTCCGGTATAAAAACAGTATATGGATCCAAAGACTCTAACATTGCATTTATCCCTATACTAACAAGGCTATCAACCTTAACACTATCAACATATTGAGAACTCAAAGCCCTTAATATTGCTGTCTGTATCTCAAGATTTTTAGCTACTTTAAAATTGTTTGATTGTCCGTAAAGAGATAGCATTGAAGCTAATAACATTATTACAGCCACTGATGAGGCCTTTATCACTCTAACCATATTTTGTTAATTATATCTTACAAAAGTAATCTTTTCCTAACTTTGTTGCAATAATCAGACCATCAATGGAAATAATTTTTGCCACAGGAAACAAACACAAACTCAAAGAAGCAAAGGAAATTCTCGGTAGCGGCTTTGTTTTAAAAACCCCATACGATTTCGGAATATCAGAAGATTTACCCGAAACATCCAATACAATTGAGGGAAATGCCGTTCAGAAGGCAAAGTATATATGGGATAAACTCCACCTCCCCTGTTTTGCGGATGATACTGGACTCGAAGTGGATTATTTGAATGGTGCCCCGGGGGTCTATTCTGCCCGATATGCAGGGGAGACAAAATCTGCTAAAGACAATATGATCAAGTTGTTAAAAGATATGAATGGGGCAAATATCCGTTCAGCACGTTTCAAATGCGTTGTTGCTTTTGTGAAAGATGGAAAAATCACCACTTTTGAGGGGATAGCAGAGGGGGATATAACAGATAATCCAAAAGGGGATGGGGGATTTGGATACGATCCAATTTTTCGTCCGAGAGGTTATACAAAATGCTACTCTGAACTCCCATCAATAGAGAAAAACAAAATCTCTCATCGTGGAAAAGCTATGCGATTGTTTTCAGACTATATAAATAATCTCGACAAATAATGATTGTCCTCCACACCACCAAATATAGCGACACTGCACTTATTATTCACGCCTATTGTCGCGAAGGTGGTAGAGAAAGTTACATTATTAGGAGAGTTTCTCGTCACTCCTCCGCAGCCCTTCACCCTCTAAACATTCTTGATTTCACCATCTTGAACAATACAAAAGGGACTATTAAACAAATAAAAGAGTTTTCCACAAAATATCGCCTCGATTCGATTAGAGAGAACATTCATAAGGTTGCCATCTCTATATTTATCGGAGAGCTCCTCTATAGAACATTGCTCTTATCAGAAAAAGATATCCCATTATATAATTTTATAGAATCTGCCATTTTATCCCTGAACGAATCAACCGGCAATTTTTCAAACTTTCATATTTGGTTTATTATTAATTACGCTGCAAAGATCGGTTTCAGCCCTGATAATGGATATGAAAATGAGTTTAACCCATTTACTAATAGAGAAATGGAGATACTCGGATTATTTTTCAATAGAGATTTTACAGAGACCGCAGATATTGCCTTAACAGGTTTGGAGAGGACCACATTTCTCACCTCCTTTATCAAATACATTGAATACCATACAAGTATGAAAATAGATATTAAATCAATAAATGTTCTCCACAAAGTCCTTCAATAATATTATTTTCATATCTTTGATAATAGTTTATAAATAACACCTATGAATCTTATCAATAAAGCCCTCTTGCTATCTACAAAATCCATTCTTAAAGAGTTGGACCAAAGTAGAAGAGATCCTCTGTCGGCTCAGTTGAATACCTTTAGATATCTTATTGATAATGGTAAAGATACCCTGTTTGGACACGACCACAAATTCGAATCTGTTAGAAATTTTGAAGATTATAGAAAATATGTCCCCATCAGAGACTACAATCAGTTTAAACCCTATATAGACAGACTCCGTTCGGGAGAGGATTATATCCTTTGGAATCAGAAAGTGAAATGGTTTGCAAAATCTAGCGGAACAAGTTCGGATAAAAGTAAATTTATCCCCATTTCACCTGAAAATCTTCACAAATGTCATTATAAGGGGTTTAAAACATTGATTGCTTCATATTTGGATACATTCCCTAACAGTAATATTTTTAAAGGGAGCTCTCTGACTCTTGGAGGGAGTGTTCATCTTGACGAAATGAGTAATAAAGGGGCAATAGATGGGGATCTTTCGGCAATCCTTTTGCGCAATTCACCCAATATTGCAGAGGCTGTAAGGGTTCCAAATCGCAAAATCGCATTATCGTCAGATTTTAATAAAAAAATCGAGCAGATCTGCGCCACTTGCTCTGATAAAAACGTAACCAATTTTTCAGGTGTCCCCTCTTGGAATCTCATATTACTTCAAAGATTACTCGAATACAACAATGTGAGATATATTACTGATATTTGGCCAAACCTCGAGCTATTTATGCACGGAGGGATTAATTTCTCCCCCTATCGAGAACAATACAATAAAATTATCCCCTCCTCTAATATGCATTATTTGGAGAATTATAACGCTTCAGAAGGTTATTTCGCCTTTCAAGATGATAGTACAGAGAATGGGATGATACTCACCCTTAACAGTGGTGTTTTTTACGAATTTGTCCCTGTTGATTCTCTAAATGATGTTATCTCCGGCAAATCTGACGATGTATATACTGTGGAAACTGTATCTAAAGGTGTTCAATATGCTTTGGTTTTATCTACTAACAGTGGCCTATGGAGATATCTTATCGGTGATTGTATTGAGTTCACTTCTCTTTATCCTCACCGAATCACAATATCCGGACGTACTCAATTATATATCAATGTGTTTGGTGAAGAGCTTATGATTAATAATGCAGAAAATGCTATTATGTCTGCCTGTAAGGAGTGCGGTGTAAATATCTCCGACTACATAGTGGCCCCTATCTATATGAATAATACAAAAAAAGGGGGGCATCAATGGTTGATCGAATTTGCAGAAGACTCTTCAAGGGAGAATGGCCTTTCAGATAATGAGATTGAGGCTTTTGCCGAAGTGCTTGATAAAGCGTTATGCAATCAAAACTCTGACTATGAGGCAAAGCGTTCGGGTAATGCCACTATGAACAGGTTGATTATAACTCCGGTTAAAAGGGGAACTTTTTATAAATGGATGGAGAGCAGGGGGAAAATCGGGGGGCAAAACAAAGTGCCACGACTATGTAATGATAGACATTTAGTTGATGATTTATTGAAATATGTCTGATTTCCGACTTAAAGTATTTTTGAGTGTCGCTCGTAATATGAGCTTTACAAAAGCATCAGAGGAGCTTCATATCACCCAGCCTGCGATCAGCAGACACATAAAAGAGCTCGAAGAGCAATATCACACCCCTCTTTTCAATCGTGAAGGGCTCTCTATTTCCCTTACAAAGGGGGGAGAATTATTATTATCTCACTCCAAAAGGATAATTGATGAATATCAACTTATGGAATTTGAGATGAATCAGCTAAATAAGACCTTCTCCGGAGAGCTTAATATTGGTGCAAGTACTACTATCAGCCAATATGTAATACCCTCACTTATTGCAATGTATATCAAACGATATCCTGATATTAAAATAAACCTTCTCAGCGGCAATTCAAGAGAAATTGAGGAGTCATTACATAGTCATAAGATTGATCTCGGATTTGTGGAGGGGGAACATATTGATTCCACCCTATTTTATGAAGATTATATCAAAGATGAAATTGTTCTTGTTGCAAACTGCAACGGAAAATATAAAGATGTAGAGGAGATAACATTAGATCAACTCTCAACCCAACCATTAGTCCTTCGAGAACAAGGTTCGGGGACACTTGAGGTGATTGGTAATAAACTAAATAGCAAAGGGTACAAATTACAGAGTCTAAATATCATTCTCCATCTTGGAAGTACAGAAAGTATTAAGAATTTTATTCAACAAACCGACTGTTTATCACTTGTTTCTATAAGATCTATAAGCAAAGAGGTCTTTTCCGGACTCTTTAAAATAATCGATATCGAGGAGTTCTCAATAGAAAGAAAATTCCGTTTTGTATCAAGGCGTGGTCCCCTCACCCCTATTTCAGAGACTTTCTTAAATTTTGCAATCTCAAATTCTAAGGTCATTTAAGACCTCTTATTTATAACAAAATTTTATCAACCATAAGAAATTACGATAAGGGGCTTTAGTGCTTTTAGCTTAGATTTGTCGGCGAAAACAAACTAATAGCTAATTAACACAGTTTCTTATGAATAAATATATAGTAGAGAAAGCTAATACTTATAACAAATATTTATTTGGTATTGTTGCCATTCTTATAATCTTCACCTCACCTGCATTAGGATTGCTGTGCGGAATCGTATATGCAACCACTTTGGGAAACCCTTTTCAAACTCTATCAAAGAGGTGGTCTAAAAAACTACTTCAATACTCTGTCATAGGACTCGGCTTCGGGATGAATCTGCACGAATCTATCCAATCTGGAAAAGAGGGGATGTTGATGACAATAGTATCTGTAAGTACTATTATGGTAATAGGTTGGTTTATAGGGAAATCGCTCCGACTTAGCAAGGGAGTGAGTTATATGATTTCTGCAGGAACCGCAATTTGTGGAGGGAGTGCAATAGCAGCTGTCTCACCCCTTACAAAATCGAGTGAGAGCGAAATATCAATATCTCTTGCTACTATTTTTATACTAAATGCTATAGCATTATTTATTTTCCCCCCTATTGGGAGGATGCTCTCCCTTGACGATATTCAATTTGGAACTTGGGCCGCTATGGCTATCCACGATACAAGCTCCGTTGTCGGAGCAGGGGCAGCTTATAGCGAGAAAGCTCTCCAAGTGGCCACAACTGTCAAAATGACAAGGGCTTTATGGATAATTCCTTTGGCAGTAGTTACAACCTTTATTTTTAAAGATAAAAATTCTAAAATCTCTATCCCTTGGTTCATCCTCTTTTTTGTGATAGCTATGATAGCAAATACCTCTCTTCAAATACCCGAGAAAGTCACATCATCCATTGTCCTTCTTGCAAAGAAAGCTCTCGTTTTGACCCTGTTTTTGATCGGATCAGGTCTCTCTGTTGAGAATATAAAGATGGTTGGGGTAAAACCTCTCCTTTTGGGAATTATTCTTTGGGCTTTTGTTGCGGTTGTTAGTTTGGTTGTGATAATGATTCCGGGATAAGCTCATAATCTATAACTTTCTGTTCCATCGATGAACGTACTACCCTGACTGTCACCTTGTCCCCGATAGTATATTTTCTTCCGCTCCCCTTTCCGATTATGGAATAGGTATCCTCATTAAATTGATAAAAATCACCCTTGATTTCGCGAAGAGAGACCATCCCTTCAACTTTAGTGGGTTCTATTTCAACATACATTCCCCACTCTGTAACTCCTGAAATAGTCCCAGGGAATATCTGTCCCACTTTGTCTTGCATAAATTCGCAAAGCTTATATTTAACACTTGCCCTCTCAGCCTCAACAGCTATCTGTTCCCGCTCAGACGCATATTTACAACAAGCCTCGTAAAACTCTTTATTCTGTGACTGTTCCCCATCAAGATACATTGCCAAGAGGCGATGAACCATCATATCCGGGAAACGGCGAATAGGGGAGGTGAAATGGGTATAATAATCAAAGGCCAATCCATAATGTCCAACATTGTCCGTTGTATATCTTGCCCGAGCCATAGAACGGAGAGCCATCATCACAACAGCATCCTCTTCAGGTGTCCCTTTAACCTTGGAAAGGAGATCATTCAGCACTTCTGAGGGGTTATTTCCTACAATATCAATCGAGGTCTTTGATCCCCTTTTCAACCCTTTATCCCCCTGATCTAAAGTGGGCATATTAAAACCAAACAATCTGACAAATTTACCTAAAGAGTTTAGTTTCTCCATATTGGGATCTTCGTGGACACGATAAACAAAAGTCTTTGCCTTTCCAACCTTTCCAACATATTCTGCAACGCTTCTGTTTGCAAGGAGCATAAATTCCTCTATCAACCAATTTGCCTCTTTACTTATTTTCTCATAAACCGATATCGGCTTCCCTTCTGCATCCACTTCAACTTTCATCTCGGGACGCTCAAAACCTATTGCACCAGCTTTAAACCTATTTTTACGAAGGATCGTGGCAAGAGAGTGAAGTTCCAGAATCTCTTTTGACAACGGGCCCTCCTCCCCTTCAATTATCTTTTGCGCTTGATCGTAATCAAATCTATAATCTGATTCAATAACTGTCCGTCCAAACCATTTATCCATCACTTGTCCCTTCTGGCTCATCTCAAAAACTGCTGAAAAACACAATTTTTCCTCATTTGGGCGAAGAGAACAGAGTTTATTTGAGAGCTTTTCTGGAAGCATTGGCACAGTCCTATCAACAAGATAAACTGAGGTACCCCTCTCGTAAGCACATTTATCAATGATTGTATTTGGTCGCACATAGTATGTAACATCAGCAATATGAACCCCGACTTCAATATTTCCGTTTTCTAAACGCCTGTATGATAGGGCATCGTCAAAATCTTTCGCATCTGAAGGGTCAATTGTAAAGGTGGTAACTCCTCTAAAATCTCGCCTCTCTTTTATCTCTTTTTCCGAGATCTTCTCAGAAATCAAATCGGCAGCACCCTCAACCTCCGGCTCAAAACGATAAGGCAAACCATATTCAGTTAAAATTGCGTGCATCTCTGTATCATTTTTACCAGGCTCCCCGAGAACATCTACTATTGTTCCTATTGGGGCTCCTGCCCTTTTTGGCCAATCAACAATCAAGGCTGCCACCTTCAAACCCGAGACATTGTCCCCTTTTTTAAACCATTTGTCCAACTCCTCACGAGGTATTTTTATATCGTAAGGCATAGACCTGCTCTCCATTATCACCCAAACCTCTCCTTTAGATATCTGAATAATACCTATATGAGGCTTTTTTGAGCGCTCCATTACCATTATTACCTCACCCTCTATCCTTCGAGGCTTTCCGTCCTTGGCAACACCTTTATTACGAAGGGTTACTACCTTGACTTTGTCGTCGTTGAGGGCCCCCCTTAACTTATGAGCAGGGACAAAAATATCCACATCCATTCCGTCAACTTCAATAAAAGCATACCCTTCACGTGTCATACTGACAGTCCCTATAAGTTCCTCTTTTTTGAAAGGAGAAGCTTCTCTCTCTTTGTGACCTCTATGATATTTATTATCATTAGATTTACCTCTATTTCTACTTAAAATCTTCTTTGCCTCCTTAGAGGTTTTGGCAGGTCTTTTGTTATTTCTACTCATAAATTATTTATCTTAGCAGTTCTTTATAAGCAACAAATATAATCAATTAATATGGAAAAAAAGGTACTTTTAATGATACTCGACGGGTGGGGAGAGGGCAAACACAACAAATCAAATGCAATTTACACTCAAGGCACACCAAAAATTGATGCAATCAGAGAAAAATATCCATTCTCTTTTCTCTCTGCAAGTGGAGAAGATGTAGGTCTTCCTCAGGGACAGATGGGTAATTCGGAAGTAGGACACCTAAACATCGGAGCAGGACGGATAGTTTATCAAGACTTGGTAAAAATAAACATAGCTTGTCGTGAACATAAGTTATTGGAAAATAGTGAGATTAAATCTGCATTAAATTATGTGAAAGAGTCTGGCAAGCAACTCCATTTTTTTGGTCTTTGCTCACACGGCGGAGTTCACAGCTCCCTAAATCATCTGTATGAATTTATAGATGTAGCTGTTAATCAAGGGATAAAAAATATTTTCATCCATTGCTTTATGGATGGCCGCGATTGTGATCCGAAAAGTGGAAAAGGGTTTGTAGAGGAGCTTCAAGAGAGATGTCTCTCCCATACCGACAAAGAGGGGAATCGTCCACAGATAGCCTCTATCATAGGAAGATACTACGCTATGGATAGAGATAAACGTTGGGAGAGGGTTCAACTCGCTTATAATCTCATTGTTAATGGGGATGGAGAACATTTCACAAATCCTATCAAGGCAGTTCAGGAATCTTATGATAGCAATATTACTGACGAATTTATAAAGCCGTTACACGCTGTTAATAAGGATGGTAACCCTATCGGGTTGTTAGAGGAGGGGGATGCTGTTATCTTCTATAATTTCAGAAATGACAGAGCTCGAGAATTGACCTCTGTCCTTACCCAAGAGGATAACCCTGAATGGGGAATGAAAACAATCCCTCTATATTATTGTTGTTTAACCCCTTATGATGATAAATTTAAAGGTCTTCACATCCTTTTTGATAAAGACAATGTTCAAAACACTATAGGACAAGTAGTTTCAGAGAGCGGTAAAAAACAACTCCGAATAGCAGAGACCGAAAAATATGCTCACGTTACATTTTTCTTCTCTGGGGGCAGAGAGATGCCGTTTGAAGGGGAATCAAGAATATTAATAAACTCTCCGAAAGTAGCCACCTATGATCTCAAACCTGAGATGTCAGCACCTGAGGTTGCTCAAGCCCTTATAGCAGAGATAAATAAAAGAGATAAAGATATGATTATTCTCAATTTTGCAAATGGGGATATGGTTGGTCATACAGGTGTTTATGATGCTATTTGCAAAGCTGTTAAAACTATTGACGAATGTGCTGACAATGTGGTTAAAGCTGCTCGACAAAACGGCTATACTGTTTTGATTACAGCAGATCACGGCAATGCTGATTATGCGATAAATGAAGATGGTACACCAAACACTGCTCACTCTCTGAATAAAGTGCCATTTATCGTTGTTGATGACGATATAAAAGAGGTGAAAAACGGTAGGTTAGCAGATATCGCTCCCACTATTTTGAAAATTATGGGAGTTCCACAACCATCAGATATGACCGGCATTTCACTAATATAACACAATATCCATAATGTCTTTCGTCCACCTCCACGTCCACACATATTATTCTATCCTTGATGGAGCATCAAGGATAAAAGACCTTTTAAAATTGGCTGAAAAACACGGGCAGCCGGCGTTGGCTATAACCGACCACGGAAATATGTTTGGGGTGAAGGAATTTCTCGATACCGCTAAAAAGTTGGGAAGTAAAGTTAAACCGATAATCGGTTGTGAGGTATATGTTGCAAAGGGGAAAAGGACTGAGAGGAAAGGGAGAGAAGATCAGAGCTCGTTTCACCTGATTTTACTTGCCAAAAATATGCAAGGATACCATAATTTGATAAAGATGGTTTCCTATGGCTATATAGATGGATTTCATTATAAACCGAGGATAGATAGAGACCTCTTGGAGATGTACCATGAAGGGATTATCTGCTCTTCTGCCTGTCTCGGAGGGGAGGTTCCACAAGCGATAATGCGTGGTCAGATAGAGGAGGCAGAGAGTGTAATCAAATGGTATAAATCCCTTTTTGGAGACGACTATTATCTCGAAGTTCAACGTCATCAGACCGATGTTCCCGGGGCTGAGACCTCCACATTTATCAAACAACAAGAGGTAAACAGTATACTATTTCAACTTGCCGAGAAGCACAATGTCAAAGTCATTGCCACTAATGATGTTCACTTTGCGAATAAAGATGACGGACAAGCACACGATCGCTTGATATGTATCAATACAGGTGTCTATTATTCCGATATTGACAGACTTCGCTACACTCAACAAGAGTATCTCAAATCAAGTGAACAGATGTCAGATATTTTTTCTGATCACCCTGAGGTTATTTCAAATACCATTGAGATTGCAAATAAAGTTGAAATAATAGATCTCAATTCAGACCCTATCCTACCCGTATTCGCCCTTCCTGAAGGATTTGATGATTCGAATGAGTATTTGAAATACCTAACCTTTAAAGGGGCTAAAGAGCGTTACGGGGAAAATATTGATCAAACTATTATCGATAGAATAGAATTTGAACTTGAAACTATTAAAAAAATGGGGTTCCCTGACTATTTCTTGATAGTACAAGATTTTATCAAAGAGGCAAGGCGTATTGATGTATGGGTTGGACCCGGAAGGGGCTCTGCTGCAGGATCTGTTGTTGCTTATTGTCTTACTATTACAGATATTGACCCTATTAAGTACCACCTGCTGTTTGAACGGTTTCTAAATCCCGATAGGATCTCTATGCCGGATATTGATATTGACTTTGATGATGAAGGGAGGTATAAGGTTTTAAAATATGTTGAGGAGAAATATGGGAAAACTCATGTCTCACACGTTATCACTTTTGGTACGATGGCTACAAAAAGTGTGATTCGTGATGTGGGTAGGATACAAAATCTTCCTTTAAGCGAGACCGACAGACTTGCAAAACTCGTCCCCAACAAAATCACTATCGAAAAAGAGGTTGAAGAGGAGGATAAAAACGACCCAACTAAAATTATCAAGAAGAGGGAACCTCAAGATGTAGATCCCACTATTAATCTTTGCATTGAGAAGATACAAGATTTTAAAGACGCTTTTAACTCCGATAATCAGTTGCTTAGTGACACCATCAAATATGCAAATATGTTGGAGGGGACGGTAAGAAACACAGGTGTTCACGCTTGTGCAACAATTATCGGGCGTGATGACTTGACAAATTATATCCCTATTTGTACAGTAAAAGATAAGGACACAGGGGAAGATATATTGGTTTCTCAATTTGAGGGGACCCTGATCGAATCGGCTGGTATGCTGAAAATGGATTTTCTCGGATTAAAAACCCTCTCTATCCTAAGAGACTGCGTTAATAATATCAAATTATCAAAAGGGGTGAACATAGATATCAACCATATTCCGATTGATGATGAGGAGACCTACAATCTTTTCAGTCGTGGTGACACTATTGGAACATTCCAATTTGAATCAGATGGTATGCAGAAATGGTTGAAAGAGCTAAAACCCAACCGGTTTGAAGACCTTATTGCGATGAATGCCCTTTATAGGCCGGGGCCGATGGACTACATTCCCGATTTCGTAGCAAGAAAACACGGTGATAAGAAAATTGAGTACGATCTACCGGAAATGGCTGAGTACTTGGAAGACACTTATGGAGTAACCGTATATCAGGAGCAAGTGATGTTGCTTTCTCAAAAGATTGCCGGTTTTACTAAAGGTCAAGCCGACAAACTTAGAAAGGCAATGGGAAAAAAGCAGTTGTCGGTTATGGCAGAGTTAAAAGAGAAATTCTTCGCCGGAGGGCTTGAAAAAGGTCATCCAGAAGCAATTCTTAATAAAATATGGAACGATTGGAAATCGTTTGCAGAGTATGCTTTCAATAAATCTCACGCCACCTGTTATGCGTGGATAGGGTATCAAACAGGCTTTCTTAAAGCACACTACCCTGCCGAATATATGGCTGCTGTTTTAAGCAATAACTTGAATAACATAGAGGTCATCACAAAATTTATGGATGATTGTAAAAAGCAGGGGATAATGGTGTTGGGGCCCGATGTAAATGAGAGTTATACAAATTTCACTGTCAACAAGGTGGGCAATATCAGATTTGGGATGGCAGGTATTAAAGGTATTGGGGCAAATGCTGTGGATTCAATTATTGCCGAGAGGGATAAAAATGGTCTATTTAGAGATATTTTCGATTTTGTGGAGAGGGTTAATAGCAGTAATATAAATAAAAAAGGGATGGAAGCTCTTGCTTATTCTGGGGCATTTGATTGTTTCGAAGAGATCAATCGAGGCTCTTTTAGTGCAGATGCAGGGAAAGGGGAGAACTTCTTAGACCTCATTTTAAGATACGGAGGGAGATTCCAAAAAGATTTTGAGTCAATGAAGAACAATCTTTTCGGTGGAGGGATTGCTATTGAGACATCCAAGCCACAAATCCCTATTATTCAGCCTCTAAATCAGATAGAGATATTGAAGAAAGAGAAAGAATTAGTTGGAACATATCTGTCTGCACACCCTTTGGACCGATTCAAATTTGAGATTGAACAATTTTCAACCTGCACCATTACTAATCTTATCTCATTGTCTGAAAACTCATTGAAAGATCAATCCATTTTTGGAAAAGAGTTTTTCATCGCCGCATTAGTCACAGGTGCCGAAAAGAAAATATCCAAGAACAATCGACCTTGGTGTAAACTATCAGTCGAAGATTACTCAGGAACTACCTCTTTCTCTCTATTTGGAAAAGATTATGAGCTATTTATGGCATATACTCAAGAACAGCTCGCACTTCTGATGAAAATTAAGATTGTCCCCCGCTACCCATATCTGACAGCGGAAGAGAAAGACAAACAGAGACAAAATGGTTATTCAGATCGTCCAAAACCCATAGGGAGCGAACTTAAAATCGTTTCAATCTCTCTTTTATCAAATACAAAGGATTCATTTATAAAAGAGTTGATGATAGAGATACCAATCGAGATGATAAATAGTAACTTTAGAAAAGAGTTTCAAAAAACAATAAAAGAGAATAAAGGGAACTCTCTCCTAAGCATAAAAATCAAAGACGACACCAACAAACTCACTGCCGACTTTTTCTCAAGAAAATATAAAGTCGGGGCAGAGATTGGTTTTATCAACTTTCTAGAAAGAAAAGGGTTGTCTTATAGTATCATTAAAGATATAAGATAGTCTCTTACATCTTTATCTCTACAATATAATCAATTACATCAGAAGGGATCTGAGGTAAAACAACGAAAAGGCCCTCATTATATTGTTTGAATCCGAGTTTCTCGTTGCTTTCAAAAACAGTTACAGTTTTCACCTTTCTTGATGATTTGTAAGGGACAAATATCTCATTGTATTGTTTAGATTCTTTAAGATCTTGAGGAAAAATATGAAGCCACATCACCTCTCCTTTGTGAGTAGTTACACCCCAGGGCTGTGGTGGAACAAGATAGCTTCTTGTACCATATATTGTGTTTCCGTATTTCTCCATCCACCCTCCGATAAATGCAAGACGATCTATCGCATATTGAGGAATTTCCCCATTGGGCTGAGGACCAATATTTAATAAAAGATTTGCATTTCTACCTGCAGTCTTAACGAGGTATTTAACAAGTTCAGATTCACTCTTATAGTTTAGATCTTTTATCCTATATCCCCAAGAATCATTCATTGTTTGACAAGTTTCAAGAGGGAGAGAGCTAACACCTCCTTGATGCCATCCTGCACTGTTTTCACCCGGAATATCACGTTCAAATATCTGAATATCCTCCCCTTTAATTGGGGTAATATGGTGATTATTACCCACAAGACAAGAGGGTTGAAGTTTGTGTATCATAGGATACATCTGATCATACTGCCAATCAAAAGAGGGGTTTTGATCTTGATCCCAATGGCCGTCAAACCAGATACATCCGATCTCACCATAATTAGTAAGAAGCTCTGTGACTTGAGATTGCATAAACTTGAAATAATCTTTCCATAGCCCTTTTCCTTCCCTCCCGGTACCAAGTCCAGTCCTCCCACGAGGTGAATAATCATCACGATACCAATCTATTGTTGAATAGTAAAAATGAAGCTTAATCCCCTGTTTATGACACTCGTCTGCCAACTCTTTCACCACATCCCTTCCGAAAGGTGTTGCATCTACTATATCATAATCGGTAAATTTTGAGTCAAACATCGAGAAGCCATCGTGATGACGTGAAACAAAACAGATATACTTTGCCCCGGAAGATTTAATGGATGACACCCATTTGGCAGCATCGAATTTAATCGGATAAAAACCTGAAGCAAGCTTTGCATACTCCTTATAATTAATGTTTTGATTGGTCATAACCCACTCCCCTTGTCCCAACATACTACTTATCCCCCAATGGATAAATATCCCAAATTTATTGTCCTGAAATTGCTCTTGAGCAGATATTATCTCCTTGGATGGTTTATAATTATCCTGTGCAGACAATTGGTTTGAAAAAAAGAGTGTAAAAATTAACAATGAATATAAAAGACGGCTATTGTTCATAATTTAAACAGTTTTATATATTGTTTCAATCAAAAATCTTGTGAATTAATCTCTATTTCAGCCCCTTCTGGAGTAACTAATACTGTCCCCACCTCTTTTTTGGAAAGGTGACCTATCACATCATAATCTTGAAACTCCTTCTTAAATGTCTCGTGCTTCTCAATAGGGATAGTAAATAAAAATTTAAAATCATCCCCCCCATTCATAGCTGCAGTTATTGCATCCATATTGATCTCTTCCGCCATACTAAAGGTGGAGGAGGAGATTGGGATCTTTTCAAGATAGATCTTTGCCCCGAAACAGGTCTCAGAGGAGAGGTTTTTAACTGCACTTGCAAGCCCTTTAGTAATAAAATACCCTTTTGAGGGGAGAATATTTTGACTTTCAAACCTCTCAATAATATCACTTTTTATCTCAGGTCTTAAATACGATTGGAGAATATATTTATACTTATCCAGATCCGGCTGTTCTGATGACTTTGAAAACGATATTTTTTCCCTTTCCAATACGTGAAGCCCCATATAAGCCGCCCCTAAATCTCCCGATATACAGATCAGATCAAAGCTTTTCGGGGAGGGCAAATTCTCCAATATACCCCTCTTCTGCACCCCACACGAGGAGATGGAGATCACAAGACCTGCAGCAGAAGGGACCAGATCAAATGAGATATGTTTTATACTATGTTCCTTCATTGCTGCTGTAATGCCGCTCCACAACTCTTGCGCATCTTTAAAGGAGAATCTATTTGACATAGCTACAACTATATTTAGAGATATAGGTCTATAAATCTTCGAATAAATCTCCCCGACAACAGACAGAACTGCTTTATATCCAAGATGTTTCATTGGATTAAATGTGAGATCGAAATCGACCCCTTCAAGCAAAACTTTATTTACTATACAGCACTCCCCTTTTTCTGAGAGAGATATAATCCTTTCATTTACATATCCACTCTCCTCAAACAATTTCTCGATTGCACCTCTTTTTCCTATTTCTGAAAACTCTATTTCCTTTTGATTTTTATTCTCCATAAATCTTAATTAAAAATTATTCATATTTCTCACAAAGTTACCAAAAACGATTTATAGTTTTGAATAAATCAGCACTATTTTTGCATATCTTTGTACCTTATGAGTGAGAAAAATAAAGTTTTTAAAGATTTGACCGAAAGCGAGTATCGCCACGGCTTTGAAACAGAGCTTGAACAAGAATTTATCCCAAAAGGGCTTAACGAAGAGATTGTTCGACTTATTTCAAAAAAGAAGGGTGAGCCTGAGTGGATGCTCGATTTCAGATTGAAAGCTTATAATAAATGGCTTACAATGAAGATGCCAGATTGGGCACATTTGACAATACCGAAAATAGATTATAACGATATCATCTTTTTTGCAGCTCCAAAGAAAAAAATGGTAGAAAGCACCGAGATAGATCCTGAATTGATGGCTACTTTCGACAAGTTAGGGATTCCCCTTGATGAGCGAAAAGTTCTATCAGGAATGGCAGTGGATGCTGTTTTTGATTCTGTTTCGGTAAAAACAACATTTAGAGAGTCGCTTGCCGAAAAAGGGATCATTTTTTGCTCTTTTTCTGAGGCGGTAAACGACTATCCGGACTTGGTAAAAAAATATCTCGCCTCTGTTGTTCCATATACAGATAACTATTTTGCTGCACTAAACTCAGCCGTTTTTTCAGACGGATCGTTTTGTTATATCCCAAAAGGGGTTAGGTGTCCTATGGAACTTTCAAGTTATTTTAGAATAAATGCAAAGGGGACAGGTCAATTTGAACGCACATTGATAGTCGCAGACGAGGGCTCATATGTGAGTTATCTTGAGGGGTGTACAGCACCTCAAAGAGATGAAAATCAGCTTCACGCAGCTGTTGTAGAGATTGTTGTGCTGGCAGATGCTGAGGTAAAATACTCCACTGTTCAGAATTGGTTTCCAGGGGACGCACAAGGGAGAGGTGGCATTTTTAATTTTGTCACCAAAAGGGGTATTTGCAAAGGGAATAATAGTAAACTTTTCTGGACACAGGTTGAAACGGGTTCAGCCATCACTTGGAAATATCCGAGCACGATCTTAAAAGGGGACAACTCCATCTCCGAATTTTACTCAGTTGCGGTAACAAACAATTACCAACAGGCAGATACGGGGACAAAAATGATACATATCGGACAAAATACCCGCAGCAGAATAGTGAGCAAAGGGATCTCAGCAGGTAAAAGTCAAAACAGTTATCGCGGTTTGGTAAAAATAATGGAAGGTGCCGATAACGCAAGAAACTTCTCTCAATGTGACTCCCTGTTACTTGGAGACAGATGTGGAGCACATACATTCCCGGTGATTGAAAATAGAAATAAAACCGCCATAACAGAACACGAAGCAACAACATCCAAAATAAGTGAGGATCAACTCTTTTATTGCCAACAAAGGGGGATTTCGGAGGAAAACGCAGTCGGTCTGATTATAAACGGATACGCAAAAGAGGTACTCAATAAATTGCCAATGGAATTTGCTGTCGAGGCTCAGAAATTACTTCAAGTGTCTTTAGAAGGGAGTGTGGGATAAATAATTATATGATTTATGGATATTTTCAGTATTGATAATGTGTTATTTACAATAAGGGGAACAGGTGTCAGCCTACTCGAATTTCTTTCTGTTTTTTTCGGGCTCACTTGTGTTTTTCTTGCAGGGAGGGGAAAATCTATAAACTATTGGTTTGGATATGTTTATACCATATTGCTCCTTTTTCTATTTTATCAGAAAAATCTCTACTCGAGTATGCTTTTACAGCCTGTTTCTCTCCTAATTGCGATTTACGGACACTATAAATGGACACATCCAAATAAAGAGGAAGAAAACAATAATAAACAGTTAAGAATATCTGTTATGACAAATGGAGAGAGGATATACTCCTTTTTTGTTGTAGCAATATTCACTATAGGCTGGGGTTTGTGTATGAAAAATTTTTCATCATTATTCCCCGAACTGTTTCTACCGGCAACCAAGCCTTTCTTAGATGCATTTGTTGTTGCAATGATCCTTCTTGCACAATATCTCTCTGCAAAGAAGAGGATAGATTGCTGGGGGGTTTGGCTTATAGTAAATATAACAAATATAATTTTATACATCTCCGCAGGATTGGTATTTATGCCGATGGTAAGTGCAGCCTACTTAATATTGGCATTTTTCGGATTTATAATGTGGAGAAAAGAATGGAGGAAACAAAACAATGACAATGTTATCAATTAAGGATTTACACGCATCAGTTGGTGATAAAGAGATATTAAACGGTATTAATCTATCTGTTAATGCAGGAGAAGTTCACGCTATTATGGGACCAAATGGTTCCGGGAAATCCACCTTATCTGCTGTTCTTGCAGGGAAAGATACGTTTAAGGTGACTTCGGGAGAGGTTATTTATGATGGAAAAAATCTTCTCGATCTCAACCCGGAGGAGCGCTCTTGGGCCGGAATATTTTTAGGATTTCAATACCCTATAGAGATCCCCGGTGTTACTAATGTAAATTTTATGAAAACTGCCATAAATGAGCACCGCAAAAATAAAGGATTGGAACCATTAAGCGCAGCAGATTTCCTTAAACTAATGCGTCAAAAGATGGAAATTGTAGAGATGGACCCATCGTTCTCTTCTCGTGGGGTAAATGTTGGCTTTTCTGGGGGGGAGAAGAAGAGGAATGAGATATTTCAAATGGCAATGTTAGAACCTCGTCTATCAATATTAGATGAGACCGACAGTGGTCTTGATGTGGATGCTCTACGCATAGTTGCAACAGGGGTAAATAAACTCAGAAGGGCTGATAATGCAACAATAGTAATTACACACTACCAACGATTGCTCGATTACATAGTTCCAGATGTTATCCACATTCTTTATAAGGGAAAAATAATAAAAACCGCTGGAAAAGAGTTGGCCTTAGAGGTGGAGAAAAAAGGTTATGATTGGTTGATAAATAGCTAACTATGACAAAAAACAACTACATATACGCACCTTCACTCAATATAGAAAAAGAGTTTAAGTGCAGGGTCCCGATGAAGGGGACTAAACAATTGTTCGTTGTAAATGGAGGTGTTCAAGGAACAGGTAAACCACTCTCTATCATATTTGACAAAGAACACAGCAAGGATGAGATATTACAAATCATAAGCCTTCGTACCGATGATCTCAAAGGGAAACTCACTTTTAGAAATAGTTTCTCATTTGAAGAGGGAAGTTTCGGCAACTTACTACTTTGCTCTCACACCTTTTCTCATAACCATTTTGTGACTAACGAAACCATTGATATTGAGGTGAAAGAGAATGCCCACGCAGATATTGTCCTTATGCAAAACGAACACAACTCTGCTGAACATAACTGTATTTTCAATATTAAAGTTGCTAAGGGTGGGGAGATAAAAATCGTTTTTTTAACCCTTCACGGTGGAAAGATTAATAATAACATTACAGTATCTTTAGATGGAGAGAATGGTGAGTGCGACCTTAGTGGCCTTTACCTTGTAGATGGTCAACAAGAGGTTAAAAACATCATCACCCTTATTCACAACTCTCATAGCTGTAGGAGTAAACAACTATTTAAGGGGGTATTAGACGATTCGGCTACTGCAACATTTAGCGGTATTATAAGAGTCGTTCAAGACGCACAAAAAACCGAAGCATACCAAGCAAATCACCATCTGATCATCTCAAATGATGCCAAAGCTCACTCCGAGCCTCAACTTGAAATCTATGCCGATGATGTAAAGTGCTCACACGGAGCTACTAACGGTCGTTTAGATGAAAGTGAATTGTTTTATATGCGCTCTCGAGGTATCTCCTCAAAAGAGGCGGCCTTGCTTCAACAACTTGCTTTTACTTTTTCTGTCCTCGACAAAATCTCAAATATAGAATTGAAAGAACGGATGCTAAATCTTACCGAACAACGGCTAAGAGGCGAATTTTCAGACTGTAAAAACTGTAGTAAAAATTGTTGTTAAATTTTCGTTGATAACTTTAATTTATTTGTAGCAACATCTGCGTTATTTAGTAATAACTTGCATTGCGATTTGAGCCGAATTTTCGGCTTTTGTCGTCTATGTTAAGAAAGAATAAGACACCCACTCTGATACTTAATTAACATTTGTCTTTTTGTCCTATATATTTTTACTGTTTTAACAATATGATGTACTAAAATGAAGACTTACACCTATGACGAAGCCTTAGAGGCAAGCAAGATTTATTTTAAAGGAGATGAATTGGCAGCATCGGTATGGATCAACAAATACGCGATGAAAGATTCTTTTGGAAATTTATACGAAAAATCCCCGGAAGAGATGCACTGGAGATTATCAAAAGAGTTCGCAAGAATTGAGAATAAATACCCAAATCCACTCTCCGCAGATGAAATCTATGAGCTTCTAAGGGATTTTAAATATATCATCCCTCAAGGTGGTCCTATGTCCGGCATAGGGAATAATTATCAAGTTGCATCCCTTTCAAACTGCTTTGTTATTGGTCATAACTCAACTGCAGATTCTTATGGTGGAATAATGAAAATTGATGAAGAACAAGTGCAGTTGATGAAAAGAAGGGGTGGTGTAGGTCACGATCTATCTCATATAAGGCCATCTGGAAGCGCAGTGTTGAATAGTGCACTCACCTCTACCGGGGTTGTCCCATTTATGGAGAGGTACTCAAATTCAACAAGAGAGGTTGCTCAAGACGGAAGAAGAGGGGCATTGATGCTCTCTATCTCAATAAAACACCCCGATTCCGAGAGTTTTATCGATGCAAAAATGGAGAAAGGTAAAGTTACAGGGGCAAATGTATCTGTAAAAATTGATGATGAATTTATGCGTTGCGCCCTTTCAGGCAAACCTTATACCCAACAATACCCTATAGTTTCACCCAATCCAAAGGTGAAAAAAGAGATTGACGCTTCATCATTATGGAAAAAGATCATACACAATGCTTGGAAATCGGCAGAACCCGGTATTCTCTTTTGGGATACAATAATAAGAGAGTCAGTAGCAGATTGTTATGCAGATGAAGGGTACAAGACAGTTAGTACAAATCCTTGTGGTGAAATTCCTTTATGCCCTTACGATTCCTGCAGGCTGATAGCTATAAATCTCTATTCCTATGTTGATAATCCATTCACAATTCAGGCAAAATTTAATGAAGATCTTTTCAAAGATCACGTTAATAAAGCTATGAGGCTGATGGACGATCTTATCGATCTTGAAATGGAAAAGATAGAGGCTATCCTTGATAAAGTGAAGAAAGATCCTGAGTCTGACGATGTAAAACGCACAGAAATAGAGTTATGGGAGAAAATTAAAGAGAAATCCTTGGGAGGAAGAAGAACAGGTCTTGGTATAACAGGTGAGGGTGATATGCTTGCTGCCCTTGGCCTTACATATGGTTCGAACAAATCGATTGATTTTGCCTCAAATACCCAAAAATGTTTAGCTATTGAAGCATACCGCTCTTCTGTAAAGATGGCTCAAGAGAGAGGTGCTTTCCCAATTTTTAATTCAAATAAGGAGGCAAACAACCCTATGATCAATAGGATAAGAAAGGAAGACGAGGACTTGTACGACTCTATGGTCAGATATGGCAGAAGAAATATCTCTATGTTGACCATTGCCCCTACAGGAACAACCTCTTTAATGACACAGACAACCTCCGGAATCGAGCCCGTATTCCTCCCATTCTATAAAAGGAGGAGGAAGGTGAACCCCAACGATATGAATTCGGTTATCGCGTTTAAAGATGAAAACGGGGATTGCTTTGAAGAGTATTTTGTATTCCATCACCACTTCTTGACATGGTGTGAAATCAATGGCTACAACCCGGAAGAGGTTAGAAAATATAGTGAAGAGGAGATTGCAGAACTTGTTAAGAAATCTCCATATAATAAAGCCACTTCCAACGATATAGATTGGTTAGCTAAAGTTAAGATGCAAGGAAAGATGCAAAAATGGGTAGATCACTCTATAAGTGTCACAGTAAATCTTCCAAACGATATAGGCGAGGATCTTGTTGCTGATGTTTATAAAACTGCTTGGGAATCGGGATGTAAAGGGATCACTGTTTACAGGGATGGCTCTCGCACAGGAGTTTTGGTCTCAACAAACAATAATAATGCGGTTTTAAAACAGAAAAAACGTCCTAAATCTCTTGAGGCAGATGTTATCAGGTTTAAAAACGGTAATGAACAATGGATAGCATTTGTCGGCAAACTTAATGGGAAACCATACGAAATATTCACCGGGATAATGGATGATTCTCGTTCACTACCAACTGCTATTACAAACGGATGTATTGTAAAAGAGAAAGATGACGAAGGGAATAAAAGATACGATTTCCACTATAAAGACAATTATGGTTACCCCGGCGTACTCGGAGGGATATCACATATGTTCAGCCAAGAGTTCTGGAATTACGCAAAACTGATCTCAGGAGTCATTAGAAATGGAATGCCTATTGTTGATATCCTTAATCTTGTAAGGGGGTTAAACTTAGACGATGAAAATATCAACACTTGGAAAAACGGTGTTGAGAGGGCTCTTAAACGATATATTCCTAACGGCACAAAAGACGAAACAGGTCACAAATGTGAAAAATGCGGCTCTACCAACCTTATCTATCAAGAGGGGTGCCTGATTTGTCAAGATTGCGGACACGGAAAGTGTGGATAGTAATCCCACTTTAACAGAAATAATAACATCATATGAATATAGTAATATATCCTAATGCAAAGATCAATATTGGTCTCAAGGTGTTAAACAGAAGAGAAGACGGGTATCATAATATTGAGACATTATTTGCCCCGCTGATGATTAAAGATATACTTGAGATAGTAGAGAGTAATTCTCTATCGATTAATTATTATGGACATACTACAGGAATGGTTACTTCCATAGATGATGACCTCTGCATAAAAGCCTATAAAGTGCTGAAAAAAGATTACGATATACCTCCTGTCAATTTTCATCTATACAAAAATATTGCTATCGGAGGGGGGCTTGGAGGTGGTTCATCTGATGCAGCATTTACACTACAAGGACTAAATTCCCTATTTTCTCTCGGATTAAATGTTGACACCCTCGTCAGATACGCCTCTATGATAGGGAGCGATTGCCCCTTTTTCATCCACAACAAACCTATGTTCGGTGAGGGTCGGGGAGAGATTTTATCTCCATTTTCATCTGAAAGTTTAGATCTTATTTTTGGAGAAGATCCAAAATACGAGATAAGGGTTGAGACTCCATTGATAAGCGTATCAACAGCAGAAGCATATAGAGCGGTAAAAACAGATGTTGGAGGAGCAGGATTGAAAAAATTACTATCTCGCCCCATTGAGAAGTGGCGAGAAATCATTACAAATGACTTTGAGCCCCCCATATTTGCACTTCATCCTGAAATAAAGGATTTAAAAGATAAATTTTACTCTCAAAATGCTATTTATGCATCAATGAGCGGTAGTGGCTCCTCTGTCTTCGGAATTTTTGAAAAATAACAACTTCCATTCAAAATACATAATATCACCTTTTAATTTTTTTATTTATGATTAACTACACTGAAGAAAACAAGAAAAGGGAAAACAGCAGAAACAATGCTATAGTTACAGGGGTTATAATCATCATTATCGGATGCATTTTCGCTCTATACAATATGGAAATCATCCCCTGGGAGGTTAAATCCTTTATTATTTCCTGGCAAATGCTACTTATAGCCATAGGGATCATCTCAATATCCAGAGGCAACGGAAAAACATCAGGCTGGATAATGATCTCAATTGGTGTATTTTTCATTATACCCCGTCTATTAAGATTGATCCCCTCACTCTCTATGTTAGAAATAGATTTTGCCCATAAATTTTGGCCTGCCATATTGATTTTAGTTGGTTTGATTATCATCATAAGCGGCTCAAAGAGATCTTTACGAATATTTCCAAATGAGCACACAGAGTGCTCACACAACACAAAAGAGTCTTTTCCTAAAGAGGAGCCAGATTACATAAATTATGATCACATCTTTAGCGGTGGGAAACACAGTATATACAACAATAATCTTAAAGGGGGTAATATCAATATTGCTTTCGGAGGGGCGCTCCTCGATTTAAGAAATTCCACCCTTAACAACGATCCAGTACCTGTAATCAATATTATAGTTGTTTTCGGTGGAATCAATATATTGGCCCCTGAAGATTGGAAAATAGAGGTGAATAAAAGATCGATATTTGGCGGCTTTGAAGACAACAGATATGTAAAATTGAGTAATGATCCAAACAAGCGCTTGATCATCAATGTAAATAGTATATTTGGAGGGGGAAATATTAAGAGTATGTAAAAAATAAAGAGGCACCCCTCTGCTACAATAGGCACCTCTCTTGTGTACTAAAACCTAAACCTGATATATAGATGCAAAATGGTTTAGTTTCGTTGCATATTTTTAAAAAAAATTTATAGCAGATGAACTAACTATTTGTTTATCTGCTATTTATGAATATTTAAAAATATATTTGGAAGGGTTTTTAGAGTTGGCAATACCGACATTAAAAGGCCTATCGTCCCAACACCCAATATGGTAAAAATAATATCTTTAGTCTCGATTATTACAGGATAAGAGTTAATAATAAAATTACCCGGCATTTTGATAACCCCGAAATATTGCTGTATTAGACACAGAGAAATACCTAATATAACACCCACAAATATCCCTAAGATGGTGATCAACCAACCCTCTTCAATAAATATCCATTTGATTAGTCTATCATTAGCTCCAAGCCATTTAAGAGTGGCAATATCATCTGTTTTTTCAATAATAAGCATCGTGAGCGAGCCAAAAACATTACAAGAGACAATCAGTATAATAAAAAGGAGTATTGTATAAATCACCCCCTTCTCATATGACATCATCTTATAAACTGTCTCATTTTGCTGGTATTTATCTTTAATGACAAAACCCTCTCCAAGTATCTCATAAAACTGATCTCTAACCCTTTCCGAGTCGCTATTCGGCTTCAATCTGACCTCCATCGAACTCACCTGATTTGTATACCCCAACAACCTGCGAGCCTCCAATATTGGGATAAATATGATCTCTTTGTCAATGTTTTGCTCAATAGAAATAATTCCCACCGGGAAAAAAATCTCTTTCCGTAACGAAGATAAAGGATTGAGAAGGGAGATATCCTCCCCTTTAATCGGAAAATAGATCTCAATGGGATCTAAAAAACGGGGCATAACTCCAAGCGTTTGTGCCAATCCTCTCCCCACAATCGCTTGTGGAATTTGTCCATCATAAAGCTGAAAATCACCAAGTTTGATACATTGCTTTATATTTTCTATGTGTTCATAAACACTATCAACCCCTTTAATCAGGGCTATCCCTTGAGATTTATCATAATTTATGAAAACATTTTCCTCAATAATATTAGCAATTGAAGAGACAGAAGAGACTCCAAGTAGAGAATTATACTTTACCGAATCGACTACAAAGACCTTTCCTTTAGAGGGATATATAATCAAGTCAGAATCAGCTTTACTATAAATACCCCTCACAATGTCCTCAAACCCATTGTAAATAGAGAGAACCACTACCAGAGCGCAAGTCCCCACAGCAATACCGATACCGCTTATCAATGATATTATATTTATAACATTGTGTGATTTCTTTGCGAAAAGATAACGTCTTGCTATTTTATATGGGAGGTGCATCCTTTAAAACATAATTTACTGCTTCAATAATTGGTCTATATGTTCCACATAATCTAATGAATCATCAAGGCAGAAGATCAATTCAGGAACTATTCTAAGCTGTTTTGCTACGATTTTTCCCAATTCGCCTCTAATCGATTTGGTTGACTCTTTTACCAATTTCAAAACCTCTTCTCCTTTTGCCGAGGGGAAAATACTTATATAAACTTTAGCCACAGCAAGATCAGGGCTAATCTTCACACCTCCCACAGTAATCATCGCTCCACTAAAGGCTGCCATCCCCCTTGCCCTTATTATCTCGGCAAGATGACGTTGAATCTCTTTTGCCACTTTTAATTGGCGAGTACTTTGACCTTCCATCTATTCAAATTTTAAAATATAATAATTCTTCTTCCCCTTTTGTACTAAAATATATTTTCCATCGAGAAGATCCCCCTCCGAGAGAAGTTTATCTATATCAATACATTTATCCTTATTAATAGAGACCCCTCCACCCTGAATCATTTTACGACACTCCCCTTTAGATGGGAAAACTTGAGTTTGAACAGAGAGTGCATCAATGATATTTAATGGTATCATCTCTTTCTTTAGATCAAACTGTGGAACGCCCTCAAATACTGATAAGAAAGTCCTTTCATCTAAAGTTCTTAATTGTTCGGATGTAGAGTTACCAAAAAGGATCTGAGAGGCATTCAAAGCATTCTGATACTCCTGCTCACCGTGAACCATAACTGTAATCTCTTTTGCCAATAACTTCTGTAAAGTCCTTAAATGAGGCGACTGTTCGTGAGAAGAGATAGCCTCATCAATCTCCTCCTTAGACAACATTGTGAATATTTTTATATACCTATTCGCATCTTCATCGCTTACATTAAGCCAGAATTGGTAAAATGTGTATGGGGTAGTATATTCAGGCGAAAGCCAAATATTTCCCTTTTCTGTCTTTCCAAATTTACCACCATCAGCTTTTGTAATTAAAGGGCAAGTAAGTGCAAAAGCCTCAGAAGATATCTTTCTCCTGATTAACTCCGCCCCTGTCGTGATATTTCCCCATTGGTCACTTCCCCCCATTTGGAGTTTACAACCGTATTTTTGATATAAGTATAAATAATCATAACCTTGTATCAGTTGGTAGGTAAACTCTGTGAAGGACATACCCTCTCTCTCTTCGCCAGAAAGTCTTTTCTTAACAGAATCTTTACTCATCATATAATTGACAGTAAGATGCTTACCAATATCTCGGGCAAAATTTAAAAATGTATAATCCTTCATCCAATCATAATTATTTACCAAAATGGCAGCATTGGACGCACCACTGTTAAAATCTAAAAACTTTTCCATTTGTGCCAACATCCCTGCTTGATTATGTCTAAGGGTTTGTTCGTCAAGTAGATTACGTTCTGAAGACTTCATTGAAGGGTCGCCAATCATACCGGTAGCCCCCCCCATTAGTGCAATAGGTTTATGCCCGCATTTTTGTAAATGTTTAAGCATCATAATGCTTACAAGATGACCGATGTGAAGAGAGTCGGCTGTGGGATCAAATCCAATATATGCAGACACAGACTCCTTCATTAGAAGTTCTTCGGTTCCTGGCATAATATTGTGTATCATTCCACGCCATTCAAGTTCTTTTACAAAATTCTTCATTTCACTATTTTTAAACATTTTCGCAAAAGTAACTATTTTTTACTACTTTCGTTGTTTGAATATCCAATAGCTAATTTTATAAATATTATGAAGCGTATAACACTTATATTTTCTCTGCTGCTTTTAAGTTCTGTTTTTTATTTTTTATCCGCCCAGACTTTGGGTGACCTTCTTAGTAGTATTCCACAAGTTAAAGAGATAAAAACCCTTGAAAGTACTGAATTTCAAGAGAAATACCTACTCTACTTTGAACAACCTGTAGATCACAAAAACCCTGATGGTGAAAAATTTCTTCAAAGAGTATTTGTTGGCAATGTTGATCTTGATAGTGTAAATGTTATTGTAACAGAAGGTTATGGTGCTCAATATGCAGCAAGAGTAGGTTACAGAGATGAAATATCAAGACTCCTAAATACCAATAATATTGTAGTAGAACACAGATATTTCTTAGAGTCCACCCCGAAAAATATTAATTGGGACTATCTGACTACCGAAAATTCTGCTTGCGATCTTCATAATATTGTAATGGCACTCAAGAAGATCTATAGCCAAGGTAAATGGATAGCTACCGGGATAAGTAAAGGGGGGCAAACCTCAACACTATACCGCACATATTTTCCAAACGATGTTGATATCAGTGTCCCTTATGTAGCTCCTCTATGCCGCTCCGCTGAAGATGGAAGACACGAACCTTTTCTTGCAAATTATGTAGGAACCAAATCTGAAAGGGAAATTATCAAAGATTTCCAAATTAGGTTTTTAAAGATGAGAAGCGATATTCTCCCTTTGGTTGATTCACTCAGCAAAGCTGAAAATTATGAGTTCAATCTCCCTATTGAGCAAATTTACGATTATTGCGCACTCGAATTTCCTTTTGCTCTATGGCAATGGGGTACACCTATCAAATCAATCCCTTCACCAAATGCTTCATATAGAGAAGTATTCGATTTTATGATGCAAGTAAGTGGTCCAAGCTACCTTATAAAATGGTGCGACACATCTCCATTTTTTGTTCAAGCCGCAAAAGAGCTCGGTTACTATGGATATGACACTAAGCCTTTTAAAAATCTTCTTGTAATAAAAAGTGCAAAAGGTTATTTAAAGACACTGTTCCTTCCTCAAGGCAAAGATTTTCCGTTTGACGACACTTTGTATAAAAAAATCTCCCACTTTCTGAAGACCTCAGACGCTAAAATGTTGTACATATATGGACAATTCGATCCTTGGTCAGCTGTAAAAATTGACGATCCAAAGAGAGAGAACATAAAAATCTATATCCAACCCAACGGAAGCCATCGTGCTCGTATCTCCACCTTTAACAATGAGACCAAGA
Organism: uncultured Muribaculaceae bacterium; assembly: GCA_964397445.1. Classification (GTDB taxonomy): domain Bacteria; phylum Bacteroidota; class Bacteroidia; order Bacteroidales; family UBA932; genus CAYNHZ01. The sequence goes on along the minus strand of CAYNHZ010000001.1, from coordinate 393,992 downwards.
ATGAAATTATTCAAACATTAAAGGGCTGGTTATATTAACGATGGATTTATCATTCTCTAATATTGACATTTCTGATAAAGGATGGATAGATACCCTTTTGTCATACAATGATTATAGAAGTTCTGAATATTGTTTTACATCTATATTTATTTGGAGCAATACCTATAATCTACAGATTTCAAGGATTGAAGATTGGTTGATTGTGCGCTCTATAGATGACAAAGACTCCGTTTTCTATTTCTTTCCAGCAGGAAGAGGTGATCTCAAAAAGGCAATTCAATCCATCTTAGATGATGCCGAATCACTTGGAAGGAGAGCTGTTATCACTACGATCTCCCCGAAAAATAAAACCCTACTCGAATCGATTTTTCCAAATACATTTTCTTTCACTTTGAAGAGAGACACTTTTGACTATATCTATGATAGAGAGAGTCTTGCTAATTTGACAGGAAAGAAGTATCAACCCAAAAGAAATCATATTGCACGATTTAAAGAGCTTCCAAATTGGAGCTATGAGGTAATTGACAGTAGAGACCCCGTTCGTTTTGATAAACAGATAGATGATTGTATCGAAATGACTAAAAAATGGTGTATAAAGAACGGGTGCAAGGACAACATCTCAATGATATTTGAAAATTGTTTCACACAAAGGGCATTAACCAATTTTGCTAATCTCGGTCTAAAAGGGGGGTTATTAAGGGTGGATAACGAGGTTGTAGCATACACCCTTGGAGAAGGGATAAATAGTGACACTTTTATTGTCCATATCGAGAAAGCTTTCTCTGAGATTAATGGTTCATATCCAATGATCAATCAATCTTTTATTCAAAGAGAAGCTAATGAGTATAAATTTGTAAATCGCGAAGATGATACCGGTGACGAAGGACTAAGGAGAGCTAAGCTTTCGTATAATCCTGTTTTTTTTGAAGAGAAGTATTACGGCACCAAAATTTAATTACTATCTATATAAAATACTTATATTTGCACAATTATAATTTATTGAAATGGGACTATATTCTAAGAAAAGACTTGAAAGTGGCGCAGAGATTTTTGTATGGGAAATTGTTGAAGATGAAGATGAGCTGCGGCGCATATGCGCACCAATTCCAAGCGATGAGTTAGAGGAACTTCAAATACTTAAGAGTACTACTCGCAGAAAAGAGAAACTCGCTGTGAGGGCGCTGATAAATGAACTTTTTCCTGATAAATTATATTTAGGACACCACGATAATGGTAAACCTTTCCTTCAAAATAGCCTTATTGAAATAAGTATCACACATACATCTAGATTTGTCGCTATTATCACCCATCCTGAAGAAAGTGTCGGCATAGACATTGAGTGTTTAGACCGAGATTTTTCAGTCGTTGAGAAAAAAGCCCTTTCTCAGGAGGAAAAAGAGGATCTTTCAGATAAAAACCACAATCTCCAACTTGCAATATATTGGTGTGCAAAAGAGGCCATATTCAAAAGAATGTCAATGAGTGGGGTAGATTTTGCAGAACAAATTGAACTTGAAAGATTTTCCCCAAGGGGAGAAGGAGAACTTGATGCAGTCTTTACCCATAAAGATGGAGAAGAGGAAGAATTTGAACTAAACTACGAGGTTTTTGAAAATCACGTTATGGTCTGGTTAGTTGGATAAAATATTTATTAAACTTTGAAAACATTGAGATCCCACTAAAAAAGAGAGGAAGACTGAAATCAAACAAATCAGTCCTCCTCTTTTTCATTAAATATCCTCTTTTTTTACATCATACCACCCATTCCAGGATTCATAGGGGGCATTGAAGGTGTCTCTTCTTTTTTATCTGCAAGAACACACTCTGTTGTAAGGAACATTCCAGCAACAGATGCTGCGTTTTGAAGAGCAATACGGGCAACTTTAGTAGGATCGATTACACCGGCTGCAAAAAGATTCTCATATTTGTCGGTACGAGCATTATATCCGAAATCACCCTTACCTTCTCTAACTTTCTGAACAACAACACTTCCTTCTAAGCCTGCGTTCTCAACAATCATCCTTAATGGCGACTCTATTGCCTTTGAGATTATGTTAATACCTGTTTGCTCATCTTCGTTGTCAGCTTTAATTTTCTTTAGAGCCTCGATTGCTCTGATGAAAGCAACACCGCCACCGGGTATAATACCCTCTTCAACAGCAGCACGAGTAGCATTTAAAGCATCTTCCACTCTGTCTTTCTTCTCCTTCATCTCAACTTCAGAAGCGGCTCCGACATAAAGTACTGCCACCCCACCTGCCAATTTAGCAAGTCTTTCTTGAAGTTTCTCACGATCGTAATCAGATGTAGTTGTGGTAATTTGTTTACGAATTTGAGCAACTCTCTCAGCTATCTCTTTCTTGTCACCTTTTCCATTTACAATTGTTGTATTCTCTTTATCGATAGTGATTTTCTCAGCTTCACCAAGCATATCAGGTGTAGCATTTTCAAGTGTAAATCCTCTCTCTTCAGAAACAACAACACCGCCTGTTAAAGTTGCAATATCTTGAAGCATCTCTTTACGACGATCGCCGAATCCGGGAGCTTTAACTGCAGCAATTTTCAATGTTCCACGAAGTCTATTTACAACCATAGTAGTAAGAGCTTCTCCCTCAACATCCTCTGCAATAATAAGAAGAGATTTCCCATCACGAGCAATAGGTTCAAGAATTGGAAGAAGATCCTTCATAGATGAGAGCTTCTTATCTGTGATCAAAACTTTAGGAGAATCCAAAACTGCCTCCATTTTATCCGGATTTGTCATAAAATAGGGAGAGATATATCCTCTGTCAAATTGCATTCCCTCTACAACCTTAACTTCTGTTTCAGTTCCTTTTGCCTCTTCAACTGTTATTACACCCTCTTTTTTAACCTTACCCATAGCCTCAGCTATAAGTTTACCGATGAAAGCGTCATTGTTAGCAGAGGTGGTCGCGATTTGCTCAACTTTGTCAATATCTTCGCCAACTTTCTTCGTTTGCTTTTTTAAATCTGCGATTACAGCATCAACAGCTTTATCTATACCACGTTTCAAATCCATTGGATTAGCCCCTGCTGTAACATTTTTCAATCCTACTGCAATAATCTCTTGAGCAAGAACTGTTGCTGTAGTGGTACCATCACCAGCTTGGTCATTGGTCTTAGAAGCAACCTCTTTAACCATCTGTGCACCCATATTTTGGAATCTATCCTCAAGCTCTATCTCTTTTGCAACTGTAACACCATCCTTGGTAACTTGCGGAGCTCCGAATTTCTTATCAATAACGACATTACGCCCTTTAGGACCCAATGTTACTTTTACTGCATTTGCTAAAGCATCAGCACCTTCTTTCATAAGGTTGCGAGCTTCCATATTAAATTTTATCTCTTTTGACATATTCTACAAAATTTTATTATTCGTTATTAATTGAAATTACATTATCGCCAAAACATCCGATTGACGCATCATAAGGTAATCTTTTCCATCTACAGAGATCTCTGTACCCGAATATTTACCATAAAGAACGGAATCGCCTACCTTTAACTCCATAGGTTCATCTTTTTTACCGCTGCCAACAGCTACAACTTTACCTTGTTGTGGTTTTTCCTTTACTGTGTCAGGAATATAAATCCCGCTTGCTGTTTTTGTTTCAGCCACCTTGGGTTCTATTAAAACCCTGTCTGCTAATGGTTTAATTTTCATTTTAGTAATTTTTAATTATTGATTGTTATATATTTATTTGTTTAACCTAAAAACATCTTTATATTTTTCGATTTCAGAAAACACAAAATAAATGCCATAAGATATTTATGACAAATTGTCATTATATTTGCAAAAAAATAAAGGGAAAAATTATGCAAATGTTCTATCTTATGCCAATAATATTCATTGTTGGTATCTTAGCTATCGCTCTCGAAGATGTTATTAAAATTAATAAAGCTGCTGTCGCTATTGGTATGTGTATCCTTTTGTGGATGATATTATTAGTTGATGCCGTAGGGATCTTTGCAGCAAATCCGCCAGAGTTTCTCAACAATTTTATCGCTGGTTTTCCGAAATTTGCAGCACTCTCCGGTGTAGAGCAAGCATATGCATATGTGGAGATGACTATTACAGAGGCTCTTGGGGATGTCTCTACCACTATTTTCTTCGTTTTGGCCTCAATGGCTATCATAGAGATCCTCGACTCTCACGGAGCTTTTGGTACCATAACACACTCTATAAAAACTAAAAGCAAAAGGAAACTCGTTTGGATATTTGCATTTATAACATTCTTTTTATCTGCACTCCTTGGTAATCTTGCAACAGTGATTGTAATGATAGCAGTCGTGAGAAAAATAGTTTCTGATAGAAATGACCGTCTGATATACGCTTGTATGAGTATAATAGCTGCCAATGCTGGTGGCTCTTGGTCGCCTATCGGAGATGTTACAACCCTCCTTTTGTGGACAGGGGGAAACATTACGGTTGGTCACCAAATAACAAATTTGTTTTTATCAGGATTGGTTATGATGATAGTACCATTAACCTTTGTAACATTTATGTTTAAAAAAGGGGAAACTGTTGGAATAACAAATAGTGAAAGAAATTATCAATTGCCGGCATATATCACCCCTTTATTTCAAAAGATTCTACTGTGGATTGGTCTCACCTCATTAGCGATTGTTCCCGTTTTGCAAAGTTTTCTCCAACTTCCACCTTTTATGGGGGTTCTATTGGGCTTAGTTGTATTATGGGTTATCACAGATGTTAAAAGTGCAATGTCACACGACCCGCTTGCTGCCAATCTAAAGGTTTCAAATCTGTTTAGTAAATTAGATATGCCTACTGTTCTGTTCTTTTTGGGTATCCTTATGTCTGTCCACGCATTAAGTGCTGCAGGACTACTTACCACTATGTCAGAAGGGCTAAACACAATAATTACAGAACCCAACCTTACAGCCTTTCTTTTAGGTATTTGCTCATCCGTATTGGACAATGTGGCACTTGTTGCAGCAACAATGGGTATGTATCCCCTTGCAGAAGTTGGTGCATATATGACCGACAGCTCATTTTGGACATTCCTTGCCTATTGTGCAGTTACAGGGGGTAGTATCCTAATTATTGGTTCTGCATCAGGGGTGACAGTTATGGGGATAGAAAAGATTTCATTTGGCTACTACCTTAAAAAATTCTCTTTACTCGCCCTTCTTGGGTATGTTGCAGGAGCTATAGTTTATATTCTAATATTTTAGAGATTCTTGGAAGACCACTCAAAATATATGGCAGAAGCCCTTAAAGAGGCAAATAAGGCTCTCTATAAAGGGGAGATACCTATTGGAGCAGTGATTGTGTGTAATAACTCAATTATTGCAAGGGCTCACAATCTTAACGAATTACTAAATGACCCTACCGCCCATGCTGAGATGCAGGCTATAACTATGGCAACCAATAAAATAGGCGGAAAGTATTTAGATCAATGCACACTATATGTCACTGTTGAACCTTGCCCTATGTGCGCGGCCGCTCTTAGTTGGTCTCAGATTAAAAAAGTAGTTTTTGGTGCAAAGGATCCTAAAAGGGGGTTTTCCCTATATTCACCAACCCTTCTCCATCCAAAAACGGAGGTTGTATCGGGCATATTGGAAAAAGAGTGCAGTGAAATTGTTACAAACTTCTTTAAAACTATACGATAAATGGAATTTCTACAAGAATGGGGGTATTTAGGTCTTTTCATAGGAACATTTCTTGCAGCTACAATTATCCCCTTCTCTTCGGATTTCCTGATAATAGGTCTCTTATTAGCTGGTGGTAACCCACTTATCTCATTTATTGTAGCCACAACAGGCAATTGGCTCGGAGGTATTACTTCTTTCGGTTTGGGATGGCTCGGCAAATGGGAATGGATAGAAAAATGGTTTAAAATCTCCAAAGAGACTCTTGAAAAACAAAAATGGAAGATTGATAAATATGGACCATTACTCGCATTACTGAGTTGGACCCCCTTTGTAGGTGATGTTTTTGCAATAGGTCTTGGCTTTTATAAGGTGAATTTTGCTAAGTGCGCAATCTATATGTTGATCGGAAAAGGGATAAGATTTGCCTTCTGGATACTGCTTTTTTACCTATTTGGAGAAAATATTCCATGGTTAAATGCAAATTAGCACATAAAAATTTCTTTTTTTGTATAAAATACCTATATTTGCCGTCCAAAATTGACCTATGGTGTAACGGTAGCACTACAGATTTTGGTTCTGTCTGTCGAAGTTCGAATCTTCGTAGGTCAACAAAATGAAAAAGATATTCTTTTTGATTTGCCTTCTTACGGCAATCATTGCTTGCCACAATAATCAAAAATCACAATCTTCTACCCCAAAGGATTTTCCTTTCCCCTCCGTACCATCTGTAATAACTTCAGAAGCTGAGGTTTATCAATATATTGCTATCCACTATTGGGATAAATATTTTGACTCAGTTGAGGTTTTTTCTCAAGACACCTCTCTCATTGGTGGGGTGACGAAGGGGGATTTCATAAATGCCTATCGAGGATATGTTGACATACTAATGAGAATTCCTACAAATATTGCATTTACAGCACAAAAAAAGGCTGTCGATCTTGCCGAAAAAGCCCAGCTAAATAATCCTAATAGTAATGTGTTTCAGAGTTTTATAAAATTCGCAGAAGAGGCAATTTATGGGGTTAATTCCGATTATAGAAACGAAGAGTTGTATATCCCTGTTTTAGAAAAGATAATCCAAACTACATTGATTGACTCCCTATCCAAAATCTCTTATAAAATGGATCTTGAGGGGTGCTATCGTAATCGTATTGGGGAGAAAGGGGCGAACTTCAAATATATGACAACTAATGGGGAAGGGACATTGTATCTAATCACTTCTGAGCATACACTTCTTTTTTTCTCCAATCCTGGATGCCCATCCTGTAAAGAGATAATGACAGCTCTCGACCAATCTGCTACAATAAAAGAGCTGATTAATAGCAAGAAACTTACAGTCCTTAACCTCTATATTGACGAAAACATTACAGAGTGGCATAACTATATAAAAGAGTATCCCAAAGGGTGGATTAATGGTTACGACCCCGATCTGATTATAAGAAATGATAATCTGTACAATATCAGGGCTATCCCTTCTATGTACCTTATGGATAGAGATAAAAAGATCCTCCTTAAAGATGCCCCGGTAGAGATTATACTAAACGTTCTGGAAAATCTTGGTACTATTAATTGATCTCCATAATTGCCTCTGACACATTTATTATATAATCTCCGACCCTTTCACATTCGACTATAAGATCCATATAATATACCCCGAGAAGGTAGGCCCCTTCATTAGATTCTATATTGAGCATATGCTCCTCTTTTAGATTATCCCTATACTCATTGATATTGTGCTCAGCATCTTGAGCATTTGAAATATTATTAATTTTTGAATAGCCCAACGAAAGATTTAAAATCATACTCTCCAATGCAACGTCGACAAGATCCATCATATGATTTAGTTTCTTTATTGTAATAGTATCAAATTTCTTCTCGTGAAGATTTTTCCTTTGTAATATTCTTGCAATATTAAAACCTGAATCCCCAATCCTCTCTAATTCACTTATCACCTTATACATAGCTTGGAGTCTCTTTGAGCTCTCCTCACTAAGCTCCCCATCACCTATATTGCTCAAATACTTGGCTATCTCAAATTCTATTCTATCTGTAATCTGCTCATAATGTTCGAGTTTCTTAAACAAGTTGTCAAATTTACCCTCGTTATCCGATTCATTTATTGCCTCTCGAGCATATACATATTGTCGTTTAACTATGTTTGCAAAATGGATAATCTCCTGTTTTGCTTGTGCAAGTGAAAGTTCTGATGTACTCATAAGGCCACTCGGAATATATTTCAATCTGAAAACCTCCTCCTCATTAGGATTTTTAATCAACCAACAAACGAATTTTACTATTTGAGGGGTAAACCAAACTAAAATAAAGGTATTAATTATATTAAAAAGGGTATGAACTGTTGCAACTGCATAAAGTAAAGATTCGGATGAGGTAAAAGGATCCGCCCCCCCTATTCCTACAACTATTTTAGAGACCAACCATAGAAATGGGTGGAAAAATATCAATACCCAAATAACACCGAAAATATTGAATACAGAGTGTGCTCGAGCTGCTCTTCTTGCAGATACATTCGCAACAGAAGCGGCTATATTGGCAGTTATTGTTGTACCTATATTTTCACCTAAAACCATTGCTGCAGCCATCTCAAATGGGATCCAACCGAAATTACACATAACAAGGGTTAGAGCCATTGTCGCACTTGAGGATTGGAGAATAATAGTCAATAGTGTACCTATTCCAACAAATGTAAGGATAGATAAATAGCCCCAATCTGTCCAACTCTTGATAAAAGACAATATCTCAGGGCTTGATCCAAGATCTGGAACAGAATCTTTTAAGAAACTTAAACCAAGGAACAATAGGGCAAAACCAATTATCAACTCACCTATGTTTTTCTTCTTTTTTGACTTAAACATCATCATTGCAAAGCCTATTCCAATCAAGGGAATAGATATAATGGCTATATCTGCCTTAAAACCAAGCAATGCTATTATCCAAGCTGTGACTGTCGTTCCTATGTTAGCCCCCATTATAACCCCGACCGCTTGTGTCAACGAGAGAAGCCCTGCATTTACAAAGCTAACTATCATAACTGTTGTAGCACTCGAGGATTGTATTATGGCGGTGACAAGGGTACCTGTGAGTATTCTTTTTAATGAGTTTGAGGTCATTGCAGCAAGAATAGATCTAAGCCTCTGACCTGCTACTTTTTGCAAAGATTCGCTCATAAGGGTCATACCGTAAAGAAAAAGACCTAATGAACCTAATAATGTTAGGATTTGAAGAACTATATTCATAACTGAATGAACTATTTTTTCGCAAATATACATACCTTTGCTCTATGAAACCTAAATATTTTAAGTATTTACTTCTCATATTCTTTACGGCATCACCGAATTTATTGTTCGGACAGTTTTACACGATTGGTGACGATCCCCCATTTATTAAGTGGAACCAAATAAAATCAAAGAATTACACGATAATCTTCCCTGAGAAGATAGACTCACTTGCAAGAGAGTATCTTTTTACACTTGAGAGACAAAGAGCATCTGTGATGGAGCCACTAATGATCGATCCAAAACCTATTCAAATCGTCCTTCACCCCTACACCACCTTCTCTAATGGTTCAGTGGCCTGGGCACCGAAAAGGGTAGACCTTATAACCACTCCAAATCCATACAATGGAACACCTCAATCCTGGATAGAACAACTTACTACTCACGAATCGAGACATATCGGACAGATAGAACACTTTACAAAAGGGGTTTACAATGTACTCTATTACCTTTTAGGGGAGCAAATAACAGGATTGGGAGTTGGCCTTTACCCATCTAATTTTTTTCTCGAAGGTGATGCTGTTACCACTGAAACAGAACTAACACAATCGGGAAGGGGGAGACAAGCAGAATTTCTGATGTACCCAAGGGCAATTTATCTTAAAGGGGACTATAGAAATTGGGACAGACTTAGATTTGGATCATTCCGAGACTACACGCCAAACGAATATGCTTTCGGTTATCTACTAAACACCGCTGTAAGATACAATACAAGCAACTATTATTTTCCAGGCCTTTATTATAAATTCTTAGTTAAAAATTGGTATAACCCCAACCTCATTTTTCTTTCTTATAAAAGCTATGCGGGGATGAAAAGGGAAGAATATCTGCAAGAGTCCCAAATATTAATGACAAATATATGGACAAGAGATTTAGAAAAAAGGGGCAAATTCACAACACAAGAGGAAATTTCAAATAAAAGGGAGAGGCTCTACACCAATTATGAGAACGGGATTTATATCTCCGATCCTAAATCAAAATTCTATAACTCTGTCATCTCTATAAAAAAAGGGATGGAATATTCGAGTAACCTGATTTTCACCGATAGCACAGGTAAAGACCATATTATAAGACCCTTTTCAAATAATACTTCCCCATTAAACATTGCATCTGATGGAAAAATTTATTGGACAGAGGGGATATACAACAATAGTTCAACCCTCGAAAATTTCTCAGTACTCAGGTCTTTTGATATCTACACGAAAAAAGTAAAAACTCATCATAAGAGGACAAAATACTTCAACCCCTCCCCATCCGAAACCGCCGACTCCATAGCCGTTGTGGAGTACCCGATAGAGGGCTCATCTTATTTAGTTATCTTATCCTCTAAAAGTGGGAAAATAATAGATCGAATAGAGGCTCCAAATAAAGGTCAACTAAAAGAGACCGCCTTTATTGGAAGAGATATATATTGCACAATTATCCTTAATAAAGGGCTCGCACTTTATTGCTATTCAGAAGGGAAATGGAGAGAGGTAATACCTCAACAAAATATGTCAATCAACTCCATAAAAGCCGGCGACAATGGTCTCTATTTCAGTAGTGATCTTGATGGAATCCTAAATATATACTATTATGAATTGGAACATAATATCCTCTATAGACTGACAAATTCTGTTTTTGGAGCATCATACCCCTATATCGACCGGAACTCCCAATATTTATACTACTCAACTTATGATGACAAAGGGTACCGCTTGACAAAGACACATTTAGACTCTCTCCAATGGAAACATTCCTACTTTACAGAGCCTCACAAACACCCTATTGAAGAGATGATGTCCACACAGGCAAAACAAGCCACCTCAATCATTAAAAAAGACTCGATAGATGTAAATAATACCTCTATATACCCCTCTAAGAGATATAGTAAAATCGGACACCTTTTTCGCTTTCACTCGTGGGCACCGATATATTACAATGTTGACAATATTATGAATATGAGTTATGAGAAATTCTACGACCTGGCAGCTGTCGGCCTAACATTATACTCACAAAACACCCTTGGAACCGCAAACACTATGGTTGGATACTCTTATCATAATGGATTTCACTCAGGCCACCTAAACTTTAGATACTCCGGAATAAAACCAAACATAGAACTCTCTTTTGACATAAATGACAGATTCAGTTACCGGTCAGATATGGTTAAAACAGCAGATAATAAATATAAAGAATCGATATATGATAAAACGGGCACACCGTTTATCAAAACTAAATTATTGATTTACTACCCTTTATATTTATCTAAAGGGGGATGGAATAAAGGATTAATTCCACAACTGAGTTGGACCTTCTCAAATGATGATTACTACTCATACGAAAAAGAAAAATACCTTTTCAAACATCAAATCCAATATGGGGCAAGATATTATCAAGTCCTCCCTATCGCTAAATCACAGATTTTCCCCCGTTACGGTTTTGGCATATCTGCTATGGGAGCATCAGCTCTCGGATCAGGTGGAAACTTCGGTGATCTTGTCTATTTATATGGTTACGGATACCTTCCCGGTATCAATAGACAGCAAGGTTTTAAAATTACAGCTACATATCAAAAACAATTTATTACAAACAAAAACTATTATCTCTCCCCCTTTACTTCTCTTCCAAGAGGATATGATCCATCTTTACGGCCAACTATGAACTATTTTAAAGTCACCGCCGACTATGCAATTCCTATCTACCTTGGAGATAAATCTCTCTCTTGGTTTTTATATTTTAAACGACTTCAGATTATCCCTTTTGGGGAATATGCAAGAGATGTTGATCATAATAGAGTCGTTAATAATTACTACTCATACGGAACAGATGTTTTGCTTGATTTTGTAATATTCAGATTTAACTTACCTATAAGTATAGGTGTTAGGTATGCAAGAACTGGTTATCAAGAAGGTAATAGAAATCATTTCAAGTTTTTATTTAGTATAAAAATCTAATATTCTTATGCTTTTTAACAGGAAAATATTAAACCTTTTCGATTATTTTCTGATTATAGGTGTAATCTCATCAAGTATCTCATACTCATTGTTTGCAGACGAATTCGATATTCTTGGGTGTGTTGCTGCTATATCTGGAGTAATTTGTGTGGTATTATCTGCAAAAGGGAACATCCTTAACTATGTTTTCGGTTTCATAAATGTCTCTCTATATGCTTACATCTCTTTTAAATCACAACTATACGGAGATGCAGCACTAAACGGACTATACTATCTTCCAATGCAATTTATTGGGTGGTTTAATTGGAGAAAAAGGGGAAATGATGATGGAGCGAAAGTCAAAGGAAAGAGGATGAATATCAAGGAGATAATCATTCTCATAGTGAGTTGTGTCTCTATTACAGGGGCAACAGGGTTGTTACTCAACTATCTAAACGACCCAATGCCTGTTAAAGATTCACTAACCACTGTTTTATCTATAATAGCTATGTTCCTTATGGTTAGGGCATATATGGAGCAATGGTTCCTCTGGATTATCGTTAATATAGTTAGCTTGATCATTTGGATTGTATTCACTATTCAAGGGACAGAACACGCCGAATTGATGATAATAATGTGGAGTTTTTATCTTGCAAACTCTATCAATGGTCTGATAGTCTGGCGAAAACTCTCGTCCGACCAACATTCATCCGACTAAATTTTTTCTAATCCGAAATAATCAAACAACACATTTGCAATGCGCTTCCCTATAACCTTAACAACCTCATTATAAGGGGCAGACTTTATCTTTGACAATGTTTTGTATTTAGAAAGAAGTTTATCTGCACTCACTTTCCCAATCCCCTCTATTGATTCAATTTCAGATGATAATTGAGATTTACTTCTTCTATTTCTATGGTGAGTAATACCAAATCTATGAGCCTCATCCCGAAGTTGCATTATAAGCCTCAAAGAGGTGGAGTTCTTATCAAGAAACATTGGATAAGGATCACCTGGAATTATTAACTCCTCCAATCTCTTTGCTATCCCTATCAATTTTATCTTATCAATCAGTCCTAATTCTGTAAGTGCCTCATAAGCTGAACTAACCTGACCTTTTCCCCCATCTATAACTATCAATTGAGGTAAGGCTCCTCGCTCCTCAAGAAGTCGAGAATAACGCCTGTTTACAACCTCCTTCATAGACGCAAAATCGTCCGGTCCGATAACGGTTTTAATATTAAAATGGCGATAGTCTCCTTTTGATGGCAATCCGTTCTTGAAAACAACACAAGAGGCTACAGGGTTTGATCCTTGAATATTAGAATTGTCAAAGCACTCAATATGATTAGGTAACTCTGTCATCTGAAGATCATTCATAAGATTCTCAATTACTCTCTCCGAATGTTCCTTAGGGTTTACAAACTCTTCGTATTTTAACTTCTCAAACTTTAATTCAGCGGCATTCTTCCTACTCAACTCCAACAATGCACCCTTTTCCCCTTTGACAGGTACATAATAATTCTTCCCAAGAACATTATAATCAGGCATAAAAGGTACTATTACATCTTTTGGAACCCCTTCAGCTCTAAAACCATCTAACTTGGAATATATCTCTGATATAAATGAAGTTAATACAGAAGGAAGCCCCTCATCGATCTTATTTTTCATCTCCATATTAAGAGATTGGATTATACTCCCACTTTTTATCCTCATAAAATTGCCAAAGGCATCTTGCCCCTCTTGAATTATTGAAAAAACATCGGAATCAAATGAGGAGGAGTTAACAATCAAAGATTTAGAATAATGCTTTTGGAGCAGATCTCTCCTCTCTTTATATAACTGGGCCTGTTCGAAATTGTAGTCAGAAGCACTCTGCCTCATCTTATCCTCATACTCCTTGATAAGTCCAAAAGAATTACCCTTTAATATCTCGATAATTGAGTCTATTTGAGAACGATACATCTCATCACTTATCTTTCCAACACAAGGGGCACAACATTTACCGAGATGATAATTAAGGCAAACCTTAAATTTATTTGAAGCTATATTTTGGTTTGAGAGGGATAATTTGCAATTTCTCAACTTATATAATCCGTTAATTAACTCTAAAATATTGTGGGCATAGGTGGCGGAGCTATAAGGTCCAAAATAGCCAGAACCATCTTTTACAACATTTCTCGTTATAAATACCCTTGGAAATGGCTCCTTTTTAACACAAATCCAGGGATAAGTCTTACTATCTTTTAAAAGAATATTATAACGAGGCTGAAATTGCTTTATCAGGTTATTCTCAAGTAGCAACGCATCTTCCTCTGTGTTGACCACTGTGTGCTGGATTTCAAAAATTTTTGAAACCATAATAGCAGTTTTGCGACTAAGATTGTTTTCTGAACGAAAATATTGCATAACTCTATTTCTCAAATCTTTAGCCTTTCCAATATAGATGATTACACCATCTTTATCTATAAAACGATAGACGCCAGGTGTGTGAGGAAGGAGCTTTATTTTATCATATGTTTCCATAAATTTTCTATATTTGCCGTCGATGACTAAAAACTCTAAATCTCAAACAAAATTAGTCAATATCTCTGACATAAAGAGGGCAATTAGAATGAACAACCCTCTCGGGACCATTATTGCCTCGTGTGCAATGCGTTTGATGGGGTTTTGCAGAATAAATAAATTATTTCCGCAATATTCCCACCTTTATGGAAGAGAGTTTATTGACGGAGCTATGAAAGCATATCATATCAAATATGATATAAGAATTGAGGAATTGGACTCTATCCCCTCTGAAGGGCCTTTTATTATTGTATCCAATCACCCCTTCGGTGGATGGGATGGGATGGTTTTATATAACACCGTTTCTCAGAAGAGACCTGATTTCAAGATTCTTACAAATTTCTTACTCTCACACATAGAAAATCTGAAAGAGATCTTTCTCCCTGTAAACCCCTTCTCTGACAATAAGAAGATAAAAAACAGCTTTTCAGGGCTTCGCTCTGCAAGAGACCTCGTTGAAAAAGGGGGAGGATTAGCTCTTTTCCCTGCAGGTGAAGTTTCAACATATTATGGCAATAAATATCCATCGGATAAATTATGGCAACCTGCAATGATTAAACTCATTAAGAATTGTAACGTTCCGGTAATACCTGTATATTTTGATGGCTCAAATTCAAAATTATTTCACATTTTAGGAAAAATTCATCCTATATTAAGGACAATGCGACTTCCTAATGAGGTTAATAACAAATATGGCAAAACTATAACCCTTAGGATAGGGAAGCCCATATTGCCGAGTGAATCTGATGAATATACAGATTTGAAAGAGTATGGAGAGTACCTTCGCAATAGAACTTACGCATTAGAGGCTAATCTATACGACAATCACTACTCATCCGGAAAAGCCTCATATAAAGAGGCCGTAGCAGGACCACAAGACAAACAATTGATCCTCAAGGAGATCGATGCTCTAAAAAAAGAATCATTGCTATTTGAAGTCTCTTCTTATAAATGTTTTTTGGCAAACCCTGAGGATATCCCCACTCTAATAAAAGAGATTGGGAGAAAAAGGGAGGAGTCATTTAGAGAGGTTGGAGAGGGAACCAATAAACCCTTTGATACGGATAGCTTTGACAACTATTATAAACACCTGTTTCTGTGGGATAAAGACAACTCCGAGATTGTCGGTGCATATCGACTCGGAATAGGTTCTGAGATTATCAATAAATACGGACTTAATGGATTTTACACCCAGACACTCTTCGATTACTCCAAATCATTTATAGACCAACTCTCTGTTTCAATTGAATTAGGAAGATCCTTTATTTCTCCTCAATACCAAAAAGAGGCACTTCCCCTTATGCTTCTTCTCAAGGGACTTTTATATAGTGTTGTAAAATATGAAGATTGTAAATACCTAATCGGACCTGTAAGTATCAGTTCGTGGTACTCACCATTCTACCAAAGCCTTATGGTTCATTATCTCCTATCAAAACAATCCAACGATTATTTTAAAGATTTCGTAACACCTCGTAACCCATTCAAATTAGACTTTATCAGAGTAGATGTAAACTCTCTCTTATCTAAAAAAATGGATAGCATCGAGAGGTTTGACAGATTTATGATGAAATTGAGCGACAATGAATATAGGCTCCCGACACTAATTAAGAAGTATATCAAACTTAACTCAAAGATATTGGCTTTTAATGTAGATAAAGAGTTTAATTACTGTTTAGATGGTCTAATTTTACTGAATATCAAAGATGTTCCAAAAGAAGAACTCGTCTCTCTCTCAAAAGGGAGTGATGATCTTGATATTATTTTAAACAGATTTGGTTACGGGACAGGATCATAGCCACTTCCTCCCCAAGGATGGCATCTCAATATCCTCCTAAAAGAGAGGTAAAACCCTTTGAAAACACCATACTTTTTGAAAGCTTCCAACGCATAACTTGAACACGTCGGGGTAAATCTGCACGATTGGGGCTTATAAGGAGAGATACAACATTGATAAAATTTTATCAATAAAATAAAGGGAAATCTAATAATCTCCTTTACTATTTCAAGAAATCTTTTCCAAAACATATTTGAGGGAGGTTTCGATTTTTTTATATTCTAATATCTCATTTGCCACATAAACAATCAACACCCTCTTGCTATATAAATTCTGGAAAGAATCTTTATTTAATCTATATGCCTCCCTAATCCTTCTTCTGATTTTATTTCTGGACACAGCCCTTTTAAAGATCTTTTTCGGGACGGAAATGATTAGGTTATGAATCAATAACTCACCATCAGCTTCGGAATCAGTGTTAACATCATTCTCTGCCTGATCTATATAATAAACCTTAAATGGATAGCTAAAAAACGATCTTCCATAAGTATATATTTTCTCAGCTAACTTCATCGTTGAAAGCAGATTATGATTGGTTCTTATTCTTAATTAGTGTATAATTATGACCATTACAAGTAAAAGTCATAGTACCATTAAAAGGGGAGGAGAGTAACTCTTTGATACACAACACGCTCCAATGATTTTCTTTTCCGAAAGGAAGGTTGTTGAATAGATTTATGAATAGAAACCCCCCATATAATTTATAATTATCCGCATCGGAGTAGAGTTGAAGCGAACCATCATCTTTTATTTCATAGAAATTAAAGAGTGAGTTGGTTTTAAATTCGATCGCATATTTATCAAATGTTTCCAAGTCTTTTGTCTGGAATTTCCACATTCCGAGGATAGAATCAGGAGCAGCAAATTTCTTCGACAGTTTTCTCATTGTCAGTAGATTAAAATCTGTGGCCACATCATTCTTGTTGATTTGATAAATAACTTTTTTCAGAGTAATTAATGAATCTGAAGAATTTGTGATATCATATTGCTGATTTATATTGACTTGTGAGACAATATCAAACATCCCTGTCACATCTCCAGAAAGATTAAGTCCGCAACAATAAACATCGTAGATAACACTATTACTACCCCACTTATAATCACCATTACCAATATTCAAGATAGTCTCCATCTTGAGACCGCCATTTTCATCAAAAGTATAGACGAATTTTTTATCATCAGCATATTCATTACCGTCATAACTTTGTGAAATCCAAGTTGCTTTGATATTTTCTCTATTATAAGCCGGATTGACCTTACTACAAGAGACTATCAATATTACGAGTAGTAGAAAAAAAGGGGTCGAAAAGTATTTATATGAGTCTTTCATTACTTACTTTTCTCCATATAAAGAAGCAAGGCATTGGCAATAGAAGGGGCTTCCGGTGTTGGTGCTGTTATCTCTGTATGGAGCTTTGCTGCTTTCATAGCCTTAGCTGTATTGGATCCGAATGTCGCAAACATCAAATCTTTTTGTTCAAACTCCGGGAAATTGTCCAATAATGATTTAACATCTGAAGGACTGTAAAAAACAAGCAATTGGTATTTTTTTAGATCCAACTTTGAAAGGTCACTGATGATGGTTCTACAAAAAACAGCATTATCAAATTGCAATTTAGCTTTTGTAAAAATCTTTACAACATCAGGTTTGGCATTGTCAGTTGTGGCAATAAGAAACTTCTCTTTCTGGTGCTTTTTGGATATAATATTGATAATTGACTCTGTTGTACCATCTCCAAAAAAGATTTTCCTTTTCCTATATGTGATATGTCTTGATAGGTAAAATGCCACAGCTTCGGAAGAGCAAAAATATTTCATTGTTTCAGGAATTACAACCCTTGTTTCTTCACAAATATGGAAAAACGCATCTATCGTAGTCCTTGCTGTAAATACAATCGCCGAGTGGTCAAGAATGTTGATTTTTTGTGACCTAAAATCCCTTGCTTCTATAGTTTCAATCTTGAAAAATGGAAGAAAATCAACATTAACACCATATTTGGTTGTTATTTCTGTATAAGGAGATCCATTGATTGGTGAGGGTTGAGAAATAAGAATATTTTTTAGCTTCATATTGTTAAACCTTTGTAAATGTGATAATTATTATACATATAGGTAAAAATTCCACAGTGCAAAGATACAAAAAGGTGAAAGAAATAGGCACTTGGAGTGAAAAAAATAATTTAAAAAGCTCAATTATATAGAATAAGAATAGTAATCCTATTATAGAGGCTATAACAATTCTCAGGGTAAATAAACCGTTTTCCGAATTGATAAAATAGAGCGATGGTGAAGATATTAACAACAATAGAGTAACTACAATGAAAAACGATATAAATAACTTATTTAGAGCCACAAACATCTCCTTATCAGATGATATGTAGGAGATTATATAGAGAATGAAAGCCCTGCAAATAAAGAAAGAAAGGATAAATAAAGAGGTCCGTAAAAAATCGTGAATTACAAAACCGAAACTATTCAATAAGAAAGAGAAAATAGGAATAAAAAATAGTAGAGAAAAGAAAAAGAAAAAGTTAAAGACACCCTTATTGTTTCCTTTAGAAATAGAAGGGTATATGGCAAATCGGAGATTTTCCCCTATTGTTTTTATTAAGAATCGATGAAAGAAGAGGATTAAGACGAGAATTGATAGGATAAATATCCCAATCGGTTCACTTATATGAAAGGAACTTGAGGTATTATTTAATATGTTTGGAAAGGTAACCGGTGAAGAGACCCACGCACTATCTATTGAAAGCACTTTATTAGTTACCGCGTTTAGCAACATATCCCAATGAATTTAATAATACAACTATTTTCTCTCTAAAATCACCTTGAATCAAAATTTCTCCCTCTTTAACACCCCCTCCGACTCCACATTTTGTTTTAAGAGTCCTTGATAGTGATGAGAGATCCTCTTCTGTTCCTACAAAACCTTTCACTATAGTCACCTGTTTCCCGGATCGATTTCGTCTATCTATTGAGACTATAAGTTTTTGATTTGAAGGGGACAAAGTGACAACCGAATCATTCGGACTATCTTCTGGTTTAAAATAGGGATTTGTTGAATAGACTACACCCATATAATTAATTTTTCCGCAAAATTAACTATAATTAACCAAGTTATAAACACTTATATTATATTTGTCATCTAAATCAAAATGATAATGGGACAAAAGAAATTCAATTTTATAAGCAGAATCGTAGCTTTTATAGTCTTTGCTATCGCTTCAATTACATACTTATTAACAGTAGAACAGACAGTTAGTTTTTGGGATTGCGGAGAATTTATTGCCTCCTCATACAAATTGGAAGTTGGTCACGCCCCCGGCAATCCTGTCTTTCAATTGATCGCAAGATTTTTCACCCTTTTTGCAGATCAAGCCAATGTTGCAATTTCTGTCAACATTATGAGTGCATTTTGTTCCTCATTTACCATCCTTTTTTTATTTCTTACCATCGCCCACTTAGGGAGGAAGATCATCGAGAAAGGGGGTGAAAGTTTTCTCACTATTCCAAATACAATAATTATACTTGGAACGGCTACAATAGGATCTCTTGCATATTGCTGGTCGGACACTTTCTGGTTTTCAGCTGTTGAGGGGGAGGTCTATTCTATGTCCTCACTATTTACGGCGGTCGTTTTCTGGGCTATCCTCAAATGGGAAGATGAAGCCGATCAAGTATATGCAAACAGGTGGATAATTCTTATAGCATTTTTAATGGGACTCTCTATCGGTGTTCACCTATTAAATCTTCTCGTTATACCTGCAATTGCTTTCGTTTACTACTACAAAAAATCTAAAAAATTCTCATTCTGGAGAGGTATCGGTGTCCTTTCACTTTCTGGAGTAATACTTGGATTTATACTATGGGGCATTATCCCTATTTTACCAAAAATCGCTTCATACTTTGACCTATTATTTGTAAATGTTTTCGGATTCCCTTTCAACTCAGGTGCTATATTCTTTATGATTCTCCTGATAGCACTCACATTCTTAGCAATATACCTAACAAGAAAAAAAGAGAAAGTTATAATAAACACCATATTACTTTCGTTTCTGATGATAGTTGTGGGATATTCGACATTTGCAGTTGTCGTAATTCGCTCTGCCAACAACCCCCCTACTAATGAGTATCAACCTGATAATCCATTTACCCTTGTAAGATACCTTGCTCGTGAACAATACGGCAGCAAGCCTCTACTTTACGGAGAGTCTTTCACCTCTAAACCTGTTAGTTATAAAGATCATAAATATTATACCCCACTTGACGGAAAATATTATAAAGCAGATGGTCCCATTTCATATGTTTATCCTTCAGATGAGAAGATGTTATTCCCGAGAATGTGGTCTAAAAGCCCAAATGGCCAATATGAGAGATTCTATCAGAGATATATGAAGGGAGGAGGACAACAAATTGAAGGGGGCAATACAACGATGCCTTCCATAGGCGAGAACCTTGCTTATTTCTTTGATTACCAGATAAATTGGATGTATATTCGCTATTTTATGTGGAATTTTGCTGGGAGACAAAATGACCTTCACAGCCCAGCCCCTGGAGATCCTTTAAAGGGAAATTGGGAAAGTGGAATTGGTTTTTACGATAAGTGGAGACTTGGAGATCAAAGCACAGGTCCCGACTATTTCGTCAATAACAAAGCGAAGAACCACTATTATATGCTTCCACTCCTTTTGGGGATTATCGGTCTGTTCTTCCAACTTCGCAAAGACCAACAAAATTGGTGGGTTACAATGCTTCTATTCCTCCTTACGGGGATAGCCATAATCATCTACCTTAATCAGACACCATATCAGGTCAGGGAGAGGGATTATGCCTATGCGGGATCTTTCTATTTCTTCTCTATTTGGATAGGCTTTGCAGCAATGTCTATTTTCCAATTTTTGTCAAAACAATTAGAAAAAATAAAAATACCACAATGGGCAACAGCCTCCATTGTTACAAGTGTTTTACTTTTTGTCCCTATATTGATGGTTAGTGAGAATTGGGACGATCACAATAGGAGTAACAGATATACAGCAAGGGATCTTGCATATAACTATTTTATGTCCTTAGACGAGAATGCTATTTTGGTAACTCACGGTGACAACGACACCTTCCCATTATGGTATCTTCAAGAAGTTGAGGGCGTTAGGCTCGACACTCGGGTAATGAATACCTCTCTACTCGGAACCGATTGGTACATAGACCAGATGCAAAAGAAACAATACGATGCAGACCCTATTTCTTTTACCACAAAAAGGGCAAACTATCTATATGGCACTAATGAGTTCCCATTTATTGAAGAGAGGGTAAACAGACCTATAACGGTTCGCGAAGCAATCGATCTCTTCAATAATCCTAAAGTTAAGATAACCAAATATGGAGAGTCATATAGTTATATAGCTGCCCGTACACTTTTACTCCCTGTAAATAAAGAAAATGTTAAGAAATACGGGATAGTTTCCCCTAAATATTACGATAAAATATTAGATACAGTTGTCCTTAATTTACCAGCAGGAAAAAACAATCTTGACAAATCAGAGCTTATGGTTCTTGATATGCTTGCAAACTATAATTGGGACAGACCTATTTATTTTGTTGCTCAAGGGGGTGACTTAAATATCGGGATAAAAGATTATCTCCAATTTTCAGGATTTGCATCAAAACTTGTCCCTATCAAAAGCTCTACTTCAATAGCAGAAGTTGAACAAATCGACTCAGAAGAGATGTACGATAAGGTTATGAATGTATATCGCTGGGATAGTTTTAGTAAAAAATACTATTCTGATTACCAGAATATGTCCACTTTCAACGGGGTAATAAATATATACAATATCTTCGTTCAGACTGCAATATCACTATTTAACGATGGTGAAAAAGAGAAAGCAATAGAGGTTTTGGATAAAATGCAAGAGAAGATCCTTCCGGAAAATCTCCCAATCAACTCATCATTAATTTTTAACGGACAATCTGTCAATGAATTGATGATTGTACAAGCAATAGAGATATATTTGAAGAGTGGGAGTCCTGAGAAAGGTATTGAGTTGTCAAAGAGATTTTTAAATGAAACTTTACAATCCATAACCCTCTCTGCACAGCCTTATGGACGGGGATTTTTATCGAAAATTGATCTTGACAATAACTACGCACTCTATTACTATGTGCTTGATATTCTTAATAAAGGGAACTTTGAGGATGTGGCTAAAGAGTATGAAGACAACCTTAACTCTGCAATAGAAGAATTAAAATGAGATTTATAAAAAATATATTTCCATTATTGTTACTAACTATCTCCTCTCAACTTTGGGCATCTGACATTAAGGTAAAAGGGGAGGGCAAAGGGGAAGTTTTGTCTGTAGCAAGAGGCATAGCTTTACACAATGCGAGGGTTGCACTGATGAAAGAGGAACAAAAGATACTTCTTACGTGGACAAAACTCTATTATAAAGATTATGATTTTGAGAAAGTGTCAAGAGCTGTATCTCTTAGGGCCTCCTCCTACATAACAAAAGAGAAGATTCGGAAGAAAAAAGGGATATACAAAGTAACTGTTACCCTTAAATTGGCCACTTATGATAAAGATCTCACAGAACAGTTTTTAGACTCTTTTGAGCAGAATCTCTATAAAGTCGGTAAGGATATCGAATACAATAGAGCCGAAGCGCGCAAAACACTATATAAAGTGATTTCACGCTGGTAAAATACTACTCTATCAACATATTACACCCTCTTCTCTCTGCGCCATCAAGACGGCCGTCTATTGAAAAAGAGCCATCGGAGTCATATATTGTTCCTAAATCTTCTGTCTCAATAAAGGAGCAGGAGTTGACATTAGCCAAATCTATTACATTAATCACCCCCCTATACCCCATAGGAACATTTCTGAGTGGGTTATTTATCCCCCTTATAACTATCTTTGCCCAAGGCGGGGCGCTAAAAATACCATCACCATACGAATAACACTGAGACAACATCTCGCACATTCCATACTCAGACCCTATCTTTTCTACCCCAAAAGAGTTAGATAAAATCTTATGCAATAAATTTCGGGGTATCTCCTTACCTCTCCCCTTCATCCCTCCCGTCTCTATAATCTGAAACTCCCAATCGGGAGATGGGGTTAATTTGTATTTATTTGCAAAATCCAATAAAGCAAAAGTCACCCCAAATAAAATGCATTTTTTCTTCTCTTTCTGCAATTGAGATAGTGTGGAATACAACATTTCGTGATTGTATAAAAAGAAGCCGCTTCTACCCTCTTTAGTCTCTGAAATAAGGCGTTTAACCATATATATGAGGGAAGAGCCCTCCCTCTCTAAATAGGATGGCAAAAGGGCTAAAATCACACTTTCTGATGGTTCACCGTAAAAAAGTTTAAATCCCCTCAAAAAACTCTCTTCGTATAGGTTACAATCAATCACATAGTGTTTTGAGGGGGTAAGACCTGTAGTAGAGCTACTTGTAAAAATCCTCTCAGCACCAACCGCCGGATCTGCAGAAGCAATAAGAGTTTTAGTTTTGAAATATTTAATAGGAAGAAATGGAATATCATCAATCCTTTTTACCCCATCTCGAGGCACCTTGAGAAGATCTACATATTGACGATAAACAGGGGAGTAATTGTATTGGAAATTAAAAACATCAATACACCTACTTAAAAACTGTTCTTCATTTTTAATATCAAATATATTTTCCATAAAGTTATTTCATCCCAAAAAAAATCGGCACAAACAACATAATATGCTATTGTGCCGATTATAACTAAGGATTTATTTCATATTATTTAGCCTTATCCATTTCAATGGTAAAGTGACGCATAATAGGTAATTCTTTTGTAATAACATAACCTTTGGTAATCGAACCTCTGCGGTCAAAAACATTTTTAACAGCTGCAGCGATATAATCCATATGGTTATTCGTATATACCCTGCGAGGTATTGCAAGACGAAGGAGCTCCAAAGCAGGATATCTATTCTCACGAGTATCAGGATCACGGTCAGCAAGAAGTGCTCCGATCTCAACACCTCTGATCCCGGCTTCAAGATAGAGTTCTATCCCCAATGTTTGAGCTATAAATTGCTCTTTTGGCACATTTGTTAAAACTTTCTTTGCATCGATGAAAATAGCGTGTCCGCCGGCAGGCCTTTGGTAAGGAATTCCATACTCATCAAATTTGTGACCCAAATATGCAACTTGATTTATTCTGGTTTGGAGATATTCAAAATCTGTTCCCTCTTTTAACCCTTGAGCAAGTGCATTCATATCACGTCCTGCAAGTCCGCCATAAGTAATAAAACCTTCGAACATAATATTAAACATCTGAGCTGCTTGAAAATCTTTCTCATTTCTAAAGCCAATAAAGCCACCCATATTTACAATTGCATCCTTTTTTGATGACATTGTCATAAAGTCACCATAAGAAAACATCTCATTTGCAATCTCTTTAATGGTTTTATTCTCATAACCCTTCTCTCTTGTTTTAATGAAATATGCATTTTCAGCAAATCGTGCAGAATCAAAAAGAACCTTGATCCCATATTTTTTAGAAAGCGCTGCAACCTCCTTGATATTTTGCATAGATACAGGTTGTCCGCCAGCTGTATTATTTGTCACTGTAACAACAACACAAGGGATCAAAGAGGCAGGGTATTTCTTGTAGCAATCTTCAAGTTTTGCAAGATCAAGATTACCTTTAAAAGGAACCTCTAAAGTTGTATCTTTTGCATCGTCGATAGTACAATCTATTGCGTGAGCTTTTCTGTATTCGATATGACCTTTTGTAGTATCAAAATGAGAGTTTCCGGGAACAATATCGCCTGCTTTAAGGATAGATGAGAAAAGCACATTTTCCGCAGCACGCCCTTGGTGAGTTGGGAGGAAGTATTTAAACCCTGTAATATCTTCTATTGTCTCTTTAAGTGTATAATACGATCTCGCACCTGCATAACTCTCATCACCCTCCATAATAGCAGCCCACTGCTTATCACTCATAGCTCCTGTACCAGAGTCGGTTAGTAGATCTATGAATACATAGTCACTTTTAAGGGCAAAAAGATTATATTTAGCCTCTTTTATCCATTGTTCACGCTCCTCACGTGTACTTTTCTTTATGGTCTCAACCATTTTAATTTTGTACGATTCTGCAAAAGGTAGTTCCATTTTATAAGTGTTTTTGAATTTTTTGTTATAAATGCAAAGGTAATAAAAAAAGCCGCCAATTTTTGACAGCTTTTTAAAATAAATATTTCTATTAAAAATTATTTAGCATTTTTTGCAAGTTCTTTTTTAGCTTTTCTTTCATTAAGATCGTACATAATAGGTGTTCCGATAAATACGGAAGAATATGTACCGAAGATAATACCGATAATCAAAGCAACTGCCAGACCTCTGATAACCTCACCACCGAAGATTGCGATCGCAAACATAACGACAAGTGTAGTACCTGATGTATTAACTGTTCTTGCAAGGGTACTGTTAAGAGCCTCATTTACATTTATCATAAGATCACGTTTAGGGAACAGAACTTTATTCTCCCTAATACGGTCAAATATAACCACATTATCGTTAATTGAATAACCTATAATCGTCAACACTGCCGCAATAAATGTTTGGTCAATATCCAAACTGAATGGTACCAATCCCGTAAACAAGGAGAAGAAACCAACAGTAACAATAGCGTCGTGAGCAAGAGCTACAACACCACCGAATCCCCAAGTCCAACCTTTAAACCTAAGTGCAATGTAAACAAATATTGCCAAGAGTGATAAAACTACAGCTATGATAGCATCTCTCTTAATGTCGTTAGCAATGGTAGGACCAACTTTATCCGAACTAATGATACCATTTGGATTATCTAAAGTAGATGTAAATTCATCATATGTTAGAGGGGTCTTGAAGAAATCTTTCAAAGCATTATACAATTTTTGATCAACCACAGCATCAGAAGCAGTCGAGTTATCATTGATAAGGTACTTTGTAGTGATTTTCATTTGACTTCCACCACCAAACTGTTTAACCTCTACTGTCTCGTTAAACTCAGCAATAGCCGCTGCCCTAACATCCTCAGCAGTAACATCTGTGTCAAATCTTACTACATATGTTCTACCTCCTGTAAAATCAACTCCGTAAGTAAAACCTTTTGTAAAGATTGAAACAAGGCAGATAATCACCAAAACTATTGAGAATATATAGGTAAATTTCCTCATTTTAAGGAAATTTATATTAGTATTTTGAAGGAATTGTCTTGTAATTTTTGTATAGAAAGAGATAGATTTGTTTCTTGACAATCGTGCTTCAAAAATAAGACGAGTAATAAAGATAGAGGTAAGCATTGATGTTATGATACCCAATACAAGTGTAGTAGCAAAACCTTGAACCGGACCTGATCCGAAGAGGTAAAGAACTATACCTGTGATAACTGTTGTAAAGTTACCATCAATAATAGCAGAATAAGCATTTTTATATCCGTCAGCCACTGCTAAACGGAGTGCCTTTCCTGCACGAAGTTCCTCTTTGATCCGCTCGTAGATAATAACGTTTGAGTCAACCGCCATACCGAGTGTTAATACCAATCCGGCAATACCGGGCAAGGTCAAAACTGCTCCGAATGAGACAAGGGCACCAAACAAGAAGAGTACGTTACATAACAAAGCCACATTTGCTGCGATACCTGCACCCCTATAGAACACAAGCATATATATAAGAACTAAAACAAATGCTAAAACAAAGGAGAGCATACCTGCTTGAATAGATTCACTTCCGAGAGAAGGACCAACCACTTGCTCTTGAACAATAGTAGCAGGAGCAGGAAGTTTACCAGATTTAAGAACGTTAGCTAAGTCTTCAGCCTCTTCAATAGTGAAGTTTCCTGAGATTTGAGAACGCCCACCTGATATCTCTTGATTAACTCGAGGATAAGAGTATACCATTCCGTCAAGTACGATTGCTATATGTTTGCCAATATTGTCAGATGTTAAGCGTGCCCAAACTCTTGCCCCCTCTGCATTCATCGACATATCCACCTCAGGTGAACCACCTGTATTTGCATAAGACATTCTTGCATCTGTTACTGCACCACCATCCAACGGAGCTTTACCATCTCTTGTATTTGCCTTAATAGCAACAAGCTCAAAATAAGAATCTCCTTTAAACTGTGATGAAGGTTTCACACCCCACATAGGAATAAGATCTGAAGGGAAAAGGGCTTTTACTTGAGGAAGCCTCAACCATGAATTGATTTTAGCTGTATCTCTGTAATGAGCAATACCGATACAAGGTCCCGGCATCAATTGCCCATTATACATACTTGGATTTAATAAGAAAAACAAAGGATTATTCTTAGCATAGTTGATTTGATCAACTGAAAGGCTATCCTCTTGTGTTACTTGAGCAAGTAAATCATCTGTTGCTGTAGTATCTTTAACAACAGTAGTGTTTACAACCGATGAAGAATCTGTATTTGCAGACTCTGCAATCACATCTCTAATTATTGTATTTGCCTCTTGAAGAGATGCAAACACATCTGTATTTTCGTATGTTGTCCAAAACTCCAATGAAGCTGTTCCTTGAAGTAGTTTTCTAACACGTTCAGGCTCTTTAACACCCGGTAACTCAACAAGTATTCTGCCTGTATTACCGATCCTTTGAATATTTGGAGATGTAACCCCAAAACGGTCGATACGATTTCTCAACACATTGAATGAATTGGAAATAGCACTTTCAGCCTCTAAACGAATAACTTTAAGTACCTCATCGTTTGTACTTTCGGGTTTAATCTTGTCGCGCATTTCGTATGTTCCGAAAATCTGAGAAAGTCTTTTTCCCGGCGCAACTTCTTCCCACGACTCTGCAAACAGGGTGATAAAGTCTGAACGAGACTGAAGCTCTTTAGCTTTAGCCATTTCCAATGCTTTATCAAACTCAGGTGATGGATTGTTGTCAGCAAGTGCCCTAATCAAATCCTTCAACTCAACTTGAAGCATAACGTTCATACCCCCCTTCAAGTCCAAACCTAAATTAAGCTCTTTCTCCTTAACTTGCTTAAAGGTGTAAGCTAAGTAGATTTTCTCGGAAGAGATTGAATCTAAATAATACCTGTTTTTTTCTTTTCTCAAAGAGTCAAGATAAAAAGCTTTATCAAGCTCCGAAATATTTGCGAATGATGGTAATTGTTGTTCTGCTACAGCAGCAGTTTCAGCGTATTTCTCAGCTTTTTTCTCTTGAATTTTTGTTACAGCTGTGAAGGAAAGTTGATACAAACAAGCAATCCCAATCAAAATTGCCACAAGTCTAATGGCTCCTTTACTTTGCATATCTAATTAATAATTAATTAAGTTTATTCAATACTCTTAAAATTAAGGGTACAAAAGTACTATTTTTTTCTAATATATAAAGTATTTAGTACTTTTGTTGGACAATTTTTAGAATTATATGGTAATCAATAAACAACTTACACTAATATATCTCCTCGGACTCCTCTCTTGTTCGTTGATTCAAGCTCAGCAAAAAGAGAAAATATTAGAGGCAGATACACTACATCTCCGATATAATTTTTCAGAAGCGATTGAAAAATACAACTCCATTCTAAAGTCCAATACCACAGACTCGATCACAAATATACTCATATCCAATAAGATAATAGAGTGTGAAAACGGCATCAATCTTCTGAAATACTCAATTAATCCTACTGTTATTGCTAAAAAACAATCCTCTGTAAACGATTTCTATCTTTACTTACCCGATTTTCAGAGTAAAGGGTGGATTAAAATACCAAACCCTTTTGTCAACGACAATACCCATATTTATCAAAAAGCAACTTACTTCCCCAATAACAATAAAAAAGTCATTTTCTCAGCCTCCGACAATTCCGGTTCGTGGAATATCTATGAAAGCGAGCTAATCGGGGATGGTTTATGGTCTGAGCCTAAGATAATCAGTGAAAATATCACCTCAACGGGGGATGAAATTTTCCCTATTTTGAGTCGTGACGGAAAGGAGTTATATTTTTCATCAAACGGACATTTTGGAATGGGTGGATTTGATCTATATGTAAGCAGATGGGACGAAGAGGGAGAAGAGTGGAGCATCCCTGAAAATCTTGGATTTCCATACTCATCCACAAGTGATGATCTGCTCTATATGAACACATCTGACGGATTATATTCAATTGTTGTTTCAAATAGAAATACGGCTGCCGATTCTGTTGATATTTTTGTTATAGAGTATATTGCTACCCCGATAAAAAGTGAGATTGAAAACATAGATAAGGTAAGGAAGATAGCAGCATTAGATGTTATCCCCGTAGTTAAAAACGATGAAACACTGGCAGTTGCTAAAGATACATCAATAATAAATGAGAATAAGAGCAATCTCAATCAATACACCACCTTAGTTTCAAAAGTGCGTAGTCTAAAAGGGGAACAAAAAAAGATTTTAGACAAACTCAAGGAGAATAGATCTCTATACGAGACCGTTACCAATGAAGGAGATAAAACATTCATTGCAGATATAATAAAAGAATTAGAGATAGAATCTGTTAGTATCAAAAACAACCTCGATGCTGCCGTCTCTAATGTTCAAAAAGCCGAAATGGACTTCCTTTCCAAAGGGATTGTTCCTCCTATAAATGAAGAGTATAGCGACTCTACTGTACTAAATAATTATGAACAGAGGGCCACTTTTACATTCAACAAAGGGGAGAACGGGGACACTCCTGAGATTGTCATCCAAAAATCAAAACCAATTTTCGACTACTCATTTAAAGTTGGCGAGACCTCAGTATTTGCTGAAAATAACACCCTCCCCGACGGAATTATCTATCAGATACAAATATCTGTTTTATTAAACAAGGGCAATGCAAAGAATTTTAAGGGATTGAGTCCTATATTTGAGAGGCTCCTCCCCTCTAAAAAATATCTTTACACAGTTGGATTATTTTACAAATATTCAGAGGTTCTATCTTGTTTAAATCAAGTTAAGAAAAAAGGGTTTCCTAATGCATTTATCGTTGCATATAAAAATGGTAAAAGCATCCCTGTAAAACAGGCACGTACGATGGAAAGCACCATTTCAAAGAACTCCTCATTCCAAGTTATTTTAAGTAAGTACCCCGATGGGATCCCCTCCTCAATTATGACCACCATAAAAGGGGCTTGTGACAAGGATATTGCCAAATCTTCTGTAGAGGGCAAAATCGTCTACATAGTTGGACCATTTTCTCAAAAAGCTGAAGCCGAGCAGCTTGTAACCTTGTTGACCGATATCGGCATTGATGGAGTCACGCTTGAAACGATAAAAATGTAAATAAATATAATATTATGGGATTAATAATTACTTTAATAATTGTAGGCATCCTCTTGATAATAGCGGAGTTGGTGCTGATACCTGGCGTTTTTATCACAGGGACAATTGGACTCGCTTCACTCGTTGCTTCCTGCTATTTCGGTTTCACCGAATATGGTCAAATCGGGGGAATTATCACAATTGCAGTAAATATAATTTTAATTGTGATTTTTGTAGTACTTGCTCTCAGGTCAAAGACTTGGAAAAAACTTAGCTTGGAAACAAATATAAATAGCAGAACAGATCTCAACCCTCAAGAAAAAGGGATAGCTGTCGGACAAGAGGGAGTCACAATTACTCGTCTCAGCCCGATGGGTAAAGCAAAAATAAATAATGTCATCACAGAAGTATCATCACAAGAGGGGATTATCAACCCTGAATCAACTATTGTTGTGACGCTCATTGATGATAATCGTATATTCGTTAAAACAAAATAAAAACAAAATTATGTCAGAAATTGCAGTAATGCTTATTTGGGTAGCACTTGCTATCGTAGGATTAATCATATTACTATGGTTTTTCCCAGTTACATTGTGGTTTCAAGCACTCATATCGGGTGTAAGAATATCACTTATTCAACTTGTCCTAATGCGTTGGAGAAAAGTTCCACCAAGCACAATAGTAATGGCTATGGTAACCGGTACCAAAGCAGGATTAAAACTCGACGCTAACGCACTTGAAGCCCACTATTTGGCAAAAGGTAATGTCCCCAATGTGGTAAATGCCCTTATTTCAGCAGACAAAGCTAACATAGCACTTGATTTCAAGATGGCAGCTGCCATAGACCTTGCAGGGCGTGATGTTTTCGAGGCAGTTCAGATGTCTGTAAACCCAAAAGTTATTAACACACCCCCTGTAACGGCTGTTTCAAAAGATGGTATTCAGCTTATTGCAAAAGCAAGAGTTACAGTGCGTGCAAATATTAAACAATTAGTTGGGGGAGCAGGAGAAGAGACAGTTTTAGCACGTGTAGGAGAGGGGATCGTATCAAGTATCGGCTCTGCAGTGTCCCATAAAGAGGTTTTGGAAAATCCCGACTCCATTTCAAAAGTAGTTCTAATGAAAGGGCTTGATGCCGGTACAGCTTTTGAAATATTGTCAATAGACATAGCAGATATAGATATTGGAAAAAACATCGGGGCAGTACTACAAATGGATCAGGCAAATGCTGACAAAAACATCGCACAGGCCCGTGCAGAGGAGAAAAGAGCAATGGCAGTTGCACAAGAACAAGAGATGAAAGCCAAAGCACAAGAGGCAAGAGCAAAAGTTATTGAAGCAGAAAAAGAGATCCCATTAGCAATGGCAGACGCCCTACGATCTGGTAATCTTGGCGTGATGGACTTTTACAAAATCAAAAATATTCAAGCAGACACAGATATGCGTGAAAACATATCAAAATAATTGTTTGAAAAGAGTTTAATTTGGAGGATTGCCAATTCTAACATATATTTGCAATCCTTTTTGGTGAGGTGGGTGAGTGGCTGAAACCAGCAGTTTGCTAAACTGCCGAACTGGTAACGGTTCCGGGGGTTCGAATCCCCCCCTCACCGCCAATTGAGTAAAAGCAGTACGAAACCCGTACTGCTTTTTTTGTCTCTCAAACGTTGAAAGGACACTTTCAAAAGTGCAGAGAGACAAAAAAACAGTGTGGATATGAAATAGACACACTGCTTTTACTCAATTGAAGCACCCCGCCGGTAGGCGAAAGGGGAATGCCAAAGGCTCAATCCCCGAAGGGGAATGCCAAAGGCTCAATCCCC
>CAYNHZ010000001.1:0-361545 GCA_964397445.1 uncultured Muribaculaceae bacterium | reverse complement strand
AAGGGGAATGCCAAAGGCTCAATCCCCGAAGGGGAATGCCAAAGGCTCAATCCCCAAAGGGGAATGCCAAAGGCTCAATCCCCGAAGGAGACAAACATTTTTTCGAAATTCAAAACCATCTTATCAAATCTTCCAAAAACATCATTCCCTATATTGCCATAAAGGGTATCATTTATCCCCGTCTCCCCTTTTATAAGAATCAAATTATCTAATTGCACCTCTTTATCATATATTTTGAAATTATGTTTGATCCTAAATCCGTCACGATTTTTCCTTCCTCCAACTCCGGCAAAAGAGATAGTTTTAACTTTGTAAAGACTATCTATTTCCTTCTTATTCTCATCATAATATGAATTATACAACATTGTTTCATTAGCTCCTGTGTCAAAATTATAGTGCAAACCATCTATTCCTATCAATAATTTAAACCCACTGAATGCCAAATTAGGCTCTCTTTCAAAATTTGTTTTCTCCTTAGGAACAATCAATACCCCGCTCTTGGTAATCTGTATTTCTCCCATATCAAGTATAATCGGTAATCCAATAATTCCGTTGATTTGATAATCGGCTTGAGGAAAAGACATTGACTTATCAGACACAACGAGAAAAACACTGTTTTCCACCTTTATATCCCCTATTCTAAAAAGTGGACATAACGCAATTTCAGCCTTAACTTTCTTTCTTGTAGCAGTTGTGATAAGGATTTTCTTACATAACATTTTCATTTTAAACCGTTCTGCCACAGAACTCGTAACGACAGACATACTTGCCCCTGTATCCATAACGAAATCCACAGAATCATTCTCAAAACTGATTCTCAATGTATTAAGACCTACTCGATCTTTTGTAATGTTTATTGAAGAGGTTTGATCAACAATAACCCTCTGATTCGCCTCATTTTG
Organism: uncultured Muribaculaceae bacterium; assembly: GCA_964397445.1. Classification (GTDB taxonomy): domain Bacteria; phylum Bacteroidota; class Bacteroidia; order Bacteroidales; family UBA932; genus CAYNHZ01. The sequence continues at coordinate 360,643 of CAYNHZ010000001.1, read as the reverse complement.
CAATGTCGAACAAAATGAAAGGGTGTTTTTTAAATCTAAAATCTCGGTATAAGAGAATTCTTTTTTATAGTTTTCAAGGAGGGTATTAATAGCCTTAGCTGCACCAAGATAATTGTGGCTTTTAAGATAATTATAATTGCTAATTCTATATAAATCAGCCATTAATTGATCAGGCAGCGGATTATCTTTCTTAATTATTTCATCTATTATCCTTTGAGACCTATCTATCCTATTAAATGCATTATCCAAAACAGCCTCAACATACATTCTTTCCATCGGAGAAATGCTGTTTTTCAGACTTTTATAGATAGCATCCGCCTTAAAGAAGTTTTCACTTTCCAACACATCATAGATAGTAGTAAAAGTGTTATCACTTGAGAATACACTGTGAAACATCACTTTAACTAAAATAATTAATGCTTAATCAAACTCTCAGAAAGGATAGGATGCTCCATAATAATTCTTGTACCGGTAGAATACCCTTCATCAAGATAAATTTTCCCTCCAATCTTCTCTGCAATCTGTTTTGAGATAGCAAGACCCAATCCAAAACCTTGTTGATGTTCATTAATCTTCTCAAAACGGCTAAAAATCTTCCTCCTATTTTCTGGTAAGATACCACATCCTGTATCGGTAACAGAGATCAAAATCTTGTTATTAGTTTCATCAATTTTCAGAGAGAGAATAATTGAACCCTTCTCAGTAAATTTTGTTGCATTAGAAAGAAAATTGACAATTACCTGCATAAGTCGCACCTCATCAGTAACTAAAGGAAAACTTTCTACGGAAGAGTTAAAGATATACTCAACCCCTGCTTTCTTTATGGGGGTAATAGTGCTCATACTCTTCATACAAATATCCACAATATCACACTTTTTCAATGTGAAAATCATCTTACCCGACTCAAGCCGAGATATATCAAGAATATCATTGATCAATTTAAGCAAATAATCGGTATTTTTTCTGATAATATCTCTGTACTCTCTCTTCTCAGCAGGGGTAATCACCTCCTCCGTTAGAAGATAGGAGAAACCGGAAATTGCATTCAACGGGGTGCGGATCTCGTGACTCATATTTGCCAAAAAAGAAGATTTCATCGCATCCGCCTCGACCGCAGCATCCTTGGCTTTACTCAACAGAGAGTTACTCTCCTCCAATTTATTCGTAAGTTTTTTATTTTTTATTGCAAAATATAAAATAAGGGAAACCATCAAAAGTAAAACAACTACTACTATTAAAGCGATATCAACAAAAATTTTATATTTTTCCAATTTAGTCTCCAAAGGGTTAAATATCAACGCCTCTTTCGGTAGGTTGTATTTTGTTACTGCAAATTTATCAAGCATACTCTCATCAAAAACATACTTATTATCCAATAACTTGAAATAAGGTTTAATCTCACCGTTTGAATCGTAATAATTTTTAATTTGTTTATAAATCTCCTTCGGATCATATTCTTGATATTGAGGAACATACCCCCCAATAACAGAGGATTCCATACCACTTCCTGATAATGTGAAAGTTGGAAGATCAGAATTTGCCTGCAATAACTCTCTCAGGGAAGAAGACATATAATAAAGACCATCGCCCCCTACCCTCCAAGTACCAACTAACAATGCCGTATTATTATTCAATTCCACAATTTGATGTATTGCTTGTTGAGTTGTCAGTGTCCGACTATCAATTGTAATAAGATTATATTCCGGGTAATTTTTAATTTTTTCCATTACCAAAGCCTGAATTGATATTCCACCATAAGTGTTATCGGTAATAAGTGCTATATTTTTGATATGTGGAAAAAACTCTTTAATGATATTTAAATTGGCATCAACATCATACACACAAAGCATCCCCCCTATTTCATATTGAATTGTATCATTGCTATGTTTGTGGACATCTGTCAAATCAATCGACTTAGGAACCCACTTATCTTTACCATCATACTGATTAAGATCAATCCCATTTACACTGCCATAACAGACAAAAATAGGTGATTTTATCTCTTTATCCTGTATCAAAGAGAAAGCAGCCCAAGCCTCTTGACCAAGGAGAATAATTGCCTTTGTATTCTTATCTTTGTAATTATTAATAACATTTCTCAATTTTATAACCCAATCTGAAGAGTCATCCATCTCTCCACAAGAGAGGGACTCCAAAAGTACAGTATATTTATTATCATCAGAGATAACACTCTCTTCAAAAGATCTTAGAAAATTATCGATCCTTTTAGTGTCGGGGTTATATGAGGAGATAAGTAAGATAATATCCCTTTCCTCATTAAGAGAATTCGAAAACAGTTTTTTTTGAGCAGAGACATTATAAGAAGATGCCAACATTACAAAAATAAAAAATGTTCTGATAAAAATTTTCATAACATATTATTTTAATTGGTGCGAATATACAATTTATTCATTTTAACAAACTATTAATCGCCTAATTATGATGTTAATTAATAATAAAAATGTATTTATTTGACTAATTATTTGTATAATCAAAAATGTAGTATAACTTTGCAGCCCATTTTGAAAGGAATGGAAAATCGGGGTGTGGCGCAGTTGGCTAGCGCACCTGCTTTGGGAGCAGGGGGTCCTCCGTTCGAGTCGGAGTACCCCGACAAAAATTGAACCGACATATTGGTTTATAAAAAAATGCTTGATTTCTCAAGCATTTTTTATTTCCCAATCATCAATAAGAGACTATTTCATAACAACAGGACGACCTAGTGGAACAAACAAAAATGGATTAAACATTCTTGACTGTGTCATTACAGCTGCTGATGGAGATTTTTGAATGTCATTCTGAATAAATTTATCTATTGTGAAACCTTCACCTGAAACTGTAAGTATTCTATTGACAATCCTCAGCCTTTGAGCAGCACTATAGTAGTGAAGATTATTGATCATACAGCTTGTTACTTCAGAACGCCACACACCGAAAGAGTAATAAAGTCCCCCTTCCGGATTTGTAATTCTCCCATATCCCGATTTTCCAATTAGCTCATACCAAGGCACCTCTGCTTCTACGTTAGACAATGAAACATTTAATAAACCTCCAGCACTTTGCCAAGATTTCAAAGAGGATTTAGACCAATCACCTGTATCAGGAATAGTTTGATTTGAGTAATTAATATACTCATCTGCCAATCTCCCAAAACCGTGACCTCCACATTCGTGCATAACAATACTCTTGAAATCCACACCCATACCTGAGTTAGTTCTACGTGAAACAGGCGCAATTCCTATAGATCTTCCGGATGTCCACATCCAACAAGTCCCGGCATACAGATCTTCATTTGACATCAATATTATCGAGGTCTTATCCAATTCATCATCCGAAATAATCGGAATTTTTTTAACCCAATTGAAGACTCCATCATAATTACAAGTCAAAGAGGTTCCATCACCTGTTTTAGTCACTTTAAATTTTGTGTTTCTGGTTTGTTTTCCTGTTATGGTCATACCCCTTTCAGTAGAGTATGCAGCAATCACCCACACATTAAAATACTCTTTGTATGTTTTATATGGTTCAATACTAAACAATGACTCAACAGCCTCTCTTGCATTAGATTCAAATGTCCCTCCGTGTTTAAAATCCTCAGAAATATACCCGTCTCCAGTAATAACAAGGTTAATAGGACGCGCTTTTGAGCTACTCAAAATAAGCCAACTCTCTCCATCGTCATAATTCGTCTTTCCACCTGTGGTAAAAGTAAAAATATCAGACTCACTCGTTGAATTAGCCCTACCGTTTCCATCATCCGCAACAATCTTCCAAAAGTAATTTGTGTTTGGATCAAGAGTTCGACTCGAAATGAAAGTTGTGTTATATGTTTTCTCTTTCAACCAAGTTGTTTGATCCTTTGAGATATTCAATTCATAAATCAACTCATCCCCATCAGGGTCAGTGCAAGACCAAGAAAATTTAGGGGTAACAGAAACACTAGTTGATTTGTCTGTGGGAGTTACCAGAATGGGCTTATTAGGAGAGGTATTTCCCTTCCCTCTAAGGACAACATACGCCCTACTGGAATATGTTCCCGACCTAAATATCAATGCTGCAATTTGATCTTTTCTAACATCACTTGCAGAGGCTGTAATTGATATAGACTGATTTCCAATCCCTTTTTTAGGTGTTATAGAAGAGAGCCATCTATTCTCTCCGTCCGTAAAAACCTCCCACTCTCCATTTGATTTAACCTCAATTGTTTTAGACCCTCCATCTTTCTCAATGAAAGTGGTATCGGGAATAAATGTTGTTAAAGTCGTGGGCTGCTTTACAGAGATTGGGACAACTATCTCCCCTTTTTTTCCACCTGAAATAGTAATGGTAGATTTTCTCTCTGTACCAAAACTATTAATAGTCGCTTTAAATGAAAGTGTGGCACTCCCTGATCCCGAGGCAGGGTCAATAGTTATCCAAGAATCGTTAGCCTTAATAGTCCACGGTACATTTGCCGTCATAGATATTGTTTGAGGAGATTGAGTATTATCAAAAATAATCTCATTTGAAGAGACCTCAAGTATATCCTTTTGGCAAGAGGAGATAACCTGTAACGATAGTAGCACTATCATCACCAAAAAAAACTCTCTAATTGTTCTCATTATATGTATTTCAAATTAATTGTATTTAATATTATAACCACCAAACGACTTGAGAAACTGAGCCCTTTCAAAAATAAGTGGATCTTCGATATTCGAGTAATTCAATTTCCCAATAAAACTATCAATGGAATCAAACCTATTTTTATCCATAAATAACTTCAAAAAGTCGTTAAATTTGGAAATAACCCCAAAACCCTCTTTGTAAATCACAGAGCACAATTGCACTGTCGAAGCTCCGGCCAATAGATGCTTAACTGCACTCTCAGGGGTATGGATACCTGTTGTACAAGATATATCTGCACCTTTCACACTTGAAGAAAGGATTGCGGTCCATCTAAGATTTGCCAAATAATCTGTTGGTTGAGAGAGGATAGGGGCGGGAACAATTTTCAATGTATCCAAGTCAATATCCGGAGTAAAAAATCTATTGAAAATCACAATTCCTTTAGCTCCTTGTGCAACAAGCGAGTCGGCAAATGAGGGAATATTTGTAAAATGGGAACTTATTTTAACAGCCACAGGAATTTTGACACTATTGATCACTTGTCTAACGACTTCAATATAAGATTTTTCAAGATCTGCACCTGTATTATTTGTAGTAGTTGGGAGATCGAAAAGGTTAATTTCCAAAGCATCAACACCAACATTCTCAATCTCTTTAGCATAAGAAATCCACTCACCAATATTATAACAATTGATACTTGCTATAACAGGTACAGATACTGCAAAACGAATTTTTCTGAGCGAATCCAAATAGTTTTTTATTGAATTCTGACGAATATATCCATTCAAATAGTCATTCATCTCAGGATAGGAATCTCCCAATGAAGAGACAAAATTTACCTCATTGCTGATTTGTTCTTCAAATAATGATTTCACAACAATAGCACCTACGCCGCTATTCTCCATCTTACTGACATTCTCAAAATTTGATGTCATACCGCAACTTGCAGCAATAATCGGGCTCTTTAAAGAAAGCCCCAAATATTTTACAGAGAGATCACTCATAATGAAAGTTTGTTAAATATTGTTTTAAAACTCGTTTTGTTTTCTATTATATCCCTTATTGAAGAAATATCAATCCTCTCCTGCTCCATACTATCACGATATCTTATCGTAACTTTATTATCTTCAAGAGTTTGATGATCGACAGTAATACAGAACGGGGTGCCTATTGCATCTTGACGACGATACCTCTTCCCAATACTATCTTTTTCATCATATTGACAATTGAAATCTAATTTAAGGGTATTCATTATTTCACGGGCAACCTCCGGCAAACCATCTTTCTTAATCAAAGGGAGAATCGCCAGCTTAACTGGGGCAAGAATAGGGGGAATCCTTAATACTACACGCTCCTCACCATTATCCAACTTCTCCTCTGTATAAGAAGATGAAAGAACTGCCAAAAACATTCTATCAAGACCAATCGATGTCTCAACAACATAAGGAACATAGCTCTCATTAGTTTCAGGATCAAAATATTGAATTTTCCTACCTGAAAACTTCTGATGATTTGTAAGGTCAAAATCGGTCCTTGAATGGATCCCTTCAAGCTCCTTAAATCCAAAAGGAAATTCAAATTCAATATCGGCAGCTGCATTTGCATAATGAGCTAATTTATCGTGATCGTGAAATCTATATTTATGATCACCAAGTCCTAAAGATTTATGCCAAGCCAATCTGATCTCTTTCCACTTCTCATACCATTTCATCTCATCACCCGGGCGAACAAAAAATTGCATTTCCATCTGTTCAAACTCTCTCATTCTGAAAATAAACTGACGAGCAACTATCTCATTGCGAAATGCTTTGCCTATTTGAGCTATCCCAAAAGGGATCTTCATTCTTCCTGTTTTCTGAACATTGAGAAAATTCACAAAGATCCCCTGAGCAGTCTCAGGTCTGAGATAGATAATACCACTCTCATCTGAAATATTTCCCAATTGGGTACTAAACATTAAGTTGAATTGCCTTACATCTGTCCAATTCCTACTCCCCGAAATAGGGCAAGCTATTTCACACTCAACAATTAAATCTTTTAGACCCTTTAGATCATTTGTTGTAAGGGCGGCAACCATCTTCTTCCTCACATTATCCGATTTTTCCTTATTTCTTAATACATTCGGATTAGTGGCACGAAACTGCTCCTCATCAAAAGAGTCTCCAAATTTTCTCCTCCCTTTTTCAACCTCTTTTTCAATTTTCTCTTCGATTTTTGCAATATAATCTTCAAGAAGCACATCAGCCCTATACCTCTTCTTAGAATCTTTATTATCTATAAGTGGATCGTTGAAAGCCCCAACGTGTCCGGATGCCTCCCATATTTTAGGATGCATAAAAATCGCAGAATCAATCCCAACAATATTATCGTTAAGACGCACCATTGCATCCCACCAATATTTTTTAATATTGTTTTTCAATTCAACACCCAACTGTCCATAATCATATACAGCACTGAGTCCATCATAAATCTCACTTGATTGAAAAATAAAGCCATACTCCTTAGCGTGAGCTGTCAAATTCTTAAAAAGTTCCTCTTGTGTCATCATTAATTTGAATATAAATTGTGCAAAAGTACTAATATTTTAATACTTTTGCCCTCTACTTATTTATTTACTTTAATTTAAAGATCCACAAAATCAATCTTATGAAAAGATTTATCTTTTATTTCTTTACCCTCGTATTGACAACATTGTCAAGTATATCAGTTTTCGGACAAGACACTAAAGAGGTTACAACGCTTAAAAGCAGCTATAAAATCCTTGATAATGGTGATATAGAACTTAATTTTCAAATCAAAATTGCAGATGGATGGTACCTATACGGAGCTACCCCCATTGAAAACGGACCTCTCAACTGCACCTTTGAAATGGAACCATCAGACAAGTATAAAGCAGTCGGAAGTCTCCAAAATGGACAAACTCCCCATAAAAAAATTGACCCTTCCTTCGAAATAGAGGTTGAATATTTTGAACCGGTTGCATACTTCAAACAAATCATCAAACCTATAACAAAAGATAAGTTTTTGGTTAAGGGGATGTTAAACTATCAAACCTGTAATGGAGGAGAGTGTCTTATAAACGATAAAGATGTTGTTTTAAATGTTACACCCCAAACCACACCTGTTTCTGACACAACTACCACTGTGATCGCAGAACAACAAGTTGAAACTATACAAACACCCGTTGAAAAAATAACTGAAAACGAATCTGAGGCTAAACCTGAAACTAAAGAGGATTCCTTATTGATTTTCTTATTAATAGCTTTTGCAGCAGGACTTGGAGGGGTGATAACCCCTTGCGTTTTCCCGATGATTCCTATGACAGTCGGATTCCTCGCCGGTGGCGGGTCGAGAAAAGAAGGGATCACAAAAGGGTTGATTTTCGGACTATCTGTTATCCTGATCTATACAGCATTAGGACTCATTGTTGCTCTATTCCAGAGCACCTCTGCAACTGATGCACTCGGCACCCACTGGATCCCCAATCTAATCTTTGCACTTCTCTTTTTAGTTTTTGCCATCTCTTTTTTGGGCGCATTCGAGATCACATTACCGAGCGGACTTGCAAATAAAGCAGATAAACAAGCCGATAAAGGGGGATACATCGCAGCCTTCTTTGTAGCTTTCGCAATGGTTATAGTTTCTTTCTCCTGCACCGGACCATTCGTAGGTTCAATCCTTGCAGCAGCAGTAGTTGGCGGAGTAGCCCTTAAACCTATACTCGGAATGGCAGCATTTGGCCTAGCCTTCTCCCTCCCATTCGTAGTATTTTCATTCTTCCCTGGAATAATGAAAAGTATGCCTAAGTCGGGCAGTTGGCTAAATGTTGTTAAGGTTGTCTTCGCATTTGTAATGTTAGCATTTGCAATGAAATTCTTCTACAATGTTGATGCATACTTCGGATGGGGGATCATTACAAGATTAGGATTCCTATCAATCTGGATATCACTTACTTTTCTTTTGGGATTGTATTTTCTCGGACTTATCAGAACAAGCCACGACTCAGAAGTTAAAGGTCTTGGTTGGGGAAGAATGATAGCAGCAATTGTCTGTTTTTCATTCACATTATATATGATACCCGGCCTATTTGGGGCCCCTCTGAAATCTATTTCAGGACTTATTCCCCCTTTAGATGGAACAACATTAGTAATCTCAGGAGAGAGCAAACCATCTGAATCGACCAAAACTTCGTCTATAAGTGGATACTCTTCACTAATAAGCTACCCCTCAATCGAGGCAGCATTAGAGGTTGCAAAAAAAGAGAATAAACCCATCTTATTGAGTTTCAAATCTCACACTTGCAGCGTATGTAAAGTAATGGAATCAACAGTTTTAAACGAAAACAGTGTTTTGGATAAATTAAAAAGCAATTTCATTATAGCGAACCTATACGTAGACGACAAAACACCCGACTCTGAATATAAAACACTTGGAAAAAGGTTAAGAAAATACCAGACTGAGAAATTCTATTCAGCATCACAACCCCTATATGTAATAATAGACACAAACGAGAATATACTATCCGGTCCTATCGGAAGTAGTTCTCTTGAAGAATATATCAAATTTTTAAATTATTAGAGAAGAACAATAAAGGTCACATTACCTCAAAATCTCCTTTAACGGAATCTGAGCAAATTCCCTATTCGGTAAACCCGGGTGGGGAATTTTCAAATCAGGCAAATCTATCACCCTCTCCCCATATAATAAAATATCAATATCTATCACCCTAGACTTATATATCCGATTGCCTTCTGCATCAAAAGCAGGCTCCTTTATATCTCTACCCATCTTAGACTCAACATACTTGCAGACCTTTAGAAGTTCCATAGGAGAGACTGTCGTATCGAAAGCAATAGCCTGATTAAGAAACATCTCATCTGAATCAAAACCCCAAGGTTCAGATTCGTGAACAGAAGATTCTACTATCTCAGAGAAAAGATAAGGTGAAAGTTCAGAAACAAGTAGAGAAATTGCTATCTCAAGATTAGCTTTTTTATTTCCCAAATTAGTACCCAATAGAAGATATACCCTCTCCATAGCCAAAATAGATAAAGGTATTAAAGAAGGCCTAATTCAAGTAAAGCTGCATCACTCATTTTCGTTTTATCCCAAGGCGGTTCAAAAACAATCTCTATCGCAACATCTGTTACCCCTGGAACATCTTTTACAGCATCATTAATATCCTCGATCAACTGATCAGCCATAGGACAATTAGGGGCCGTTAATGTCATTTTAACAAACACTTTTTGATCTTGATCAATATCAATATTGTAAATAAGACCGAGATCATAAACATTAACCGGTATTTCAGGGTCAAAAACTTGTCTTAAAGCCCTTACTATATCCCTCTGTAATGCAATTTTATCCATAATATCATCGAATTATTTATTTGAAGAAAAAGCCAAAGCGTATGAATGGATCTGTTTAATCATTGACAACAGACCATTTGCCCGTGTTGGGGAGAGATTCTCTTTCAATCCTATCGCCTCCACAAAAGAGAGATCAGAGTTCAATATCTCAGATGGTGTTCTCCCATTATATACTCTTATCAACAAGGAAATTATCCCCTTTGTAATGATCGCATCACTATCAGCTGTAAAATACAATTTACCATCTACAAACTCTGCGTTAAGCCAAACACGAGACTGGCAACCTTTGATAAGATTTAGCTCATTCTTTTGTTGCTCTCCAATGATTGGCAACGATTTACCGAGTTCAATAAGGTATTCATATTTATCCATCCACTCTGTAAAAATTGAAAACTCCTCAACGATTTGATCCTCTACCTCTTTAATATTCATAACTTACTATATTTAAATACTTAAAAAATAACATATTATAAAAACGTTCTACCTTAACATACCAATAACTTTTCTCAAGGCAGAGATAAAAAATTCACACTCCTCCAAGGTGTTATAGGGGGCAAGAGATGCCCTAACCACCCCTGTCTTATCATATTTATTAATCAAGGGCTCCGCACACATAAGCCCGGATCTAACTGCAATACCCATTTTATCAAGCAATTGAGCAATATCACTATGGTGTACCCCGTCAACAGTAAAAGAGAAAAGGGGGATCTTATTCTCCCCTACACCATACACTCGTAACCCATCTATCAACATAAACTGTTCATTGAGGTATGATATTATATTTTTCTCATAATCATATAAGTCATTACTTCTAATATCAAGCATAAAATCAATAGCCGGTTTAAATGATGCTGCCCCTATATAATTTGGGGTACCTGCTTCAAATTTCAACGGGAGTTGTGCATAAGTGGTTTTTTCGAATGAAACGGTATCAACCATATCCCCACCTCCCATCCAAGGTGGTAAGTCATTTAATATTGATGATTTGCCATACAACACCCCTATCCCGGTCGAAGCATATAATTTATGGCCTGAAAAAACATAAAAATCACAATCGAGCCCAACAACATCCACCTTTTGATGAACAATACCCTGTGCGCCATCGATCAATACAAGCGCACCTACAGAGTGAGCTTTGTCAATTAGATTCTTTATCGGATTTACAATACCCAAGACATTGGATATATGCGATACTGCCACCATCTTAACCCTATCATTCAGCAATTTATCTAACTGATCCATTTGCCACTCCCCATTCTCATCAACTGGTAAATATTTCAAAACAGCCCCACTCCTAAGACAAGCCATTTGCCAAGGAACAAGATTTGAATGGTGTTCTGCCTCGGAAATAATAACCACATCACCTTTGTTAAGATATTTTTCAGCAAAAGTATAGGCAACAAGATTTATAGCAGCTGTTGTCCCTGATGTAAAGATAATCTCCTCCCTTTTTCGAGCATTAATAAACTCTTTAACAGCATCACGCCCTGCTTCATAGAGTTGTGTAGCATCAGAACTCAATTTGTGAACAGCCCTGTGAATATTTCCATTTTTAATAGCCATCATATTATTAATCAATGAGATCACCTCTTCAGGCTTTTGAGAAGTGGCTGCATTATCAAAATATATGAGGGGTTTCCCGTAAACCTGTTGATCAAGTGCGGGAAATTTATTACGAATAGCTTTAATTAACTCCATATCTTTCATTTAATCCGCAAAAGTAACTATTTTTGCATAAATAGATTATAAATAATATGTATGACTACATCAATGGCTCGGTTGTCGAGATCAATCCGGCCGAATTAATACTTGATAATAATGGTATAGGGTATAGGATCCTAATTTCTCTCCACACCTATGAACGATTTCAAGGTCAAAAGGGGGCCAAGGTCTATATTTATCACTTAGTCAGGGAAGATGAAGAGACTCTCTATGGTTTTTTTGACAAAGATGAGAGGAGTATATTCACTCTCCTTCTTTCGGTTTCAGGGATAGGACCAAACACCGCAAGGATGATGCTCTCATCACTTACCCCTGATGAGATCTCAAAAGCTATTGCCACAGGTGATGTCAATAAAATAAAAACTATTAAAGGGATAGGTATTAAAACTGCTCAGAGGGCAATAATTGAATTAAAAGATAAGATCACTAAAGGGGGGAGTCCGTTAAACTTATCCTCTATCAATAATGACAATAGTTCAAGAGGAGAGGCGATATCTGCACTTATCCTCTTGGGTTTTAATAAAAACAATGTTGAGAAGGTTGTAGATTCGATAATCTCCAAAGAATCTATCCTCTCCTTAGAGGAGATTATCAAGAAAGCTCTTAAAATTTTATAGAATATTAAAAAATTAATACATTTGCAGACTAATTAAATAAAAATTAATAATATGAATATTCCTAGTAATTTAAAGTACACAAAAGACCACGAATGGGTTAAAATCGAAGGTGATATTGCTATCGTTGGTATTACAGATTTTGCACAAGATCAACTCGGAGACATAGTTTTTGTTGACATACAAACTGAAGGGGAAACTCTTGATCAAGAGGAGGTTTTCGGAGCTATCGAAGCAGTTAAAACTGTTGCTGATGCCCTTATGCCACTTTCAGGCGAGATTATCGAGGTTAACACCGAACTTGAAGGTGCTCCCGAATCTGTAAATACAGACCCCTATGGAAAAGGATGGATGATTAAGATCAGATTCTCCAATCCTGATGAGGTTTCTAAACTAATGAACGCTGAAGAATATAAAGGACTGATTTAGTCTTTTAATACATATATCTTAAGAGCTACTTATTCTTACATAGATAAGTAGCTCTTTTTATACCAGCAATTCACCACCAAAGAGGTGCATTTCACCACATTTTCATCTTTTTGTAAAATAAAGCATCTCTTTTTGTTTAATTTTGTAAAAAATATGGCTATGAAACATAGTTTCGGCAGCGATAACCATTCAGGTGTTCATCCACTTATTTTGAAGGCTATCACAGACGCCAACACACACTACGCAGAAGCATACGGAGAAGATGAATATTCGGCAAAAATCCTATCAACTATTCAAAATCTCTTAGGAGGCAATTGTTCTGCACTATTCGTTATGAATGGCACAGGTGCAAATATACTCTCAATATCCAATATGGTTACAAGCACAGATTGTGTAATTTGTCCGGAAACTGCCCATATCAATGTCGATGAATGTGGTTCTCCGGAGAACATAATTGGCTGTAAATTGGTCCCAATCAAACAAGTAGATGGAAAAGTAACTTGCGAAGAGGTTGAAAAACATCTTGTTGGATTTGGTTTTCAACACCACTCTCAACCTAAAGTTCTCTCCATCTCTCAGCCTACAGAATTGGGGACACTCTATACCCCTAAAGAGATTCGTGCTCTTGCAGATCTAATGCATAAAAACGGATGTTATCTCCATATTGACGGATCAAGAATCTCAAATGCTGCAGCTGCACTACAATTACCTATCAAATCTTTCACAGCGGATTGTGGAGTAGATGCACTCTCCTTCGGAGGGACAAAAAATGGGATGTTGATGGGAGAAGTTGTTGTCTGGTTTAATGGAATATCAACACAAAGGGCTAAATATATCAGAAAACAGATGACTCAACTATACTCTAAAGGTCGATTCATAGCAGCCCAATTTGAAGAGTATCTAAAGGACAATTTGAACATAAAATTGGCCTCACATTCTAATGAAATGGCAAAATATCTTGAGAAATCTTTAGAACAAATACCTCAAATAAAGATAACACGCCCCGTACAGACTAATGCAGTATTTGCAACAATACCAAGGGAACTGTATAATGCCCTAAGTACCAAACACACATTTTATATTTGGGATGAAGAGACTACAGAAGTTAGATGGATGTGCTCATTCAACACCCAAAAAGAAGACATTAACAATTTTATCAGAGATATTGAACAATTAACTAAAAATTCATAAATATGATTGAACCTGTTTATAGGACATTTGACCTACTTACCAAATTAGAAGAAAGATTTCCGGAAAAAGAAGATATTCTCAGTAGAAAAGTACACGGGGACTGGATTAAATTTAGTGTTAAACAATATGTTGAGTACTCACATTTAATAGCATACGCTATGCTTGCAAAGGGGTATAGTGCAAATGATAAAGGAATTACCATTTGCAACAATAGACCTGAATGGAATTTTTTGGATATGGGTCTTAATCTTGCAAAGATGGTGCATGTTCCTGTTTATGCAACACTTAGCAACGATGATTATCTCCATATTTTTAACCATAGTGATGCAAAAATTATTTTTGTTGGGGGAGAATCTATCTACAAAAAAATCGCCCCTATTGTTGAACAAATGGACAAACCTGCACACATAGTTTTGATGGATGATTCTGACTCAGTAGATTGTCTGAGAGACCTTTACAAACTCGGAAAAGAGAAAGAATCAGAGTTTAAACCAATTGTTGATAAAATAAAGAAAGAAACCAAGGGAGATGATCTTGCCTCCATCATATACACCTCAGGAACAACAGGCACCCCAAAAGGAGTTATGCTATCACATTGGAATATGATGTTTAATGCTCACGGACATGCTGTAAAACAAACAGTTAGATCTGATCAGAAAATGGTAAGTTTTTTACCACTTTGTCACATCTATGAGAGGAGTATGAACTATGAATACCAATACATAGGTATAAGTATTTACTATGCAGAGAGTCTTGCAACCATAGCAAGAGACCTTGCAGATTGCCACGCAGATGGTTTCTGCGCTGTTCCTCGTGTACTCGAAATGATGTATACAAAATTAGAGGGTGCAGGTAAAAATCTAACAGGTGCAAAGAGGATGATCTACAATTGGGCTTGGAACTTTGGAAACAAATATGACAACTATAATAAAAGCAAGCTCTACACTATGAAAAGAGACCTTGCAGATAAACTCGTATATAGTAAATGGAGAGAAGCTTTAGGGGGTCACGAAATGCTTGTCGTATCGGGGGGCTCTTCTATCCAAGCCAAGATCGTTAGACTTTTTAATGCAGCAAAATTGCACATTTTTGAGGGATACGGAATGACAGAAACATCCCCAGTTATTGCTGTAAATAGTCCTGTACAAGGATTTAACGTTATAGGAACAGTAGGAAAACCAATGGAAGGGACCATTCTAAAATTTGCTGAAGACGGAGAGATTCTAACAAAAGGGCCACACGTAATGTTAGGGTACTACAAAGATCCTGATTACACCCAGAGAGTGATAGATAAAGATGGTTTCCTCCACACCGGCGATATCGGAAGACTTATTGATGGAGAGTATCTTCAAATAACAGATCGCAAAAAAGAGATATTCAAACTATCTGCAGGTAAATATATTGCTCCTCAAGTAATTGAAAATCTTTTAAGAGAGTCATCATACATAGAAAACTGCATAGTAATAGGAGAAAATCAAAAATTCGCATCAGCTATCATAATCCCAGACTTTGAAAGATTACATTTCTGGGCAGCAAAGCATAAAATAACATATTCCGACAATGACGACCTTATCAACAACTCTAAAGTAATTGCCAAAATTCATAAAGAGGTTGAGATAGTTAACGAGAAACTTGCTGCTCACGAACACATTAAAAGAGAAAAAATAGTTAATGGTGAGTGGAATACAAATAACAATATGCTTTCTCAGACCCTTAAATTAAGAAGGGCTAAGATATATAGTCACTATGCAAATATCATAAAAGAAATTTACAGACTTGAAAATTAGATGAATAAAACAATAGCAACAGTTAAAGATGTAGATAATCTTCTAAATATTTGGAAAGTTTGTTTCACAAATGATGCACTCTTTTTAAATATGTTCTTCAAACAATGTTTTCCACTTGGAAGAACATATGTAATGAAGGATAATGGGCTAATTGTCACAAGTTTAACAATGCTTCCGATTGTATATGCGGGTAATAATGTCACGAAAGAGAGGATACAGGGTGCATACTTATATGGAATGTGCACCTTGCCCTCATATAGAGGAAGGAATCTATCATCTCAATTACTGGAATATGCAGAAGAGGAGTGCAAAGAGAGAGGGATAGAATTTATAATAGGCAGACCTGCAAGTCCCTCATTATTTGCGTTTTATAGAAAATTAGGATATAATCTTCCCATATACAGAAATTCCATTGAATATCACCTACCCATCTTCTCAAATGGCGTTTCATACACTCAAATAGAAGAAGAGTCTTTTCAAAGACTAAGGGAGAAATATTTAGAATCATACTTCATTGAATGGAAAAACCCTATGATCTCATATATTCTTGAATTTATAAAATTCAATAAGGGCTCTGCAATAGTGTTAGAAAACGACAGATATATGATAGGGTATCCAGATGAAGAAGACACCGAACTCTACATCATTAATGAGCTCGGTTCATATTCTGAAAATATTAAATACCCAACACTTCATCTTGTAGGAAATTACATAAAGTCAAAATATCCTGAGAGGACTAAGATGAAAATGTATTTTCCTACCAATAAATACTATTCCGATGTTTTTCCGACAGAAAAGGAGGTCTTTGCACTCAACAAACCCCTAACATTTGAATGCAATCCCTCAACATTCTTTAATTTTAGTATGGAATAACTCTACTAAAAAGTAAAAATCGTAGGATGTTCCACGAGGAACATAAAAAATCTGACAATTATCTTCCAAAATAGACCAAAAGAACAGAAATATCTGAAGGTGAAACCCCGGGTATTCGTGAGGCTTGGGCAATATTTAATGGTTTGTGTTTTGTGAGTTTTTGACGAGCCTCTATAGAGAGAGATTTTACTTTTAGATAATCAAAATTTGCAGGAATAATGATGTTTTCAAGGTGTTTTAACTTGTCGGCAATTCGTTTTTCTCTCTCTATATAACCTGAATATTTAATGAGTATTTCAGTTAAAGTAGTGATTTCATTAAAAAAGAGTGAATCCTCGTTTAAAGACTCATTATGAAGAAAATTTGCTATAGAACTATTAGGAAGATATGGCAATGTGTTTATAATATCATCTCTATTAATTGAAAGATCACCTAATGTTTCACGTGGAACAAATGACAAAATATCATTGATAGAGAGTTGGGGGCGTGATAAAAGCGAAGAGAGAGTAGCGGTTGTAGATATTTGAGATGTCCCCTTAGATTGAAGGAATTGATTTATCATAGAAGGGGTTACTTTTGATGTGGCAAGGGTCGATTTAAGTAGATCAATCTTGCTATATTTAAAATTTAAAAGATTAAATCTATTGTCATCAACCAGACCTATACTGTGAGCTAACGGTGTTAACCTTAAATCAGCATTATCTTGGCGTAATAAAATCCTATATTCTGCACGGGATGTAAACATTCTATATGGTTCATCTACCCCTTTATTGATTAAATCATCTATTAAAACACCGATATATGATGAATCTCGAGTTAATATCAGCGGGGGAAGATTATTGATACTACGATGAGCATTTACTCCTGCTATTAAACCTTGGGCAGCTGCCTCTTCATAACCTGTTGTACCATTAACTTGTCCTGCAAGAAACAATCCTGAAATGACTTTAGATTCCAAAGAATAATTAAGTTGTGTGGGATCGAAAAAATCGTATTCAACTGCATAGGCAGGACGATAAATTTGAACTTTTTCAAACCCTTTTACTTTCGATAAAGCAGATAATTGTGTCTCTAAAGGGAGAGAAGAGGAAAATCCTTGTAAGTAATATTCATTAGTATGCCACCCTTCAGGTTCCAAAAAAAGTTGATGTTCAGATTTAGTAGGGAAAGTCCTCAACTTATCCTCAATACTTGGACAATATCTGGGACCAATTCCACTAATTGCACCAGAAAAGAGCGGTGACAAATGAAAAGCAGATTTTAATATGTCATGGACTTCGAGATTTGTATGAGCTATCCAACAATCCTTTTGAACAAACCCTTTTTGAATCGGAGAGAGGTAATTTAGGTAAGAAAATTTTGAAGGAGAGGGGTCGCCGGTTTGTCTTGAAAGGAGAGATAAATCAATTGAACGAATATCAATCCTCGGAGGGGTACCTGTTTTCATCCTCTCTGTTTTTATTCCTGCTCGTAAGAGCTGATCAGATATTTTGTAAGAGGAGGGCTCTCCTATCCTACCACCCTGTAAAACCTGAGGACCAATAAAAATCTTACCATTTAGGAAGGTTCCAGATGTTAAAATGACCGCTCGTGAATAAAATTCTGCACCCGTAGATGTAGAGACTCCGGAAATAAACGAATCTGAGAGGGTTAAGGATGTGACAATATCTTGCCAAATATCTAAGTTACAAGTAGTTTCGAGGATATGGCGCCAGTTCATAGAAAAGTGGTTTCTATCACACTGTGCACGGGGGCTCCACATTGCAGGGCCTTTTGATTTATTGAGCATTCGAAATTGAATAGTACTTGCATCAGTCACAATACCAGTAAAGCCACCAAGTGCATCTATTTCTCTTACAATCTGGCCTTTAGCTATACCACCTATAGATGGATTACAAGACATTTGTGCGATTTTACTCATATCCATAGTGATAAGCAAAACTGAAGAACCCAACCTGGCCGAGGCTACAGCTGCCTCACAACCAGAATGTCCTGCACCGATTACAATTATATCATATTCACGCTTCATTAAACAAATCTAATGCTAAATTTTCGTTAGCTGTCATTTCAGATCTCTCCAGATCAGTAAGATCGTTAAAACCGCAAAGGTGAAGAAGAGCGTGTGCCATCACACGACAAAGTTCTTGATCGAACGGGGTAGAATATTGAAGAGAGTTATTTTTTACAGTATCAACACTTATAAACACATCACCGGAAATTATACTATGAGAACTTTTTGACAAAGGGGCAGTAACCTGTTTCTGTAGCGAATAACCAGAGGTATCAAAAGTGATAACATCAGTGAAATAATCATGATTAAGATATTGCTTGTTAATATTCAAGAGATAACTATCACTACAAAATACAATATTTAAATCTGCTATTGTAAAAGAGTGAGAAATTGCGATTTTTCTTAACCAATTAGATAAGGATCTCTTGTTTTTTAATTTAAAGGGAGTATCTTCAAAATAATAATTAATCATCTCATTATGGCTTGCTTTTTGCTGAATAAGCGTCAAAGTTAAAAATAAAAATATTAAATTTATAAAAATGTCAAAAGTAAGTATTATCGGCGCAGGGAACGTAGGTGCGACTTGTGCAAACGTAGTAGGAAGTATGAATATTGCTAAAGAAGTAGTTATACTTGATATTAGAGAAGGATTCGCAGAAGGTAAAGCAATAGACCTTATGCAAACAGCAAAATTATCCGGATGCACTACTAACTATAAAGGGGTAACAAACGATTATAAAGCAACAGCAAACTCAAATGTTGTAGTTGTAACTTCAGGACTACCAAGAAAACCAGGTATGTCAAGAGAAGACCTAATCGGCACAAATTCACAAATCGTTAAAGATGTTGTTTCAAATGTTGTGAAGTATTCACCTAACGCAATTATTATTATGGTGTCTAATCCAATGGATACAATGACTTATTTAGCACTAAAAGCTTGTAATATCAAGAAAAACAGACTTATAGGTATGGGTGGTGCACTTGACAGCAGCAGATTTAACTACTATTTAAGCCAAGAATTAAAATCACCTGTAAGTGATGTTGAGGGAATGGTTATAGGTGCTCATGGTGACACAACAATGGTTCCATTGATGAGCAGTGTAACTTATAAAGGGGGAAAAATTGACAAAGTATTAAACAAAAAACGTCAATTAGATGTCATTTCAAAAACGATGGTTGGAGGAGCAACAATTACAAAATTAATGGGAACATCAGCATACTATGCACCAGGCGCTTGTGCAGCAAGTTTAGTTAGAGCTATTCTGTTAGACGAGAAGAGAATTATACCTTGTAGCGTTCCACTTAACGGTGAATATGGAGAATCAGATATTTGCTTAGGGGTTCCTATCGTGATTGGTAAAAATGGTGTTGAGAAAATCGTTAAATTGGATCTTACAGCTGAAGAACAAGCTAAATTTAAAGCAGGTGCAGACGCTCAAAGAAAAACAAATCAGATTTTACACGATTTGAAAGCAATTTAACTATAGTTATAAACAAAATTGAACAGATTTATTAACAAAAATTTGCTTTGTTCAAAAAATAATTCCTACTTTTACGAGCTAAATCAATTTTTGAGAAATAATAAAGCAATATGGAAATAAAAAAATCTGCAAAGGCTAACCTCGAAAACAAAAAACTCTTCTATAGAGAAATCGGTCTAATGCTAACATTAGCAATTGTTTTGATGGCCTTCGAATACAAGTCCACAGAAAAAGGGACATCAACACTTCAGCAAGAGACCGCTGTTGAAGTGGAAGTTGAGAATATTCCTATAACTACTGAGGCTCCCCCTCCTCCACCAGAAGGACCAAAGATCCCAGTACTTTCTGACCAGATTAATATCGTTGATGACGAAATAGTTGTAAATGATGACCTATTTATAAGTCTTGAGGACACAAAAAATATGGGTGTTGAGATTATGGACTATGTCGCAGAAGTTGCAGAAGAGACCATCGAAGAGGCTCCTATCCCATTTGCAATGGTAGAAGAAAAACCATCATTTATGGGTGGAGACCCTAACGAATTTTCAAGATGGGTAAATCAAAATTTATCATATCCAGAGATTGCAAGAGAAAATGGTATTACCGGTAGAGTTACCCTCCAATTCACCATTGAACCTGACGGAAGCGTAAGTAATGTAATCGTTCTTAGAGGAGTAGATGCTTCTCTTGATAAAGAAGCTGTCAGAATAGTTAAAAGTTCTCCTAAATGGAAACCTGGAAAACAACGTGACAGAGCAGTTAGGGTAAGTTATCAATTCCCTGTTTACTTCCAATTAAGATAAGTAAAATATAAATAATTGGAAAGTCTGTCTAAATCTCTTTAGACAGACTTTTTTTGTCAAATTTTGAGTTTATAAAAAAGGGGATAAATGGAAAAAACAGTAATAGTAGCTGTAATCACACAAGGAACAAGCGATAGAGATGTACAAGAGTATCTTGATGAGTTGGAATTTCTTGCCCTCACAGCAGGCGTTGAGAGTGTAAAAAGATTTACACAGAGATTAGAGAGGGCAAATTCAAAAAGCTATATAGGAAGCGGTAAAATAGAGGAGGTAAAGAATTTTATAACTGAAAATGACATCAAACTAATTTTATTTGATGACGAGCTGACACCTTCACAATTAAGGAATTTAGAAAAAGAATTTGAATGCAGAATTCTTGATAGAACAAATCTTATATTAGACATTTTTGCTCAAAGGGCTAAAACAGCATACGCTAAAACTCAAGTAGAACTTGCTCAGTACCAATATCTTCTGCCAAGATTAACAAGGATGTGGACACACCTTGAAAGACAAAGAGGGGGGATAGGGATGAGAGGCCCTGGAGAAAGTCAGATAGAAACAGATAGGCGAATAATCCTCGAAAAGATCAGCCGATTAAAAGAGCAGTTGAAAAAGATTGACAAACAAATGGTCTCTCAGCGAGGAAACAGAGGTTCCTTAGTAAGGATAGCTCTCGTTGGGTACACAAATGCCGGTAAAAGTACAATTATGACCTTACTATCTAAGAGCGAGGTATTTGCAGAAAATAAACTTTTTGCTACCCTTGACACCACTGTTAGAAAAGTGGTTATAGAAAATGTGCCATTTTTATTATCAGATACTGTTGGGTTTATACGAAAACTCCCTACCCAACTTATAGAGTCCTTTAAAAGCACTTTGGATGAAGTGAGAGAGGCAGATATTTTGATGCACATTGTAGATATATCACATCCTAATTTTGAGGAACAGATAAAGGTAGTAAATGACACACTAAAAGATATCGGAGCAAAAGACAAACCTATCTATCTTGTTTTTAATAAGATAGATGCATATCAATACACCCAATTGGACGAATATTCATTTGAAGAGAAAACCAAAAAGAACATAAGTATAGAAGAACTAAAGAATACTTGGCTCTCAAAAGAGCACACACCAAGTATTTTTATCTCTGCAAAAGAGAAAATACAGATAGATAAATTAAGGAATGATCTGTACAAAATGGTGGCAGAGATTCATTCAGGAAGATACCCTTTTGATAACTTTTTGTGGTAACAAATAGAGATAACTATTTAATCTCCGATAAGAGAATATCTAAAACCTTATGAGGTTCTTCAAGAAACGAGCTGTGTCCTGTCGATTCAATAAAAAATCCTTTTGCTGAGGGTAAATCTAAGAGAATTTTATTGGCATTATCTACAGGTAAGTAGCGATCCTCTGTTCCAAAAATGAAATAGAGGGGAATATTAGAAGAATTTAAAAATTGGACATTGTCTTCACGCTCAATCAATCCCCTAACAGAAGCAGCAATACCAGAAGGATCGTGTGTTTCACATATCTCAATGGTTTCCTGTATCTTATAATCCATCCTTCGAAGATTTTGCTGAGAAAACATATTAGGAATTGCTATTGAGGCAAGAGACATCAACTTACCACTCAAAATAAAATCAATCTCCTTCAGACGGTCACTCTTCTTGTCTGGATTATCACTGTAAGGATTTGAATTAAAATGAAATAGGGCACTAAACAGAGAGGGATAGTATTTGATACAAGATTGTGCAATATAGCCACCCATAGAGTGTCCGACTACGATACATTTATTGATTTGAAGACGATTAAGTACACCAACTACAACATCTGCACAAAATTTCATATCATTATAAACAGGATGAGAACTTGTCAGACCGTGACCGGGTATATCTATTGCTATTGTTCTATAACACTTTGGGAGAAGATCTACGAACTCCTCCCAAATGTATAATGTTTCAAGATATCCGTGGAGGAAAAGAATAACCTTTTCCCCCGAACCGGAATCTGAGATATGAACCGGAATTCCATTAGATGTAGAGAAGAATTCCATCTTAAAAAATCATTAGTCTTTTAATTTTGCACACAAAAATTCTCTATTCAGACGAGCTATATGAGAAACAGTGATCCCTTTTGGACACTCCATCTCACAAGCTTGAGTGTTTGTACAAGCACCAAAACCGAGCTCATCCATCTTTGCAACCATACTTTTTGCCCTTCTAGCCCCCTCGATTTTACCTTGAGGCAATAGTGCAAGAGAACTAACCCTTGCAGAGACAAAAAGCATAGCTGAACCATTTTTGCAAGTAGCTACACAAGCACCACATCCAACACAAGCCGCAGCATCCATACTCTCCTCAGCATTATTTCTGGGGATAGGAATTGCATTTGCATCTTGAGCAGCACCGGCATTAATAGAGATAAAACCTCCAGCTTGAAGAATCTGATCAAAAGCTCCCCTATTTACGACTAAGTCGCGAATAACAGGAAATCCTGCGCTTCTCCAAGGCTCAACTGTGATAGTATCGCCATCTTTAAATTTACGCATATGAAGCTGACAAGTAGTGATGTCATCGTCAGGTCCATGCGCACGCCCGTTGATATAGAGTGAACACATTCCGCAAATACCTTCGCGACAATCGTGGTCAAAGGCAATAGGTCCTGAATTATTGCACCCTTTATTGATAGCAACCGGAGTTACACCCTGATGAATCAATTGATCATTAAGAATATCCATCATTTCGAGAAAAGATGTATCCGCAGATATATCTTGCAATTTATATGTTTCGAAATGTCCTTTCTCTTTTGCGTTTCTTTGACGCCAAACTTTTAATGTAAAATTCATAACTTTCTCCTTTAATCTTTATAGTTACGAGTAGCTACTTTAACAAACTCAAAATTAAGTGGTTCCTTATGAAGGAAAGGAACACCATCTCCTTTATACTCCCAAACACTGACATACATAAAATTCTTATCATCACGTTTTGTCTCACCCTCTTCTGTCTGCATCTCAAGTCTGAAGTGACCTCCGCAAGATTCCTCTCTATTGAGAGCATCTCTTGCCATAAGTTCACCCATTTCAAAGAAATCTGCAACACGCAAAGCTTTCTCTATCTCTTGGTTAAACTCATTATTTTCACCCGGTACATAAACATTTGACCAAAACTCTTTCTTGAGTTCTTGTATTGCCACGATAGCCTTTTCCAAACCGGCTTTTTCGCGCGCCATACCAACATAATTCCACATTATATGTCCTAATTCCTTATGGAAATGGTCAACAGATTCTTTTCCTTTGATTGAGAACAATTTGGCAATCTTATCATTAACAGATTTTTCAGCCTCAGCAAAAGCAGGGTGATTTATGTCTGTCTTAGGAACCTGTATCTTAGATGCAAGATAATCCCCTATGGTATAAGGTAAAATAAAGTAGCCGTCAGCAAGTCCTTGCATCAACGCTGATGCACCAAGACGGTTACCACCATGGTCACTAAAGTTAGCTTCACCGATAGCATAAAGACCAGGAACTGTTGTTTGAAGATTGTAATCAACCCATATTCCACCCATTGTATAGTGAATAGCAGGATAGATCATCATCGGTTCATTGTAAGGGTTAACAGCTGTTATCTTCTCATACATTTGGAAAAGATTACCATAACGAGCAGTGATCACATCTTTACCCAATCTCTCAATTGCTGAAGAAAAATCAAGAAATACTGCAAGTCCTGTCTCGTTTACACCGAAACCTGCATCACATCTCTCTTTGGCAGCCCTTGAAGCTACATCACGAGGAACTAAGTTCCCGAAAGCAGGGTAGCGACGCTCCAAATAATAATCTCTATCCTCTTCAGGAATCTGAGATCCTGTTATCTTCTTTGACCTTAACTTTTCAACATCCTCTTTCTTTTTAGGAACCCATATTCTACCATCATTTCTCAAAGACTCACTCATAAGGGTCAGCTTTGATTGTTGATCTCCGTGTACAGGGATGCAAGTAGGGTGAATTTGAGCAAAACAAGGGTTAGCAAAATATGCCCCTTTTTTATAACATTGCCAAGCTGCCGATCCGTTTGAATTCATAGCATTGGTAGAGAGGAAAAATACATTCCCGTAACCACCTGATGCTATAACAACAGCGTGAGCACCAAAACGTTCGATCTTACCTGTTACGAGGTCGCGAGCAATAATACCTTTTGCCTCTCCGTCAATCATTACAAGATCTAACATTTCGTGTCGAGGATAAGACTTAACAGCTCCTTTGGCAATCTGCCTATTGAGAGACGCATAAGCACCTAACAACAATTGCTGCCCGGTTTGTCCCCTTGCATAGAAAGTCCGGCTAACCTGTGCCCCCCCGAAAGATCTATTATCAAGTAGTCCGCCATAGTCACGAGCAAAAGGAACCCCTTGTGCAACACATTGATCTATAATAAGATTACTTACTTCTGCCAAACGATAAACATTTGCCTCCCTGCTTCTATAGTCACCACCTTTAATAGTGTCATAGAACAAACGGTAAATAGAATCATTGTCATTCTGGTAATTTTTTGCGGCATTTATACCACCCTGGGCCGCAATAGAGTGGGCTCTACGAGGAGAATCGCTTATGCAGAAAATTTTAACATTATATCCGAGTTCTCCCAATGAGGCAGCAGCAGATGCACCTCCAAGTCCGGTACCTATTACGATAACCTCAAGTTTGCGCTTGTTTGCCGGGCTTACTACACGAATATTAGCTTTATGTTTTGTCCACTTTTCTGCCAAAGGTCCCTCAGGAACTTTTGAAATTAACTTCTCATCCATAACTAATTTTTTTGTTGTGAAATTATCTGCAATTTTAGTCACTTTTTACCACTTATACAACCTATTTTGTATCTTTGGCACGAAAAAGAAGCTATATGGAACTTTCAACTACAAAAACATTATTGTTAATATTATTTATTTTACAATCTTTCGGCTTATACTCCCAATCCGAAGAATTTTCAGAATTAGATAAAATTATCAAATCCAATAATATAATAGTAGAAATATCAAGAATAATTCCGATAAAGGGGAATAATATAGAAACCACCGATGGTTATACGATGCAACTAAAGAAAGATACACTTTCTTGCTACCTCCCATATTTCGGACAATCTGATGGTATCGGCTACGGAGGAAGAGACCTCTCAATAGAGATAGACAAATCTCCTATCGAGATCATTGATCCATTCACTTTTGAAAAAGATCACTATATTATCAGATTTACAGCGACTTCTCTATCAAATGAAAAATGGAAATTTTCAATTAAGATGTACTCTAATAAGAGGGTTTATATAAATGTTACAACCTCTCAACGAAGTCCTATTTCATATCAAGGTTTTATCCAAGAAAAATAAAATGACAATATCCTCCATTACATTTTATCTTAATAACAAAAAACGAATAATCTCATTCGAAAAAGAGTCAAATCTCACCCCTCTAACTACCGTGTTGGAGTATTTAAGAGATTATGAGCACCTTATGGGGACAAAAGAGGGATGTGGAGTTGGAGATTGCGGAGCCTGTACAGTCTGCATTGCTCAGAAAGATAAATCAATCGATAAAGTTGTTTTTTATGCTCTAAACTCCTGTCTATTACTACTCCCAATGCTTAATGGAAAACATCTTTTCACGATAGAAGGAATAGCGAAAAATGGACAATTACACCCTATTCAATCTGCATTAATAGAGAAACGGGGCATTCAATGTGGCTTTTGCTCCCCAGGAATGGTGATGTCCGCATATGCTCATTACAGAAATGCTCTCCCTTTCTCAAGGGAAGAGATAGAGAAAACACTCTCCGGAAATCTCTGTAGATGTACAGGATATGAGAGCATTCTTGAGGCAATGTTATCCCTTTCCGATATAGATTATAAAAATGAGGAACTCCCACATTTTGATGACGAACTCATCAAAGTTGGCAATTGTGATATTGAATATAGTTGGGATGGGTACTCATATTTCAAATTATCCGAGCTGAAAAAGGTCCTTGAACTCAAAAGTAAATACCGGTCTGCAATAATCGTTTCAGGTGGAACAGATATGAGTATTATGCTCAAACACAATAAGATATCGTCAGGAATAATCATTGATATTTCAGATATTGATCAGCTTAAAAGTTGCGAAAACACTAAAGACTATCTATATATAGGGGGCAATGTTTCAATTGAGACCTTTAAGAATATTTTATCCCCTTACTATCCAAATGTTGATAAGTACTTATCATCTTTTGCCTCTAAACAGGTAAGAAACAAAGCTACAATCTCCGGGAGCATATCAGGATCATCCCCTGTAGGTGATATTATGCCACTTATACTTGCTCTGGATGCAGAGATTGTCCTCATATCTCAAAACAATAAAAGGGAGATTGAATCATCCTTATTTATAACATCTTATAGGAAAAACGAGATGCATAATGATGAAATAATAGGGGGTGTAATAATAAGAAAACCTAAAAAAGAGGGCTTTTTGTTTTGTCATAAACAATCCAAAAGGAAAGATATGGATATCTCCACGATGACTTGTTGTATTTATTTTGAGACAAACAAAGGAAAAATCTCAACCTTTTATACCGGCTTCGGCGGTATGGCAGCAATTCCGAAGGGCTCCTGCAGTGCAGAAGAATTTCTAATTGGAAAAGAGGTAACACTTGAAAACTTTCAAAGGGGAGGGGTTATTGCAAGGGGAGATTTCTCCCCTATATCGGATGTAAGAGGGTCGGCAGAAAATAGGTTACAATTAGTGGAAAATTTATTTATTAAATGCTTTAATGATTATGAGTCAAGCAGATAAGAGATTAAATAACCACATAGTCGGGAAAACGGAATACATTGATGATTTTATCCCATATGATAACACGATAAATGGCTATGTACTTCACAGCTCTTTTGCTAATGCTAATATATTGTCAATAGACCTTGAAGAGGCTAAACTGGTTGATGGTGTTTACTCTATTATCACATACAAAGATATTCCCGGTAAAAACGATATGGGGGCAGTATATCACGATGAGCCCATCCTCGCAGAGGGGAAATGCCAATATATCGGACAAGCTATTGCTTTGATAGCTGCAAAAGATCGAAAATGTGCCCAAAAAGCTAAAGAGTTGATCAAGGTGGAATATGAGGAGTTAAAACCTGTTTTAGATGTTGAAGAGTCATACGAAAAAAAATATTTTCCCTTTCCTCCATACCATCTTCAGAGTGGTAATATAGAAGAGGCCTTTCAGAAATCAGATCATATAGTGGAGGGAACAATAAATATAGGGGGGCAGGAACATTTCTATTTAGAGACTCAAGGAGCTGTATCATATATTGATTGTGAGGGAGTTGTAAAGGTCAATGCCTCATCTCAAAGCCCCACTGAGGTACAAACTTTATTGTCTGAATCACTTCTGATAGATTGTGCCAAGATAGAGGTGAAAACAGGGAATCTCGGGGGTGGTTTCGGGGGGAAAGAGACACAAGGTTCTTGGTGTTCGATATGGGCATCTCTACTCTCTTATCACACAGGGAAAAGGGTCAAAATGATCTTATCGAGGGAGGAAGATATGTTGATGACAGGAAAAAGACATCCTGTCAAAGTAAAATATAAAATAGGGTTCTCAAATAGTGGAAAACTTATCGGGTACCAAGGTCTGTTTCTATTTAATATTGGGTATTCCTCAGATCTCTCCCAATCAATTATGGAAAGGTGCCTACTCCATTGTGAAAACTCATATTACATCCCCTCTGTTGATCTCCAACTATTTCCCTGCAAAACAAACATTGCGTCCAATTGTGCTTTCAGAGGGTTCGGTGCCCCTCAAGGGATCTTTGTTATCGAAAATATTATGGATATTATTGCCAATACTCTTCATAAAGATACCTTGCAAATAAGGAAGATTAACTTGTATGGCATAAGGAGACAAAATATCACCCCTTATGGTGAGCGGATATCTGACAACTCTCTCCCCACTTTATTTAAAAAGATATTGATCAGTGCCGATTATAAAAATCGCAAAAGGGAGATAAAAATTTTTAATAAACAGAACAAATATTTAAAAAGGGGGATTGCTGCTACCCCTGTGAAATTTGGAATCTCTTTTACCACTACACACCTCAATCAAGGATCGGCTATTGTAAATCTATACAAAGATGGCTCATTGGTTATTCATCAGGGTGGGGTTGAAATGGGGCAGGGGCTTTACGATAAGATTGCTACCATTGCTTCACGAGAATTTAGTATCCCCCTTGATAAGATAAGGGTTTATAATACAAATACTTCTATTATACCAAACACCTCTGCTACAGCAGCCTCAACAGGGTCGGATATTAATGGTCACGCGGCACTTATTGCTATTAAAAAATTGAAAAAGAGGATTGACAAATTTGCATCAACACTTCCGAAAGAGACCCCTTTTGAAGAGGTACTCAAAAGGGCATATATTGCTCAGATCAACCTTGGAGAGAAGGCATTCTATAGAACTCTGGGGCTCTCTTTTGACAAAAAGATATGCAAAGGGAATCCATTCTTTTACTATGTATATGGAGTATGTATCTCTGAGATTCAATTAGATCTCCTTACTGGAGAACATATTATTTTAAGGAGTGATATTATACATGATACCGGCCTTTCAATTGATGAAAAAATAGATAAAGGACAGATAGAAGGGGCATTTATGCAGGGAGTTGGATGGACAACAATGGAAGAACTTTGTTGGGATGATAAAGGATACCCTTTGACTTCAAATCCCGATCTATATAAAATACCGGGCATATACGACATTCCTCGCATAATGAACATAACACTATATCAGGAAAATCCTTTTCAACAAGGGGTACTCACAAGTAGAGCTATCGGAGAGCCCCCTTTGATATATGGATTGTCTGTTTATCAAGCTATTAGATCGGCTATCCTCTTCGCTACCGGGAAAAATATCACAGATATTAACCACCCTTTAACAAAAGAAGAGATATTGAAGTCAATATATAAATGTAATTCACTATAACTAACAATAAATAAAAAATGAAACAACTTATCTTATTATTTGCCCTATTTACTATATCCACACATTTAACTGCCTCCACAGATGAAGATAGGTATAACCGCGCAGGCATATCCATTATGCACATCGCTTACAAGGATAGTTACGAAATAAAACTCTCAAATTCGATAAATAACAATAAATACAATGCGAGGTATGATATCAATAACATACCCACTAAAAGTATTGATTTCAATTTGAGTCGAGAAAATAAAGTTGCAGAGAAAGTTGCCGGTAAAACAGTATATAAAAACGCTCCACGCAATCTCTCAAACGAAATCACATCCTATTTGAACGACAATAATATAGGTTTGCAAATAATCTCTACAATATTCAACAGACAAAACAATGGGGTGATGGATCTCAATCTCCTATACAAAAGGGGGGAGTACAATGCTACGGATAAAGACTATCTGTTGAGCCTCTCCACAAAAAGGGGGGTAGATGCACTAAAAGAGACAGGAGAGGCACTTATTAATAATAGCTATATTGTCATCTTTGATATTCATAACTACGAAGAGACTTTCTCTTCAGATAAAAAAGAATTCGTTTGTAGTTCAAACCTTATAACATATCTATATAAAGTTAATTGGAGCGAGGAGCTTCTCAATCAGATATGGGATTGTTGGATAGATGAAAACACACCAAATAGTGAATATGATGCTCGAATCGAGGCTTTTAATAAAATAAAAGTCCCTATCAACCTAATTGCATCCTATAATACGACACCTTCTGGTAGCGTTGATATTCAAGAGAGTAACTATAAGGAAAAAGCCTATAATAAATTTATGTTCAATAGTGTTATTGCTGGCTCCTTCAATCAAATAGAGTATCGAAATGAAGATTTATCAATTAAAACAACTATCTACTCTACAAAACCCATCAGGGCTAAAATCGGAACTAAAGAGGGACTATCTACTGACCATGGATTTAAAGTTTACGAAAATGTTCTCCTATCTGACAATAAAACAATAAAAAGGAAAAGGGTAGGGATTATTAAAGCCACAAATAAAATTGCCGACAACAGCTTTGTTACTAAGGGAAACACCGAATCTTCTCAATTCTATCAAATTGCCGGTAAAAAAGTGGAAGCCGGACAGACTTTATTAGAAAATAAGCTCGCAAGTATAGCAGTTGAATTGGGTTATATTATGCACGGATTTGACTCAAGACCGGGGTCAAACAGTGTAAGAGTCTCTATAGAGTATGATATGTACGGAGGAACTAACGGACAGATATTTATGGGTATTTCCGGCGATTTTAATACAATAGGAATGAGCGTAGGTGCCAATTTAGGTTATGGTTTAAGGATAAACAATTTTCAAATATACCCCTTAGTGGGACTATACTATGACACCCTTCTTCTGGGAGACAATATCACTAAAGAGGAGAAAAAGAGTAATCAAGCCTATTTGTTTCAAGGTGGTTTGAAAGCCAATCTAAATATTTACTTCCCATTCCAACTTTATGCTCACGGTGGATATGGTATCTCTTTTGGAGAGGGTGCAACATATCTTCTACATAAAGGGACAAGAGATCTAAACGGACTTTTCCTCAATTTTGGTGCAAGATATTATTTTTAATCAATGAACCTCCCATCCATATCGATCATAATACCTATCTATAATTCGGAAGGGTATCTTCAAAGGTGTATTGAGTCTGCCAGAAACCAGTCTTATGATAATATAGAGATTTTATTGATAGATGATGGGAGTACAGATAGAAGTGGTATCATCTGTGAGGAGTTTGCTGCTAAAGACAATAGGATAAGAGTCTTTCATCAAACTAATTCCGGGGTTAGTGCAGCGAGGAATTTGGGTATAAAAAATGCAATTGGGAGTTGGATCGCATTTATAGACAGCGATGATTTCATAGGAGAAGATTTCACTAAAATAGTAGAAACACTACCAAAAGATGAGAGTATTGAACTTATTCAAATAGGGTACACGATTGATCTCTTCGGAAAAGGTAAAAAGGTTTTTAATCCTCACAAAAGCGGTATTATAGAGAAAGAAACACTCTTTACCAATATGGGTTTTTCAAGTATGTGTTGGAGCTATTTTTACAAAAGGGAGTTTATTGAGAGAATTTCTATAGAATTCAACGAAAATGTTCATTATTCTGAAGATAGGGAATTCGTTATCAAGGCTTTACTTAGTGCAAAGAGTATCTATTTTTCAGATTCCATCCAATACACATATCTCCTAAATGATACCTCTGCAGTACAGAAAAAAAGAGAATATAATGTATGTAAGGATGATTTGACGGTTTTAAAAAATATTTTATCCTTTATTGGAAAAATTTTCCCCCCTGTCCCCGATAAAATTAAGTGTTACGTATCATCAAAATTGTTAAATAGCTTTATCACAGTTATAGGAGAAAAACTTAGTGAAAAAGTTAATTATAAAATTGTTAAAAATGATTTTAACTCTCTATACTATGAACTAAAAGGGCTTCACTTTTCAAACGAAGATAAAAGAAGATTTACCCTCTTCTCATCATCTCCTATGCTCGGAATACTATATATGAAAGGATATAGTCATCTGTGGAAAATATATAAAAAGGTGCGTTAATTTTTCTTTTTCAACAGCCCTAACAATGCATTCTTGATATCAATATACTCCTCGTTTTTATATAAAAACTCGTAGATAGTAAAAATAATAGCACCTCCGATTATCAACTGAATCAATAATTTTATAATAACATTAATATCTAAAAACCCTACTCCCCAGACCGATAAGGCCATAATTATAGATATAGATAATGAGGGTAAAATATCACCAATTTGAGAAGAAATTTTATAATTTATCACCTTTAACAAATAGAGAGAATATATAAAAAAGTTAATAACCGTAACTAAGGCAATTCCCCACAGCATCCACTCTATACTAAAATAAATAGCCAATAAAACAGGGATCACCGCTAAAACCGTTTTTATTATTTCAAGCCTCAGCGTTAGATCAGAACGGCCATTTGCATTTAGAATATTTACAGCATTCAAAAGAAGTGGAATAAACAATCCGGAAATACATAGTATCCTGATAAAAGGAACCGCAGGTGTCCATTGATCCCCTATCAAAACAACTACTAAATTGTCCGCCACAGCTGCCAAGCCACAAACAAGGGTCGATGTTAAGAGTAATGTCGTCCTTATAACTTTACGATAAACACGCAATTGTCTCTCCTTTTCATCCTGAATATTACTCAAAACTGGGTAACTTACACGCTGCATAACAATACTTACATTTGAAGTAACCATCCCTTTAAACTTCTCAGCCCTTGAATATTGACCAAGGGTAGGTGCGTTGTAAAATTTCCCTATTATCAGCGAATAAACTTCATTCCACAATATACTGATGATTGAGGCTGTAAGAAGTTTACTCCCAAAAGAAAACATCTCTTTAAAGCAATTAATCGAAAATACAAATTGGGGCTTCCAGGCAGATAAAACCCAAAAAAGAAACGAAGCAATAAAAAGTTTTGAGAGTTGTAAAACAACAAGTGTCCAAACACCACAATCAGACAAAGCCATAATAATTGCAATAGTTCCACTAAGGATAGATGAGAAAAACGAAACAATCGCCTGTGTTTTGAAATCTATCTTTCTTATCAATATAACCTTTTGAACAGTAGTAAATGCTGTAAATACGATAGATAAACCCAAAATTCTAATAATAGATGTGAGAATCTCCCGCTCAAAAAATGAAGCAATAAAAGGAGCAGAAAAAAATAGAATCGAATAGAAAATGGTTCCTAACCCGATATTAGAATAAAATATAGTATTGAAATCTATATTAGTTGCCTCCTTTTTTCGAGTCAAAGCAACACTGAATCCACTATCAGTAAAAGAATTAGCTAAAGAGATAAAAATTGCAGTCATCCCGATAAGCCCAAAATCATCCGGAGATAATATCCTTGCCAAGACAATGCCTATAACTGCCTGTATCCCGATATTAGCAAAATTATCGGCAAATCCCCAACCAATCCCTTTAGCAGTTTTATCTTTTAGTGTAGCCATAATATATTGACATCATATCATTTACATTATTATCCCAAGAGTAATTATTTAACACAGTGACCCTTGCATTTTTTCCGATAGAATCAATAAGATCTCTATTATCTATAAAGCGTTGAATCGCTTGAGCAGCACCTTCAGGATCATTTTTTCTAACAATAAAACCTGAAAAATTATCCCTAACCACCTCTGTAAAACCATCTGCATCTGAGACCACCACAGGACATTCACAAGACATTGCCTCTACAGCAGAAACACCAAAACTCTCTGCTCGAGAGAGAAATACAGCAACATCAAAAGAATTATAAATATCAGGTAGATCACTATTTTTTATAAATCCTTTGAAGATAACCCTATCCTTCAAAGAGAGGGTTTCAACTAATTTATTTAATTCCTCATATTGATCTCCAACACCCACAATATATAACTGACAATCAATCCCTTTATTGTTATCAGAAACTATTTTAAAAGCCCTAATCAATACATCTATTCCATACTTTATAGATAGTGTCTTAACTGTTCCGACAATAAAAGTTGACTTTTGTCGAGATACAGAAAACTCTATTTTTTTAAATTTATCAATTTCAACACCGAACGGGATAATTTGGATCTGTTTATTTTTATATTTTTTAGCCTCTATAGCCATTATATGACTGGTTGATAAAATAGAATCTGCTTTTTTAAGAATTTTTTTTACTGCAAATTTATTTATAAAATTTTTTTGTGGAAACTCATAAATATCACTACCCCAAATAGATACAATAAATGGACTAAAATTAGATAGGGCACCAATCAATGAGTAACTTGTGAGGTAATAGGAGTGGAGGATATCTGGTTTCTCTTTTTTTATAATTTCTTTCAACATTTTAACTGCTTTAAAATGATTTAAAAAAGAGAATAAAACTTTAGAAATTTTTCCTTTGTTTTTATAAGAAAAAAGATCGTAGTAATAGGTGGTAACCCCCTCTATATCAAAAAAATCATCATTAGGTTTTTTAATAGTGAAAAATATGATTTTAACCCCTTTTTTACTAAGAGAAAAAATCCACCTTTTTGTATGGACACTCTGTGCATCTGATACTATTAAAACTTTCATCCCAAGTTAAAAAAGAGAACAATTATCATATTTAGATAATCCTAAATGCTTATATGCCAAATCTGTAACCTCTCTCCCTCGAGGAGTACGATGGATAAAACCCTCTTTAATTAAAAATGGTTCATAAACCTCCTCAAGGGTACCAACATCCTCTCCAATTGCTGTTGCTATTGTACTTACCCCTACAGGGCCACCTTTAAATTTTGAAATTATAGTACTAAGAATCTTATTATCAATAGAATCTAAACCACATTTATCAATATTTAAAGCATCTAATGCAAACTGAGTAATATTTAGATCTATCTTCCCAGTCCCTTTAACTTGAGCAAAATCCCGAACTCTTCTTAATAAAGAATTAGCTATTCTTGGAGTTCCCCTACTACGTAATGCAATCTCTGTAGCTGCATTATCTTCAATCTCTATTGATAAAATAGAAGCACTTCTTTTAATAATTTTAAATAAAATTTTAGAGTCATAGTACTCCAGATGAGACTGAATCCCAAAACGAGCCCTTAAAGGAGAGGTGATTAAACCGCTTCTTGTAGTAGCACCAATAAGGGTGAAAGGGTTTAATGAGATCTGAACAGAACGGGCTCCAGGCCCTTTATCAATCATAATATCAATTGTAAAATCTTCCATTGCTGAATAAAGATACTCTTCAACAATAGGGGAAAGCCTATGAATTTCATCAATAAATAGAACATCTCCACTTTCTAAACCTGTTAATAATCCAGCCAAATCACCCGGCTTATCTAAAATAGGTCCAGAAGTAACTTTCATATTTACACCCAATTCATTTGCTACAATATAGGCCAGCGTTGTCTTTCCTAAACCTGGAGGGCCATGAAGGAGGATATGATCTAAAGCCTCTCCACGTAATAAAGCAGCTTTTACAAAAATTTTTAAATTTTCAATAATACTCTCTTGACCTGAAAAATTGTTAAAATCTTTCGGTCTGATTTTACCATCTAAATCTGTATCTTTGTATTCACCCTCACTTCGGAGGTCAAAATCGACTTTTTCCTTATTTTTTTCTTTTACAACCATAATACAAATATATTCTATAATTTTTAAATATTAGATGATATTTATGTATAGTTGTTAATAAGTTAATAAGTTTTTAATTGTTAGTTAAAATTAAATCATTAACAAGTAATTAATACTTTATTAACAGTATAAAATATGATAAATCAAATAGATATTTATGTTTTCAACAATTGTTGATAAATTTGCAAAAAAATAATAAACAAATTGTTTGTTGTTAATAATATCACAGAAAGTTTATAAAAAATTTACGCTATCTTTTTTTGTTAAGTGAATAAAATAATCATATATAAAAATGGAGATAGATTTTATAAATAGTTTCTAAAAATTATCAACACACTTATTAATATGTTATGAACCAAAAAAAGTGGGAATTGTTAATAAATAAAAATAACCATCACGGCGAGTTGATAAATTGTCTTAAAGACAAGTATGTTAAAACAGTACATATTAGCGGTTTATACTCTTCTGCAAAAGCGATGACCATAGCTTCTGTTGTTGACAAGGGTCTTCACCTTGTAGTTTTAAATAACAAGGAGGATGCTTCTGCCTGTGCAAACGATCTCTATAATCTATTAGGAGAGGAGAATATTTATTTTTTTCCAACATCAGAGAATAAAAATATAAAAAGTTCCATTAAGGACTGTTCGATGAAAGTGCAGAGGACAGCAGCGTTGGGGGCTTTAATGGATTTCAATAATAATAGGTATAAAGGGGATTTTCTAATTATTGTTGGATATAAAGAGTCGATAGAAGAGAGGATAGCAACAGATGAGGAGGTGAGTAAAGCTGTCCTTTCTGTCTCAAAGGGAGAAAAACTCTCGTTTGATTTTTTTAAAGAGCTCCTTTTTTCTATCGGTTTTGAAAAGGTGGATTTTGTATCGCAACCGGGGGAATTTGCTATTAGAGGGGGAATTATAGATGTGTTTTCTTATAGTGACAATAAACCTTATCGTATTGATTTTTTTGGTGATGAGATTGAGTATATAAAATCTTTTGATGTAAATACACAACACACATTTCAGGAGGTAGATAGAATAGTTATTTATCCAAATATAACCGGAGAAGGGGAGGAATCTGTTGATTTTATTCAAAATTTCCCCAAAGACGGAATTGTTTGGATATCAGATGTTGATAATATAAAAGAGGGGGAGATAATACATAAGACAATATTTATGTCAACATTGCGAAAAGATATAAATTTTGAT
Organism: uncultured Muribaculaceae bacterium; assembly: GCA_964397445.1. GTDB lineage: Bacteria > Bacteroidota > Bacteroidia > Bacteroidales > UBA932 > CAYNHZ01. The sequence continues at coordinate 323,349 of CAYNHZ010000001.1, read as the reverse complement.
AAAGAGATAGTATATAACACTTCGCCGCAACCCACTTTTAATAAAAATTTTGAAATTTTAGTTGACGATATAAAGCAAAGGGAAATAGGGGGGTATAATGTTTATATTATGAGTGAGAGTGTCAATCAGATCGAGAGATTAAAAAGCATTTTCTCTCCTCATAATCTCCGGATAATCTTTATTAATTTTACTATCCATCAAGGTTTTATAGACAATGATTCCAAGAATTGCTTTTACACAGATCATCAGATATTTGAGAGATATAGGAAGATTAAAATAATTAGGAGTGTTGAAAGAAGCGAAAGGCTCACTCTTAATGATATAAATTCTTTTAGAGAGGGTGATTATATTGTTCATATTGACCACGGAGTTGGAAGATTCGGAGGGTTGGTGAAAAACAATATTAATGGGAAAGTACAAGAGGCTATTAAATTGATATATAGAGATAATGATGTGTTATTCATCTCCATTCACGGACTTCATAGAATATCAAAATATCGCTCTGGGGACTCTACCCCTCCTCGTGTTTATAAATTGGGAACCGGGGCTTGGCAAAAATTGAAGAACCAGACAAAAGCAAAAGTTAAAGACATTGCTAATGATTTGATTAAGCTCTATTCTCAAAGGAGGGTTGCTAAGGGTTTTGCTTTCTCTCCCGATTCATATCTTCAAAAGGAGTTGGAGTCTTCGTTTATTTACGAGGAGACACCCGATCAGAGCAAAGCTGTTATTGCTGTGAAAAATGATATGGAGAGGGATTGTCCTATGGATAGACTTGTCTGTGGAGATGTGGGGTTTGGAAAGACAGAGGTTGCTATCAGGGCGGCATTCAAAGCAGTTGCAGATAGTAAACAGGTGGCTCTTATGGTCCCAACAACAATTCTTGCCCTTCAACATTTCAATACTTTTTCTGAGAGGTTGAGGAAGTTCCCTTGTAATATTGACTATATCAGTAGGTTACGAACTCCCAAAGAGATAAAAGAGATTATTGAGAGGTTGAAGGAGGGAAAAATAGACATTATCATCGGTACCCACAGATTACTCAACAAAGAGATACTATTTAAGGATTTAGGACTTCTTATCATCGATGAAGAACAAAAATTTGGTGTTGCTGCCAAAGAGAGGCTCAGACAAATGAAACTTTCTGTTGATACACTAACATTATCAGCAACTCCAATCCCGAGAACTCTCCAATTTTCACTCCTTGGAGCAAGGGATCTTTCGATAATAAACACCCCACCGCCAAATCGACTGCCGATACAGACAGAAATTATAGATTTTAACGAAGATCTTATAAGAGATATTATAAATTATGAGATAGCGAGGGGGGGTCAATTATTTTTTGTTCACAATAAAATTGAAGATATTCAATCTGTTGAAGATATTATTAAAAGAATAGTTCCAAACATAAGGACTTGTGTAGCTCACGGTCAGATGGAGGCCGGTGTGTTGGAAAAGAAGATTCTTAACTATATGGATGGTGACTACGATATGCTTATTTCCACAACTATAATAGAAAATGGGATAGATATTCCTAACACAAATACTATTATTATAAATCAAGCACAAAATTTCGGACTCAGTGATCTTCATCAGCTCAGAGGGAGGGTTGGACGTTCCAATAGAAAGGCATTTTGTTATTTGATAGTTCCACCAATGATCACTGTTTCTGATGATGCGAGGAGAAGACTCAAGGCGATTGAGGCATTTTCCGATCTTGGGAGCGGATTCAATATAGCTATGCAAGACCTTGATATTAGGGGTATGGGAAATATGCTTGGAGCGGAGCAAAGCGGATATATAGCAGATATGGGTTTTGAAACTTATCAAAAGATCCTTGCAGAAGCATTTGAGGAGATCAAAGAGAGTAATGGGATAGTGCCTGATACCGATAAACAAGCATATGTAAATGATTTTATGATAGATACGGATCTCCAGCTACTCATACCGGACACATATATCAATATTATCGCCGAGAAGATACGTTTATATAAAGAGCTTGATTCAATTAGTGACGACACTTCACTTGAAATATTTATAAAAAATATTGAAGATAGATTTGGTCCGATTCCGGAAGAGCTTAGGCAGTTGACATTTGTTGTTAGGTTGAGGATTAAGGCAAAAGAGAAAGGGTTTGAAAAGATAGTGTTGAAAAATGATAAAATGGTGATCTATTTTATTTCAAATCAGATGTCTCCCTATTATAAAACGACAGAATTCTCCAATATTATTCATAATATACAAAGTAAAGGGGGGAGCAGATATATGTTGAAGGAGCAAAATAATAAATTGTATATAACCGTTCAGAATGTTAAAACGATAGAGGGAGCATATAACCTAATTCAAAAAATCTGATTATATTTGTGCCCTTACTAAGTAAAAGTGATTGATTTAATTGTAGATATAGGAAATAGTGCGTGTAAAGTTGCGGTTTCACAAGAAGGACAACTTGTTAGGGAGTATAAATTCCCCGGAGCTACTATTGATAGTGAGATAAGGAAAATCGCATCTGGGGAACAATTTGAGTCAATTATTATTTCAAGCGTAGCCGATAATATAGAGGGAGATTTACTCTCATTCTTCAAAGAGGTTGGGAAAAAAATCATTTTTTTAGACTCAACCACCCCCATTCCGATCATCAATAAATACATCAGTGTCAATACATTGGGTGCTGATAGGATTGCAGCTGCTGTTGCCGCTCACTCTTTATTTCCAAATGATGATTGTTTGATATTTGACTTTGGAACAGCTCTTACAATTGATAAAATAAATAAAAACGGGGAATTTTGCGGAGGTAATATTTCACTTGGTATGGCTACAAGATTTAAAGCTATTAATCACTATACTAAGAGATTACCATTACTAATAAATCCATCGGAAATAGGAGAGACAGGAAAGACAACGGAAGAGGCAATCCAAAATGGTGTGATTTTAGGCATAATGTTTGAGGTTGAAGGATATATAGCTAAGAATAATAATTGTATTATCATTTTTACTGGGGGAGATGCTATTTATTTTGCGGAAAAATTGAAAAATCCGATATTTGTAGTTTATAATTTAGTATTAATAGGCCTATCTAAAATAGCAGAATTTAATGCAGATAAGTAAGAATCTAAGATTCGTAACTATTTTTATAACAGTGTATGTGATCAGTGCGATGGGGGTGAATGCCCAAACGACCGACGCACTTGGAGCATATTCACCATATTCTCTTTATGGTATAGGACAACTTGAGAAATCAGGTTCTGCATACAATCTCTCTATGGGTGGAATTGGGATAGGAATGAGAGATAATAGGTTTATTAATTATGTAAATCCTGCTGCTATAACAGAAAGAGATACTTTAGCTTTTATGTTGGACTTTGGGGTGGTTGAAAAAAACATTTATAATTCAGATTATAGAGCCCATTCAGCATACAATGTTTTTAATATGCAAAATTTCGCAATAACATTGCCGCTATACAAAAAATCGGCAATAGTTGTGGGGATTATGCCCTTTAGTAATGTTGGATACAAGTTTCAATCGACAGAGACAGATGATGATTTGGTCGCAAATATCGGAGATATAAAGTATCAAAAATATGGGACAGGTAGCATAAATCAACTTTTTGTTGGGGCTGCAATGGTTTTTGCAAAAAGATTTTCGGTTGGGGCGCAAATGATTTACTATTTTGGTGCGATAGATCGTCACAGCAATGCACTATTCAATTCCTCCTCGACAAACTATTCTCTTTATACCGGATGGGATTATAGTGTTCACTCTTTCTCAGGGAAATTCGGACTACAATATACACAGCCGTTAAAGAATAACTCTAATTTCACATTGGGTGCTACCTATCGTATGGGTAACAATATGAAGGGGGACCTTTACAGATATGCTTATTCAGTAAACACTTCTTCAAGAGATACCATCATAAACGATCCGCATAAAGATATTCAAATGAAAATAGCTTCAGAGATGGGGTTGGGCTTTTCTTATCGCCATAAGGATAAATGGTCTTTAGGGGTTGATTATGTTAGACAGAATTGGAAGAACAGTACATTTGCAGAGTATCCGAAAGAGTTTGATTTTGATCCAGAAGTGAGCCAGGTATTCAAAGCAGGATTTGAGATTGTGCCAAACAGATATGATGTTCGTTACTATATGCGTAAAGTCACTTATAGAGTGGGTGGTTATTACGAGCAATCATATATTAGTGTAAATGGACACCAAATAAATTCATTTGGTATTACCTTTGGAGCTTCGTTGCCGATATATAGATGGTATAATGCTATCACAGTAGCGGTTGATATTGGACAACGGGGGACGGTAAACCATAACTTAGTGCGTGAGAGATATATTAATTTTATGGTTAATATAAATCTGCACGATGTGTGGTTCCAAAAATACAGATACGATTAAATAACTAATTATTATAAACAATCATCATAATAAATTTTAAATATAATTATGAAACGAATTACCTATTTACTTCTACCTATTTTTGTGTTACTTATCTCTTCATCTATTCTTGCACAAGGAAGATATGGTGCTGATAGTGCTAACTGTATCAAATACTTGTCATTTTATCAAGAATATATGAAACAAGGGAATTTGAATGATGCCGCACCACTATGGAGAAAAGCAATCAAGTCCTGCCCACCGCAAGCAAATCAAAATATGCTTCTTGATGGAATGAAGATTCTTAGAAAAGAGATCTTTACATTTAAAAAGAATCCTATAAGGACAAAAGAGTTGACAGACTCTTTAATAATGCTTCACGATATGAGGATTAACAATTACCCTAAATATTTAGTGACAGCAAGTAACAATAAAGTGTTAGATATGATCTCATATCTTGATGATTCTCGCAATCAAGAGATATTCAATGAGATAAAAGAAGTAATTGATGTTACCAAACAAAAAACTTCTATTGCTATCCTTGTAAGATATATCGGTTATGCAAGTGATTTGTACAAAGAAGGTAAAATAAAAGCAGAAGATGTTATGGAGGCTTTCCAAAAATCAAACGAAATCTTAGATCTTATGGAAAAAGCTAAACCCTCTGAACAGATAAAAAATGCAAAAAACGATGTTGAAAATCTATTTATGCAAAGTGGGGTTGCAAGTTGTGAAAATATAGTAAATCTATTCAAACCAAGATATGAGGCAAATCCAAATGACAAAGAGCTTCTTGTAACGATGGTTGCTATGTTCTCGGCTACAAATTGTGTTGATGAACACCTATTCCGCGCAGCAGTAGAAGGTCTTCATAAAGTTGAACCATCTGCAAATTCTGCATATTTACTTTTCAAACTTTATTGCGGAGCAAACGATTATGAAAAAGCAGAAAAATATATAAATGAGGCAATTGCATCTCCTGAAACAAACAAAGAAAAAGACGGAGAGTACTATTTCGAATTTGCTTCATACCTATACAAATCAGCAGGAAAGCCTGCTGAGGCTGTAAAAGCAGCTAAATCTGCTGCAGAACTTTCTCCTGCAATTTCTGGTAAAGCATATTTCTTAATTGCAACTATTTGGGCTTCTCAAAAATGCCAAGGTAATGAGGTAGAGATTCGTTCACCATTCTGGATTGCAGTTGATTATCTAATCAAAGCGAAGAATGCAGATGCAACTCTTGCTAATGAAGCAGACAATCTTATCTCTAACTACAGTAAATATTTCCCTCTACAATCGGAAGCATTTATGTATGATGTACTTGATGGTTCTTCATATACAGTGTCTTGTGGAGGATTAAGAGAAACAACAAAGGTTAGAACACAGAAATAAAATGGTCGGAAATATCCGATATCAAATCAATATATCAATGGTAGTAATTGTTTTTACAGTTGCTACCATTGCTGTATCTTGTAGTGATAAGGTCCCTAAAACAGAACAACTTGATTTGGCAGACTCTCCATCACAAAGGGTTGAAAATATGGTAGCTACTCAAACAGATTTTGGAAAATTGACAATGAGAATGGAGACCCCTTTGCTCGAAAGGTTTACAAAGAGTGATGATGAGTCCTATGAGGACTTCCCCAAAGGAATTAGGGTTTATGGGTATAATGAGGAGGGGTTGCTTGAGACTCAGATCGAATCGGACGGGGCAAGACACACCACTTCGGGGAGAAATGAGAAATGGTCTGCTTATGGTAATGTTGTTATTCGTAATTATATAAAAGGGGAACGGATAGAAACAGATACTTTATATTGGGACAGGTCAAGGAAGATGATATTTACCGATTGTTACGTGAGGCTGATATCTCCCCAGGGCTTTATGCAGGGGTATGGTTTAGAATCCGATGAAATGGCAAGAAATGCCCAATTATTGAGCCCGTTTGATAGTTATGGTATTGTTACACAAGACACAACTTATGTTTCTTATGTAGATTCAGCTAATTTTATAGGTCCATTATACAAGAGATAAAAATAAATCACTATCTTCGCAGACTATTTTGTAAAATAAAAATAACCTATAAATAATTTAAAATGGCAGTCTTAGAGAAAATTCGTGTCAAACTTGGAATCTTAATAACGGTTCTAATAGCAGTCGCACTTTTGTCGTTCATTATCGATCCCAGCACATTGGAGATGACCTTAAGGTCTTTTTCTTCAAAATATGACGTGGGTAAAATAGCTGGAAAATCTATCCGTTATGAGGATTTCCAAAAAAAAGTAGATTATTATACTAACATTTATAACCTTACATCCGGTAATCAAGCCGTTTCTGAGCAGGTTATGGAATCAATAAATCAATCTGCATGGCAAGATCTTCAGAATGAGATTTTTATTATTCCAAATATCAAAAAAGCCGGGCTTAATGTAGGTGAGGAGGAGATGCTTGATTTGAGTCAGGGCAAAGAACTTTCTCCGATTATTTCTCAAGAACCATCATTCAGGGATGCTTCCGGTAATTTCAGCAGAGCACAATTATTACAGTTTATCCAATCTATCCCAAATGATAAATTTGGAAACCTTTCTGCTTATTGGAATTTTCTTGAAAAGAATATGAAAGAGCAGCAATATTTTGCAAAATACACATCTCTCCTCTCTCAAAGTAATATTCTTACACCTGTTGAGCTTAGAAGGGAAATTGAAGAGAACAATATAACAGCAAATGTGGATTTTGTAATGGTTCCTTTTGGATTTGAACAAGATTCTACATTGAAAGTTTCTAACAAAGAGATAGAGGCTTATTATAAAAAACATATTGATAACTATAAACAAACAAATTCTCGTGATATTGAATTTGTTGTATATGAGGTAGTTCCATCGGAAAAGGATTATTCTATAACAGAAGATGCTATCAATAAAGTATATCAAGAGTTCACTACTACCGATAATCTTAAAGCTTTCCTTGCTAGAAACTCGGATACTCCACTTCAAAACTACTATTATAAGAAAGGTGAGATAGCTGCGGAATATCCTGAGGTTGATGAATTTGCTTTTAGCGCAAAGCCTACAGTTTTACCGGTGTTTAGAAAAGGGGACATGTTTATTGCAGCAAGGGTAAACAGCGAGCAGATGATGTCAGACTCTGCATTTGTTCAGCATATCCTTTTGCCTGCAAACAGCACTCAAAAAGCAGATAGCCTTATTAGTGTAATCAATAAAGGTGGTAATTTCGTTCAACTTGCTTCAGAATATTCTTTGGACAAAAATCAGAATGTTGAGAATCCTGGCGATATAGGTTGGATGACACAAACGATGATTATTCCCGGGATGGAAGGGGTATTAACAATGGCAATCAACAAACCTGTTGTTATTAACACCAACTATGGAACCCATATAGTTATGGTTAACAAGAGGACAGCTCCTATAAGAAAAGTACAAATAGCACTTTTGACAAAAGAGACAATCTCCGGAAAAGAGACCTTCCAATCATACTATTCAAAAGCAAACGACTTAGTTGCTAAAAGTGAAGGCAAAATCGAGAACTTCGATAAAATCGTGAAAGAAGAGAACCTTCCTGTTGTCCCTGCAAATGGTGTTCTCGAAGGGGCTAAAAATATCTCAAGATACGAAAATATGAAAGAGGTATCTCGTTGGATTTATGAAGCAAAAAAGGGACAAGTTTCACCTATTCTAACCGTTGACAATAAATACTTTTTTGTAGTAGCCCTTAAGTCAATTAAAGAGGAGGGACATACCCCGATAAACGAAGTATCAGCTACAATCCAATATACATTACTTGCAGAAAAGAGATCTGAAAAGATGAAAAACGAAGTGGCTGCAAAAATAGCAGGGCTTACCACAATGCAAGATATTGCAAACGCTTTAAACACAACAGTAAGTAATAGAACAGATGTCTCTTTTGGTTCTATCAACTCCCGTACCTTCGACCCTTCATTGGTTGGATCAATCTGTGGAGCGACTGCAAATAAAATTGTTGGCCCTATTGCCGGCAATGTAGGAGTATATGTATTCCAGGTAAATTCAAGAGAGACAGCATCTTTCTATACCGAGCAAGACGCCAAAATGAAAGCCTCTCAAATCCAAAACTACCAGCTCAATATGCTCCCATCAGTATTTGAAAAAATGGCAGGAGTCAAAGATAATAGAGCAAGATTTTTCTAAAAATAGATTATATACAAATAAAAAGTCCCGAAACTAATTAAAGTTCCGGGACTTTTTTAATTGTGTGTCATCAATAGTTATACTTCTGAAACGGATATTTAGAAATCCGTCATAAATCTTGTATTGCGCTCGACATTTTCGCTATCTTTTTTATTCCCTACGACAACAATAGCTTGTATTGTCATATAACCATGATTCTCAAAATCAAGTAGTGGTGTAATTGCGGCAGCTCTCAGTTTTTTATTAATAAAATCGGCCATATTTAAAACTTTGGTCAAATCATTATTATTAGGGAGATACCACTGAGTATATGAACCTACCTTATATTTATCTGCATTATAAAAAGCGGGAAAATACTTTTTAATGGTCGCATATACCTCTTCATTTGTATAATTACCTGAACCTAGATGATTGACAAATCTATCGAATGAAGCTAATTTCGGATATTTTGTTTCTTCTCCGTTAAATGCGTCTAAAGCGGCACGAATTGTACCACCTTGACGTTTGCCATCACTCAAAACATAATAGTACTTAAATTCTTCAAGAGAAAGAATAGTTCCGTGCTCACCTGTGTTATCCGTGGAAACAACAATACCCATAGGCTTTCCATCATCCCCAGGGAACAAATCACCCACCACCCATTTATCTTTTACAAGTGATCTATCTATAACAATATCAGCAAGATTTCCGACTGAATCGGGGCATACTAAGAAATTTGCATCAAAAATAACTTTCTCTTTCAGGATTGCTTTAATATTGCATTGAACATATCCCGACTCCATTCTTTGAGAAAAACAATAGCAGTTACCTATTTTTGCAAATTTATGTTGAACTTCATTCCAAGTATCGGTAAACAAAATATCGGTATTTTCAGGGACACCGCGTACTCGATGAAACCAATGGGGGTATTGTGCATATTCAGTCAATTCGATAAAGTACTTATTCGCAAATATGTTTTCTACATATATCAGAGAGCTATCTGTTTTACTATATACTGCTAATGTATTATCTTGATTAGCATTAAGATAGGCATCCGCAAAATTATCTATTCGGATGTCGTTGATGGAGATATAAAAATTATCGGGAGATAATGTACTGCCAGAAATATATAACAGGGTCTTTTCTATAGTATCCGGTATAAATTCCGGTGACATAGAAAGAGATGTATATCCCTCTTCTATATCAAATGTCCCCGTTGACTCCTTAAATCCGGGACTTACTATTTTATAAGTATGACTACCTGATGGATATTCAGACGAAAGGGAATATAATGTTTGATTATTAATGGTCAATTGCGAAGAAAGAACAGCATTTTTATCTTTTTTTCCATCGACATAAATAACAGACATCGGAGGGACATTATTAAAATACATCATACTGCTCATATTTCCTTTTTTCAAGGGAAATTCTACTATGTAATTTTCTGATCCACAATTACGTGTATCGGCTATAACATTGTAATTCTCATATCCAGGAGCACAAATTTTTATTTCATGAACCCCTTTTGCTTTACTGATATATCTCGTCTTACCATTTTTTTCGTATCTGACTCCATCAACAAATATCAAATAATCATCCGGAAGATTATTAATTTTGATACTTTGCTGCGGAGCTCCCTCCTGCTCCACATAATATCCGAAAAATGTTTTGAAAAAACTCCCGTTCCATTGAAAACTTATAATATCAGTCAAATTCTTGTTTTTACCTAATTTTTTCAACACAACATTTCCGTTATCCCAAGTTCCACTAACATAGCCATCCAATGAAGGATTATCATTTTCCATCATAGAGCCCCTATCTTCCATTTCGAAAGTGAAACAATTCCTCGCAGTCTTAGTACTACTTGTAACAATATAAAACTTATTAGTTTTACCATATTCAGATCTACAATTGAATCTCGTTCCTTGTGTAAAAGGAAAGCTTTGAGCATTCAACTCCCAAGCACTTGCAAAAAAGAATGTTGCAAGTATAAGAAAAATATTTATAACACGCTTCATATTAATTATTTGAATAATATTTATAGTCATTGAATCATATAAGTACAATGGTATTTTTCACCTTCACATTTTATGTAAATTTGCAATTATGCTATTTATTCGTTCTGTTAGTGAATATGAACCAAAATTTGCTTTCGCTGTAACAGGTTTTATCTGAATACCTATTGCCTTATCGCAGATTTTAGCGACATAATCAATGCAATCTTCTTTCGTTAATTGAGTGAATGCTTCCCTCCACTCTGGAATAACAACTTCTGTAATTTTTGCATTCTCAAAATACCATTTCCTCCATTCTTCAATAGTTTGTGGTTGACATTCACGAATCAAAGCCATAACTGCTCCTACTTTATTTGGACGTGAAAGTTGGTATGTCTGACAAGCGTAGTTTAACACTTTTTCTTTCTTACCAAAATTCATAGAGTACTGCTTTATTAATTTCCTATTCATAATGATAATGTTTGAAATTTTGTTTTGTACTTAAATTCAATAGAATCATCGAATAATGCCATCTTATCTTTCAATAAGTGGGCATTAATGAAGGTTTTGTTTTCCAAATAAAGGTACACCATTAAATTGTTTTGACTATCGTATTTTTGTTCGTCATATTTGAGAAAAACTCGCTTACCACGTAATTTTTCAGTCAAGTATTTCGTTGCCTCACCATTTAATTGAGGATTATTCCTAACTCCTATTAATCTGACAACCAAATTACTACTCAACTTAATAAATTCAGGGCTGATAACTTCTTTAACAGAATACAATTCTTCTCTTTTTGTAGAACTTTCTGCATCAATTTTAGAACCGTACTGCAATTTTTTCACATCAATCTTTTTGTCTATTTTATGCACATCAACGAATTGATAAGGAAGTTTTTTCATTTCATCGTTAATTGTTTCTGCTGTTAAACCAGATTGTTTTTTTTCTTCAATTTCAACTTTTGAAAAAACATTTTCGCCACCTATTTTTTCCTTGATAATCGGGACAAAAGCTGGATTGATTTCGTAACCTACAGAATTTCTTTGCAGATTTTTAGCTGCTAAAGCGGTTGTGCCGCTACCCATAAAAGGGTCTAGGACAATTTCATTCGGAAATGAAAACATTTTAATTAATCGATGTGGTAATTCTTCGGGGAACATAGCTAAATGCTTGTCTTGCTTCTCCCCATTAAAATACCAATGCCCGTTGAAATAAGTATTCCATTCTTCGTTTGTCATCGCAGAATTTGCTTTTTGTTCCGCTGTTGGTTTAGGAGCGTTTCCTTGCTTCTTAAAAAGTAAAATGTATTCAAAATCAAGTTTTACAATGCCATTGCGCGGATGTGGAAAACTTCCCATTACAGCACCGCCACCTGTCGTGTTCATCGTTGTAGTTTTTTGCCAAATAATTTGTCCCATAAAGTCAAAACCAACAGTTTCGCAAAAACGAATTATTTCAGTGTGAATAGGAATGATTTTGTAACGTCCATAATAAACGGACCGCGCAAATTGATCTCCAATGTTTATACACAATCGACAACCATCGTGCAGTACACGGAAACACTCTTTCCAAACAATATTTAAATGGTTGATATAGTTTTCATAGCTATCATTAAATCCAATTTGGTCTTCTGTTCCATAATCCTTAAGCTGCCAATATGGGGGAGAAGTAACCACTAAATGTACGGATCTGTCCTTTAATTCGTTCATTTGACGGCTATCACCGTTGATAATGATATGCTTTGTTCTATTATTCATTTTAACCCGTTCATACTGCAAAATTAAGAATTTTATTAGATATGTATAGCCATCATCAGATAGCATCTAACAGAAATAAAATTATTTGTGGATTATGTCGCAATACTAATACTTTCTTTATTGTGTGTGAAAGTATTATACATTAAATAAGAAGTGCATAATATCTCCATCTTGGACTACATAATCTTTACCCTCAACTCCTAATTTACCGGCAGCGCGGCAAGCAGCTTCAGAACCATATTTAACATAATCATCATATTTAATAACCTCTGCTCTGATAAAACCTTTCTCAAAATCTGAGTGTATGACACCTGCTGCCTTTGGAGCTTTGTCCCCTTTATTGATAGTCCAAGCTCTCACCTCCGGCTCTCCTGCTGTAAAGTATGTTTGAAGGTTGAGAAGAGAGTAGGCACTTTGAATAAGTCTTACTACTCCCGAGCTATTTAGTCCTATTTCGCTCAAAAACATCTGACGCTCTTCATATTCCTCTAACTCTGCAATTTCAGATTCTATTTTGGCTGCAATAACAAGAACTTCAGCATTTTCACCTTTAATAGCATCCTTAATCATATCCACATATTTATTCCCTTTTGAAGCAGAGTCTTCATCTACATTACAAACATAAAGAACAGGTTTATTCGTCAGTAAAAAGAATTCCTTTGCAATCTTTTCATCCTCAGCATTATCTAAGACAACACTTCTTGCAGATTTGCCCGCAAGCAAAGTTTCTTTGTATTTTAAAAGTATATCGCAAGCTCTTTTAGCCACTTTATCTCCTCCTGTTTGAGCTTGTTTCTGCACCTTACTAAGTCTATTCTCTACAGTCTCAAGGTCTTTGATCTGAAGCTCAAGGTCGATGATTTCTTTATCTCTTATGGGATTGACACTACCATCGACGTGCACAACATTTGGATCGTCAAAACATCTTAGTACATGGAGAATAGCGTCAGTCTCACGTATGTTTGCAAGAAATTGATTACCAAGACCTTCTCCTTTGCTTGCTCCTTTTACAAGACCAGCTATATCTACTATCTCCACAGTAGCTGGGATCACCTTTTTTGGATGAACAATATTTTCAAGTGTATTAAGCCTTTCATCGGGAACAGTGGTAGATCCGATATTTGGTTCAATAGTGCAAAAAGGGAAATTAGCTGCTTGAGCCTTTCCCGAACTTATACAATTAAAAAGGGTGGATTTACCAACATTTGGCAATCCAACAATTCCACAACGAAGAGCCATAATAATTAATTTGGGTGCAAAAGTAACAAAAATAAAGTTAGCTTTGTATCGCTATGAATAATCGCCTCATCAAACTATTATTTTCTATACTTATTTGCATTTTTAACACACAGAATATAAGTGCAAAAGACACACTTCTTATTATGTTTTGGAATGTAGAAAATTATTTTGATCCCTTAGATGATACTACAACAAAAGATGATGAGTTTACATTTAATGGTGAGAACAGGTGGTCATGGAAAAGATTTAAAGTCAAAAGAAACAATATCGCTAAAACCATAATATCAATTAAAGAAAAATATTCTCAATATCCTGCAATAGTTGGTTTTTCAGAGGTGGAGAACAAATTAGTTTTAAATCAATTGATATATGAGACACCACTTGCAAAATTGGATTATGGGATTGTTCATAGAGACTCTCCCGATGCGAGAGGGATAGATGTAGCTATGATATATAGGAGAGAATGTTTTCATCCTAATGGGGTAACAACGCTGAGTGTACCGATGAATGAGATAGGGATAACTACACGTAATATACTATATGTAAAAGGTTTGTTTGCAGGAGAAACAGATACTTCACATATTTTTATCAATCACTGGCCATCTAAATTGGGTGGAGAAACAAAATCGTTGCCAAACAGAATGTCTGCATCAAAAGTAATGAGAGGTGCGGTAGATTCACTGTACAGTGTTCACGAAGGGGAAAATATTCGTATAATAATAATGGGAGACTTTAATGATACACCAGATTCTAAACCTATGATAAGTCTAAACACAAATGGGTTACACAATCTTTCAATAGACAAATTTCTTTTAGGACAAGGGACAATCAAATATAGAGGAATGTGGGAGATGATAGATCATTTTATTGTATCTAATTGTTATAGCAACTCAAAAATGTACATCTATTCTCCCGATTTTTTAAAGATTGACGACAATAAATATCTTGGGTATAAACCATACAGAACCTATCAAGGTCCAATATATAAAGGTGGAATAAGTGACCATTTTCCAATAATTCTTTTAATAGACATAAATGATTAATTTTGTTTTATAAAAATAGTAAGATGAAACAATATTTAGATTTACTCCAATATATCATAGATAAAGGTGTAATTAAACAAGATAGAACAGGGGTTGGAACAAAATCTGTGTTTGGTTATCAAATGAGATTTGACCTAAATGAAGGATTTCCAATCCTTACCACAAAAAAAGTTCATCTCAAATCGATTATTTACGAATTACTCTGGTTTATCAAAGGTGATACCAATATCAAATACCTTAATCAACACGGTGTTACAATCTGGGATGAATGGGCTGATCAAAACGGAGAATTAGGTCCTGTCTATGGACACCAATGGAGAGCCTGGTCTTCACCGAATGGACAATCTATTGACCAATTATCAAATCTTCTTAATTCGCTAAAAAACAATCCGGATTCGAGAAGACATATTATCTCCGCTTGGAATGTTGCAGAGGTAGATCAGATGGCATTACCCCCTTGTCATTCCCTTTTCCAATTTTATGTTGCAGATAGTAAATTATCTTGTCAGCTCTATCAACGAAGTGCCGATGTATTTCTCGGAGTGCCGTTTAATATAGCCTCATATGCCCTTCTTACTATGATGGTAGCACAAGAATGTGGATACGGGCTCGGTGACTTTGTTCATACATTTGGAGATGCTCACATTTATACAAATCATTTCGAACAAGTCAACCTACAATTGAATAGAACACCTCGACAACTTCCTACAATGATATTAAATCCTTCTATAAAAAAAGTCTATGATTTTAGATATGAGGATTTTAAATTGGAAGATTATGACCCATATCCATTGATTAAAGCCCCAATAGCTGTATAGTCTAATTAAATATTAAAACAATAGAAAATATGATATCAATAATAGCAGCAGTAGCTCCAAACCTCGCAATAGGGAAAGAAAATAAACTATTATGGCATATTTCAGAAGACTTGAAATATTTCAAAAAAACAACAGCAGGCCACACTGTGATTATGGGATATAATACTTTTTTATCTCTCAATTGCAAACCACTCCCTAACAGAACTAATATAGTTATCACTAAGAGAATAAAGAACAATGAAAATGATAACTACATAACTGTTATGTCATTGGAGGCGGCACTTGGTGAAGTGAAAGAAGATGAGGAAGTTTTTATTATTGGTGGTGGAATGTTATATAAGTCCTCCATCCAATTGGCAGACAAACTTTATATAACTCAAGTTGATATAAATATAGAGGATGCAGATACCTTTTTCCCTGAAATAGACCCATCTATATGGAGAGAGGATTGGCGTTCTGAAACGATGAAAGATGAGAAGACTGGAAAAGAGTTTAGATTTGTTACTTATCTAAGAAAGACCATATAATCATTTTACTATGAATCAACAAAGGGACAATTTCGGCAACAGATTTGGAGTACTTGTTGCCTTGACAGGGTCGGCAGTGGGGCTTGGTAATTTATGGAGATTTCCCTACCTTGTCGGTACAAACGGAGGGGCAGCTTTTATTATTCTATATTTACTTTTTGTTTTTTTCTTGTGTCTTCCTATAATGATTTCGGAATTTGTCATTGGAAGAAGAAGCCAATCGAACGTATTTGGAGCATTTAAGGTGCTTGCCCCAAAAAGTAGATGGGGAATAATTGGAATACTTGGTGTACTCGCATCTATCTCAATACTATCTTTCTACTCTGTTGTTGGTGGATGGACTGTGGATTATTTGGTTCGTGCTATCACTTTTAATACAGCCTCAGGCGGAATAGTCACAGAGGAGATTTTTCAAAGTATTGTGACCTCAACTTGGGAGCCTATCATATACCTTATTATCTTTATATCATTAACAGCTCTTATAGTTCTTGCTGGTGTCAAAAAAGGCATTGAAAAATATACAAAACTGATGATGCCATTACTTTTTCTAATGGTTATTATTATAGCTGTTCGTTCCTTGACACTCCCTGGAGCATCTGAAGGAGTATCCTTTCTATTCAAACCGGATTTCTCTAAAATTACCTCTCAAACAGCCTTACAGGCACTTGGCCAAGCATTCTTCTCTCTAAGTCTGGGTTGCGGAACAATAATGACCTATGCCTCTTATGTCAAAAAAGATGAGAGCATAGTGAAATCCTCATCTATAACAGCAATTTCTGATACAGCATTTGCCATAATAGCAGGTTTGGCTATTATGCCTGCTGTGTTTGCATTTGGAATATCCCCGAGTGAAGGGCCAGGATTGGTTTTTATTATTCTTCCTAAAATTTTCTCACAAATACCTGGTGGTAGTATTATAGCGATTTTGTTTTTCTTTGTCCTCTTTATAGCGGCGATAACATCCTCAATATCATTACTTGAAGTAGTAGTAGCATATCTTAAAGAGGAGTTTAAGATGAGTAGAAAATGGGCTGTTGTACTATCTTCCGCTCTTATTGTTGTATTGAGTGTTTTATGTTCACTTTCTCAGGGTACACTTAGTAATTTTAAAATTTTCGGATATAATATCTTTGAGTGTTTTGATCATCTCTCAGCAGATATCCTAATGCCGGTTGGGGGATTACTGATTGTCATATTTGTGGGTTGGAGAATGAAGAAGATTGACTATTTGGATGAGATTACAAATGGAGGAACACTTTGTCGTTCCCAAGCTTGGTTATATAATTTCATCCTTTTTTTGATAAGATACATTGCACCTATCGTGATATTGACAATAATGGTATTTGGGCTAATGGTCTGATTTGTTACAAACATCAGTAACTGCATAGAATTTCACCACATACAATCTTTCAAATTTCATCCCGGGATGTAAAGATTATTTTTCAAACACTTAATAATAAGATGCTTAAATAGGGCAATTATTAGGGAAAACACGATTTCTGTTTTTTTTTATAGAATATTATTATTTTACTTTGCGAAAGCAAATAATTTTTTTTATTATAAAATAATGAAAGATAGTCATTACTCAAAAATAGTGATGAGAATTAATTATAATTATCCGCTTCTCTTTCTTTTTTATGGGGTGGATTAATTAGCTTCTATTTATTGATTCACCCCACAACTAAAATAACTTAATCACTATAGACTTTATATAAAATAAATTAAAACACAAAACATATTAAAAAATGAACAACAAATGAACAACAAATGAACAACAAATGAACAACAAATGAACAACAAATTATTATTAACAATTATTTTTTCATTGATAATTTTATCATCATGTGAGAAGAGTGAACTTGTTAAAGATGATATTAATCTACTATCTACTACGATACCATTGAAAACAGCCTTAGAAGAATTAGATGCTACATATAGTCTTTTGTATGGTGAAGATGCTGTAAAAAGCAGCATACGTGATGTTTCTAATATAGTCACATATACTAAAAATGATATTTTTGGTACTCAAGTAAAATCAAATGCTAGTAGTGATGTTGATGAAAAATTGATTTACGTAGTAAATTATAAAAATAATGGAGGATACGCAATATTATCTGCAGATACAAGAATTAAGGATCCCGTAATAGCAGTGACGGAATCTGGTAATTTCATAAGAAATCCTAAGACAAAAATAGTAAATGAAGAGTCTTTACCAACAGATCCCGATCTTCCTGAGGGGTTTACAATTTTTAATTCAGAGTTAAATGATTATTATTTAGCTGACGGAGGAGAGGGATACATAAGTAATCTTGTAGATAATTATTTAGGAGGTGAACTTAAAAAAGACCCAGATTCTGCTGATGATGGAAGTGGAGGAGTTGATGATAATAATAACAACGGTGATGGTAATAATAATAATGGTGGTCAGGTGACAACTCATAAAGAATATAGTAATTGGTCAACTGATATTGCTGTTTCACCATTACTTCAGACTTTATGGCATCAAAATGAACCCTTCAATAATTTATATAAGACTCCTATAACAAGGAGAAAAGCACCAGCAGGTTGTGCAACTCTATATACTGTTAACTGGTCTTTTGCTACCCCTGAAATAGCAAAGAATTTCATGAGAAAAAATGGCTATCCAAATGCAAATAGATCTAATGAATACAATTCAACTCTGATTTGTAATATGCTAGATGCTAATAAACCAGTCTTCGCAGCAGGTATTTCAGGTAATGTAGATGGGCATGCTTGGGTAATTGATGGATATAAGAAGCAGAGTAGATCCGTACGCGTAATAAATACTAATACAGGTGAAGAAGTTAATAGTTACATAAATAGTCGTTTATTAGTACATTGTAATTGGGGGTGGAATGGTAGTTGTAATGGTTATTTTATTAATGGTCTTTTCAAAGATACTCCGACAGAAACAGATCCTAATTATGGAGATACAAATGGTAATATAGGCTCAAACTATACGTGGTGGCATAGAATATAACATATTAAAAAAGCAAAGATTATGATTAGAAAATTATTAAATATATCTGTCTTACTCCTTTTTATTGTATCATTATCATCTTGTGACGTTTTTAGACAATATAAGACAAATTCTTTTATTCTTTTATTCTTTTATATTCGTTAAATAATGATATACTTTTAAAATCATCTTTAAAGGATGGGAAAGATTTTATAAATCCTATTACAGGAGATAGTACAGGTGTTATATATGCTTTTTATGGGAATTCAAGAGGTATTGTAAGTATGAGAAGTCAAGATTCATCTGAGGTTAGAAGTTTTAAAAAACTCTGTATTAAAAATAACGATGTAACTTATAAAGGAATGTATATTGATTATCATATAGGCACTTTGGCTTCTGATATGAATTTTACTAATATTAATATTGTTAGTGATAGAGATTTTGATGAGACACATCCAAAGGGCTCTTCTTTAAATGATATTGTCACTTTTATCTCTCTTTCTCCGTATAAATTTATTAAAAGTGGCTATACCAACAACTATGATTGGGATAGAGGGAGTCAGTCTGATTTTTTTAAAGATATATTTAGTTCAAAAATTAGTCAATTAAAGCACCATAATCAATCTGGAGTATCTGTAAGTGAGGAATTAGAAGGAATTGATAAAATGTATCATCCAATTGAGAAGAGAGTGTCCGATTTAAAATTGGAGGATTTGACACTTCTTGGTGGTAGAGTTAGTGCAATGGAACGTGAGTATGAATGGGGCTTTAACTATTTTGCAGTCTTTCAATTTATTAAAATACCAACTCTTTCTAAATCACACAATTTAGTTATTACTTTTACTACTGATGATGGAAGGGTAAAAGAGAGTAGTGTAGAATTAAAATTTTAAAATTTCAATTATGATTAAAAAATGATTGGTTATAAGTTTATTATTGATGTCTCTCTTATCGTGTGATAAGATAAGGCATGCCGCAACATGTGATTCATATCTGCTTTCATATTATGATGTGAGAAAAGATAAAACGTTAGAGATCTCATATATATCTGAAGACTCGATATTAATAAATGTAAAAAGGATTGCTGATATAGATCCGTTTTGTTCTGCTCAATCACTTAGGGAAGAGGGATATGGTTCTTTAGTTGATAATTCTCCTAAAAATTTTAAAGATTACGATAGTCTTAGAAGGGCTTATGGAGATTTAAATTGTCCTGATAAAGTGAAAATTACATCTAAAACACGATGTTCTGATTTAGGAGCATTGGCAAAAGGTATTAATAGAATCGAAATTATTTCTAATGTTAAATGGGATGATAAACATGGTCAGTATTATCCTCTTAATGACTTGTTTAAAATACAATATGCTTCACATTTTCAGTATGTTAAGAGTAGGTATAACAAGTCATATAAGATCAGAGATAAGGGTAATCTTATATATAAGGAAAATTTATTAATGGAAATTACCGAAAATGATCTTAAATTGTTAGATAGCGGTTCTGATTTGAGATTTTATGCAAAGGCCCCAAAAAATGTAGATAAGTTTAATATAATAATAAATTTAATATTTAATGACTCTTCAAATATTATGTTAAAGGGAAGTTGTACTAAGTAATCTTTTACGTATAGTCATACCTAAAAGAATGATTAACAATATTATAAGTAAAGATGAGCCGGCAAGTGATATATATTTGCAGGCTTTTATTGATGATGGTGAGTATGTAAATACTATATCATGAGAACCTGCCGGAAGCATAAGAGCCCTTAATGCATAATTTGCCCTAAGTATCTTGCTCTCTTTTCCATCAATTGTTGCAATCCAACCTATTGGATAGTAGATTTCACTAAAAATGGCAACCCCTTCATTATCACTTGTATAGCTATATTTCAAGGTGTTGGGGGAGTACGAAGTGAGTGAGATCTTGCCATTTGTGGAGAAGGTGTTTCTAATATCACTTGGTAGAAGTGGTTTGTAGAGGACTGCCTCTTTTGAGGGATCAATACTCCCGAGTTTTGCAATCTCTTCGTCTGCGCTATCCGCAGTGACTATTTTCGATACAAACCAGGCATTACCGAGTCTGTTATTGTTTTCAAGAGGTGGATTATTAGGATCGAATACAATATATTTTGTATTTAACATTGATAGTATTGGGTAAAAGCTGATAGAGTCTTGTATATCTGCAATTGTTTTGGCAGTGGGGAGTGATTTGTTGATATCTGTAGTCAATTTCCCTATTTCTGGAGAGATATAATAATCTATAAGATCTTGATAACGTTGAAGTTTGGCAGGACTATATCCACCTATTGTTTTGTGGTGATAACTCACGTGCGAGTCGTTAAATGTGTTTACACTTAGATCGAGTACTCTGTAGTATGTGTCTTTGTCTGTGAGGATGATTTTATCAACAGGTCTCTCTTCAAATTGTCCCATAAAATCACGTTTGGGAAAGAAATGTGATTTATTGAGATATCTTTTGTCAATACCCCAAAAATCCAAAATCACAAGGAGTGCAAGCGAAGCTATTGCTGCATTGTTTTTTAACTTGTTTTTGTAGCAAAGCAAGATGATTCCAGCAGCTAAAACGATAAATAGCAACGAGCGGAAGGCGTCTGAACGTAGAAGTGATTGTCTATCTTTTATGAGCGCATCTGCAATATCTTTTGGAAGTGAACTGTCTGAGGTGGAAACAAAGTTGCCAGCAAGTGATGGAATTAATGCAAATATAAGTGCAATACCAGCACTTAGTGATAGCGCAATAATAAATGAATTTTTAAGTTTCTTCTGAGGTATGTCTTTTTTAAGTAGTTCATTTAAAGCTAAAATTCCCATAATAGGAATTGTAATTTGCAGTATAACCAAAATCATTGAGACAGTCCTGAATTTGTTATAAAGTGGTGCATATCTAAAGAAGATCTCTGAAAACCACATAAAATGCGAACCCCAAGCGAGAAAGAGCGCTATCAAGGAGACACCTGCAATCCACCATTTGTATTTTCCTTTAATAATGCACAACCCTAATATAAAGAGAAATATACAGATAGATCCCATATACATAGGCCCGGCTGTAAAAGGTTGAGGGCCCCAATATAGAGGGAGTTGTTTGATGATTGTTTCAGCTCCTTGATATTTGGAACTTAGAACTTTATATGTTTCTGAAGATTTATCCAAAGATCCACCCGATGCCCCTCCGTTAAAATTAGGTATCATAAGATTTGGAGTCTCTCCAATACCATAAGACCAAGCAGTTGCATAGTCGAGTTTCAATCCTGAGCCTGTCTGTTGTTCTTTATCGTCCGATAGTTCAGAACCACCTCTCATTGTATATTTTGAATATTCGTATGTTGGTATAAGATGGTTTACATTTGTGGCAATACCGAGCAATCCGGCTACAAGCACCAATAATGAAGTTTTTATAAACTTAGGGAAAGTTTTGTTTTTCAAAGCACTGCAAAATTCTGCTATTGCAAAACCAAAAATTATGATTGCGAGATAGTAGGTTATTTGTGGATGGTTGGCTTTTATCTGAAAACTAAGTGCAAATGCAAAAAATAGTGCACCCCATAATGAACTTTTTCTATAAGCATAAACAATCGCTGCAAGTACCATAGGCATAAAAGCGATTGCTACCATTTTCGAATTATGCCCCACTTGTATTATCTGCATATTATAAGAGCAGAAAGTTATTGCAATGGCTCCTATCGCTGACAAATAGACATTTACCCCAAAAGCAAGGAAGAGAAGAAATCCACTCACAAGTGATATTATCAAATAGCTGACAGGGCGTTCTCCAATAAACAATATATTGTAGATATAATCAAGTATATTCCCATCGTATGTCATTGATATAGAAGTGGCAGGCATTCCGGAAAACATAGAATTTGTCCAAAGTGCTTTATCTCCAGGGTGGGATTCATTGTATTCGATTATCTCATTTGCCATACCTCTCCAAGAAGATATATCAGATTGGTTTACTATTTTTCCATCTAAGACATACGGAGTGTATGCAAAAGCAATGGCAATAAATCCGATGATTATTAATACATATGGAATTATTTGTTTGATTTTTATATTCTTAATATTATTCATCGTTGTCAAGTATTTTTACTATTTTGGAGGTTAATGATCGACGAGAGTATTCCGTATTTATTGGATTTTTGTCTAAAACTCTCGAATTATTATTTTTATAAGAAAGGTACAATTGTTCTATATGGTGTTGCAGACGAGACACCTCGTTCCAATCAAATATTTCACCAGCAGAGGTATCTTTAAGTGATGTTGCTAATTCACTATTTAGGGGACCAAATGCGATAATCGGTCTTTGAGCTGCTAAATATTCAAAATATTTTCCGGATAAAATACCAATCGCTTCCGGTTGATTTCTTAGTGGAAGCAGCAGTACTCTCGATTTTTGTTGAAGCAGTGTTGTTTCACAGTGATTTAGATATCCGGTTTGAATCAAATTGTCAGACAAATTTGATTTATTTATGCTTTCGAGTATTGAATTATCAACTTTTCCAATCAATTGAATAATAAGATCTTTTCTGAAAGAATCGTCTTTTATAGAGATGTTGTTTAGGACTTTCCAAAGGTTTTCAGGGTTACCCTCAGCATTAAAAAGACCGCTAAAAGTTATTGAAAAATGATCGTCTAAAGAGACAGGTTTGTCGGCAAAATCCGATTCGTCGTAGCCGTTATGTACTACATTTACAACTTTATCAACCATCTCCTCAAACTCTTTCTTCATATTGTATGTCACTGTTACTATCTCATTTGCCTGTTTTAGAACAGCTAATTCCAAGTGTTTATGTTTGGAATAGACAGCCTTACCCATATTCAAATGCTTGAAACTAAAATCTTTAGTCCAAGGATCACGAAAGTCTGCAATCCATCGTATTCCTGTAGCCCTACTTAATTTAAGGGCAATTAAATGCATAGAATGGGGAGGTCCGGTGCTCACTATTGCGTCAACAGGGTGTTGTTTTAAATACTTTTTAAGAAATCTGACAGAGGGATTGACCCAAAATATTCGAGGATCAGGGATAAAAACATTAGATCTTATCCATAATGAGACCCTCTCTTTAAATGATTTATTATCATTATTATTGATTGGATTGATAAAGCCTTTCGTCTCGCTGTGCCTTTTTCCCATAAATAATTTATATATGGAGTAGGGCTCTATTATTGGCTGTTTTATAATCTCAGCAGTATCGGGAATATCTTTTAAGAGGGTGTCGTCTTTTGTAGTGGCTTCCGGGTTTGATGGAGTATAAATTACAGGTTGCCAACCATTTTCCGGTAGATACTTAGAAAATTTAAGCCATCTCTGTACACCTGAACCTCCTGTCGGAGGCCAATAATAGGTTATTATCAACACTCTCCTCATTATGAATGGATTTTTATATTCCACAAATATAAATAGTATTTAATTATAATGAGTTGGTAAAAGGGTTATATATGATTTTAAAAAGTTAAAAAACATTATCTTTGTCTCAATAAGAGAAGAGGTAAAATGGATAAAAAACCGATAGTGGAGACTCCACTTATGAAACAATATTTTCAGGTGAAAGCATCACATCCTGAGGCACTTCTTCTTTTCAGAGTTGGGGATTTCTACGAATCATATGGTGACGATGCTGTGACAACAAGTAAAATACTCGGTATCGTTCAGACTAAAAGGGCAAATGGTCAGAATCAATTTATAGAAATGGCAGGATTTCCTCACCACTCTATTGACACTTACCTACCAAAACTTGTAAAAAGCGGCTACAAAGTAGCTGTATGTGACCAACTTGAAGATCCCAAACTGACCAAGAAAATAGTAAAAAGAGGTGTCACAGAGCTCGTTACCCCTGGAATGGCATATAATGAACAGCTCTTGCCACAAAAAGAGAACAACTTTTTAGCTGCAGTTGCATTTTATAAAGAGAAGGCAGGGATAGCTTTTTTGGATATATCAACAGGAACATTTAAAATTTCGGAGGGGAGTCTTGATTACATAGAGGTACTTCTATCCGACTTCTCTCCAAAAGAGATCTTGCTGCAAAAAGGTTTTGAAAAGGGGTTCAGAGACAGATTCTTCCCTTCATCATCAAGTGTTTATATCTCTACAATGGATGAATGGGCATTTGTTTTCGAATCATCATACCAAAAATTGTGTAAGCATTTTGGTCTCAATTCTTTAAAAGGTTTTGGGATTGATCAGATTCAACTCGGTATTGCAGCTGCCGGTGCTATTATGTTTTATTTAGACAATAATCAGCAAAGTTCTTCTGAATACAATCCGACTCGGGGGTTGTCACATATTTGTTCTATCTCAAGAATCGAGGAGAATAATTTTGTTTGGCTTGATAAATTTACCCTTCGAAATCTCGAAATAATCTCCCCTATTTCAAGTGATGGAAAATCTTTGTTACAGATATTGGATAGGTGTTCATCACCTATGGGTTCAAGATTGTTGAGAAATTGGGTAACAATGCCTTCAAAAGACCTGAAGGAGATTAAGAGTCGTCACGATATCGTTGAGGCATTTATCTCTGATGAGTTGGTGATGGATCGACTCTCTTCGGAAATAGAGGAGATTGGAGATATAGAGAGGATAGTTTCAAGGGCTGCGGCAGGGAGGATTACACCACGAGAGGTGTCGCAATTAAGACGGGGGATTAGCAGATTTGATCCTATTCTTCAGATCATAAATGGGATAAATAATTGTTCCTCATTGCGTTCTATGGTAGCTTCTGTTGATAATTGCTCAGAGATACTCTCTACTCTTACAAAAAAAATATCGGAAGAGCCCGCTACACAAATAGGCAAAGGAGAGGTAATTGCAAGAGGAGTTAGTGAAGAGTTAGATGAATACAGAGATATTGCCCTAAACGGTAAGACTATCCTTCAATCCATCCAACAAAGGGAGATACAACGCACAGGCATTTCATCCTTGAAGGTTAATTATAATAATGTTTTCGGTTATTTTTTAGAGGTCAGAAATACACACAAAGAGAAGGTTCCTGACGATTGGATCAGAAAACAAACATTGGTTTCTGCCGAAAGGTATATAACCCCAGAATTGAAAGAATATGAGGAGAAAATATTGGTTGCTCAGGAGAAAATAGTCACTTTGGAGGCTAAAATATTTTCCGATATTATTATTGATATTCAAAGAAACATACCGAAAATTCAAAAAAACGGGTTTTTTGTTGCAAGAATTGATGCCCTTCTCTCTTTTGCATTGATAGGAAGTGAATATAATTATTGTCGCCCTATTATTGATGAAGGGAGTGAGATAGAGATAATTCAAGGGAGACACCCTGTGATTGAAAGATTGATGGGCCCCGGAGAGGAGTATGTCGCCAATGATCTCTTCTTAGATAGTGATAATCAGCAGATTATTATTCTAACAGGGCCTAATATGTCGGGTAAATCTGCCCTATTAAGACAAACTGCAATAATAGTTCTTATGGCTCAAATAGGTTCTTTTGTCCCGGCCTCATCTGCAAGGATAGGGTATGTAGATAAGATTTTTACCAGGGTGGGTGCATCTGATAATATATCGCGTGGCGAATCTACTTTTATGGTGGAGATGTTAGAGACGGCGACTATTTTGCATAATATTTCCCAAAGATCTCTGATCCTTCTTGATGAGATTGGTAGAGGTACGAGTACTTTTGATGGGATGTCTATTGCTTGGGCTATTGTGGAATATATCCACGAAAGGGGGATGGGAGCGAAAACCCTTTTTGCTACTCACTATCACGAATTGAATGAATTGGAAGGGATGTTTAAGAGAGTGAAAAATTTTCACATTTTGGTGAAAGAAGTTGATGGGAAAATACTATTTTTGAGAAAATTATGTAGAGGAGGGGTTGCTCATAGTTTTGGGATACACGTAGCCCGTTTGGCAGGGATGCCAAAGGAGGTGATAAGGTCTGCAGAACAAATACTCAAAAAGCTTGAAGATGGTGGGGCGAGCCCCGATTCTAAGAGGGATGGGAAGATTCTATCACTCAGGCAAAAGGGCAAAGGGGCGACGGATAATTCTCAACAGCCGATGCAACTATCTATTTTCCAAGTAGATGATCCGTTGCTTGAGAGTATTCGTGATACCCTTAGAACGATGGATATGAATAAAATGAGCCCGATGGATGCCTTTGATCTTTTGCGTGATTTGAAAAAGAGGATTGGGATAAAATAAAATATAACAGAGGATTAATTTTAAATATTTAATAATGAAGAGTTTTTTGAAGGAGGTACATCTTGTATCTAAAATGGTTATGGAGAGTGTGGCGTTTGCATTTTCCTCCCTCAAGACTGATAAATTTCGCACTTTCCTCTCATTACTTGGGGTTGGAATAGGGATTTTTTCGATAGTAGCGGTTTTTACCTCAATAGATGCTTTACAGTCAAATGTTTCGGAGGGGTTAAAAATGTTTGGTGGGGATATTATTAATGTTGATCCCTATCCATTTACGGACGAAGAATCAATGAGCGGAGGAGAGTATAAGTGGTGGGAATATAGAAAGCGTCCAATTCTTAATGAAAAAGACCTTAAATTCTTGAAGGCAAATTCAAAAACTGCCAAAGAAATGATTTTATTTACCTCTTTTCAAGGGGTTGTCAAACATAAAAGGAACTCCATTAACCAATGTTTTATTATGTTCTATTCCCAAGGTTTCGATAAGATTTTGAATTTTGAGGTTGAGAAGGGGCGTATGTTTACGATGAACGAGTCAAATAACAGTATAAGTGTGGCTATCATTGGACACTCTGTTGAAGAGTCTCTTTTTAAAGGGGAGAGCTCGTTAGGGAAGACAATTAAAGTAATGGGATTAAATTGTACTGTCATTGGGGTTGCAAAAAAACAGGGACAAAGTATGATCTCCTTTTTTGATATGGATAATACAGTTTTAATCCCTACTGAATTAGGAAAGAGAATATACAATGTGGAAAAAAATGGCGGGAGCATCTTCATATCTCCAAAAGAGGGGGTTGACCGCGAAGATTTTATCACTGAAATTAAGCAATTGTTGAGGGCAGAAAGGCGGTTGAAACCAAATCAAGATGACAATTTTGCAATTAACGAGCTATCTTTTATTACAAATTCTATTAAAGGAGTTTTTGATATCATTAATATTGTGGGTATTATTATAGGTGGTTTTTCATTATTGATAGGTGGGTTTGGTATTGCCAATATTATGTTTGTCTCGGTCAAAGAGAGGACAAATCAGATAGGTATACAAAAAGCGTTAGGTGCGAAGAGATATGTGATTATGACCCAGTTTCTTGTAGAAGCAGCAGTATTGTCTTTGGCAGGAGGGTTTTTGGGGATAATATTGGTTTATATCTCTATTTTATTGATAGGGGATGTCGAAGGATTTTCACTCACCTTATCATTAGCAAATATTATTAAAGGATTTATTGTTGCCTTTGTAGTTGGGGTATTATCGGGAATTATCCCTGCATATATAGCCTCTAAACTCGATCCGGTGAAAGCTATAAACGAATAATCTACCGATTATTTTTCAAATGAAGAAAATGCAAGGGTGAGTGTGATAAACTGCTCAACAGATAGTTGCTCAGGTCGCATATCTAAAAGATTGACTGTCTGCTCTTTAATCGTATTACTAAGTATTTCTTGAGGAACAACTATGTCTTTCGTTATGGGTTTCAGTGAGTTGCGAATAGTTTTACGCCTTTGGTTGAAACAAGTTTTTACGATTGATTTAAAAAGCACCTCATCGCATCCAAGCATCATACGATCATTTCTTTTCAACCTAATGACAGCCGATTTTACTTTAGGGGGAGGGGTGAAAACATATTCATTTACCGTAAATAGGTACTCTATACTATACCACGCTTGTAAAAGGATAGATAATATTCCGTATGCTTTATTTCCCGGAGGAGAAGCGAGACGTTCTGCTACCTCCTTTTGAACCATCCCTACGACTTGAGGTATAGAATCCCTATAATCAAGAACTTTAAAGAAAATCTGTGAAGAGATATTGTAGGGGAAATTACCGATTATATAGAAGTTGTTTTGAAAAAGTAGTTTAAGATCCATCCTCAAAAAATCGTTCTCATACAGAGAGGGAGATATTTCAGGATAGGTATCTTTTAGAAATTGTATTGACTCGGTGTCGATTTCTACCAATTTCAGATTAATATCACTTCTATTGATGAGATATTTTGTTAAAACACCTGTCCCTGGACCAACTTCCAGAACATCACTTTTTGAGGAGTCATCTACAATAAGACTCTCAACAATTCTTTGTGCAATATCCTCATCTTTGAGAAAATGTTGACCTAATGCTTTTTTTGCCCTAACATACATTTTACAAAGGTATATAAAATACTTTGTTTATACTTACTCCTCTTTGGAAATGCAGTGTAGCATATTTTTTGTAGCTTTGCGAATATTAAAATAAGAATATAATGTATAGAACACACACTTGTGGCGAATTACGCTTATCTAATGCAGGACAGGAGGTTACCCTTGCTGGATGGGTACAAAGAATCCGTAAAATGGGGGGAATGAGTTTCATCGATCTCCGTGATAGATACGGTATAACACAATTAGTAATAGACGAGTCGATCTCAAAAGAGTTGAATGAGAAAGTTGAGAAACTTGGTAGAGAATATGTTATTCAAGTTGTAGGTAGTGTTGAGGAACGCTCAAGTAAAAATAATAAGATTGATACAGGAGAGATTGAGATAAAAATATCTCAATTAACGGTGTTAAATCCCGCTATCACACCACCTTTTACCATAGAAGACGAGTCTGATGGAGGTGAGGAACTTAGGGCAAAATATAGATATCTTGATCTCAGACGTTCCCCTCTAAAAAGGGCTTTGGAGTTGAGACATAAAATGGCACACGAAGTACGTAATTATCTTGATTCAAAGGGTTTTATGGAGATAGAGACACCATATCTCATAAAATCAACACCTGAAGGGGCGAGAGATTTTGTTGTCCCATCGAGGATGAATCCGGGTGAATTTTATGCCCTTCCTCAGAGTCCCCAGCAACAAAAACAATTGTTAATGGTGGCGGGATATGATCGCTATTTTCAAATAGTACGCTGCTTTAGAGATGAGGACCTACGTGCCGATCGTCAACCCGAATTTACTCAAATTGACTGTGAAATGTCTTTTGTAGACAGAGAAGATATTCTTACTACTTTCGAGGGGATGATTAAAAAGTTGTTTATCAATATACTTGGAATAGATTTCAAAGATAATTTTCCCAGAATGTCATATTCTGATGCTATGACCTATTATGGTTCTGATAAGCCGGATATTAGATTTGGGATGAAAATATCTGAGATAACTAAATTGGTTCAAGGTCATAATTTTTCTGTTTTTGACTCTGTTCCTTATGTTGCTGCTATCTCTGTTCCTGGTTGCTCGGAATATACTCGAAAACAAGTAGATGAAATCACTGAATGGGTTAAAAGACCTCAGATAGGTGCAAAGGGGCTTGTATATATTCGCTGCTCTTCAGATGGTAATTATAAATCATCTATCGATAAGTTCTATAATACAGAGGAGCTTTGTGGTATTGCTAAATCAATCGGTGCCGAACAAGGGGATTTAATATTGATTTTGGCCGGAGAGAAGAAAAAAATGCAAACTGCACTTGGTTCACTTCGTATAGAGATGGGTAACAGACTATCTCTTAGGAATCCTAAAGTTTATGCTCCGTTGTGGGTATATGATTTTCCATTATTGGAGTGGGATGAAGAGACTTCCCGTTTTTATGCAATGCATCACCCATTTACATCCCCTAAACCGGAACAATTGCAAC
Source organism: uncultured Muribaculaceae bacterium (assembly GCA_964397445.1). Lineage (GTDB taxonomy): Bacteria > Bacteroidota > Bacteroidia > Bacteroidales > UBA932 > CAYNHZ01. The sequence goes on along the minus strand of CAYNHZ010000001.1, from coordinate 292,652 downwards.
AGTTCTACAGCAATAAGAGGGAAGATTTGGAGAGTGTCAATGCAAACGCGTACGATTTTGTCCTTAATGGGACTGAGATCGGAGGGGGATCGATCCGTATTCACGATTCAAAAGTACAACAAAGGATGTTTGAGGTGCTCGGATTTACATCAGAAGAGGCAGAGTATAAGTTTGGATTTATGATCAATGCCTTTAAATATGGTGCACCTCCTCACGGAGGGATAGCATTTGGTTTTGATCGATTCTGTGCTTTGTTTGGAGGACAAGAGACAATCAGAGACTATATAGCTTTCCCTAAAAACAATCAAGGTCGTGATATGATGTTGGATGCCCCTTCAAATATAGATAAAGTTCAAATGGATGAGTTGTTTCTTCATAGTACTTATCAAGAAAGCAAATACGTGAGTTCAACTTATAAATGCAACTTTTGAAGTTTCGGACATAGCCTAGAAATAATATATTTTTTCAGAGAGGAAAGAGAGAAAATCTCTCCTTCACTCAGCTGAATGGATAAAATTACTATCTTCGCCTAATTGTCCGACCAAAGATTCATAAGTTTCAGATGAGTAAGCAATTAACCGTAGAACAAAGGTACACTATTTTTGCAATGTTGCAAATAGGGTATAAACAAAAAGAGATAGCCCAGACTATCCAAGTAGATAAAAGCACTATTAGCCGAGAGCTTCGTCGCAATTGTGATATGCGTAGTGGTAAATATTTAGTGGAATTAGCACAGCGCAAAGCTAATAAAAGAAAGGTAGATAAACGACACACAGAGCTATTTACTATACTAATGCAACGAAAAGTAAAAAAGTTACTACAGAGAGGTTTTAGTCCAGAGCAGATTGTAGGTAGAAGTAAATTAGAAGGAAAACCAATAGTTTCTCACGAAACGATTTATCGTTGGATATGGAATGATAAGCACAAAGGAGGAGACCTTTATAAATATCTACGAAGACAAGGGCGGAAGTATGTTAAACGTGGATCAAAGTATGCTGGAAGAGGATTTATTCCTAATAGAGTAGACATTGATGAGCGTCCAAGTATAGTTGAGAATAAAGAAAGATTTGGTGATTTAGAGATAGATACAATAATAGGTAAGAATCACAAAGGTGCAATTCTTACCATAAATGATAGATTAACAGGTAGAGTCTGGATACGTAAATTACAAGGGAAAGAAGCCGTCCCTGTAGCTAAGGTAACTACTTGGGCTCTAAGAAGAATTAAGGACTTAATACATACAATAACGGCTGATAATGGAAAAGAATTTGCAAAACACGAGGAAATAGCACAAAAATTAGAAATAAATTTCTACTTATGTAAACCATACCATTCTTGGGAACGTGGAGCTAATGAAAATACTAATGGACTCATTAGACAATACATCCAAAAGGGTACGGATTTTAGTGAAGTAACCAACAAAAAGATTAAACAGATAGAAAATATTCTGAATAATCGACCTCGTAAAAGGCTTGGATACCTCACGCCAAACGAAAAATTTAAACAAATTATAAACCAGAATTCAGTTGCATTTGCAGGTTGAATTCAACATAGATTAAGGAGATGAAAAAGATTTTTATAACTTTATTGCTTTGTGGAGCATTTGTGCTTGGAGGTTGCTCTAAATATACTAAAACTGAGATATATGAGTGTACATTGACCGGAGATGAGATGGCTAAAGATTATCTCTTTTCGATACAATTTGAATTATCTCGTCAAGGTATTCTTACCGGAGAGGATTCTCGTCAGAAAATAACAGGTGAGGGGCTTTCGTATGATGCAGCTACAAAGGATTCAGACAAAAAAGCGGCAGCTCAATTCCATATCTGGGCAAATTCCATAAATATTTTTACTCAAGAGTTTCCTCAATTTAAAGGGACATTTAATTACGCTTTAATAAGATATAATCGTGAGATAGGTGATGATGGGAATAATACTTATGAAATAATTGAGACTAAATCGTTTACTCGTAAATAATATATTTTACAATGGAAAACAGAATTCAAAATGATATCAAAGTGGCGATGCTTGCAAAAGATAAAATTGCACTTGCCTCTTTAAGGGGGATAAAAGCCGCAATTCTCCTTGCTAAGACCGCTGAAGGTGCTTCCGGTGAACCTCTCTCTGATGCTGAGGTGATTAAGATTATTCAGAAACTCGTCAAGCAACGTAAAGAGAGCGCAGCTATTTATACTCAACAAAATCGTCCAGATCTTGCTGAAAATGAGCTTGCCGAGGTGGCTGTAATGGAAAAATATCTACCAAAAAGCCTCTCTGAAGCGGAGATTGAAGAGATTGTCAGAGGGATAGTTGCCCAAACCGGGGCAAAATCAATGGCTGATATGGGTAAGGTTATGGGAGTTGCGACTAAACAACTCGCCGGTCAAGCGGATGGACGTGTAATATCCGAAATGGTCAAGAAGATATTGTCTTAATTCTTTTCAGCTATTTTAGAGGCAAGAAGATCCCACTCTTTTAATAAGGATGGAGATCCGTTATCTCCCCCTTCCCTAATAGAGAGGTAGATAGGAATCTGCCCCAAAAGGGGGATATTTAGTTTTTTAGCCATATTTACTCCACCCTCTTTTCCAAAGATATAGTATTTATTGTCAGGAAGTTCCTTCGGTGTGAACCAAGCCATATTTTCCACTAATCCGATTATTGGAACATTTACGTCTTTGTTTCTAAACATATTTACCCCTTTCAACACATCTGCCAATGCAACATCTTGAGGGGTGCTCACTATGATGGCCCCTGCAAGGGGAATATCATGAACAAGTGATATATGTATATCTCCTGTCCCCGGAGGGAGATCTATAAGGAGGAAATCAAGCTCACCCCATTTGACTTGGAAAATAATTTGTTTGAGAGCATTACAGGCCATAGGTCCTCTCCAAATAAGTGCTTGTTCCGGTGTTGCAAAATATCCTATAGACATCCATTTTACACCATATTTTTCGATCGGAATAATAAGGTCGGTTGCACCCTCTTCATATCCTGCGCCACCCTCCTCAATTTCAGGCACAACACCCTCTGTCCCCGTCATTTTAGGAACAGAGGGGCCATATACATCTGCATCAGCAAGGCCCACTTTGTACCCTAATCGAGCAAGAGAAGTGGCAAGATTTACCGCAACAGTAGATTTACCTACCCCCCCCTTACCTGAGGCAACTGCTATAATGTTTTTTATGTTAGCCAATTGCTCAGAGCCAAGTTCATTAATCGTCTTTTTAATATTCTTCCGTTCCCTAACAAGCTCAAGAATAGATATTTTAGCAAAGGGAAATACCTTTGATAAGGCCTCTTGACAAGATTGTTTGATAGACCCGGACAATGGGTCGGGAGATGGAAAAACGAGTTTAAATTTAATCGTTGAGGTTTTATCCAACCTATCATTAGAGAGATTATTACCCTCATTGTCAAGTATTTTAATATCCTCAACAATACCTAATGAGACGATATCTTTACCTATCGCCGGATGGATTATATTTGATAAGATTTGTTCAATTGTCATATTACTCCTATTGTGTCTTTATATACAAAGGTAGTAAATATGTTGTTACTTTATCTCTCTTACAAGCATCCCTTGATAAAACTCTCCTCCGCTTACCTTTACAAATGTAGTCGCTGTTAAGTCTGCCCCGTCTGCCCTCTCCTCAGATGCCATATATCTATTATCCCATATAGCATCTGCTTTCGGTTTTATTGTTCCCACCTTCTTGTAAGTTGTTAGACCTGTATTAGGATCATTTATAGGGAGTAATACTTCATATTTTGAATTTGGTCTCACCCCCTCTTTTAGCCCTATTTTCACCATTATAGGTTCTACATTATAAAGAGGTACTTTTACCTTAAATTGGTCATATTTTCTTTGAAGTTCCAATATGTTATTATCTATGGCGCGGGCGCAAACTTTTCTAAACACATCTTCAGGTTTGTAAAGTCCCCTCATAACAGTCTTAGAGCTTTTTGCATTATACGAACCTAAATATTTTAAGTTGAACAGATTGTTATTTGAGTCGTAAGATGCAATCTTTTCATTGATAGAGGCATCATCTGTCGATTTATCAAAATAATAATTGTCATAGAAATTGTTCGCTATATCGTCATTCCATTCAAGTTGATATAGGTATGTTGTTATTTTAACAGTAAAACCGGAAATCATATCAGAGATAGTCTCAGCAAGATCAGAAACTGTTGAAACAATGTTATCTCCCCCCGTCAAAACTCCTGCTATTGATCCCAATACGGAAAAAACTCCTTTCGCAATTTGTGCATTCTCTTCTTTATCAATGTATTGTATGTCGTTACAAATAACAAAAGTGTTGCCGATTAGTTCATACCCGGCATCTGCAAGCAACGATAGCCCTCTTTTACTGTTTTTTGCATTCAATACATCTATCTCTGAAGCATTATATTGTCCCCGTTTGATTATCAACTCCCCATCGAAGCCTTTAGTCAATCTGTCCCTATTAAACCATTTCGAAACTAATCTTTTGGATACATTATTGTTCGTAAGAAATTCTCTGACTTCTTTAGATATTACCTCTTCCTTCTTATTATCTGTGGTGACAACCTTTAAGCTGAGGTCGTGATTGTTATATTTATCTGGGGTTTCAAGAGACATAAAAGCGTTTGTGATCTCTTTATCCATCCCTTTGGAGGGGTGACTGATAAGGATTGAGTAGATAGAACTCCGCCTATATTTGTCCTCATTTTGGTTTTGCCCAAATGTTTTATATGGGACAAAACTCAATGCAATAAACACAAATGTTACTGCAATATTTTTCTTTAGAAGTCCCATATATTTTCAGGTATTACTTGTTTAATACTATACTTACCACTTGACTCGCTAAAAGGAGTTATCATTGTACCATCGGAACTTACCCAAGCGATCATTCCGTTCTTGTCCTTAATCCACCTGACAACTTTTCCCTCAATTGTGTATTTAACCGACAAATCCCAGAAGTCTATAACTCCTTGAACAGCTGAGTATATAGGTTGAACGATCTCAACTCCGGCAGTGTTAATGAAACCATATAGTTCGTTTTTGGATACCCAGCACAACCCCTCATCAAAATCACCCACTTTAAGGTAATATTGAGAGGAAATTATTTCTCCGCTTTTATTTATGAGATACCATTCTCCTTCGGAAGAATATGTGGTGAAAAGGTCTGATATTGAGAAAGATTGAGTAGGGTAGAAGAGTCTCGAATTGTCTTTCTCATTCATAAAAGTTCTTATCTTTCTTTCAAGATTGCCCCCTTTTTGAACCCAGGCGACACCATTAATAAAAGGGGCTACTTGTTGATATGAAGGTTCAATGAGGTACTCGGAAGTGGATAAATCCACATATCCCCATAAACCACCTCGAATAATGCCGTTATCATCAACAACACACCCATTATTTACAGCAACCACACCATCACTGCAAAGATCTACATAGTCATAGATGGGGGGGACAATCTCATTGCCTTTTTTATCTATTACCCCCCATTTACCACCAATTGGATTTGATTCCTTCCCTTTTCCTCCAATATTAACACAAGTGTATTCACCAAAAAACTCGGTCACTCCGTTATATTTCGGAGAGATAACAACCTCCTTTTCCCCATTCTTAAAGCCCCATAGTCTATCTTTTTTGAAAGGGGTTAGATCTTGTCCTAAGCACATCAAGGGAGAAAGAATCAATAACCATAACAAATAAAATAGCTTCATAGTTTAATAAGTAGTTTGTTTATTTTATAAGTTCCATCTCATTTAATAAATATCCTGCACCGCCAAATTTATCAATAATGAAAAGGACATACCTAATATCAACATTAATACACCTTTGAAGTTCTGGTTCAAAAATAATGTCGCTACTCATAGACTCCCAATTGCCGTCAAATGCAAGGCCAATCAACTCCCCATTTCCATTCATAATAGGGGAACCAGAGTTACCCCCGGTAATATCGTTATTTGAAAGGAAAGCTAAAGGCATTTTGCCATTTGCCATAGCATATTGTCCGAAATCTTTATTTTTCCAGAGCTCTTTTAATTTTGCGGGAACTTCAAATTCCCAATTTGTCGGATCCTCTTTTTGCATCACTCCGTCCAATGTAGTGTAGTAATCAAAATATACGGCATCTCGAGGGGAGTATGGAAGAACCTCTCCATAGGTCAACCTCATTGTAAAATTGGCATCAGGATAAATTGCATCACCTTTTCTCATCTCAAGGATACCTGCAATATAATCCTTTTTACCCTCTTTAAAAGATTTATATGATTTGGAGACATTCTCAGAAGGGCCGGTAAGTGCTTCAATAATAGACTGTTTAGCTATATATGCAGGGTCTTCTAAAAGAGTTTTTGCACTATCTTTCTCAGAGGAGGCGATAACTGTATTTAATCTCTCTTTTGAAGCAAATGCAGATTTCTCAAACATAAAATCAACATATTTATCAATGTCTCCACCGAAATCTTTTTCAATAGTGGTATAGAACGAAGGTAATTTGTCTGCACAAATATTCTCTTTAACAAGGCTGATCATCCTCTTTGCAACTTTCTTATCGGTAGATGGTGAGTAGTCTTTATAAAAAGCATCAATATACTCTTTAAGTTTATCATTTCCAATCATTTTATACAAAGCAGTAGCATTTATCAACTCTATCCGTCCCAAAGATTCTGAAATATAGATTGAGTATTGTAAATCATCTTTACGTGAGGCTACAGAAGAGTTGATTAATTCAAGGGCTTTTCCATATTTTTCAACTCTCTTTTTACCACCATTATTTACCCATTTAGTAAAACTCACCTCTTCGGCAGCGCGTCTCTCTTCAACACCAAGTTTTTTAAATGTTTCGTTCATCCCGATCCATTTTTTCCATCCATTTGATGATCCAGAGTACTTACTTGCGTATTGAATCATAATCTTGGGATCTGCCTCCATATCTGCCATAAGGATATCTTGACGAATACCTCTCAAATTAATTCTTATAGCGTTGGAAATATCCCTTGTCTCAACAAGCTCTGAACGAGTCATAAAGCGATTTGTACTTCCCGGATAACCCATAATCATAGTTGGATCATTTGGTTGAATCCCTTTCAACGAGATTTTCAAAGATTGTTTAGGGGTGTACGGAATGTTATTTTCGGAATAATCTGCAGGGTTGTTGTCTTTATCCGCATAAACACGGAAAACGGAGAAGTCTCCTGTATGGCGTGGCCACATCCAATTGTCTGTATCTGCTCCAAATTTTCCAATTGATGAAGGGGGAGCACCTACGAAGCGGACATCTTTAAATGTTTTATAGACAATGAAGTAATAGGTGTTTCCACCATAAAAAGAGGTGAGTTCCCCTGTAAGAAATTTATTTTTACCATCTATTTTATCTATCATTCCACCTTCAAGAATAGTAAGAATACTGTCTCTCTCTGTGTCGTTTGTCCCTTTTGAAAGAGCCTTTACAACCTCTTTAGTTACATCTGTAAAACTCTCAAGAAATGTAACCGAGAGCCCTTTTGCAGGAAGCTCTTCAGAAAGTTTCATTGCCCAATATCCATCTTTTAAATAATTGTGTTCAACTGAGCTAAGTGCCTGTATACTGCCATATCCGCAATGATGATTTGTGAAGAGAAGTCCGTTCTTAGAAACTATTTCCCCTGTACATCCACCACCAAACATTACAATTGCATCTTTTAGGCTGGTATTATTAATATCATAAATCTGCTTTGGTGTGATTGTAAATCCCATCTCAGCCATCTTTTTACCATTGAGCTTTTCTAAAAGAGGAAGAAGCCACATCCCTTCATCTGCCTTGAGGGGCATAAGAGATAGGATAAAAAGGGTAATAGTTAAAAATGTTAATTTTTTCATCTGAGTATAAATTAATTATAAATTTGTAAAATCAATATAATCAACAAATATAAAAAATGATAGAGATTCTACAAACCAAAAGAGTAAAAAAAGTAGTAATTGCTATTGATAAGTTTAAAGGCAGCCTCTCTGCAACTCAAGCTGCAGAGAGTGTGAAATCGGGGCTGTTGAAAAATGGGGGCGAAAACCATTTTTCTGTTGTTTCTATCCCATTAGCAGATGGAGGAGAGGGAAGTTTGGATGTTATGGAGAGGGCGTTGGAGGGATCGGATGAGGTTTTTAAGAGGGTGTTTGTTGAGACTGTTGATCCCATAGGAAGAGAGATAAAAGCCCCTTTTTTATTAGTTGGAGCCCAAGGAAAGACAGCTTTTATTGAAATGGCACAAGTTTCGGGATTTCAGTTGATTAAGGCTAATGAAAGGGATATATTGCGCTCATCTACTTATGGACTTGGTGAGATGATTCGTTATGCCATAAATCAATACGAGGTGACAAAAATTGTATTGGCGATCGGTGGAAGTGCTACAAATGATGGCGGATTTGGACTTCTCACAGCACTAGGATTCAGATATAAAAACGGTTCCACTTTTCGCAATAACAATGTCCCCACTTTTTTAGAAAATGTCCAAGAAATAAATGATTTTTCTGTAAAAGAGGTGTGTCCTAACCTTTTTAATGTTGAATTTGAAGTTGCTTGTGATGTGGTAAATCCATTGTTGGGACAATCTGGTGCTACTATGGTTTATGGGGGTCAAAAAGGGGGATCTGCTTCGGATCTTTTGAGTCTTGAAAAAGGGCTGACCAATTGGGCAAAGGTTGTTCAAGAGTGGGCGGAAAAAAATAATTGTAAAAATTGCAAATTAGCTGAAGGGGGAGTTCTATCCAATTTTCCAGGAACAGGGGCTGCTGGAGGTGTTGCCTTTCCCCTCTTTTCTATGCTTGGAGCAAAATTGCTACCCGGTTGGGAATTGTTTTCTCAGATGTTGCATTTAGAGAGGGAGATAGCCTCTGCTGACCTTGTTATAACCGGTGAAGGGATGTTTGATATACAGTCTCTTGCAGGTAAATTGCCGTTTGGGGTAGCTCAGATTTGTAAAAAATATAACAAACCCTTAATACTTGTTTGTGGAGTTAATATGCTCAATAAATCGCAGTATTCTGATCTTTGTATTGATAGAGTTATTGCGATAAAAGATTACGAACCAGACCGCATAAGAAGTTTTACTTTTGCGGCAGAGATATTGGAAGAGATAGTCAGTAGGGTTATAGGTATGGGATCAAAGTAATGTATACACCGGTTATAATTGCCGAGGAGATTACTCCTGAAATATTAGCTCCGAGTGCATCGCCAAGGATAAAAGAGTTAGGATTGTCTTTGCTAACTATTTTTTGTGCAACTTTAGCTGTTGTGGGAACACAACTGACAGCAGCAATTCCAATAACAGGATTGTAATTACCCTTTTTGATAAAGTACATTATATATCCCCCCATAATACCACCTACGCCTGAAAGGAAGAGGGCTACAATACCGAGAACCAATAATTTCAAAACTTTTGGATCGAGTAAAAGTGTTGCTTCGCACAATGTCCCAAGGAGAACACCAAGTATAAATGTCGAGCCATAAAGAAGCGGACCGCTGACAAAATCAAAAATATGTTTCATTCCACTCTCACGAATTGCTACCCCTAAGAATAGGGAGAAAAACAGAGGAGAGGCAACCGGGAAAAGGAAGCATAAAAAACCGCATAGAACAACGGCAAATGCAAGTTTAACCCTTGGCTCATAATTTTTAGGAGGTTTTGAAGAGGTCATTTTAATAGCTCTTAATCTCTTAGGTATTAATAGTTTGACCAAATAAGGGTAGCCACCGTATGTCAAACCTAAATACAAGTATGCAACTACTGTTATCGGAACAAAAAGATGTTTTGCAAGGGCGAGAGATGTGAATAGAACCATCGGACCGTCAGCACCACCAACCATAGCTATTGAGGCTGCCTCATTTAAAGAGAGACCCATAGCGTTTGCAATAGGCACTGTCAAGAAAGTTCCAAGCTCCGCACAGAATGCAAGGAAAATACTAATGAAGGGCTTTTGGAGTAAAAATCCCACATCTAAGAGGGTGCCGATCCCCATAAACACAAAGCAAGCTATCAATCCATTGCTAAATGTAAGGGTATAAACAGGTTGCAGAAAGTCGATTTGCATCTCATTCATCAACTGATCTGTGTCTGAAAGAAGAGGATTTAAGAAGAGATTTCCCATCGAGCCGTCCGGCATAAACATAGTACCACAATTTACAGCTATCATACCAATTCCCATAGGGATCATAACCATTGGTTCGAGTACCCCTTTCCACCCGAGATATACTAAGACAAATCCTAAAAGGATAAGAAATATCCTTGTAGCTGCAATAAGAAGACCTCCATCAATCATCGTTCCAATACCCTGGAACATTGTCATTATATCAAAACCCTCCATAAATATTATTTATTTAATTTTTCGTCAAAAATTGTCACCTCTTTTTTCTTTGATTTTTTGTAGTACTTATCACTTGCGGGGAAGAAATAATCGGGTGGTACTGCGTCATCATAGTAATCCTTAGGCTTGAATGTGCGAGAAAAGTGTGTAAGTGATGCTAAGTGATGATATTTCTCCTTCTCCAACCTTTTAAGTCTTCTATACTCGCTTGAATGCGAGCGGAAGAATTCCAATCTGTCTGCCGCTACAGCAATAAATTTTATTATTCCTGCTACGCCAAAACCAATTGCAAAGCAGAACGCCATCATAATGAGAATTTCTACCCAAATATTCATAATTAAAAAATTTTCCAAAGATAGGCAAAACGACATATCATTATTAACTATTTTTTAAAAAGGCACATTTATTGTACAAATAATAGAATATTATTTATAAAAATGAGAAAAATATTATGAAAAGAGTGATTTTATCGACCTGTATTGCACTTTTTGCAACATTATTTGCTTATGGGCAAACACAACAAACCCCATATATCGAAATAACCGGTAAATCAGAAAGGGAGATCTCCCCAGATAAGATATTTTTAAAAATAACCATTAACGAGAAGGATTATAAGGGGAAAAATCTCTCCGATTTAGAAAGTGGTATGATTAAAACTCTTAAAGAGGTAGGTGTTGATACAAAGAAGGATTTGTCTATAAGGGATATAGCAAGTAATCTGAAAACATATCTGTTATTAAAGAATGATATTAAACTTATGAAAGAGTATCAACTTCTTGTAGGTGATGCCAAAACAGCGGGGAGGGTGATAATAGAGTTGCAGAAGATAGGGATATCCCAAGTATCTATCGATAAAATGGAGTGTTCAAAGATAGAACAATATAAAAACGAGATAAAAGTTGAGGCGATAAAAAACGCAAAACAAAGGGGAGAAATGCTCACCTCCGCTATTGGACAAAGTTTAGGAAATGCTATCTATATCAATGAAATAGAAAATAATTACAGGGAATTCGATTATTCGGGAAGCAGATCTATAAATGTTATGAATATGATGGAAAAATCATCGGTTGATAGTTATGAAATTCCAGATATAGAATTTGACAAAATGAAGATAGAGGCGAGTATTATTGTGAGGTTTGAACTCAAATAATATCACTATTTCACTTTGATAAAGCTATTCATCCCCCTCGATAGATGTTTGAGAGTATCAGCTAATTGTAATGTTTCTTGAAGAATGGTCTGATAGAGAATGTAAACATTCAGATTTGTGGAGCCTCTTTCGTACCTAAATCTCATAATATTATTCTCAAGAACTATTTGAACCTCTTTTTTGAAAGAGGAGATCTCTTTGATCAATGTTGAAGTACACTCGTCATTTTGACACCCCCCCTCGATTATTTTCAAGGATTTATCTATCAAATCAATCATCTTGTCGCTTAGTGGAAGGAGCTCCTCGGCACACTCTTTTGGAAGTGGATTGAAGTTATTATCCAAATGCTCTTTGCAAGGTTCAACCATCCTCCTTAGGCAGTATAACATCTGAGAAGTGTTGTTGGATGTGATATGAAACCAAGTCCCTGCTTGAATGGAGATAAGGGGATCTGTTTTCTGAAGACCTATAAGTTCTTTACGTCTAATGACTTTATATAGCTCTTTTTCATCTTTAAGGGAAGAGAAGAGTTTTCTAAGGCATTTTCTATTTTCATTTACAAAGCAATCTACAAAACGGGAGTAGAAATCTGAGGTGTATTTTAGCTCCGACAAAGTTGTATCGCTTACGTGTTTTTTGAAAAGTTGCCAAATTTCATCTTTGTTAGATGAGGTAAGTATTGCAGTAAATATCTTATCTTTAGCCTCTTCCTTCTCTTTCTTATTGTATTTTAAATTACTACTTACAATAATTCCTATAGCTATTAGAGATAGTGCGACCATCGCTATAAATCCGCCGTAGTACATAACCAAAGCGACAATAAAGCAGATGATAAATGCCGCCCCTGCTGTGATAAACCACCCTCCGATAACGGAGATAACACCTGTTACTCTAAAGACAGCACTCTCTCTATTCCAAGCTCTGTCGGAAAGAGAACTACCCATAGCCACCATAAATGTGACAAAAGTGGTAGAAAGTGGAAGTTTTAAAGATGTTCCAAGAGCTATCAGAAGGGCTGCTACAACTAAATTGACAGATGCACGCAATTGGTCGAATGAGGCACCACTCTCCAATATTGCTTCGTCTTTATTAAAACGACTATCTATCCAACTCTTGACATTTTTAGGGGTATGATTTACTATCCAAGAGGATAAAGAAGTTGTCCGATAGACAATTCTTCTTGCTATTGCAGATGTTCCGAATAACTCATCCCCATCGTCTTGTTTTGAGAGGTTCAGTGAGGTGTTGATCACATTTTTTGCCTTCTTGGATGTTATTAGAGATAATACCATTACCGCACCTGCCGCAACTAAAAATATCACAGGTGTCTTTGCAGGGCTGTTTAGACTCCCCATTAAGAATGAATTGGCTCCAACAGCTTGACCATTTGCGATAAAATCGTTGTAAGCAGAGAGACCTGCAAGTGGAACTCCAATAAAGTTAACAAGGTCGTTCCCTGCAAAAGCCATTGCAAGAGAGAATGTTCCGAGGAGAACAACGATCTTAAAAATATTGAATTTCAACCAATGCAGAATCTGCATTACAATTGAGAAGAATACAAAACAAATCAACACTAAATAGTGGGTATTTTCTTTGATCCACAGTAGATTATCTTCTGTCATAAAAGAGGAGTCCTTCATCCCTTTTATTAACATAAAATAGATGATAGATGTTACAGCTATCCCTCCAAACAACCCTGCAAACCATTTAAGATTTCTTTTGTAATTGAAAGTAAATATCAAACGGGAAATATATTGTATAAGTGTGCCAAAGAAAAATGCTATTGCGATAGAGAGAAAAATTCCGAGTACGACTGTAAATGCCTTATCGGTGTTTATCATCTGAGAAAACTGTAAAACTCCGTCAGTGGTGATATTTTTTATCATTGCGAGGGCCACTGTCCCACCAAGAAGCTCAAATACAAGAGAAACAGTGGTGGATGTCGGCATCCCCATTGAATTAAAAACATCGAGAAGGACGACATCCGTAACCATTACTGCTAATAATATGCACATCAATTCTGAAAAATAGAAGTGCTCGGGTTGGAATATTCCATGCCTGGCAATTTCCATCATCCCATTACTCAAGGTTGCTCCGAAAAAGACCCCTACAGCTGCAATTATGATGATAGTCTTGAATGAGGCAGATTTAGCGCCGATCGCCGAATTCATAAAATTGACCGCATCATTACTAACCCCTACGATTAAGTCAAAAACAGCAAGACAGAAGATAAAGACGATGATACCTAAGTACAGATAATCCATAGTTTTGTTATTTAATTTCGGACAAAAGTATTTTCAAAATATTACAAAGCTATTACAAAAAAGCTAAGTAAATATAACATATTAAAGAGATCGTACTTTTGTCCAATCGTTACCCGATTTTACGGCCCTCCTATATGGTGTGCTTTCGAAATAAACTATCTTTGTATTGAAATAAATAGAATTATGACAAAAGAGAACCTTAAAATATTGGTAGTTGACGATGAAGAGTCATTATGTGAAATACTTCAATTCAACCTTGAGGTGGAGGGATTTGATGTTGATGTAGCTTATAGCGCGGAGCAGGCACTCGAAATGAACATCCAAGACTATTCGCTGATCTTACTTGATGTGATGATGGGGACAATGAGTGGGTTCAAGATGGCACAAATACTAAAAAAAAGGCCCGAAACAGCCGTTATTCCTATTATTTTTTGCACAGCAAAAGATACAGAGGATGATACTGTTGCGGGCTTGATGATAGGTGCGGATGACTATATTGCCAAGCCTTTTTCTGTTAGAGAGGTGGTCGCGAGGGTAAAGAGTGTCCTCAGGAGAACTTCCCACCAAATAGAGAAGACAGAGTTACCAATAGACAATGTAGTCTCTTTTGAGGGACTTTCTGTAGATCTGCTGAGCCGCAAATGTTTTGTCAATAAGAGGGAGGTCCAACTAACAAAGAAAGAGATGGAGATCCTTATTTTGTTTTTGAAAAATAAAGGACGTGTCCTTTCAAGGGAGGAGATTCTTCGTCAGGTTTGGAGTGATGATGTGATTGTTTTGGATAGGACGATCGATGTGAATATCACTCGTTTACGAAAGAAAATTGAACAATATGGCGGATATATTGTGACTCGTCAGGGATATGGTTATGGTTTTGAAGTATAAATTATGTGGAACAACAGGCGTAAAAATAATGAGATATCTAAACTTCGTGATTTTGTCCATCTCGCAGAGAAAAACACTCCGTTGGGGCCCTCTTTCGGGAGATTTGTAGAAGATGAAAGAGGCGTTTTATTGAACAGACTAATAGATGTTTATGATAGATACTCTAAAGAACACAGCTCTCTATCAAGTGCCCAAGAAAGGGCAGAGAAAGAGGCACAAGAGCAGGTAAGGAACAAAAAACAGCTAACCCAAAATATAAGTCACGAGCTGAAAACTCCTGTAAGTAGTATTAAAGGTTATCTTGAGACGATTATCAACAACCCCTCTCTTTCGGCAGAAAAGAGGATGGGTTTTGTGGAAAAAAGCTATGAACAAACTCAGCGACTTTCAAAATTGTTACAAGATCTTTCAACCATAACCAGAATGGACGAGGCGAGTGAGATAATTGAAAAAGAGTCCCTTTCTTTGAGTAAATTGGTTTCGGAGATTGTTGCTGATGTGGCCATCTCAGCCTCTTCAAAAGGGATCACTATTGACAACGAAATTCCTTCAGGTTTAACAATAAATGGAAATCAAGCCCTTTTACAATCTGTTTTTCACAATTTATTTGAAAATGCAATCGCCTATTCTGGCGGAGATAACATCACGATAAAGTTGTTAGATGAGACAAATACTTTTTTTGTAATAAGTTTTTCGGACAATGGGATAGGGATTGCGGACGAACACCTCTCACGCATATTTGAGAGATTTTACAGAGTGGATCGCGGACGGAGCAGAAAACTCGGTGGGACAGGGCTTGGATTGTCGATCGTTAAAAATGCGATTCTGATTCATGGTGGGGCGGTACAAGCTCGCCAAAAAGATGGTGGGGGGCTTGAATTTGTGTTTTCCCTTAGAATAACTCCGGATCAGGGAGCAATTTAAAACATTTTCTATGAAGAGGAGATGCTCCGAATTTCGCTATTGCATCTCTATGTCCCTTGGTCGGATAGCCAAAATTGTGATCCCAACCATATTGAGGGTATTGTTTTGCCGCTTCTCTCATAAATTGATCTCGATATGTTTTTGCGAGGATAGATGCCGCTGCAATTGATGCAAATCTCCCATCCCCTTTTACAAAACATTTATGCGGAATATCAATATTAGTTATTGGATCTTTATAGGTATTGAACTTATTACCATCAACAATAATAAATTCGGGTCGAACACTAAGTTTATCAATAGACCTTTGCATAGAGGCGATGGAGGCTTGAAGGATGTTAATAGTGTCGATTTCTTGTGCGCTCACCGAAGTTATAGCCCAGGAAATAGCCTCTTTCTCTATAATTTCTCTCAATATATCCCTGTTTTTTTCAGATAATTGTTTGGAGTCGTTTAATAACGGATGAAAGAAATCTTTTGGTAAAATCACAGCTGCTCCATAAACGGGACCAGACAGTGGCCCCCTACCTGCCTCATCACACCCTGCTTCAATATAGTCGGAAAAATATGGTTGTAACATTAATTTCAAAATTTGGAAATTTTTAGTAAAAAAAAAGATAATATGACAAATATCACAAATATTTTTAAGTTTCGACATATAACTTTGAGGAATAATTTAAATATAGAAGTTATGAATAGCAGGGATGTTTTATGCGAAAAAGTTATTATTTTATTCGAGAAGTACAAAATCTACCTCTATCCCGATTTGAGATTGGAAGATGTAGCCGGGATGTTAAATGTGAGTAAAGAGATACTCAACTCAATCTTTGAGAACGAGATTGAGGTCTCATTCGACAAATTCCTTTATAGTTTTAGGATTCACCACGCAAGGATGTTTGTTTTTGATGACAAAATGCCATACAGATATGCTTGGAAAATATCCGGTTTCAAATGCAAAAAGGAGCTTGAAACTGTTTGGGATAATCTAATAATCTAATAGTTCTATAGGATTGAAGGTTTTATCTGAGAGATTTTGATGTTTTTGAATTGTGTGATGATAGACTCTTCAAATTCTTTCTCAATACTTGTGAGTTTATACCACTCACTAAGATATCTGTAATTATAGATAGAATCTTCAATGGGATACATCTCTCCAAAAATAAACCCTTCGTGGCAAATCTTCATAATGTCCCATAAACTTATATCATTTAGCGAAACTTTTAATGTCAGTTTTATTGGGTTTGCAACTGTGCGCTCAATGTATTTAACCTTTGACAGAATATTCATACTGCTGCGAAAGGAGATAGTATCAAGAGTAGAGAGTTTTCTTACCTCTTCCGCAAGAACTTTTGTGGGACCACTTATGTCAAGCAAACATAATATTTCTATCGCTCCTATGACTTTTCTTGAAAACACAGTTCTTATATTTAGTTATAGTGCAAAGTTAGGTCGTTTAAAAGATGTAGATGTTACCAATTCGTATCATTAATTTACCAAATAAATAATTACTCCGATTTTTAGGGGTAGATTGTAGTATTTTCACTTTTTTATATTATTTTTGTTGCCCTTATACTGATTTATAGAAATAATTTTAATAATCATAACACAAATGAAAACATACCAGACCGCAAATATCAGAAATGTTGTGCTCTTGGGGAGTTCCAGATCAGGTAAAACAACTTTGGCGGAGACAATGATGTACGAAGGCAAAGTTATTGACCGTAGAGGGACAATTGAGGCAAAAAGCACGATTAGCGACAACACGGAAGTTGAACAAATTTATCAACGCTCTATCTATTCTACTCCTTTGTATACGGAGTTTATGGATAATAAGCTGAACATAATAGATACTCCCGGTGCTGATGATTTTGTAGGTGGTGTTATTTCAGCATTTAGGGTTGCAGATTCCGGAATTATGATAATCAATTCTCAACAGGGTGTTGAGGTTGGTACTGAGATCTTTGCAAGATATGCAGAGCAACATCACAAGCCAATCATTATTGGTATCAACCAATTAGATTCGGAAAAAGCAAATTGGGAATCTTCTATTGAGTCTCTCAAGCAAGCATTCGGTTCAAAAGTTGTTTTGGTACAATTTCCTATAAGTACAGGTTCCTCTTTCGACTCGTTTATTGATGTTCTAAAGATGAAAATGTACAAATTCAAAGATGATAATGGTACAAGGGAAGAGATGGATATTCCTGCTGAGTTTCAAGATCAAGCTGAAGAGTTGCAATCTTCTCTTATGGAGATGGCTGCTGAAAATGATGAGGCTTTGATGGAGATTTTCTTTGATAAAGGGACACTTTCACACGAAGATATGGTAAAGGGGTTAAACCTTGGATTCTTGTCCGGCAGTATAATGCCCGTTTTCTGCTTATCAGGGAGAAAAGATATCGGCGTTAAAAGATTGATGGAGTTTGTTATCAATGTAGCTCCGGCTCCTTCAATAAATAAAGAGATAGCAAAAGATGGTACTGAGGTTGCTTGTGATGTAAACGGCTCTACAGCTATTTTTATCTATAAAAATGCCCTTGAACAACACTTGGGTGATGTCTCTTATTTTAAGGTTATGTCTGGCAAATTGACAGAGGGTCAAGATCTTGTAAATCCTGAAAATGGTAATAAAGAGAGGATCTCTGCAATATATGCTGTTGCCGGTAAAAAGAGAGAGAAGGTTACAGAGATGGTAGCCGGAGATATAGGATGTACAGTGAAACTAAAGAGTGTTAAGACAAATCAAACCCTTTGCGTACAAGGTAAAGAGTTGGTATTTGCCCCTATAGTTTTCCCTCAAGCTAAATATCGTACTGCTATCAAAGCTGTTGATGAGAAAGATGAGGAGAAGTTGGGTGAGGTATTAAATAGGGCTGCAGCTGAAGATCCGACATATATTGTTCAATATGCTAAAGAACTTAAACAAACAATATTAAGTGGACAAGGTGAGCAACATATCAATATCTTAAAATGGTTCTTGACAAATGTTTATAAGATCGAGATAGAGTTAATAGCTCCAAGAATTTCATATAGAGAGACCATTACCAAAGTTGCTGCTGCAAATTATCGCCACAGGAAACAATCAGGCGGAGCAGGACAATTTGGTGAAGTACACCTGCTTGTTGAGCCATTTGTCGAGGGTGCTCCTCAAAACAACCGTTTCAAAATCGATGGGAAAGAGTTGGTTCTGAATATTAAGGGTAAGGATGAATACACTATGGATTGGGGTGGTAAACTTGAATATTACAATTGTATCGTTGGTGGTGCTATTGATGCCAGATTTATGCCTGCTATCTTAAAAGGTATTATGGAGAAAATGGAGGAGGGACCTCTTACAGGTTCATATGCACGTGATATCAGGGTATATATATATGATGGTAAGATGCACCCGGTTGACTCAAATGAGATCTCATTTAAACTTGCTGCAAGAAATGCCTTTAAAGAGGCATTTAGAAATGCAGGTCCGAAGATTATGGAGCCAATATGCAATCTTGAGATAATGGTTCCCGGTGATTATATGGGAGATGTGATGTCTGACTTACAAGGTCGTCGCGCAATGATTGAAGGGATGAGCAGTGTTAAAGGTTTTGAAGTATTGAGAGCTCGCGTTCCTTTAGCAGAACTCTACAAATACTCCACAACTCTTAGTTCATTGACCTCTGGTCGTGCTACATTCACAATGGAATTTGCAGAATACTCTCAAGTACCTACAGATGTTCAAGACAAACTTCTGAAGGCATACCAAGAGGAGGAGAAAGAGGACTAATTTCTACAACTAAAGTTAAAAAGGGTGTCATAAAAAATGGTGCCCTTTTTGCTATAATTATGAATAGGGTAATTGTTATTATTATTGTTTTTATTCTTAATTCTATGAATATATTTTCACAGTCTTCACTCGGGGTTTGTTGTATATATGACTACCAAAGTTCTATCCTTACCGGGAATACAAATTATAGTCGTATGTTTGACAATAAGTTACAGTATGTCAGAGTGGAAACGGAGAAGAATACAATCAATTATACTAAAAAAAACAATATCAATGACCTTGCCTCTTCTCTTGGAAGGGGGGGTGATTTACTTG
Organism: uncultured Muribaculaceae bacterium; assembly: GCA_964397445.1. Taxonomy (GTDB): domain Bacteria; phylum Bacteroidota; class Bacteroidia; order Bacteroidales; family UBA932; genus CAYNHZ01. Next base: position 273,018 of record CAYNHZ010000001.1, on the reverse strand, counting down.
TGATTGTTCATGGTTTTGGAGATAATATTGAGAAGGTCACTAAAAAAATGGCTCATCTTCCGGAGCTTTACAATATCGATGTTCTTGTTTTTAGTTGGCCTGCACGAGTAAAGAGTGGTAGGGGACTTATCCAAAATTTTGATTACACAAAAAGGGGAATTGATAGAACTATTCCGATGTTTTATTCTTTTCTTAATGAGCTATCTGTCTATATCTCAAAAAGTAATAGAAAATGCTCAATAATGTTTCTGAGTTTGGGAAACACCTATGCCAAAACTCTTGGGGAGGGGGTGCTATCTAAAAATGCCCCACAAATATCGTTTTTTAACAATGTGGTATTGAACGAAGCTTGCGTACCTTCTAAAGGGCATCTCAGTTGGGTGACCCCTATATCTGATAATATTAAAGGGAAAACATATATTGTCTCAAATAAATATGATGTGGTGCTAAAATTGGCAGAACAGTTCTGCGACAAAGAACACCATCTCGGAAGAGGTTATGATGAGGGTAAGAGGGGTGAAAGGATTGTGTATAAGGATTTTTCAGAACAACTAAAAGGAACTATTACCCCTTTCGAATCTCATATGTTTTATTTAGGGCCATTTCAGGAGAGAACACATTGTATCTATGATTTTTATAACGATGTTTTTCATAATAAAAAATGATTGAATAATGACATTTTTTATACCGAATATCCAAACACAAAAGATAAGACCTTTTGTTCTTCCGATATCAATAGTTTTGGGTGTTTTTTTTCACAGTTTTTTTGCAAAACTTAGTCCGTTTTCCCCTTATATTATCTTTCTTATCCTATTTCTGACCTTATGTGATATGGATTATAGAAAGATAAGAATCACAAGATTACATTTGTGGTTGATGGGATTCCAATTGGTTGTGGGGACCCTCTTTTATTTTATATTTTTACCTTTTAGCGACACATTGGCACAAGGTGCTATGATTGGGATGTATGCCCCAATTGCGGTCTCTGCTACAGTTGTAGCTGTTGTATTGGGGGCAGATATGGCGACTATGGTCAGCTATACTATTCTCTATAATTTAGTGATCGCTTTTTGGGCTCCAGTCTGTTTTTCATTGGTGAGGTTTCAAGAACAAATCCCATTTGCACTCTCTTTTTGGATAATAATTAAGAAGGTTGCACCTATAATAATAGGTCCTCTCATTTTGGCACTCTTATTTAAGAAAACTCTCCCCAAAACCACATCATTGATAGTAAAGAGAAAAATGCTCCCTTTTTATATTTGGGCGGTAGCCCTAACACTTGTCATTGGCCAAACAATTGATTTTATTATGATTCAAGAGGGAAATGGGGTGATAATCATACTAATGGTTGTAATATCACTTTTAGAGTGTATCATTCAGTTTGCATTTGGTCGCTGGATTGGGAAAAAATATGGAGATACAGTTGCAGGAGGTCAGGCTCTCGGGCAGAAAAATGGGATTCTTGCTGTTTGGATGTCACAAACCTACTTAGACCCCCTATCTTCAGTAGTCCCTGCCACTTATGTGTTCTGGCAAAATATTTTTAATTCTTGGCAAATGTGGAAAAAAGGGCTAAAATCTTAGATACAAGTCTTTTGTAAGATCTTTGTACCTTTGTGTGTACTCTCCGTTTTCTTGCATAACTAAATAATTTTCAGATATATCCAGACTATTATCTTCAACTGTAAATTCCATTAAATACCTTTTCGGAGGTTTGTTAGCGGTTGTTTTCACCTTACAGAGTCGTTTTAAATAGATCCCATCCATTTTTTTTATAAAATAATCGCCCTCTTCTGCCGGTAATATCAAAGCGAGTCTTCCATTAGGTTTAAGGAGTGTCTGGGCTGCCTTAACAAGATGTTCATAAGGGAGTGTATCGGTGTGGCGGGCTGTGCTTCTTCTTGAGTCGGGAGCTTTTAGTGAATTGTTGAAAAATGGTGGGTTGGAAAATATCAGATCAAATTTATTTGATTCAACAAAATTTTGAATAGAGATATTTTTTAAAAATAAATTTTTAGACCAGGGGGATTTATTAAAATTCTCGACAGCCTCTTTTGCAGAAGGTGAATCTATCTCCAATGCTGTTATCGAGTAATTAGAATTTGAAAATTGTGTTAAGGACAATCTTTGTGCGGCAATCAAAGAGATTATCCCTGTTCCTGCCCCTATGTCGAGCAGTAGACTGTCGTCTGCCTTAATATCCATCCAGGCCCCAAGTAAAACACCATCTGTGCCAACTTTCATAGAAGAGGCTCTGTTTAAAACTTCAAAATGTTTAAATTTAAATGAATCTTCCATCTTTCATCTCAAGACTTCTGTCTGCCATAGTAGAGAGCTCTTTATCGTGAGTTACTATAACGATAGTGTGACCGTATTTGTCACGCAGATCAAAGAACAATTTGTGAATGTCTTGTTTTGTGTTACTATCAAGATTACCAGAGGGTTCGTCTGCAAAAATAACAGAAGGGTTGTTGATTATTGCCCTTGCTATCGCTACCCGTTGTTGTTCTCCACCCGAAAGTTCTGAAGGCTTGTGTTCGATCCTTTCCCCAAGGCCTAATTCAGTCAGGAGAGAAACTGCCCTTTTCTTGGAGGACAAACTGTTCTCTTTTGCAATGAGCGCAGGGATCATAACGTTTTCTAAAGCAGTAAATTCGGGGAGAAGATGGTGAAATTGGAAAACAAAACCAATCTTACGATTTCTAAAGTCAGAAATATCGTTATGGGAGAGAGAAAAAATATCGGTGCCATCAATATTCACAGTGCCGGAATCAGGTTTTGAGAGTGATCCAAGTATTTGCAGGAGAGTGGACTTACCTGCTCCGCTTGCCCCTACTATAGAGACCACTTCTGATGGACGAACTTCAAAGTCAATACCTTTTAGAACCTTTAACTGCCCAAAATTTTTTTCAATTCCTATCGCTTTTATCATTGGTGAACAAAATCTAAATAGGGGCTGTCTCCCATATTTTTGTTGTTGTGGAAATCTTTGTTGTTATTACTTGAAGCACTTCGACTCTCATCTCTCCATTTTTTAATCATCGTCATTCTAAATGCCTCTTCAGCAACATACAATTTTGCTACTTTATTTGCAGAGAGAACTTTGAAAAATTCGGACATATATAATTTTTGAAGTTGTCCTTCTCGTTCAAAATTATCAAGATATTTGATAACCATTTTTTTCATTTCAATATCTGATAAAGAGTTTTCTTCTAACGCTTTTTTAATATCCTTGTAGCTCTCTCTTGTGTTGAGATGAGCTTGCATTATATCTTCAGAAAACTTATTATAGATAGGCCAAAATAGTCTCGACTCTTCCGGGGTCAGACCAATTTCAGAAGTAAAAAAAGAGATTTTAGCATTCTCAATCTGTTCTCTTCTGTTTTTAGTGTCTTTGTCCTGAGCCGAAACAGAGAGCGACATAAACAGTAGAAAAGGACAGAAAATTTTTAAAAAATTACTCATTGTTTTTATATGATTTAGCTTGGTTAAGATCGTTTGGTACGACTATTCCATAGTATTCCATTAATTCTCTTTCTGACACTTGATCTGAATTTTGTTCTGCAGGACTATCGAAAGTGCCACTTAAATCTATTTCATCGTAAAGATACTCAATAAAATGACTATTGACATAGCCGTCTTCTATAAGGGCAACAACACCTGAGTTTTCAGCAGGGGAAGAGTTGGTTAATTTTGATGAGATAGAGAATACTCCATACCCTATTCCTAAAATAATTACGAATGAGAGGGCAAGCATTGCATAAGATTTGGTCTGAGCGATAAAAGGAGATACATATTTTTCGGGCTTGTGTATCTTTTCGTGAATATCGTTCTCAAGAGTTGTCAAATAACCCTCAGGCATCGAAAATGGATTTTCTTTAAGCCTTGAATTATCTAAACTCCTATTATGTATTTTATTTTCAAGTGTCATAATTTTATATAAATGTCATTAGTAAAATCTTATTATTGGTCATTTCCATATAGTTAGACTTATCTTTAATTAAAAGGATTAATTATTTTTTTCCAAACTTGCCTGAATTTTTATATATGCGTGATGATATGATGCTTTTAATGAGCCTACACTTCCCCCCAAAATCTCTGATATTTCCTCATATTTCATCTCTTCAAAATACTTTAAATTAAAAACTGTTCTTTGTTTTGGAGGTAACTTACGGATAGCCTTAAACAACTCTTTTTGAATACTATCGCCATTAAAATAGGGGTCAGCTTCAAGCTTGTTAGATAAAACGGATTCATAATCGGTCAAGGAGAATACATTTCTAAGTTTCTCCTTTCTCATAAAAGTAAGAGTCTCGTTTGTCGCTATTCTATATAGCCAAGTATAAAGCTTCGCCTCCTCTCTAAAATCGGGAAGATATCTCCATGCTTTTACCAAAGTATTTTGAACCAAATCGTTAGCTTCATCGTGATCGTTCACCAATTTTCTAATATGCCAATAAAGTCGCTCGGAATATTTACGCACGATCAAATTAAAGGCATAATCTTCTTTGCCCCCTTCGCGATAAATATCCAGAATTTCTTTATCCTCCATTTCTACCTCTTTCTACTAATGGCCCTTTTAGCAGCTATTACAATATGCTCTGAGTCCAAACCGTACGCTTTCATCAGCTCTGAAGGGGTTCCGCTTTGGCCAAATTTATTATCAACAGAGATAAATTCTATTGGGTAAGGGGTGTTTCTTGCAAATAGACCGGAGATTAATTCGCCTAATCCCCCTGCAACCAGATGCTCTTCTGCACAAACAGCACATTTTGTTTTTGAAACGGAATTTAGCACAGCAGTCTCATCAAGTGGCTTTATAGTGTGAATATTAATCAATTCAACAGAGATGCCCTCTCTTTTTAAAATTTCTGCTGCGAGGATGGATTCCCAAACTAAATGTCCTGTTGCAAAGATGGTTACATCACTCCCCTCTATAAGGTTAAGAGCTTTACCAATCTCGAATTTTTGATTTTCTGGGGTAAAATTTGGAACAGAAGGTCTGCCAAATCTCAAATAAACAGGGCCATAGTAATTTGCTGCCGCAATAGTCGCCGCTTTAGTTTGGTTATAGTCACAAGGATTTATTACAACCATTCCCGGCAACATTCTCATAAGTCCTATATCTTCCATTGTCTGATGTGTCGCCCCATCCTCTCCGAGGGTAATACCTGCGTGAGAAGCACATATCTTAACATTTGTATTACTGTATGAAACACTTTGTCTTATCTGGTCATAGACCCTCGCCGTTACAAAATTTGCAAAAGATCCTGCAAATGGAATTTTCCCGTTGAGTGAGAGACCTGCCGCTACCCCAATCATATTGGCCTCAGCTATTCCACATTGAAAAAATCTATCGGGATGCTCTTTTACGAAGTCATCCATTTTTAGTGAACCGATAAGATCGGCGCACAACGCAACTACATCCGGGTTGTTTCTTCCCAATTCTGTTAAACCGGCACCAAAGCCTGATCGGGTGTCTTTATTTCCTGTATTTGTGAAATTCATATTATTATTTTCGATTTTTTAAAGTTGGTATAAATTAGAAATCTCCGAGAGTCTCTTCAAGCTGTGTCATAGCTGTTTCGCACTGCTCTTTTGAGGGAGCCTTACCGTGCCACTTATGTGTACCTACCATAAAATCGACACCATATCCCATCTCTGTTTTGAAAAGAATCATTACAGGCTTCCCTTTTCCGGTAAGCGATTTAGCCTCTTTAAAGGCATTGAGGACACACTCCATATCGTTTCCTTGAGCAATAATGCACTCCCAACCGAATTTTTGCCATTTTCCCTTGAGATCACCAAGACTAATAACAGAATCAACAGATCCATCAATTTGTTGCCCATTCATATCTACCATTGCGATAATATTGTCAACCTTATGTTGTGCTCCAAATAGAGCTGCTTCCCATACTTGTCCCTCTTCACATTCCCCATCACCAAGAAGTACATAAACGAAATTGGACTCTTTATTTACCCTTTTACCAAGTGCAGCACCTATTGCAACGGAGAGCCCTTGTCCCAATGAGCCTGACGCCTCATAAACCCCGGGCAATCCTTTATCAACAGATGGATGACCTTGTAGTTTAGATCCATATTGTCTAAAAGTGGCTAAATCGGAAATTGGAAAATAACCGCTCCGTGCGAGTGCACTATAAAAAAGGGGCGACATATGGCCTGCAGATAAAAAAAACATATCGTTTCCAATCCCTTTTCGATCCCACCCCTTTGGGGAGTGTTTCATAACATCAAAAAAAAGTGCTGTTACAATATCTGTACTACTCAATGAACCCCCCGGGTGACCTGATTGAGCTTTTGTTACCATTCTTATAATATCTCTTCTAATTTGAGAAGCTGTCTTTTTTAGTTGTTCAGTATTTGACATATAGAGGTTTTTATTGTGATGCTAAGGTAATATGAATTTAAAGAAAATCAAAAAGTAATGTATATTTGCGCCTAAATATCAAATTTCGGAAATATTTAATCAAACGGATGAAACACATAAGGAATTTTTGCATCATCGCTCATATTGATCACGGAAAAAGTACATTAGCAGACAGATTGTTGGAATATACTCACACTGTTAGCGAGCGTGATATGGAGAATCAGGTGCTTGACTCAATGGATCTTGAGAAAGAGAAAGGGATAACGATTAAGAGTCACGCTATCCAGATGCAATATAATTATAAAGGGGAGCAATATACACTCAACCTGTTGGATACTCCGGGACACGTCGATTTTTCTTATGAAGTATCAAGAGCAATAGCCTCTTGTGAAGGGGCACTTTTAGTTGTAGATGCTTCTCAAGGAATCCAAGCGCAGACTATATCAAACTTATACCTTGCTATAAATCACGATCTTGAAATCATACCTGTTTTAAATAAAATAGATATGGATGCGGCTATGGTTGAGGTGGTAAGCGATCAGATCATAGACCTTATCGGTTGCGATAAATCGGATATTCTTCTTGCGAGTGCAAAAACCGGGAAGGGGATACCTGAGATACTTGAGGCAATAGTGGAGAAGTTTCCGGCACCAAAGGGGGACGAAAACGCACCTTTACAAGCACTTATTTTCGATTCGGTATTTAACCCGTTTAGGGGAATAATTGCCTACTTTAAGGTTGTGAATGGTCTCCTCAGACAGGGGGATAAGGTGAAATTTTTTAATACGGGCAAAGAGTATGAGGCAGATGAAGTTGGGTATCTTAGTCTGAAAATGTGCCCCACCAAAGAGGTAACAACCGGGAATGTAGGGTATATAATTTCAGGGATTAAAACAGCAGTTGAGGTGAAAGTGGGTGATACGATTACACACGTAGAGAATCCTTGTGCAAATTCGATCGCCGGTTTTGAAGAGGTCAAACCAATGCTTTTTGCAGGGGTATATCCAGTAGAAACAGATGAATATGAAGATCTTAGGGCATCTCTTGAGAAATTAAGACTCAACGATGCCTCTTTGGTTTTTGAACCTGAGGCTTCCCTCGCCCTTGGATTTGGTTTCAGATGCGGCTTCCTCGGACTGCTCCATCTTGAGATTATGCAGGAGCGTCTCTATCGAGAGTTCGATATGGATGTTATCACCACTGTTCCCAACGTCTCCTATAAGGTATATACCACACAAAAGGAGATAGTAGATGTTCATAATCCATCCGGTCTTCCCCCCCTTACACTTATTGACTATATAGAGGAGCCATATATCAGGGCTCAAATAATATCGAAGAGTGAGTATTTCGGACAGATAATGAAACTCTGTCTCGATAAACGAGGTGTTCTCAAAGGTCAACATTTTTTGACCTCAGATAGAGTTGAGCTCAATTATGATATGCCTCTTGCTGAGATTGTTTTTGATTTTTACGACAAGCTCAAATCTATTTCGCGCGGATATGCCTCTTTCGACTACCATATCATTGGGTACCAAAGGGCAGATCTTGTTAAGTTGGATATATTGCTCAATGGAGAACAGGTAGATGCACTTTCATCTCTTATTCATCGTGAAAGGGCTTATGAGTTTGGACGCAAAATGTGTGAAAAGCTTAAAGATCTTATCCCGAGGCAGCAATTTGAGATAGCAATCCAAGCAGCAATAGGTGCTAAAATCATAGCAAGAGAGACAGTTAAGGCTGTACGAAAAGATGTTATTGCAAAGTGTTACGGAGGTGACATATCTCGTAAGCGCAAACTACTTGAAAAACAGAAAAAAGGGAAGAAACGGATGCGTCAAGTGGGTAATGTAGAGGTACCTCAATCGGCATTTATGGCGGTACTGAAATTAGATTAATTACTAACTTTTGAAAATGAAAGAGGGCAACCAAATTTTTGGTTGCCCTCTCTTTTTATAACTAATACAATTTTAGCTTCAGATACTATTTGATTTTAGCAAATTCGATATCTGTTTGAGCGCGTTTAGCCATTTTCTCTTCTTTACTTGCAATTGCAAGGGCAGCTTTAGCAGCATCAACTTTACCTTGACGAGCAGCTATGATAGCTTTCAAGTAGTTTTTGCAAGGGCATTGAGCATCGCCTAAGATAGATGAAGCAGCATCCAATTTATTTACAAGGATATTAGCAAGAGCCTCGTTAAATGTACCTGCTCCTGAAAGTTTGCTTACAGCTTCGTTGTATTTACCATTTGTAATATCTATTGTAGCAAGATTATATTTAGCCTCTTTAAGATTTGATTTTGCAAAAGCAGCAGCTGCATCACTGTCGTTTCCTTTACGAAGAGCAATAACACCTAAAGTGTTGTAGTAGTATGCATCTTTGTTTGTAACCCCATTAAGAGCGGTTTCGCCTTCAGCGTTTTTATCCATATTTAGGTAAGTAACAGCGAGGTTCAATTTAGCGCGATCGCTTGCATATTTATCAACAGCTTTTTTGTAAACAAGTACCTTAGAGTCGTTTTCTTTAACAAGTGAAGCAGCGTGAAGAAGTGCCTCTTCATCAAGAATTTCGATATTATCATTAACCAATGTTAAAAGCTCTTGGTCAGTGTAGTTTGTAAATTCGATATTTGTAATAAATCTTGCACGACGCAATTGAGGAAGGATCTCTTTAGCAAGAGTAGTGTAAACCTGAGACATATTTTTGATCTCTCTCTCGCGAACCATAGGATCACTGTACATTTCAAGAACGCGAAGAATAAGCTCTTTGTCTTGAATGTTAGAAGCTTGAACTAATTCTTGGAAACCGTCCCAGTCTTCGTTGATATGTCTTGTATCGATAGTTGTGTTTACAGCAACTTTCTTATTATTGATATCTTTTTCAAATGCTTTATTTGCAGTCTCAGCCCTTTTTGCAGAGAGTTCAGCATTGAAATCTTCTTTTCCATCTGGTGAAGCATAAGCTACAACCTCGGTATTCTTAATAGTTCTGCGCTCGTCAGCTTTAACTTTTGTTAAGAAATCTTGGAAAGCCTTAATCTCTTCGCTCTTCAATTGAGTAGGACGAACAGTTGCGCTATTGATTAGATAAAGAATTTGAGCTTCTCCTTGTTCAGGAATAACAGCTTGATAAGCATCTTTTGTATAAGCAAGAGCTCCGTTTTTCTTAACAAGCATATATGTTGTGTTTGCACCGTCAGCGATCTTATAAGGGGAAACAAAAGGTGTCCTCTTATCTTTGTAAATCACTGTCATACGAACCTCTAAACGAGATTGTTCCATCCCTTCAACATAGTCAAAAGAGAGAGATTTGTTAATAGTAGCACCTGTTTTAGGTACAACAGTATAATTTTCTGTAACTTTCTCACCTTGTAGCATAATTGGATCCAATGCAACTTCGCCACCATTATAAACCAATACAGGAATAGCCTCAACAACAGCTTTCGGGTGGAAGAAATCGTTAGGGAATACTACGGTAATATTAGCATTAATCTTACCTGCAACTACTTCAAGAACTTGAGGTTCACAAGTCATAGAAACCTTATCTGCACTTTCTGCCATTTTAGCAGGATTTCCGCAAGAAGGGATAATTAATCCTATCAAAGCGAATAATGAAATCTTTTTTAAAACTTTTTTCATCATAAAATATGTATTTGTTTATTAATATATTATACTCAAACTTAACTATAATACGTGCAAATGTAATATTATTTTGAGAAATCTCTCTATTTTTTACAGTTTTTTCTTAGATACTCAATGAGCCTTTCCAGGTCTATTGGAGTATCAATTGAGAAAGAATTGCATTTTGTGAGAATTACTTTTATTTTAAGACCATTTTCAAGCCATCGAAGTTGTTCTAAATTTTCCGCTATTTCAAGTGATGTTTGTTCCATTTCGCAAATCTGCTCAAGTACCTCAGGCCTATAGGCATAAAGTCCTATGTGCTTGAGGAAATGGAAGTAACTTTTCCAATCTGCTTCGTTTATATCCCTCAGATAGGGGATAGTGCTTCTGCTGAAATAGAGGGCAAAACCTGCCTTGTCGACGACCAATTTCGGGGTGTTTTTGCAAAATAATTCTGAATAGGAAGTTATCTCTTTTGCCATTGTCCCGATTTTAACATTTTTGTCCTTAAAGGCATTTTCGAGAGACAAAAGTTGATCAGGATCGATAAGGGGTTCGTCACCTTGAATATTCATCACAAGGTCGAAACTTTTTTCGGGATAGAGTTTACAATATTTGATATAGGCCTCATAACATCTATCTGTGCCGCTTTTGTGAGACACAGATGTCATAATGACCTCTCCATCAAACTCTTTAACCTTGTTATAAATACGCTCATCATCAGTGGCTACACAAACATTTTTAAAGGCTTTTTTACTTTGCTCGTAAACTAATTGAATCATACATTTCCCACAAATATCCGCCAGAGGTTTACCTGGAAATCGTGAAGATGAATATCTTGAAGGAATTATAGCTAATGTTCTCATAACACAAATGTAATCAAAAATGTTAAATAAGAATTAAAATTATCTAACTTTGCAAACTATGGATTTAAGTGATGTAAAAAATAGATTTGGAATCATAGGGGACGATCCGAGATTAAATGGAGCGTTGGATACTGCTATTCAAATAGCAAGTACCGATCTCTCTGTTTTGATCACAGGGGAAAGTGGTGTTGGTAAGGAGGTTATACCTCAAATTATACACGCATTCAGCCCAAGGAAGCACAATAATTACATTGCCATAAACTGCGGAGCTATTCCGGAGGGGACCATCGATTCTGAACTATTCGGACACGAAAAAGGCTCTTTTACAGGTGCAAACGAGGCACGTAAAGGGTATTTTGAGGTTGCCAATGGAGGTACCATTTTTTTAGATGAGGTTGGGGAGTTGCCCCTTTCAACTCAGGTTCGCCTATTGAGAGTACTTGAGAGCGGAGAGTTTTTAAGGGTGGGATCATCAAAATCCCAAAGGACTGATGTTAGGGTAATTGCGGCGTCAAACATTAATTTTCTACACTCTATCCATTCCGGAAAATTCAGAGAGGATCTCTATTATAGGTTAAATGCGGTTCCTATTTTTATTCCCCCTTTACGTGAGCGTAAGCAAGATATTCATCTTCTATTCACAAAGTTTTCTCTTGATTTTGCAGACAAATATAAAATGCCTGCTATCAAATTGAGTGATGGGGCAAGGGGTGTTTTGGAGTCATACAGATGGCCAGGAAATGTGCGACAACTGAAAAATGTTGCTGAGCAAATATCTGTTCTTGAACATAACAGAGCTATTGCTCCTGAAACATTGATTAAATATTTACCTCAAGAGGGTCCAAATAATCTCCCTGTTCGTAAAAATGACGCTACCTCTGTAGGTGGGGATGGTTTAACAGATAGAGATATTATTTTCAAGATATTATTTCAGCTACGAAGGGAGGTTGATGAGTTGAAAACAACTATTGCTAATGCCCCATCGCAACAAGTTCACATAAATAGAGAGTTTCAAGATAGCATTACCGATGCTCCGTCAGAGGTCGTTGATGCCCCCTCTATTGAAAAACCCTCTGCTTTGTCCATCCAAGATGTAAATGCAGACCTTATTAGGAAGGCATTGGAGAAGCACGAAGGGAGGAGAAAATCCGCTGCTGAGGAGTTGGGGATTTCGGAGAGAACACTATATAGGAAGATAAAGGAGCTTAATATTACTGAATAAATATGGTTAAAGGGGGAGCAAAAATATTAATCACATTAGGTCTGTTTTCTATTTTATTAGGAGGGTGTGGAATATATTCGTTCTCAGGAACATCCATTCAGCCTGATGTGAAGAGTTGTGCGGTTGAGTATTTTGTAAACAAAGCCCTAAAAATAAACCCGGCTTTAAGTAATTCCCTTACAGAGGCATTGATCGATAAATACCGCAAACTTACAAAATTGGAACTAACCACAGATGTTGGTGATCTAAATGTGTCAGGTGAGATAGTCTCTTATGACACTCAGCCAATTGCGGTAACAGCAGAAGAGGTCGCATCAAAAAACCGTTTGACAGTAGTTGTTAAGGTGTATTATACAAATAAACTCCATCCGGAAGAGGATTTCGAAAAATCTTTCTCTGCGTATGCTGATTATGACTCTATGAATTCGTTAGACTCCGTAGAATCGACACTTTGTGATGAGATTATAGAGAAAATAGTTGATGAAATTTTTAATGCAACGGTAGCAAATTGGTAGTAATATGGTAGAAGCGGTTAAAGAATTGTCAAAACTTTCCATTTCAGAACTCGATAAAGTCCTGAAGCTATATCCTTGGTTTTCACTTGCAAGGAGAGAGTTTTTTCTAAGGATGACCTCTTTGGGTGAAGAGTATCGGATGGAGGGGTTGAAAAGGGCTTCTGTATATGTATTCTCTCGGGAGGGGCTGCTTAAGGAGGGGCAAAAGATTGAAGTTGAGAGGGAAAAGAAAATCGGGCATTTAGAAGATAAAGCTATTGAGAATGATATAATAGATAAAGTTTTCACTTTGGATGACACTCAACCCGAAAGTATCTCTCTCGATCCGGTTGAAGAGATTACTTATGAGATTGAACCAGAGCCTGTTGTTAAAAAAGAGATTCACATTATAGGGGGAGATTATTTCAGCAGAGAGGATTTACAGTCGCTACAGTCTGATGGCAAAACAACTTTGGAGAGGTTCGGTACAGCGGTCCCAAATGAGGATGATAAAAACAATCTTCAAGAAGATGATTTTACTTTAGATTTTGATGATGAAAATTATTATACAGAGACACTTGCCAAAATTTATTCTCAGCAGGGGCTTTACAAAAAATCTATTGATGTCTATTCAAAACTAATTTTGTTATATCCGGAAAAAAGTACTTACTTTGCATCCCTTATTGAAGAAATTAAGAAACACTTATAATATATGTACACAGCGATTTCGATTTTAATTATAATTGCGAGCATCCTTTTGACCATTGTAGTATTGGTTCAAAATTCAAAAGGTGGTGGACTTGCAGCCAATTTTGCAACAGGTAATCAGACTTTTGGAGTCCGTCAAACAGCAGACTTTTTGGAAAAAGCTACTTGGGGCTTGGCTATTACCATTTTGGTTTTATGTGTTCTTGCCACAGCCTTTATCTCTTCAAGGGCGACAGGAGGGGAGAGTTCCATCCAGCAAAGGCTTGAACAAACAGCACCTCAACAAGGACAGCCAGAGTTTCCTACACTTCCTCAAGAGGGGACAACAACACCTGATGCAACTCAAGAACAACCTGAAGCCGCAAAATAGTAATTAAAGGGATAAAAATTTTCTTACTGAATATCAGCCCATTACATTGTAATGGGCTATTTTTTTGCAAAAAAATAATACTATGTGATACAATGTATTAAAAAATGTATTTATATTTGCAGTGCAATATTGATTGAATAAATAAATACTAAATATTTATAAGTATTGCGAAAAAAAAAGATCAAATTATTTTATAAACTTTTAATAAACAAAAAAATGAAAAATGTTTTAAATGTAGGTATTGGTGGAAAAAGTTTTGTGATTGATGAAGATGCATATCAAAAATTGAGTCAATATCTTGACATCTTCCGCCGTAAAACCAAAATGGGTTATCAAACAAAAGAGGTAATGGACGATCTCGAAATCAGAATCGCAGAATTGCTTTCTGAATTTATTACTCCTACTCGAAATGTGGTAAACCTTGTTATGGTAAATAAAATTATTTCCCAATTGGGAATGCCGGATGGCGTTGATTGGGATAAGGAATTTTACAATCAAGCTGACTTTGATAATTTTAAAAACAATGAACGCCCAACTAAAACTTTGTTCAGAGATCCCGACAACAAAGTTATTGGGGGTGTTTGTAGTGGTTTTGCAGCCTATTTTGACATAGAAATAATGATTATTAGGATAGTTTTCCTTATTGCATTGCTATGTGGCTCGCTTGGTTTCTGGCTATATGTTATTTTCTGGATAGTTACTCCGTTAGCAAAAACTGCTGCCAATAAGTGCCAGATGCGTGGTTTGCCTGTGACTATTGAAAATATGAGAAGATATTCAAACAACAAATAAGTAAATAGTATGGAAATTATAAATAATGTTGATAATGTTAAATCTCAGATGCGAAAGGGTATCCTTGAATATTGCATCTTGAGCATCCTCAATAAGAAAGACTCTTATGCCTCGTCTCTCATAAACGAGTTGAAAGACGCAAATATGATAGTTGTGGAGGGGACACTCTATCCATTGTTGATAAGACAAAAAAACCAAGGATTATTGAGTTATCGTTGGGAGGAATCTCCACAAGGTCCGCCGAGGAAGTATTATTCTATTACAGATAAGGGAAAAAGTGCATTGGAGGAGATGGATCTTGCTTGGAAAGAAGTAGTTGAAACCATTAATTTAATAAAGAACGAATAATTATGAAAAAAGTTGTAAAAGTAAGTATTGGAAATATTGCATTTACCATTGCAGAGGATGCTCATTTGATTTTGAATGAATATCTTGCCGATTTATCTAAACATTACAAAAACAAACAGAGTGGTGACGAGATTATTGACGGGATTGAGGAGAGAATTGCAGAATTGCTTTACGAGAGGGGTGGAAAAGAGAGTGTAGTTACTTCTGATGTTATAAAGGAGATTATTGCTGTTCTTGGAAAGGCTGAGGATATAGATCAAGAAGAGGGTGAAAACAGAACACAGGAAAATGAGGGTAAGGTGAAGAAATTGTATAGAGATCCTTTAAATAAAGTTTTCGGAGGTGTCTGTGGTGGTTTAGCTGCATTTTTTAATAGAGATGCTTTGTTGTTTAGGGTTTTGTTTGTAATTCTGTTTATAGGATTTTCAATTTTCCATTGGCATTTCGGGGGCTCATTTTTCGCAATCCTCTATATAGTTTTATGGATTGTAGTCCCTGCTGCAAATACGACAGAACAAAGGTGTGCTATGCGTGGTGAATCCCCTTCTATTCAGGATATTCAAAAGAATATCAACAACGGTATGAAGAATTTCGAGAAGGGGGCTATGAAGATGGCTAACGACTCTTATTCTTCAGATATATGGAAAAATATAGCTCGTGTAATTGAAATATTTATTGGCTTTATTTTCACCATTATAGGTTTGTCAGGATTGGCAATAGCCGTAATATCATTCTTTGGTTTTGAGATACTCGGTTATTCATTCTCATCATCTGTTTCTAATATGTACTCTATATTCTTTGGTGGGGTAGCCGGATTGTGGTTATTAAAGATTTCAGTCATATTGCCATTCATTGGACTTTTATATGCGGGGATAGTGATGTTGTTCAATTTTAAATCTCCAAAGTGGAAACCGGGACTTATAATTTTTATCTTATGGTTTTTATCTGTGATCGGTGTTGCTTTTATAGTTATTTCAAACTCAATGCGTTTTATTAATACTGAGGAATGTGTAACGAAAGCACCGCTATCTATTCCGAAAGACACTCTTTATATTGAGTATGCCCAATTGGATAAGTGGGGAGATTCAAAAGTGGTTATAGATGCCGATGAAGATGATTTCGATATGTTCTTTTTAGATGATTCTAAAAAGAATGCAGCTAAATTTATATATTATCCTGAGGTAAATTTATATAGAAATGATGAAGCTGCAAATGAATTAGTTGCTAAAACAAATATAATCCACGACAATGTTTCTTTGAAAGAATTCAACTCTTTTTCTGAAATTGGTTTCTTCTCTCTTAAAGGGGATACTTTAATACTTGATCCGATTGTGTATGAGAGAGATCACCCCTATAAAGAGTATAAAAGCAGGGTAAATCTACATATAGGAAATAATACTGAAGTAATAATACAAAAACCTATCTACCACCAATTCAAAAACAATTTCAAATATTCAAATATAGACTGGGTAAATAATTTTAATTTTATTTATAATTTTAATTAAACCTTTATTAGAAGTTATAGTCAAATAAATGAAATAGTTTTTACTTAGGTTAAGTTTGGATCCCCACTCATCAGTGCAGAGAAGGTGGGGATCTTTTATTATTCTATTCGTTGAGGTCGGTTAAGACTCTGATTGAGACCGATTATAGCAATCTGTTAAGCCCTTCTGACAACATCTCTTGTGGACAGGCAACATTGAGTCTCATAAAGCCGTCTCCACCGGGACCGAATATGGTTCCGTCACTTAAAGCTATACGTCCTTTGTTTACAAAGAAATCTATCAACCCTTTTTGTTGAGGGGTGGAAAAGGTGTATTTGTTTTGTAAGTTAGCAAAGTCTTTGATCTTTGCCGGGTTTGATAAGATTGGCAATGAACAGGAGAGCTCTCTGCAATCTAACCATACAAGATATGATGCTTCCGGACGAACAACTTTTATTGAAGGGAGATGGTTTATAAAGAATTCATTTACAAACAAAATATTTCGTTCAATATATTTAATACACTCCTCTCTCCATTGATTTCCCTCATTGTAAGCGGCTATCGTTGCCATAGATGCCCATATTAAAGGGACATTGTATTCGTTGAGGCTTAGCCATTTGTAGAACGAATCTCTGAGTTTGGGATTTGGAATAATTGCAAAAGAGCTTGCAAGTCCCGGAATATTAAAGGTTTTGGAAGGAGCTCCGAAAGTTATGCTTATCTGTGCTGCCTTTTCTGAAACCGATGCAAATGGGATATGTTTGTTTCCCCAAAGGTGAAGGTCTGAATGAATCTCATCAGAAATAACAATAATCCCCCTTTCGTAACAGATCTCTGCAAGTTCTATTAATTGCTCCCTACTCCATCTTATTCCTGAGGGATTATGAGGGTTGCAGAAGATCATCATTTTTACATCGCCATCCTTTGTGACTTCTTTAAGATTTTCAAAATCAATAGAGTAGAAATTTGAGGCTTTTTCAAATGGAGGGGAGTTCTCTTTTCGTTTCAGAGGATTTAATACCAATTCCCTGTTATTGTCTTTAGGGATCAATATAAATGGGTGATAGATAGGTGTTTGTACGAGTATTTTGTCCCCTTCTTTTGTGAAGTGATGAAGAGCATAACTGATTCCTCTGAAAATGCCGGGGATGTATGTGAGCCATTTGTCCTCTATTTTCCATCCCTGAATGGTCTCAAGCCAATTAATTATCGACTTATTGAGTTCGCGTGGTTCAATATTGTAACCATAATTTCCATTGTCAACTATTTTTCTTAAGGAATCTTGAATGCATTGAGCCGATTGAAATTCCATATCGGCAACCCAAAATGGGAGTAAGTCTTCTCTTCCAAAGAGGTGCTTTAGAAGATCGTATTTGACCGTATGACTATTTGAGCGGTCAATGAGTGTATTAAAATCTATCATAATGCAAAGATACAATCTTATGAAATGAAAAGATGCTATCTTTGCAATGTTAAAAAAATATCTATTATGTATAAAGATTTTCAATCATACCTTCAAAATGAGTTGAAGGGCATCGAAGATGCCGGACTCTACAAGAACGAAAGAATTATTACTTCCCCTCAAAGGGCTGCCATTACGGTAAGTACAGGTAAAGAGGTGTTAAACTTCTGTGCAAATAATTACCTTGGCCTTTCGGATAACAAAGAATTGATAAAAGCTGCAAAAAATGCGCTGGATACTCATGGATATGGAATGTCAAGTGTCCGTTTTATTTGTGGAACAGGAGACCTTCATAAACAACTTGAAGCAAAAATTGCAGAGTTTTTTGGGACAGAAGATACTATTTTATATGCTGCTTGCTTTGATGCAAATGGTGGAGTTTTCGAGCCTCTTCTTGATGATAATGATGCTATTATCTCAGACTCATTGAATCATGCTTCGATTATTGATGGGGTACGTCTTTGTAAAGCACAAAGGTATCGTTATCCGAATGCTAATATGGAAGAGTTGGAAAATTGCTTAAAACTTGCACAGGCTCAACGTCATCGCCTTATAGTTACAGACGGAGTTTTCTCAATGGATGGTAATGTTGCCCCCCTTGATAAAATTTATGAGTTGGCAAATAGATATAACGCTATGGTTATGGTTGATGAATCGCACTCTGCAGGGGTTGTCGGTATGACCGGTCGTGGAACTACAGAACAATTCAACCTTCGTGGTAAAGTGGAGATCATCACAGGAACATTAGGTAAGGCATTCGGCGGAGCAATTGGTGGATTTACAACAGGTAAGAAAGAGATTATTTCTATGCTTCGTCAACGTTCTCGTCCATATCTTTTCTCAAATTCTATCCCCCCTATGATTGCGGCTGCCGGTATTAGGATGTTTGAGATGATGACTGAGACAAACGAACTTCAAGACAAACTTCACGACAACACAAATTACTTTGTTGCGAAGATGAAAAAAGCTGGTTTTGATATAAAACCTACTCAATCTGCTATTTGTGCAGTTATGCTTTATGATGCAAAACTCTCACAAGAGATGGCTTCTCGTCTTTTGGAAGAGGGTATTTATGTGACCGGTTTTTATTATCCGGTAGTTCCTAAAGATCTGGCACGCATCAGAGTACAGATTTCTGCCGGACACGAAAGGGTACATTTGGATAAATGTATCGAGGCATTTACCAAAATAGGAAAAGAGCTTGGAGTTATTAAATAATACCTTGCCCGGATACACTTTCCTTTGAGAAAGAAGCAATAAAAGAGGATAACTAAAATATAATTAGTTATCCTCTTTTATTGCTTTTCTGACTATATTCTTCCTAAGTAGCTCTTTAGCGCCTCAATATATTCGGTGAGGGCCTCCATTCCTTTATTGGTAATTGAACAAGTGGTATTTGGCATTTTCCCCTTAAACCCTTTTTTTACTTCAATATACCCGGCTTGAGATAATTTCTCTAATTGAACACTGATGTTCCCTGATGTTGCCTTCGTCTCCTCTTTTATAGAGTTGAAATCTGCACTCTTGGAGGAGGCTAATATTGATATTATCGCAAGTCTCAATTCTGAATGTAAAAGGGGATCTAATTCTTTAAACATTGTTTTCTCCCTTTATAATTAAGTATATGCCCTGGTATTATCATCATAACTATAAATGCAATACTCATCACAAGATAATAATAATAATAGCTGTTCACAAATAATATTGAGATAGAGAGCACAAGGGTTAGAAAACCTGCAAAAATGCAGTATGGAAATTTGATAATTAGCCCGGTAAGGGTGCATCCCATTCCTCCTAACAATAATATAATCAGCAATATATTGATATGTGCTAACTGTGTTATTGATATAATGCTAAATAGTAATACCACAACCCCAAATGTAATCCAGATATAACCGATAATCTGATCAAGATAAGTAACAATCCCTTTTGGATTATTTCTCCTATTGATGAAAAATAGGGGGTAGCCAATTACCGGAATTGCAAACCACAAAAAATTCCATCTATAGTCACCTGTAAATGTGGTGGTAAGGAAAACTCCTATTGTGGTCAATAGAGTAACATAACCCCAAATAAGGAAATAGTTGCCTTGCCCTTTACTCAATTTGTTCTGTGTGTTCTGAATCATACGAGCGATAAGTTCAAAACTCTCTTTTTCGTTTAATTTAATGTCTTCCATAATAATTTTAATTGTTTTTATAATAAATTTTCTGCAAATATAAAGTAGTTTATATTATAAACCAAATTATTAACAATTATTTTAAAAAAAAAGAGAGCGATTAGTTGAATCGCCCTCTTTGGGTAGTTTTATTTAAAAAACGAAATTAGTCGTTAAGTGAGAATCTAAAGAAACTTACAACCTTAATGGTAGGATCAACTGATTTTAGGTATTCAGCAACAGAGATTTTACCCACCTTTACGAATTCCTGCTCTTCTAATGTACTCTCTTTAAAGAATTTAGCTAAGCGACCTTGTGCAATATTTTGAATCATTTGCTCTGGTAGGTTAGCGGATTTCTCGGCAGCTACTCTTACTTTTATATCCCTAATCTCTTGCGCTTGTGCCTCTGTGATCATCTTTTTCATTATACCTTCGTTTAGATGCTCCTCGCTTTCAGCAATATAAAGATTGAAACCAGCCTTTTTTAAAGCAGCTTCTACCGCTTTGTGTATCTGCTCGTCTTTTGTTTTCTCAATAGCTATTTCCATCTCTTTTTCGATAACCTCTTTAGGGCAATCATTTTTGCTGATTGAAACAGGATTCATAGCAGTTATTTGCATAGCAATCTCTTTTCCAACTTCAGGGCATACCTCTTTGTTGAAACCAACGATTGTTGCAACTTTGTGATTCATATGAATGTAAGAAGCGATGAAAGGTGCTTCCATTCTGTTATAAAATGGAATAGCGTGTTTTTCACCTGTCTTTCCTGTTTGTTGGGTTACAGCCTCTTGGATGGTTACATCACCCATTTTTGTTGCCATAAGTGCTGGCATATCTGCAGGGAAAGCTGCAAGGGCTCCTTCTGCTATTTTTTCAGCTATTGCTACAAATTCTTCATTGTTAGCTACGAAGTCTGTTTCGCAACCTAAGCATACAAGAATTGCTTTCTTATGATCAGGGCTGATCTTTGCAATTACAGAACCTTCTGAGGTTTCGCGATCTGCACGTTTTGCAGCTACCAATTTACCTTTTTCTCTGATGATCTCTTGAGCTCTCTCAAAATCTCCGTCAGAATCAATTAGGGCGTTTTTGCAGTCCATCATTCCTGCACCTGTCATTTTGCGAAGTTTCGCAACATCTACTGCTTTAATTTCCATTTTTTTAAATTTTATTCGTTTTTAGCCTCTGAAGGTTTGTTCTCTTCCTCTTTTGCTCCAAAATTTCTACGAGAGCGCATTTTTTTACCTGTAGAAACTTCTCCCTCTTCTTTATTCTCTTCAGCTTCTTTATCTTTTTCGAGTTTTCTCTCTTCAAGTCCCTCTTTCATCGCACCACAAACGGCTTGAAGGATAAGGGATACCGATTTTGCTGCATCATCATTTGCCGGAATCACATAATCAATCGGTGTAGGGTCGCAACAAGTATCAACCACTGCGATAACCGGAATATTTAGGCGATTAGCTTCTTTAACGGCATTCATCTCTTTCTGAACATCTACTACGAATAGTGCTGAAGGAAGTCTGTTAAGATCGGCGATAGAGCCGAGGTTCTTTTCAAGTTTAGCCCTTTGACGGGTAACTTGGAGGCGTTCACGTTTTGCCAAAGTTTCAAAAGTACCATCTGCAATCATCTTGTCAATGGTATTCATTTTCTTAACGGCTTTACGGATGGTAGGGAAGTTTGTAAGCATTCCACCTGGCCATCTCTCAGTAACATAAGGCATATTAACAGATTGTGCGTACTCTGCAACAATGTCTTTAGCCTGTTTTTTTGTGGCAACAAAAAGGACTCTGCGACCTGCACGTGCAAGTTGCTTCATCATATTAGCTGCCTCATCTATTTTTACAACAGTCTTATGCAGGTCGATAATATGAATTCCGTTTTTCTCCATAAAAATATAGGGAGCCATTTTAGGATTCCATTTTCTCTTCAAGTGACCGAAGTGAACACCTGCATCTAATAAGTCTTGGAAATTTGTTCTGGGCATTTTTCTAAATTTTAATTTTGTTTTGTCTCTTTAATAAGAGTTCTCTTTTTTAATTTCGGAGTAACGGACTATCCGGTCCCCGAGATTTTCCGCAAACGGACAAACAATTGGTAGCCTGATAAGGGTCCTGTTGTTTTGGTCCTATTTGTGCAATAATTTGTAAATCAATGTTAAATACTAACGTTTACTGAATTGGAAGCGTCTGCGTGCACCGGGTTGACCTGGTTTCTTTCTTTCAACTTCGCGAGCATCGCGAGTTAAGAATCCATTTGATTTAAGTACAGAACGATAAGCCTCTTTGTCTATTTCGCAAAGTGCGCGAGAGATAGCCAAACGAAGAGCTTCTGCCTGACCTTTAATCCCACCTCCGTCAAGATTGACTTTGATGTCGAATTTAGAAAGGGTTCCGGTAACGTCAAGAGGCTGTCTTACAATATAACGAAGAGCCTCTTCTTGAAAATACTCTTCAAGGGTGCGCTCGTTAATGGTAATGTTGCCTTTACCTGATGTGTTCACATAAACGCGAGCAACTGCTGATTTACGTCTGCCAAGGGCGTTGATTAATTCCATGCTCTGTTTACTTTTGTTCGTTTAAATTAATTAATTTTGGTGATTGTGCTTGGTGGGGATGTTCCGAACCTTCATAAACATAAAGATTGCGGAAAAGATCCGCCCCAAGACGAGTCTTAGGAAGCATACCTTTTACAGCTTCCTGAACTACGGCTGTTGGTTTGTCAACCAATAAAATTTTAGGGGTTGCGAAACGTTGTCCTCCGGGATAACCGGTGTGACGAACATACGTTTTAACAGACATCTTCTTTCCTGTGAAACGAACTTTCTCGGCATTGATAACGATAACGTTATCACCGCAGTCCACGTGAGGAGTGAAGTTTGGCTTGTTCTTCCCGCGAAGCATCACTGCTACTTTGGAAGCCAACCTACCTACGATCTGATCGGTGGCATCAACCACTACCCATTCCTTATTAACGGTGTTTGGGTTAGCCGACACTGTTTTGTAACTTTGTGTGTCCACTTTGTTGATTTTTAAGTTAATACATTAAATTTGTTGCGATCCCCTATTACTAAGGGGGTGCAAATATAGGTATTTTATTTAAAGTGACAAAATTAGATAGACGATTTCCAATTTTCACCTATATAATTGAGCAATGTAATCACCTCATCAGGATTGTTTTCGGTGACTAATTTAAGACGCGTCTCTTTAAAATCGGGTAGCCCTTTGAAATAGCAAGAGAGGTGACGGCGCATCTCTAACACTCCCACCCGTTCACCTTTTATTTCAATAGACTTACTAAGATGTTCTTTGGCGAGAGATACCCTTTCCGGAACGGTCATTTGTGGGAGCTCAATTCCATTTTCCAAATAGTATCGTATCTCTTTAAATATCCAGGGGTGACCGAAGCTTGCCCTTCCTATCATTATCCCGTCAACTCCGTACTTTTCAAAAGCCTCTTTTGCCTCAATAGGGGTGCGAATATCCCCATTACCAATGATAGGGATCTTCATTCTTGGATTGGATTTAACAGCCCCAATCAAACTCCAGTCAGCCTCTCCTCTATACATCTGACTTCTTGTTCTTCCGTGAATAGTAAGTGCCGAAACACCAACATCTTGCAGCCTCTCAGCCAACTCAACTATAATTTTTGAATCTTCGTCCCATCCGAGTCTGGTTTTAACAGTTACAGGAATTTTGACAGCCTCAACAACCCTCCGAGTGATCTCAACCATCTTGTCAGGCTCTCTCATCATTCCCGAACCAGCTCCCCTTTTTGCAATTTTATTCACAGGACATCCAAAATTAATATCAATAACATCGGGGTTTGCAGACTCAACTTTTATTGCAGATTCTACCATCGCATCAGGGATATGTCCATATATCTGAATTCCGATAGGACGCTCATAGTCATATATTTTCAATTTATCTAAAGACCCTTTTATGTCTCTGATCAACCCATCTGAGGAGACAAATTCGGTGTATAACATATCGGCACCGAATTCCTTGCAGATATACCGAAACGAGGCATCTGTGACATCCTCCATAGGTGCGAGGAAAAGTGGTTTCTCTCCAAGTTCGATATTAGCAATATTCATATAAAGATAAAATTGATCTAATTTATTATAAAATGCATCCTAAAATGGGTGCACAAAAGTATAAATAATTGTATAAAATCATATCTTTGCTGCGATCATTAAAGTAAGGGAAATATGATGGAAAAGAAAAAAATTAATAGAATTGGGGTACTAACCTCAGGTGGGGATGCTCCTGGTATGAATGCGGCGATAAGGGCGGTTGTGAGGACTGCTATTTTTAGGGAGAAGGAGGTTGTAGGGATAGTGAGAGGCTATACAGGGTTGATAAATAAAACTTTTATGAGTATGCAATCACACTCTGTGTCAAAAATTATTTCTCAAGGTGGGACAATTTTAAAATCATCTCGTTGTCCTGAGTTTAAAGAGAAGGCGAATAGAGCTATAGCGTATCAAAATATGCAAGAAGCTGGGATTGACGCCCTTGTTGTGATAGGGGGAGATGGCTCTTTTAGAGGGGCAAATTTCCTTTATGAGGAGTACGGATTACCTGTTGTGGGGATTCCCGGAACAATTGATAACGATATTTATGGGACAGATTATACAATAGGGTTTGATACTGCGATTAATACAGCAGTTTCTGCAATTGATAAATTGCGTGATACCGCTGATAGTCATAATCTTGTCTTTTTTGTAGAGGTAATGGGGAGAGATGCAGGTTTTATTGCTCTCCATACCGCAATAGCAACAGGGGCAGAGGCAACACTTATCCCTGAAATACCAACATCTATCGATAAACTTTGTGAGTATCTTCTATATGAAAGGAGGAAAAATAAAACATCCGGTATTGTGATTGTGGCTGAGGGTGGTGACTTAGGTAGTGCAATAGATATAGCAAATATTGTTAAACAAAGGCTACCAAATTATGAGGCTCGTGTAACCACATTAGGACACATACAAAGGGGGGGGTCCCCCTCTTGTAACGATAGGGTTTTAGCAAGTGTTTTGGGGTGCGAGGCTGTAAATGCGCTCCTCAATGGCAAGTCGGGAGTTATGGTTGGACAGATGCAGAACCAAACTGTATTTACCCCATTTTCAGAGGCTTGCAGTAGACACAACGAAATAAACCATAATTGGTATAAGATAGCTCACATATTATCAATCTGATTATAAGAGACCTACTCCAAAGCCGAATCTGCCGATAGAACTAACTTACAAATTCTATCGGCAGATCCCACCCTTTAAGGTATTTCGCTTGATACAATTAATACATATCTATTAAGGCATAATATATTGGCCATCCTTGAGTTGCTGGTAAGTGGGGTTATATTTATTTCTCCTTAAAGAAACACGAGGATTTTTACCACCACCATCATTCCAATATTTAAGAAGTAATTCTGCAACTCCTGTATAGTCAATGAGTTCCGAATTCATCGTTATACCTATCTGATCACTCTGTTGAGCAAAAACAATTTCTTTTAAATTTGACAGTTCATTTAAAGTCTTTATTTTTACACAGTTACCTATAATAATTCCGCCGTTAGTTATTTTTGATAGATTGTTTAGTCCTTTTAAAGACGTGATCCCTAATAGATTATCTATTTGAAGAGAACTGACTTGTGTAAGCGAAGATAGACCTGATATATCAGATAATTTTGTCATCATTGATACTCTTATTTTATTTGCTTTTGTAAATTTAAACTGAGGTAATGCGTCAATACCTTCCATCAATACGATATGAAGATCATCGATATTTTCAATACCTCTAATAGCATCAATATCAGTTACTTTTGGGCAACTAACTAACATTAAAACACCTATCGTCTTGATTTTTTCCAATCCCTTTAAGTCTGTTAAATTTTCAAGATAGGAGATAGAAAGAAAATTCATATTATCTCTAATCGGTAAATATTCTGTTGATGTAACTGCCGAAAAACCTTTAACTTCAAGTGTCTGAACGTCGATATTCTCAAGTCCTTTGAAAGATTTAATTTCAGCACCTTGTGATATTGACATCACTTTCACTTTTTTAAGAATTGAAAGTGGCTCTAATGATTTGACACCATCCAATTGGAGATATAGTCCGGTACCGATTGATTCAATTGCAAATCCGTCTAATGATTTGAGTTCCGAATAAACTCTAAGATATCCCGGTACGCTTTTTAAAGAGGAGATAAAGGAGAGATCTGTAAATAAACCTCCTACTATATCTATATCTTCACCAACACTTTGTAATGCTCCTGTTTCTAAATGTTCAAGAGCCGAACAAAAATTAACTATAAAAGAACGCCCGATAGATTTTAGTGAAGGCATATATATATATTTAAGTTTTTTATGCGAGGTAGGTAATGGTCCACTATCATTATTCCCAATTCTCATTCTACCGCTAACAGTCTCTAAATTAGGAAGTAATACCTCTTGCGCATTAATTGAATGCATATCAAAATTGCCAACATCCTTTAGATTAGGAAAAGAGATTGAGCTCGCAGCTACCTCAGAAATTTCCAATTCGGAACGAACTTTTTCTATTGATGACAATGATGAAAGGTCTCTAATCGAATCATTTATATCACCCGAATATAAATAGAGGCTACCTACCTCTACATATTGATTTGCACCAAAAGAGTCGAGATCTTTTTGACTGCCAATCCTAACAGAAGAGTTATAGACCTTTATCTCACTGTTATATATTACAATGATTGTATATTCTTTGACAGCCTCCTCGGTAATTGAAGTAACTGTAAATTTTTGTGGATTAGTCCAATCCGTAACTACTGAAGGATCTGGTACAATGGTTGCTCCTTCAGAAATTGTAACCTCAACAGTTACTGGAGTATCCTTGAGATTTGCAGGCAATTCTATATCAATTTTATCATTTGTGACAGCCTCTTGAAAGACCATAGTTCCTATCGTTGCTTTGCAAGATAGAATATCGGCATCACTACCTGTAATAATGTGTTCGCAATCTGGTTTGCACGAAACTATTGAAAACATTATAACAATAGCTGCTATTAGTATATGTAAAATATGTTTCATATTATCTTATTATTCTATATTATTTTTAAATTTGTAATAATCTTAATACCAATAAATTATTTTGCATTAAGGACCTCTTCTACGGTCGGATTTATTTTATTTCCTTTTACATCCCAAGTTCCTGTAAAATCCTTAAGGCATTTTTTAAGGCCGCTGAAATCACTCAAGGTTGGGTTGTACCGAATAGTAATAGATGCGCCAACTTTTTCAAGATTTGATAGTGCACTGAGATTAGTTATTTTATCTGCCCAACGCAAAAAGAAACCTGAATGGATAGTTCTTAGGTTTTTAAGCCCCTCAATACTTTCTAATTTAGGAATACCTGATAGACTCAACACATTGATTTCAGTCAATTTTGAAAACCCATCTACATTGGTAAGAGCTGTTACCGAGTTGAATAGTACATTTTATTCTTATGCCTATACATAATATAAATGACAGTAAGCACAATCAAAATGACAACTATCAGGAATAATGATGCTTGCAAGGAGCGACTTTTTTTAATTATCTGAAGATCTCTCTCTTGAAGTTGTCCCTTGTAGCGTTCTTCTTCATATTTACGTGTCAATTCATTTATAGCCCTCTCTTGTTTAAGACTGAGTATTGAATTTGATTCGTCATAAAACTGAATATGAGCATTGTATGCCTTTTCCCATTCTCCATTGCGAGCATAAGCCTCAGACAATGATCGATATAGTTGTCCTGTGAATACCCTGTTATTCTTCTCATCAGCAACTTTAAGTCCCTTCTTATATATCTCAATAGCCTCCTTATATTTATTTTGTTGCAAAAGATAGTTGCCATAGGATAGAAAAACGTATGAGGTTGTTGTTGCCGACTCCATATCAACATAATTTAATGCAATATTATAGTTCTTTCCAGCCTCTTTCGTTCTACCCTGCGCATTCAAGATGTTTGCATATAAGTTGTAACATCCCATTCTATCAACCACTATCATCTTACTGTTAATTGCTTGATTGATATAATCTTCTGCCTGTTTATAGTTCTTTTGCAGGTAATACATCATTGCAGAGCCATAAGAGCCGAGGAAAAGCAATCTCTCATCTGATTTTGCCTTACCTTCATCATACAGCTCTTTAGCATAATGCAGACCTTCAGGGTTTTCTCTAATAAAATAGGTAAGTACTAAGTTTTGACCCATTATTGCATATCCATTACCGGAAGAGTATGTTTTTGCTGTTTTTAACCCCTCTAAAAGTATCCTGCAGCCTTCTCATAATTCATCTCCTTGTTGACAGAATATATTCCAAGACTATTAAATAGAATAAACACCGGTACAAGTTCCTCTTCGCTCTCAATTGTCTTAACATCTACATTTTTTAAAAAAGAATCTTTCTTAGAATTCCATAAATCAAATCCTTTCGATAGAAAAAACATTGCACTATCATACTCATCTAAAGCTAAATACGCCTGCCCTATGTAAGAATATCCTGCAAATCTCAAACTATTTGTGGTATCCCCATCTACGCTTTCCAACAGTTGTTTTCCAACCATAACTGCATTTTTATAATCATGAGATTTCATATTGTTGAAATATTTCGTTCTCATCTCTGATCTATCAATAGTTACAGGCATAGAAATGAGATCTACAGCCATAAAGTGGATAAAATATATACTGATAATAATGCAGAGTCTATTATATAACCTATTCTTCATCTATCTTTAAACACATCATATAGTGTCCATTTTTTTGTAAAGATAAATAAAACTTTCGAAAATTCATACCAATAAAAAAGGTGGTGAAATTTTCCACCACCTAAAGATCACTTAAAAAATTGGTTATAAAAATCTATAATAATTCTTTGTCAAATCTCTCTAAATATTGTATAGGAGCTATACCTACCGGGCTATTATTAACACTCAATTTGATTGTGTATCTGTATCCGGAAAGAAATACTGTCTCTTTTTATATTAAGCACTTTGTGCTGTCACGTAGCTTCTTTTGGATATGGGGGTTGCTTAATAGAAGCAAAACTGTATTTACCCCATTTTCAGAGGCTTGCAGTATAGCTCAAATAGTCTATATAGAGATCATAGGACTCTATATAGACTCTCTCATTTGCTCCTCAACACTCTCAACAGTAATAGGTAACCGTTTTGCCCCTAAGAGTCTGCACCCTTTATTGGTTATTAGAAGATCGTCTTCAAGTCTTATTCCACCAAAATCGTAGTAGCTTTCAAGCTTGTTAAAATTGATAAATTGGGTGTTGATTCCCTCTTTTTTCCATTTTTCTATAAGTGCAGGGATGAAATAAATGCCTGGTTCATCTGTGATAACGTGACCAACTTCGAGCATCTTTCCCATTCTTAATGAGCCAAGTCCGAATTGGGTAGCCCTTTTGTATTTATCATCATACCCAACATAATTCTCTCCAAAATCTTCCATATCGTGAACATCCATCCCCATATTGTGACCGAGTCCGTGTGGCATAAATAGCGAATGTGCTCCATTTGCAACTATTTCATCAACATCCCCTTTCATAAGTCCTATATTTACAAGCCCTTGAGCCATCAAACGAGACATTGCCTGATGAACAGAGGTGTAGGTAATTCCCGGTTTTGCCATATCTAAGACGAGATTATTTGCCTCAGAGACAATAGTATAAACATCTTTCTGTTTTTGGGTAAATTTACCTGAAGAGGGTATGGTACGGGTAAAGTCTGAAACATAATTGGAATTGGTCTCTGCACCTGCATCAATAACGAGGAGTCTCCCTTCGGTAAGAGGCTGATGATGAGAGTGATTGTGAAGTGTTTCTCCGTTTTGAGACAAGATAATGGGGAAAGAAGGCATCAACCCCTCAGAGATTGCTATCCCCTCCATCACCCCTACAAGTTCCTGTTCAATCATACCCAATTTTGCCATTTTCATTGCAGTATAATGCATTGTGTATCCAATATTGCAAGCTTTTTCAATCTCAGCAATCTCACAATCCTCCTTTATCAACCTGAGTGATACCACACATTTAATAAATTCGACAGAGGCACTCTCTTTGATTTTCTCGAAAGGGATTGATAACATCTTGTTTATCTGAATCATATTGCGATATCTGTATGGAGGTAAAAAATGTATTTTTCTCCCTTTATTTACAGAAGCTCCGATATATTGTTCAAGTTCGCTGAATGGAAGAGTTTTACTAATCCCTACAGAGGTGGCTTTATCCTTGAGCATAGGTTGAGGCCCCATCCAGATAATGTCATCTATATCAACATCATTACCAAAGATAATCTCTTCACCCGACTCTAAATCGATTATAGCAGCAAGGTCAGGTTCACTAAGTCCGAAGAAATAGTTGAATGTGCTGTCTTGTCTGTATCTGTATTGATTACCGGGGTAATTTATAGCAGCATCGCCTGTACCGAGAAATAGAAGTATCCCTTTTTTTATTTTAGTTTTTAGTTGGTTGCGTCTGTTTGTGTAGATCTCTTTTGAAAACATAATATATGATTTTATTGTATTTACTTTTATCCTTCAACAATCTGTACCTCAGGATGTAGGTCGATTCCAAACTTTTGTTTTACAGATAGGATTATCTCATTTGAGAGGGCAAGTATCTCGTCTCCTATCGCCCCCCCCTTGTTAATTATTACTAATGCCTGCTTTTCGTAAACCCCTGCCCTGCCAAGTGATTTCCCTTTCCATCCGCATTGCTCAATAAGCCACCCGGCAGCAAGTTTGACCTCCCCCTCTTTATTGTCTATAAGGGGATAATGGGGAATATTCGGGTATATTGAAATTAATTCCGTTAATTTTTCTTTAGAAACAATAGGATTCATAAAAAAACTTCCTGCACTCCCTATCACCCTCGGGTCTGGTAACTTCTCATCACGAATGGAGATAACTGTATTTCTAATTATCTCTAATGATGGGGATTGAAACTCACTTATTGCTTTTGAAAGATTGTCGTAGGTAAGATTGTACCTCTCTTGTTTGCTTAGATTGAATACGACACCTGTCACTATCAATCTCTTATTTTCAGCAAGTTTGAAGATGCTGTTTCTGTATGAATAGCAACACTCCCTATTTGTGAAAATCCTCTTCTCTCCAGTGAGGATGTTTAAGGTCTCAACAGAGAATATAATATCCTTTATTTCAGCCCCATATGCCCCAATATTTTGAACAGCTGCGGCCCCTGTTTCCCCAGGAATGAGGGAAAGATTTTCGGCTCCATACCACCTATTTTCTACACAAAGGGCGACAAAAGAGTCCCAATTTTTACCCGAACCGACCTTTACCAAAATATTGTCTTGATCTTCGCTTAAAATAGTTACCGAATCGATCTTAGAGTGGAGTATCGTGCCTGGGAAGTTGTTAACAAATAAGATATTGCTCCCCTCTCCAATATGTAGATAAGGGGGTTTTAATTTCTGTTTTTTGACAAGGGAAACAATCTCAAGCAATTCTCTCTCTGTGTTGTATTCAACAAACACAGAGCTTTTTGCATCAATTCCAAAAGTGTTGTGTCCCTTTAGGGAAAATTGCTCTTTTTTAATCATTTTAACCTATTCGTATAATCTTTGCACCCAAGGTATTAAGCCTTCCTTCAATATCTTGATAACCTCTATCTATCTGCTCTATGTTACTTATCTTACTTGTCCCTTCTGCCCCCATTGCAGCAATAAGCATTGCGATACCTGCCCTTATGTCAGGAGAGGTCATCTCTTTTCCACGTAAATTGATCTGATGGTTGTGTCCGACTACAACTGCCCTATGTGGGTCGCATAAAATAATTTGAGCACCCATATCTATAAGCTTATCAACAAAGAACAATCGACTCTCAAACATTTTTTGGTGAATCAGAACGCAGCCTTTCGATTGGGTGGCAACAACAAGCATAACACTTAATAAGTCGGGGGTTAATCCAGGCCAAGGAGCATCTGCAATCTGCATAATGGACCCATCTATGAATGTATCTATCGCATACTCTTCTTGAGCAGGAATATAGATATCGTCGCCCCGTTGTTCTAAATTTATCCCTAACCGTTTGAAGCTATCGGGAATGATACCAAGATTTTCGTACGATACATTTTTAATGGTGAGTTCACTTTTTGTCATAGCTGCCATACCTATAAAACTCCCAACCTCAATCATATCCGGAAGGATCGTGTGTTCTGTCCCTTTTAATGATTCAACTCCCTCAATAGTAATGAGATTCGAAGCTATACCTGATATTTTTGCCCCCATTCGGTTGAGCATTTTGCATAGCTGTTGGATATATGGTTCGCAGGCTGCATTGTAG
The DNA here is from genome assembly GCA_964397445.1 of uncultured Muribaculaceae bacterium. Classification (GTDB taxonomy): domain Bacteria; phylum Bacteroidota; class Bacteroidia; order Bacteroidales; family UBA932; genus CAYNHZ01. Next base: position 240,773 of record CAYNHZ010000001.1, on the reverse strand, counting down.
ATGGTTGTCGTTCCGGAAGCGAGTGCAGAAGCCATTATCACATTGGCAGTCCCTGTTACCGAAGCCTCATCAAGAAGCATTGAAGTCCCTTTCAATTTTTTTGTGTGAAGGTCGAATGCCCCTGTTTTTTTGTTGTACGAAAACTCTGCCCCTAAATTTTGAAGTCCTATAAAATGGGTATCTAATCTTCTTCTTCCAATCTTGTCTCCTCCAGGTTTAGAGATAGTTGCCTTACCAAATCGGGCAAGCATCGGGCCTGTGAGCATAATTGATCCTCGTAGGGCAGCGTTTCTTTTATAGTACTCTCCACTATTGATAAATGCAAAATCTATGTTTTTTGCCTCAAACGAGTAGGAACCGATACCGATATTATCAACTTTGACCCCAATATCTTTCAGAAGTTGAATTAGATTGTTTACATCTAATATGTCCGGAATATTGTGAATGACAATCTTCTCGGGAGTTAGAAGAGTAGCGCAAAGTATTTGGAGAACTTCGTTTTTTGCCCCCTGGGGATAAATCTCTCCGGAAAGTTTATGCCCCCCTTCGATAATAAATGATGCCATAGAGTCTTTTTTTATGTTTCCCAAATGTACGAATTAATGAATTTATTTGCAACAAATATAAATTTGGGATGTGGGCAAAAAAAAATGACCGCTTTTGACGGTCAATTTTTATAACTTGGATGCGTAGATTATTTCTTATCTGCACAAGCTGTTGAATCACATGCGCCAGTGCAAGTTGTTGAATCGCAAGCACCTGTGCAAGCTGTTGAATCACCGCAGCATGAAACTGTAGTAGAATCTGTAGCAGTAGCTTCTTCGTTTTTTTGAGCATTGTTTCCGCAAGATGCGAAAATAAACAATGATACTGAAAGGATGGCAATTAGTTTTTTCATTTTTGTTTTTATTAAATAATTGGTAATTGTTTCAAAAAGTGCGCAAATATAATATGTTTTCTAATTTGTTGTTCACCTAAATGATTAAATTCTTCATAAATAATTCTTTGAGAAGAATTAATTTCGGGAATTATCTCAGATTTTATGGGTAAATAGAACATTTTTGACTTAATCTCCTCTTTTACAAACTTGTTTTCACAAATTCGTTGTGCATCTTTTTCCGTAGTCATAATTACAGAAGTTGGGTGTTGATTGGAAGTATCCTCTATAATTTTGATGTCGGATTGAGAAAAATCGTGATGATCACTAAAACTTATTGTGGATTGGAGTTTATAAGTACCTACTAAATTATTTCTTATTGATGAATCGTTAGCAATTCCTGTAAATAGTATAGCCGATTTTGAATATAAGTATCTATTGTCGAAATCGGTTTTGAAAACAGGAAGCGGTGTTTCGTAAGAGATTCTTGAGAAAAATAGAGGTTGACTATGACTTAGGTGAAGTCTATTTCTCCACTCTATTCTATCTTCTGTTTCTATATCTATGTTTGCCTTTGTAACTATAACTAAATCTGCACGTTTTATTTGAGAAGGAAGATCTCTCAAGTGACCAAATGGGATCAGGTGATCTTTAAATATTGGGCGGGAATAGTCTATTAGCACTATTGAAAGATCCGCTTTGATCTCTCTGTACTGAAAGGCATCATCCAAAATGATAAGGTTTGGTCTCTGATCCTCCTCAAGAAGCAAAAGCTTCTCAATTGCCCTTTTTCTTGAGGAATCTACCGCAACAATAATATCAGGAAACTTTCTCTTTATTTGAAGAGGTTCGTCACCAACCATAGTATAAGAGTCATCTGTGTTTACTACAAGATACCCTTTGCTTTTGCGTTTATATCCCCTTGACACTACCCCTATTTTATATTCGTCTTTCAGCATCCTGACGAGCATCTCCACCATAGGTGTTTTCCCTGTCCCTCCGGCAGTGATATTCCCAACACAAATAACAGGAATATCAAATTTGAAAGACTTGATATAATTGTTATCGTATAGCTTGTTTCTTATAACAAGTGTCAGATAGTAGGGGAAGAGGAGAATCTTATCTATTATCATCTTTTAACCATTTGTCAAACCAATTGAAATAAGCTCTTTGCCAATGAATTGCATTTTGAGGTTTTAAAATCCAATGGTTTTCATCGGGGAAAAGTAGCATCTCCGAAGGAACACCCATCATCTGAGCAGCATTGAAAGCAGCCATCCCTTGTTCAACAGGAACTCTGTAATCGAGCTCTCCGTGGGTTATCATAATAGGAGTATTCCAATTCTTAACCAATTTATGGGCAGAATTTGCATAATGTTTTTTAGCAATAGGGTTATTATCCCAAGGTGCCCCTCCATTATCCCATTTAGGGAACCACATCTCTTCAGTCATCATATACATTTGTTCTTGATTGAAAATACCTGCGTGAGAGAGGAATGCATCAAACATACCATTGTGAATACCGGCAAGATAGTAGATAGAGAAGCCGCCATAGCTTGCTCCTGAAGCCCCCATCTTTCCAACAAAAGTCTCTTTCTTAAGATCTTTAGCTGCTGAGAGATAGTCTTGCATATTTTGACCCATATAGTCACCCGATATCTGGTCACACCACTCTTGGCCAAAAGCTGTAGTGCCGCGTCTGTTGGGGAGGATAACAATATACCCTTGAGCCGCCATAACTTTAAAGTTCCAACGAGTTGACCAACTTTGACTTAGGGTTCCTTGAGGACCTCCTGTGCAAAACAAAATTGCAGGGTATTTTTTAGTAGCGTCAAAATCTGGTGGGTAGACAACCCAGGTGTGCATTTTTTTATTATCCGTTGTTGTGATCCATCTCTCTTCACATTTTCCACTTTTCACTTTATCGAGGGTCTCTTTATTCTCATTTGTTAAATAAGAGAATGTGCCGTCAGATATCGAAACAGATACTATTTCATTTGGTCGGTCCATCGAATGATTGCAAGTGATCAGTCTCTCTCCAACCTCTGTAACTCCTTCAAAATCAAACCATAAATTATCGGGTGTGATCCGTCTGATATTACCATTAAGATCTGTTTCAAAAAGTCCCTGAAGAGCATTTACAAGCGAACAGAAGAAGATACCTGAACCATCTTTTTTCCATACAGGGTTTGTAATGTTGTATTTATAATTTGCAGAAAGTTCTGTTCTATTCATTGTGGCAGGATCGATTATAAATAACCTTTGTTTATCTGCCTCAAATCCACCCCTCTCCATACTTATCCAAGCAATATATTTTCCATCCGGAGAGAATACAGGGTCATTGTCGTATCCCATCATCCCTTCTGTTAGATTTACGCAAGTGTTTTTAGCTATATCATATAGATAAATATCTGTGTTTGTGGAAAAAGCGTACTCTTTTCCAATTAATTTACGGCAAGAATATGCTATCTGTTTTCCGTCAGGACTCCAAGAGAGTTGATCAATACCTCCGAAAGGGAGAGTAGGTAATTCGTATAGAGCATCTCCAATGATATCAAGTCCCTCTCCCATCGACATTTTGCCGTTTGATTGGCAAGTGAAATCTGCAACATATGTGTGAGGAATAGTCTCAACGAAATGATCCCAATGTCTGTACATCAAGTCTTTTATATATCTTCCTGTAGACAGGGGAAGATCAGGATAAATATCGGTTGGCCTTATGGCAGCTTGTATTTCACTGATATACATAATCTTTGTAAAATCAGGAGAGAGAGAAAACTCAGAAACGGAAGCGGGTACATTGCTTATTTGATGGATATTGGTACCATCGCTTTTCATTGAGAATAATTGGCCCCCTTGCAAGAAAAGGATTGCCGAGCCATCTTTCCACCACCTTGCGTTTGAAGCACTTTTTGAAAAATGGGTGATCTGAGTATTATTACTACCATCAATATTCATTACATATAATTGTCTTACACTTTTGTTAAGGGTAATATCTGTATATGTGACACCATACAATATCTTATCACCATCTGGTGATACTTGAGGGTCTGAAACTCTACCGAGCATAAGCATAAGTTCGGGGGTAAATTTACCATCAACCACTTCAAGTGTTTTCTTTTCGATGATCGGAGCAGCCTCTTGCTTGACTGCGGATTTGCAACTTGTCATTGCGATAAATAGTGTTAGTAAGAGTATTTTAAAATTCATAGGGTTTAATTTATATTGTGTTTATTTCATCCATTCAGGCATTGGTCCGTTTTTTAGGAAATGATCGAAAAAATCTGATAATTTCACACTCAAATCTTTTGCATTATGTCTCTCAATTAGATTATGATCCTCACCAATATATTGTAACATCCAAGCTTGTTTTCCACAGCGACGCAAACCTACAAAAAATTCTATTCCCTGATACCATGGAACCGAACCATCTTTATCATTGTGCATAATAAGTATTGGTGTTTTTACATTTGGCACAAAAAACAGAGGAGAATTGTCGTAATAGAGGTCAAATCCGCTCCAGAGGTCTTTGCCGATGCGACTTTGTCCCATCTCATATTGAAATTGACGAGTAATACCCGAATTCCATCGTATCCCCCCATAAGCACTTGTCATATTGGAAACAGGTGCCCCAGCGCACGCTGCCTTAAATCGGTCAGTTTGTGTAATCATATACGCCACTTGGTAGCCACCCCAACTTTGTCCCTGGATAGCCATATTTTCTCCGTCGAACCAACTATTTTTGCAAAGCATATCTACTGCTGGCATAATGGAATTAATGGCGCATTGTCCCGGATGTCCCTCTTTATAGTAAATATTCGGGTCGAAAACTATATAACCATTGCTCACAAAATACGGTATATTGATAACCGAACGGCTCGGTGAGGGTTGGAGGTAGCTATATAAGTAGTCAGAATCTTTTTCATAAAAGTAGATTATGACCGGGTATTTCTTGGTTGGGTCAAAATTTTCAGGTTTGTAGAGCAGTCCTTCTGCTTTGATTGAGTCAGTTGTAGTCCAATTGATTAGCTCCACAGTACCCCAATTATAATCTTTTTGATTTGGGTTAATACTTGTTATTTTATTTTCACTTCTTAGCATATCCCGAGAAATATATAGGTCATAAGGGTTTTGGAAGTCCCCCTTGGAATATATATAAATAGGTATTGATAAATTTCTTCGAGCTCTTGCCGATTTGTGCTCAACGATTCCAGGGTATTCGTAAGAGGTGGAGATTCCGTGAAGTTGGAATGTGAATGGCCCCTCAATTAGTTTTATGAGTTTCCCTTTCTTCTTATTTTTCAGATCTTTAAGATATAGACCACCCTCTTTGTTTATCTTGTTGAAAGATGAGATATAGAGAGGTTCGTCATAACTGAGCAGCCTGTCGTTAGAGATACCATTTTTAGAATTATCATCAGAGTGATAAAATAATTCGGTCTCTACTCGAAATCTTATACTGTTTGACTTACCTACCCCTTCGGTCAACTGTTCAGGTGGATTTATCCCTTTTGGATCAAATAGCCATAAATCGTATTTTGACCCCAATATAAATTGTGATTCATCTTCAAACCAAATTGGGTGGGAGCAGGGTTGGGGGATAGATGGTGTGTCATCTTCGTCATCCCAGAAAATTGCAGGGAGATCTTTAGTGATATTCCTCTCACTTCCTGTTGAGGTTTCGTATAAATACCACCCTTTATCATCTGAATTGAACCATAGATAATAATTGCCTGTTTGGGAAAATGTAAAAGAGGTCAAATATCCCCCTTTTTTGAGAAGAACCCTTTCTCCTGTGGTAATATCAACTTTATATAAATCGAAAATATCTCCGCTATTCCATTGAGATTGAATACGATACGGCTTATCTGTGAGGGATAGTACATAGTTATGTGTGTTTTTCTGAGGAATATTAAGAGTGGGAAGATCTTCATCTGCAAGTTGAACAATCTTTGATGTATCTTTAAAGTAAATGAGTGCTTTATATGAGGTTTTTTCAAAACTCTTCTTTGATGCCTTTTCATAGGTGGGGAGAAAGTCTGCGTTCCATCTCCATATATCAAGATTTACCCTCTCAAACTCCGCTATAGTAGTGTCTTTATCCTTTGGTTTTGGTTTTGTTCCGAATTGAAGATATTGTCCGTCATCACTGAAGGAGAGGGGTGTTTTGTCCCAAATCATCCAATTTTCCCTAATCCCTTTTATATTGTTAGAGATGAGTGCCTTTGCCTTTTTATCACTTTTGATATCAAAAAGATATACAGATTTTTGTGCGTGGAAAGCCAATTTATTATTACTCTTATCGAAGACAGGGAGCTCTATTTTATCCTTTTTTTCACCCGAAAGGAGTAATATATCCCTCTTTGTTTTTGGAAAATACAATCTGATCTCCTTCTTTGCAAGTGAGTCTTTATCAGATGGTTTAGTGATATAGGAAAGATATTCCCCATTATCTGAAAAGATGTATTGATCGACCCCTTTTATCGTGTCGGCAGAGAAGGTATTTAGATTTATTATATATAGAGAATTGGAAGAGGTAGTGTCAGAAAAAGCGATATAATCTCTTAGTTGATTACCGTATTCTAATGATTTGATATTTGCATAGGTTCGGATAGTCATATCTTTCAACCTCATTATAGCAAGGGTGTCTTTTGGCATTTCGTCATCCTTTTTCTTCTTTATTTTAGCGTCTCTTGTTTGAGCGAAAAAAGGGGATATTTTGTATAGCAAGTAATTACCATCTTCGCTTATTCTTCCATCTTTACCCCTCTCTATCTGAGTTCGAACATTGCTCTGTAAGTTATATAGGAAGAGGATATTATCCCCCTCTTGTTTGTTTACGGAGTACAATAGAAATTTCCCATTATAAGGGACAGATGTGTTACGGACACTTTCCCAAGAATCATAAACAGAGTGGCTTAATGCTTTCTTTTGGGCATAGGATGGCACTACGAAGAAGATTATGGCTATGGTAGTGAGTAGGAGATGCGATAGTTTCATCATTGGAAAATAACTTTATTCAACAAAAGTAGCAAAAAATAGGAATTGAGGTTATATTTGCATCGAGAAATATTTAGCATTATTTATAAATCCTTTAAATACTATTATTATGAGTAGATATCTAAATCATAACTTTTTAAGTTTCTTAATTTTATCATTGGGGATAATTATTCTTGGCTGGTTTATCTATGCAGGTATCGTGAGATTTAAAGAAAGTGAGCGTGTTGTTACTGTTAAAGGTCTATCTGAACGTGAAGTATCTGCAGATAGGGTGATATGGCCATTAGTATTTAAGTCTGCAAGTAATGATCTAACCTCTTTATATAGTGATATTGAAAAATCAAATAGTAAAATAATCGCCTTTTTAGAATCAAATGGTCTTTCAAGGGAGGAGATAACAGTTTCACCTATCTCTGTGATAGATACAGAAGCTGAAAGATACTCTTCGGGAAGTTATAATAAATTTAGATATAAAACCACCTCTGTAATAACCGTTGCTTCTGATAAAGTGGATAAAGTTCGTGCTTTAATGAGTAAGCAAGGTGACCTCCTTAAAGATGGAATAGCTCTTACAACAGGTGATTATGAATATTCTACTATTTTCTCTTTCAGCAAATTAAATGATGTTAAGCCTGAAATGGTAGCTGAGGCTACCAATAATGGAAGGATGACTGCAGAAAAGTTTGCGGCAGACTCAGATAGTAAACTTGGTAAAATTCGTACGGCAACACAAGGACAATTCTCTATTTCTGATAGGGATGCAAATACCCCTCATATCAAAGTTATACGAGTAGTTACCACTATCGAATATTTCCTTAAAGATTAAGGTTTAATACAATCCCGATGGATTTTAAAAGAGAGAACAATTCTATACAGAGTGTAATCACTGAACTTGAACAAGGTCGTCGCGTGTCGTATCTTGTAGATGGTTGCGATATGAACCCTTTTTTCAGATCCGGCAAGGATTCGGTCTTACTTTCTCCACCAAATAAAAAGGCAGATGGTTCTACCTCAATTCGCAGGAGAGACATTGTCCTATTTAGATATGCTCAAGATACAACGATAAAGCTCCATAGGGTTGTTCATGTTTGGGGAACTTTGTTGCTTCTGCGTGGTGATGGTAATTACGGTCATTATGAGCGAGCTACCGTTTCTGATGTAATCGGTGTTGTTGCTGAAGGGACAGTCTTTGGGGGATGCCACTTTAAGGCAAACTCCTCTTTTTGGCGTTTTATCTCAAAATTATGGACGCTCTCTTATCGTTTTCGCCTTTGGATTATGTTGTGTGGCAAAGGGATAATGAGGGTATTCAGAAAAATCTTTTTATCGAAAGATAAATCCCTTATTTAAAGCATCTTCAGGGTCAAAGCAGAAACAATTTTTCCCTATTATGTTTGCTGATCCGCTCACCATAGGGACGACAGCATCGTAGCCGCCGTATTTTGTGATCTCTGCAATTTCCACATCCATAGTGGTACCAAGGATCGATTCAATAGTAACTTTCTCTCCCATTTTTAACTCCCCTTTTGCATAGTGGATAGCAGCTCTGGCACTTACTCCAGATCCAGTAGCTGATCTATCTACTTCTCCTTCAGCAAATATACATACATTCCTACTCCAATTGTGCTTATCGTATGGCTTACCGGTAAATATTGTTCCATATAAGAAACTAAGGTCATCGAAGAAGGGGTGTTTGATCTCAAATTGATCCATTACTGCGTATTTAATCCTCCGTCCATAATCTATTAGACGATTATAGTCACTCCGGTCCATTTTGAGCCCCAAACTATCTGCCTCAACAAAAGCATAGAATGCACCCCCGAAAGCAAGGTCAAAAGTAACCTCACCGATGCCATCGACACTGACCTTTGCGTTGGAAAGTGGCATAAAGCAGGGAACATTGAGAAAAGAGGCTTTTACAACCTTACCTCCTTCTCGATACGCCTTGCAGCGTAGTTGTCCCGGAGGGGCATCTATCCTTATCTCAGGATTCTGTTCCTGTTTTTTTACCATACCGCTTTCAAGGACAAGTTTGACAAGGGCAAGAGTTGCGTGACCGCACATAGTGGAATATCCCTCGTTGTGCATAAAGAATACACCGAAATCGGAATCCTCTCGTTCAGCTTCGATTATAACTGCTCCATATTGATCAGCGTGTCCACGAGGCTCCCACATCAGCCCTGTCCTGATATAGTCAAGATTATCCCTGAAAAATCTCCTTTTTTCAAGAATAGTCTCCCCTTTGATTGTTGGTAACCCTTTGGTTATCACCCTGAGGGGTTCTCCCCCTGTGTGCATATCTATTGTTTCGATTTGGAGCCAATCTTTTGGTATATTCCAATCGAGATTGTTTAGGATATTTACTTTATTCATAAAGTTCTATTTATTTTTTAAATAAAAGTTTGTTATTATTCTCATTATACCACTCTATGGAAAGATTTCTAAAATCTTTGTATAGGGTTGGGGTTATCAACATAGTGTTGATATTGATTTTTTTTGTAATAGTAATAGTACCATTTTTCCCATTTATAATCGATATTTCCACCTCACCTACCTTGTTTGAAACCTTGGTCAATACAGATGATTTATTTGTTGAAAGGGAATATGGGGAGATATTTATTGTGTAAGAGTAGCTTTCGGATATCGGATATGGCAGAAGAATATTTTCAGTGCGTTGTGTGTTAAGGGTTTTGAATCCGTAATGATTGAAAAGACTATTTTTCTCCGATGGAAAATTAAAAATATAGTAGCCCCCTTCAAGAGAGGTTAAGTTCTCTTCGGAGAGGGAGATGTTTGTGTTACAATTTATAGCACGCTCTGGAAATATTAGATTATCAACCATTTCACCGCTATTTGCAGAACAGAAAGAGATGAATTTGTTTTCAATATATTTTATCTCCTCTTTATCCTTTTTCACCGATACTATTTCATTGTCAGCAACATCTGTAGATATGAGGAATTCACTTATAGATGAAAGACTTAAAGCTTTGGCTGTGAGGGTTGGATAACACATTATCACATCACATTTGACACCGTTTTCCTCCATAAGGGTTTTTGCTAAAAAGGTGAGTTCAGCCTCAGTACCATAGGCTGAGTTGAAGATCTCTTCGAAACTCCTCATTGAGAAGCCAACCTCTTTAAAATTAAGTGGGATAAGTTGAAATCTCTCCTTGATAATCGACATTGTTGAGGCAACGATATTGTTGTTACCTCTCTCTTTTAACCATCCGTTTAGAGTAGCGAGGGCGTTTTTATATTCAGTTCCACTTTTAAAAGTGTCTGTATTGGGAACCATCTCCTTTGGAGTGATGTATGTGTTTGCAGATATGACTTTTATTCCACCGCTCTGAATACTAACCCATTGAGATTTTGAGGATGCTGGTATGTTTTTAATATTCCATATATAACTTTTATTATTAGCCTCTTCTTTGGTAGTTGGTTTGTATTGAGAGTTGATAGAGAGGTAGTTCAATGTTTTCTCTTTTGGAATGGTAACTGTTAGCGTATAGTCCTTTACAGGTGAGCTCTCCATTACTATTTCAAACAGATCTATCCCATTTAAGTACCCCTTTTTGGTTGTTATTGTGTAGTCGAGATATATTGTAGCGCCAAGTTCCAAACCTGTATGGACCACCACCATCTCTTTTAGATAATTGTATTCGGGTGCGTCTGCTGCCCCCCTTGGTAGGACGGGGACAAATGCGTTTGCAGGGGTCTCGACAATATTGCCATCTTTTTGTTTTGTGTAAGATTTATTGATGGTTAATTCTTGATAGAGAGGATTATATGTTATAAAAGATTCACCATAAGTACCATTCATCGCTGTATGGGTAAATATAGTGAGCTCTTTCACAACCCTCATTTGTTGACTTCCGTCAGGGAGAAGAAGGTAGCTCTTTGAAACTTTATTGAAAATAGCCTCGTTTTTATCTGCAGCATTTATTTGGGTGGAAATCACCAAAAAGATAAGTGCTATTATATGGTATAAAGATTTTTTGTTCATAATATTTCTAAATTAAAAAATACACTAAATGGGTTTGTTTTATTTATTGGCTATAACAATATAATTACCAAATCTTTTGTGAGCCTCTAAAGCAGATTTGAAACCATCCCAATCGGATGCATCATACACCCTTTTTTTGAGAGAAAGGGTTTGAGAGATTTGGATGGTTGAGCCATTTTGTTCCAAAGTGCCATCGAATTCTGCAACGTCGCTTTTAACCCCCTCTTTGAGACCATTTCCGACTATTGAGTAACCACTGGGGATAGTTATTGTTTCTTTAAGTTCAACCAACCTTGAACAGGCATCAGAAAACCCGTATTTCCTATTTTCGACGAAAGTATTAATCCTTTCGTATGTTCTGATAGAGTTATACAAATTATTCATTGTTAATGCTTTTAGAACCATAGTCCCATCACTGCCTACTATTGCATACTCAGGAATCTCATATTTAAAGATGATTTTCAGAGGGGCTGATGTGTAGTCTTTTGGATTTTTACCATAATCAACGCTTATGAGTCTTGCTTTTGGAGATACAGCAAGTATCTCTCTCTCAAGAGTATTACTCCACTCACTCATCCATCCTGTGGTGAAAATTTTTCTTAATCTGCTATCTGATTGTCCTTCTGCCATAAGGGTAAATTCCCCTTTAAGATCTCCCTTAGCGTCGATGTGATTTTTTGCATTTATTTTAAAGTAGTGATTTTCAGGTGGAGATAGGGGGGTTAGACAGAGGTCGGAACCCTCAGGTATGCCGGGCAAATAGTTTTGTTGTTGTTCGGCACTACTCCATAACTCTCGGCAGAAAGGGACCCAAGTAGGGTCGAGTGGTATATAAACACCGCTTTGGAGTTTGACAACGGCTACACAATGGTTAAAGTGGTCGGCAGCGATCTGCTCAACCCTGCTTCCGGCCATTGTCATAGCTGGATATGCTTCAAAACCTGCCATCCTTAAAAACGAGATGAGTGTACCTGCAATGTCCTTACAAACGCCGCAACGATCGGTGAAATTCATCTGAGTATTGTGCAGTGTGAAACCTTCCCCTTTACCCATAGAGATCCCTGAGTAGCGAATATTATCTGCAACCCAATGGGTCAAAGCTGCGATTTTTTCCATTTCCCCAACTTTCCCTTTTATTATTTCATCGACCTTTTTCTGTGCCGGAGCAAATTTGTCAAAACTCCCGTAATCCTCATTCACTTTATTGAACCATAATGATTTATCTTTCCATTCTGGAGTTGATGAGAGCATAAGTTTCGGAGCAGCATCGAAAGGATCTACCATATTCGGTTCCCTTTTTAGTGGTAATAGATGGTTGACAGCAAAAGTATAAACTTTTCTCCCCCCCTCATATTTCATAGAGCTCTCACATTGGCCATTATAAAATTTAAATTGAATATCTTTCTCCATAGGGATAGCTAATCTGTAGACTTTCCTTTCTACAGGTACATTGCTCCAGAAAGGGACAATGTCGTAAAAATGTCCCCTCATCGGAGGAATAAATCTCGAATCTTCCTCATTGTCGTTCAGATTGAGAAGAGCGTATGTAAACCCTTTCTTCTCTATTTGGTATTCAATGATATCACCAATAGAAAGGCGTCCAATCTCCACCATTATCTGCTTAGCACCCCAATAGATAGCCCTTGCGGGAGCTGCATAGTCACAACTACTTTTGGGATCTATTACCACAATCTCTCCACTATTTCTTTTTATTTTAACGGAAGAAAATTTTGCAAATGCTGTGAGCGGATCGTAATCATACTTGATAATCCGATTTTTCACACCACCCTTATCTGTCAAGATCTTAATACTTTGTGCAATAGTAAAAGTTCCTGAACCTTGTGAGTCAACGGTTACAGAGACACTGTCTTTCAATATCTCGTAGTCAGCCTTACTCTGTCCGTTTGAATAGGTATAAACGAATAATAGAGAGGATAAGATTAATACTAATTTTTTCATATTTACAATTCAATTATTGCTTTTAATATTTTAATTTTATTGATGTGAAGCCTTTTCTTTCATTCTATAGAAGATAATACCTGCGTAGAAGCGTGGTCCTTCAGGAAAATCGTTCTGACGATTGTTGATATTAAATAGGTAATCGGCTTTAAAAATGAATCTCAATTTTTTAGTTATTTCGATCTCTATCCCCACAAAAGGGGTTATGGCTATAAAAGGGTATCTTCTATATGTGGCATTGTTTTCCGCCGTATAGTTGGTATTGTCTCCGTCAAGCACTATGAGGTTTTTAACCCCTCCCCCTCCGAAGTTGACCCCTACAAACGGATCTACCCTCCCCTTAAAATGTCTGATATAATCCACAAATAATCCACCCCAGCCTATTGAAACATTGCTGTCAAGAGGTTTGTAATTTGCAGCACTTCTATAACCCTCCATCCCCACTCTTACCTGATCTGTCTCTGATCCAAAATGGAATCGCAGAAGTCCACCTATCCCAAAAGGGGCACTTTTAATATGGTTATTATTATATTCAGTAGAGTTACTCGAAATGGTGAAATTTTTACTTTGGAGATACCCCGTATGGAGCATCATTCCCCCTGAAAAACCTTTGTAATTTTGTGCAGAAATTGATGTTGAAATAAGTAATAGGATTAGTGTACTGCATATTTTCATCAGAAATGTTGTATTTTATTTATTTCAAAGGTAAAAATAATATTCTTATTTATGGTTTCTATTTCTTTCCTTTATATCTTCGCTGAGTTTAACAAAAACGTTTATGATAGTTACCATAATGGTCTCTGTATTCCTGATAGGATACATTTTTATAGCTTTGGAACATAAAACACAAATAAACAAAGCGGCAATAGCTCTCGTAATGGCCTCATCACTATGGACTTTACTTGTTTTTGCAATAGGTAATCCAGAATACGGATTGAATGCTAAACATATAAATGATGAGATGTTTAAATCTTTGGCTTCAGCTGCAGAAATTATTTTTTATTTAATAGGGGCAATGACCATAGTTGACCTTATAGATATACATGAAGGGTTTAGGTTCATAACAGATAGTATAAAGACACGAAATAAAATCAAACTTCTATGGATCATAGCGGTGCTCACTTTCTTTATGTCGGCAGCTCTTGACAATATGACTACTGCTATAATTATGGTTGCACTTATGAGGAAGCTGCTCACCGACCAGAAAGAGAGATGGATGTTTGCAGGTGTGATAGTAATAGCAGCAAATAGTGGTGGGGCTTGGTCGCCGATAGGGGATGTCACTACGATTATGTTGTGGATGAAAGGGAATGTTACTACGGCAAATATTATTCCTGCGTTGATGCTCCCCTCAATCGTCTCCCTTTTAATACCCACCTTTTTTGTCTCCCGATTTCTCAAAGGATCGTTGGAGGAGAGGGGGGCTGAGGAGACTTTTTTCGTACCGAGAACGATCCCCACAAAAGATAGTTTTATTATACTCTTTTTAGGGGTAGGATTGTTGCTTTTTGTCCCTGTTTTCAAAACAATTACCCATCTGCCACCCTATTTGGCGATGATTATGTCGCTCGGAACTATGTGGATTGTCACAGAGATTATGCATAGGAATAGGCCGCAAACAGATGACTCTTCCAAATATAAAGTTTCTAAAATCATAAGAAATATAGATATGCCGACTATTCTGTTTTTCCTCGGAATATTGTTGGCAGTATCTTCTTTAGAGTGTGTAGGTGTACTTAGTTCTTTTTCAGGATGGCTTGATAATGAGGTTCACAATGTATATGTAATCAACACATTAATAGGTATGCTCTCCTCTATTGTGGATAATGTACCTCTTGTAGCAGCAGCGATCGGGATGTATCCTGTCAATGACATTGGAACAATAGCGACAGCAGCAGATCCTGCCTATGCTGCCTTTTTTGTTCAAGATGGTATATTTTGGCATCTATTGGCGTATTGTGCTGGAGTTGGGGGAAGTTTACTAATAATAGGATCAGCAGCAGGTGTTGTAGCAATGGGCTTAGAGAAGATCAATTTTATGTGGTATCTCAAGAATTTTACCCTTGTAACATTCCTTGGATATATAGCAGGGGTGTTGGTTTATGTTGGCCAGATCTACATATTAGTTTTAATATAAACCCTATTGAGATATTTTTTTCATTGAAAAATAGACCTTTTTACTACTCGATCTGCGCCCTTCCCAATTCATTGTAGTACTATTGTCGCTAATATCGATTTCCCAGCACTCAAATGCAGTCCCCACTTTATTTGAAACATAATCATTTGTCCAATTAGAGGTAAGATATTCTCCATAAAGAAAATATTTACCTTGATTATCAACTTTTTCTACCCAGACTCCAAGTTCGTTTTTTGAATAGTATTTATAACTACCATCTGCAAAGTACTCCCATCTGTGCAATTCTCCCTCTTTAGAGTCTGCCGAAACTCCCGGAGTGACATTTCTCCCCTCCCATAAACCTAAGATCTCTTTTTTGTGATTACTATTCCCCTTTGACATAGTATAGGTGCTGTAATCCAATACTTTATTACCATTTATCGCCATATAGTGAACAGTAATTTCAAGTTTTTCTTTAGTTATCTTCCTTATTTTGAAATCAATATCGTTTACGGTGCCAAATTTGTTCACTGAACGAAAAATGATGTGTCCGTTTTTCAAGCTATATGTACTCTCTTCGTTTTCTGCCCACTCTTTATGGCTATCATCAATATTATAACCCCTTGAAAGGATAATTTTATCTTTTGAGAAGCTCAAAACAAAGATATCATTTGTAGAAACATCTTTACCATTCAGTTCGGTGTGAATCCAATTTCCAATTATAAGTTCGCTGTATTTGGTATCTTTTTGGCAAGAAGTTGTCATAAGAAGAGCTGTTGCTGCAATAAAAATCTTTAAAAAATGTGTCATATGTAACTATTTTAGTTTGTGCAAATATACAAAAAGATGGAAAGTTATGTTTTAAAGGGTTATATTTGTATCAAATAGAATTATATGAAAAATATACTTATTATAGGTGCAACATCCGGTTTTGGATATGAGATTGCATCAAAATTATTAGATTCGGGATACAGATTAGCCCTTGCTGGAAGACGCGTAGAACTTCTTGAAAATTTAGTAAAAAGGGCTCCGGACAGGTGTTTTACCGAGAGAATTGATATTTGTGCAGATGATACCCCTTTAAGGATTGATACCCTGATCGAGAAAATCGGAGGCATTGACACCTTGATACAGTGTTCAGGAATCGGGTGGCAAAATCAAGAGTTGAATCCTGAATTCGAATTAAAAACTGTAGAGACAAATGCAAAAGGTTTTGTGAGGGTTGTAGATCATATCTTTAACTATTTTAAGGAGAGGGGAACAGGGGGGCATATCGTTGCGATATCCTCTATTGCAGGGACAAAGGGACTTGGTACCGCCCCTGCATATTCGGCTACTAAACGTTTTAACAGACACTATTTGGACTGTCTTGTTCAGCTATCCAATATGGAACACCTTAATATAAAAATAACAGACATTCGCCCCGGATTTGCACATACGGCACTCATCGAAGGGAAAAATTATCCTATGCAGATGGATCCTTCATATGTGGCAGACCAAATAATTAAGGCTGTAAAAAAGAAAAAGAGGGTAAAAGTGATAGATTGGCGTTACTCGATCCTTGTCTTTTTCTGGAATTTGCTGCCGCAATCTCTTTGGGAGAGGATAACAGTGAAGTAAGCTCCCTATTACAAAAAAATAATCGCTTGATAGTTAGTTGTTAAGAAATTTTATTATCTTTGCAGCCCGCAAAATTATGCGGAATAGTTTAATTTATTGATTAACACTAATTTAATTAAAAACCAATGCCTGGATTAATTGGAAAAAAAATCGGAATGACTTCCGTTTTCGATGCTGATGGTAAAAATATACCATGCACCGTTATTGAGGCTGGTCCCTGTGTTGTCACGCAGATTCGTACAGTAGAGAAAGATGGTTATGCCGCTGTACAACTTGCCTATGACGAAATTAAAGAAAAACACACCAGCAAAGCCCTAAAGGGGCATTTTGAAAAGGCAGGAACCACGCCAAAGCGCAAAATTGTTGAATTTACAAATTTCGACACTGAAAAAATGAAGCTTGGCGACACTATCACAGTTACAGACTTAGATCTAAATTGGGAAAACAATATAGATTGGGTTGACGTAACAGGAATCTCTAAGGGAAAGGGTTTTCAGGGCGTAGTTAAACGTCACGGATTCCAAGGAGTTGGAGGGCAGACTCACGGTCAGCACAACAGACTTCGCCATCCCGGATCATTAGGTGCGTCTTCGTGGCCATCAAGAGTATTTAAAGGTATGAAAATGGCAGGACATATGGGAGGAGACAGAGTTAAGGTCTTGAATCTCAGAGTTATCAAGATCATTCCTGAAAATAATTTGGTTTTAGTAAAGGGTTCTATCCCCGGAGCTAAAGGTTCATATGTAACATTGGAGGATTAGAGCTATGGAATTATCGGTTTACAAAATTGATGGAAAAGAGTCTGGGAAAAAAGTATCCCTCGACACTGAGATTTTTGGTATAGAACCAAATGACCACGCCATTTATCTTGATGTTAAACAGTATCTTGCAAATCAACGCCAAGGTACTCATAAAACCAAAGAGAAATGGGAAGTAGATTACAGCACCAAGAAAATGGGTCGCCAAAAAGGTGGTGGAGGTGCTCGTCACGGTAGTATCAAGTCCCCAACTTATGTTGGTGGTGGAAGGGCTTTTGGTCCCAAACCACGTGATTATGGGTTTAAACTCAATAAAAAGTTAAAACAACTTGCTCGTTATTCTGCTTTGTCATACAAAGCTCAAGATAATGCGCTGATATTTGTTGAGCCTTTCACAATGGATGCTCCTAAAACTAAGGAATTTATCCAAATACTTGAGAACCTCAAGGCAAATGGCAGAAGGACATTGTTTGTTCTTCCTGAAAATTCAGAAAATATTTACACTTCGTCTCGTAATTTGCAAAATGTTAAAGTGATAACTGTTGATGAAATTAACACCTATAGCATTATGAATGCTTATCAGGTTGTATTTTTCGATGGTGTTCAAGACATTTTGGCTGAAAGACGTAAATAACCGCAAGAGATATGGGAATATTAATTAAGCCTATAGTAACTGAAAAAATGACGATTCAGGGCAACAAAATGAATCGTTATGGTTTTTTAGTTGACCGCGATGCCAATAAGGTAGAGATAAAAAATGCGGTTGAGCAGCAGTATGGTGTTACGGTAAAAGATGTTAATACCGTTAATTACCACGGAAAACGTAAGAGCCGCTTTACAAAAGCGGGATTATTGACAGGCCGTACAAATCACTTTAAGAAAGCTTATGTGACTTTGGCCGGAGAAGATAAGATTGATTTCTACAGCAATATTTAATCCTATGGCAGTACGTAAATTTAAACCGGTAACACCCGGTACAAGAAATAAAGTAATTAGCGCATTTGATGATATAACTTGCACAGTTCCTGAGAAATCGCTACTCGAACCTTTAAAAAGTTCAGGTGGGCGTAACAATCAAGGTAAAATGACTATGCGCTATCTTGGTGGCGGACACAAAAAGATGTATCGTATTATCGATTTCCTTCGTGATAAAGATAATTACACCGCTACTGTTAAGACAATAGAATATGATCCTAACCGCAGTGCTCGTATTGCACTTGTGGTGTATGCAGATGGAGAAAAACGCTATATCATAGCTCCCAACGGGATGAAAGTCGGTCAAACGATTGCTTCCGGTTCAGGTGTAGCTCCTGAAGTCGGTAACTCTCTCCCTCTATCGGAAATTCCACTTGGTACTTTGGTTCACAACATTGAGCTTCGCCCGGGACAAGGTGCTGCAATGGCACGTAGTGCAGGAGCTTATGCTCAACTTACAGCACGTGAAGGCAAACACGCTATTCTTCGTCTCCCTTCAGGTGAGACAAGGATGATTTCGATCTCTTGTCGTGCAACTGTTGGGACAGTATCAAATCCTGACCATATTTTGGAATCTCATGGAAAAGCAGGACGCAGACGTTGGTTAGGTCGCAGACCTCGCAACCGTGGCGTTGTTATGAACCCTGTTGATCACCCTATGGGTGGTGGTGAAGGACGTGCATCAGGAGGACATCCTCGTTCACGTAAAGGTATTCCTGCTAAGGGTTATAAGACTCGTAATCCAAAGAGTACTTCCAATAAATTTATCATTGAAAGAAGGAAAAAATAACGGAATAAAATAGAGAAAAATGAGTAGATCACTTAGAAAAGGCCCCTATATTCAAGCAAGTCTCGAGAAGAGAGTTTTAGCTATGAATGAAGGTGGCACCAAAAAAGAAGTTATCAAGACTTGGTCTCGTGCCAGTATGATATCACCTGACTTCGTTGGTCACACTATAGCTGTTCATAACGGAAATAAATTTATTCCGGTATATGTTACTGAAAATATGGTTGGCCATAAGCTCGGAGAATTTGCACCAACCCGTACCTTCAAAGGTCACGCGGGTAATCGTTAATCAATTAATGTAAAGAATTACAATAATGGGATCACGTAAAAAAATAATGGCCGACAGGCTTAAAGAAATAAAGAAAGTAACAGCTATTGCTAAATTGAATGATGTTCCTACATCTCCCCGTAAAATGCGCCTTGTTGCGGATATGGTTAGAGGTATGGAGGTTAATCGTGCATTAGATGTTCTTAAATACACTAAGAAAGAGGCGGCTGCCCGTCTTGAGAAACTTCTCCGTTCGGCAATAGCAAACTGGGAAGCTAAGAATGAAGCAGATCGTAAAGAACTCGAAAATGGTAATGTTATCCTTAAAACCATAATGGTTGGAGAGGGTACTACTATTAAACGTATTCGTACTGCACCTCAAGGTCGTGCTGCTCGCATTCGCAAGCGTTCACATCACGTTACCTTGGTAGTTGGTGTAAAGGATAAGAAAGAACAAAAAGAAAAAGTAACCGTAGTTAAAGGGGAGGAATAATATGGGACAAAAAATTAATCCTATCAGCAACAGAATAGGCATTATCCGCGGCTGGGACTCTAACTGGTACGGTGGAACTGATTATGCCGGCAAAATTTTGGAAGATGCGAAGATTCGTGAATATCTGAATGCTCGTATTTCTAAAGTTAACCTTTCAAAGATTGTTATTGAAAGGACACTCAAATTGATCACTGTCACTATTCATACCGCTCGTCCCGGTGCAATTATTGGGAAAGGGGGACAAGAAGTTGACAAGTTGAAAGAGGAGTTGAAGAAAATCTCTAACAAAGAGGTTCAAATCAATATCTTTGAGGTTAAGAGACCGGAAGTAGATGCAAATATCGTAGCTAATAATATAGCACGTCAAGTAGAGGGTAGGGTATCTTACCGTAGAGCTATCAAAATGGCTATTTCTACAACAATGAGAATGGGCGCAGAGGGTATCAAAGTACTTATAAGCGGTCGTCTTGGAGGAGCAGAGATGGCAAGAAGAGAGCTATACAAAGAGGGACGTACTCCTCTTCATACTTTCCGTGCAGATATTGACTATGCTTTGGCTGAGGCACATACTAAGGTAGGTGTACTTGGAATCAAAGTATGGATTTGCAATGGTGAAGTATATGGCAAGCGTGATTTATCTCCAAATGCCGGTGTAGCTGCTAATGCAGCTGCTTCTCAGAACGCTCCTCGTGGTGGCAACGACAATCGTCGTGGCGGTCGTGGCGGTCGTGGTGGTAACGATAGACGTCGTGGCGGCAACCGTGAAGGTGGTCGTGATAATCGCGAAAATCGTCCAAGAGGCAATAGAGAAAATTAATCAGCTTTAATCTTTAAAAATTTAGGGTTGTCCATATATGGGCAACCCTTTTTTATTATGTTCTATGTGGTACTTAAGAATTTGTTCTGAAATTTACATTAAAAGTGTATTATTTTACAAAAATTGTTCAAAATTATTCGTTTTGTATTATCTTTGCACTCAAAGACAAAAACTATGTTCAAGGCATATCATTTTCTATTTAGAATTAATGATGTGTTTTTGGCATATATAGTTTAATTAAACTTATAAAGTAATGAAAATTTTTACAAGAATCTCCGTTTTAGTTTTAATAGCCTCCTTATCAGTATCTTGTTTAAATACTGATATAAAGCCGGTAATTCCTATTCAAGAGAATTTTTTCGATTGGAAAACATCGGAATTGGTCGATATTAATATCGGAGTGGATCCCCTCAGTGGAGATCAAAATAAATATTATAGGAATGTGAATATTTATTCCTCACCGGTATATAGTTCTCAGTTTTTAATGATGTCAGGTTCAGCCTTACCAAGCAAGCCATTTACTTGTAAACTGACTGTTCCATCAAATATTAGTGAACTGTATATCGAGATTATAGAGCCTAATGGACATATTAAGAGATATGCTCAATCGTTAAATGGTATTAAACAGTCTAATACGACTACTTCAGTCTCCAATATGCCGGTTGCATCTAATGCTCCTGAAGTTATATCTGTCCCTGAATGGAAAGAGATCCCTACGACCTTTAATTATATAATTGATAAAGATCCAAAGAGCTCAATTCAACTGTCTTATTCAAATACTTATTTGGTGCCAGAGGGGGCAAATGTTAATGCAAGAAACTATATAAGTTTTTCAAATCCCTATTATTGGAATTATAAAACAGCTAACTACAACAATGCAGAATTGTATGTTAAAGGTAAATTGACCGTTTCATATCCAAATATCAGGTATTCGACAATTATTGTCTTAGACGGGGGTGAACTTGTTGTAACAAATAATTTTGTGTCTGATAACTCAAGAGGCGTTCCTATTGCATTATATGTTATGGAGGGGGGTAAAGTTAGTTTTAAGCAAGGATTTGAGATCTCCGGATATAGGACTATCGTAAATAAAGGTGATATATACATATATCCCGGTGCGACTACATATCTCTACTCTTTTTATGGAGATGGGAATGCTTCGATATATAATACCGGAACTATTCATGGAAGTATATTGGGGATAAATGATGGAGAGGTGCAATACAATAATGATATTAATATGTATTTCTCAACAGGATCAAACCTCTACAATAGTGGTAAGGTTTATTCCAATTCTATCACTATGATAAATACAAGTTACTCTAATACCTTTATCACTAATTACGAGAGTGGAGAGATAAGTGCCAAGAAGATCTCTTTAGAGGGGAGCGATGATATCAGACCTGTCTATTTTACAAACTATGGTAAATTGGTCTCTGAAACTGCTAATTTTGACAATGTTAGTTTTGATAACTTCGGCTATTTTGGAGTTGGTATGGATGGAAATAGCAATAATGCAGATTTTACCACTGATGAAGCATATATATCGCTATATGAGGGATCTTTAGTTGAATCTAATATTTCGGAATTTAGTGAGACTACCATAGATATGCATGCAAATAGTATTATGTCAATTAACAAATTAGGTAAGTCTAACTCATCTAACATTGAAGATTATTCTGTAGGGAATTCATCTCAAAGTGGGTACTCTTTACTTGTTATTAATGAGAATCTTCAATCATTAGTCAAGACAGATTCTTACATATACAGTCAGGTAGAGGTTTGGCATAAAAATCTTGGCACATCCGGAAACCGATTGGATCAAGATTATTTAGGTCGTTATGACGGAGAGGTCATTTGGGTTAAAAATTATGAGGACAGAGTGGTTAATATTCCCGCTTCAAAATGGAATAAATCGATAGGAGTTCTTGAGTCAACCGACCCTTCAATAGTGGATAAAGATGGTGATGGTGTTGTGGCTCTAATCGATATTGACGATAACGACCCTTCGATCGCATTTCGCTCTTATTATCCGAATGTGTCGAGTTACGGTACCATTTTGTTTGAGGACTTGTGGCCATATATCGGTGATTATGATATGAATGATTTAGTTTGTGATTATCATATCGAATGGACATTGAATGCACAGAGTGAGGTAGTTTATTTAGATTTCTTCTGGAAATTACGTGCTCTTGGTACAACAAAGAAAATTGCTATGGCTTTCCAAATAGATAGTTTGGCAAAATCAAATATTAAGTCTGTTGTCCTTTCTAATCTACCTCCTACACAGTTTCCGATCAGCTTTACAGATGGGCTTGAGAATAATCAACAATTTGCAGTCATACCTTTATTTAATGATGCTGAAGAGTTGTTTGGTGCAGGTAAAGACACCCTTATCAATACTATTCCGGATTTTGCCCTTTCTCCTGTTTCAAAACATAGTTGTAGGGTGACATTCACAAAACCAATATCAATTAACCAAGTGATGATGAATAAGATCAATCCGTTTATTGTGGTATCTGATTTTAGTGCTCCTAAGAGAAATTATGAGGTACACTTACCATGTTTTAAGAGGACATCACTTGCTTCTATTGCCCTTGAGAATGTGGAGGGGTTGAGTCAAAATGATCCTTTCCTTACAAATACAGGTATGATGTGGGGTTTGATGTTGCCGGTTTCTATTAACTATACTATAGAAACGGTACGTTTTGAAGATGCATATTTAAAATTTAAAGGCTGGTATTTGTCTAATGGTAAAGAGAATAAGGATTGGTATATTGACAATGTCGGGAATATCGATCACTCAAAATTATATAAGAATATTACCGAGTAATTAAATTTGAGCAAAGGACGCAAGCTGCAACACTTTCAATGATGACAGGGACGCGCAGGGCGAAGCAGATATCGTGTCTCCCTTCAATAGAGATCTCTTCAATGGTTTGATTGGTCATATTAAAGCTTCTCTGAGATTTTGCAATGCTTGATGTAGGTTTAACGGCAACCCTAAATATAATGGGGTTGCCGTTTGATATTCCACCATTTATGCCACCACATCCGTTTGTTGCTGTGTGACCACAACTGTCTATGTAGCAGTCATTATGCTCAGAACCCTTAAGGTCTGATGATCTAAAACCATCACCAAACTCTATCCCTCTGATTCCGGGAATTGCAAATATAAGATGGGAGATTTGAGACTCTAATGGGTCGAAAAATGGATCACCAAGGCCGATAGGGACATTATCGCAGATGCACTCAATAATCCCTCCTATTGAGTCCCCCTCTTGTGAAGTCTTTTCTATGATGGTCTTGAGTTTGGAATTGTCAAGTGGGGAATCCTCTTTTATATCAACACCTCCGCACTTAATAAGCTTTGCAGAGATAGAGATAGGGGAAATGATTTTTTTAGCGATTACACCAGCAGCAACTATTGGAAGTGTCATTCTTCCTGAAAAAATACCCCCTCCTGTTTTATATTTATCCCCATATTTGATTGAACTGACAAAGTCGGAGTGTCCAGGTCGAGGTGTATCTTTAAATTTGTAATAGTCTGATGGGCGGATATTTTTGTTTTTAAATCGGATTACCAATTTTTCCCCTGTTGTTAACGAGTTTTCTATCCCCTCTATTATTTCAGGAATATCATCTTCCGTACGTGAAGTGGTACCCAAGGAGCCCCCCTTTCTTCTATCTATATCGTTCTTAAAATCGCTTTCTGTTAAGGGTATCCCTTTAGGTACATTTTCTATTTCAATACCTAAAAACGGAGAGTGTGATTCTCCGAATATGGTTATTTTAAATTTGTTACCAAAAGATTCCATCTATTTTTTTTTGAGATAGATAGAGGAGAGCAGGGTTTCAAATGTAGGGAATGATTTTGAAATACAGTCCATCCCCTCAACTGTTACCTTCTCTTCACAACCGATAGCTGCTATTTTGAGTGCCATCGCTATTCTGTGATCAGAGAATGAAGAGAAGTTTCCCCCTTTTAATAGTTTCTTTTCCAAAATTCTCCTAACTATCGAAATACCTGTGATATACATTGAGTCACCATCCAATTCTATCTCTACCCCCATTTTGCCGAATCCTTGGCAGATAGCTGTAGTTCTATCACTCTCTTTATTTTTCAAACGATTGATACCGTGGATGGTGCTTGTCCCCTCACAATAAGCGGCAAGCACTGCGAGGATCGGAACAAGGTCGGGAGAGTGGGTGGCATCATATTCAAATGGGGTTAAGTGCCCTTTACGAACAAAAATCCCTTTTTCTGTATATTCAATGAATGCACCCGATTCTTTAACGATCCTCTCGATCTCTCTATCCGCTTGATGTGAAGATTCTTCAAGTCCTCTGACCAAAATCTCTCCGAAAATTGCCCCTGCAACTATGAAATTTGCGGCTGAACTCCAATCACCTTCAAGTGTCATTTCAATCGGTTTGTATTTTTGTTTGCCGGGGATATCGAAGATTATATTGCCATTATCAAATGTTGAGGTTATCTCTATACCGAATTTTTTAATAACATCGATAGTAAGAAGAATATATGGGATACTTGTTGCTTGTTCGACCGTTAATTTACTCTCTTTTTTGCTCATCGGAAGGGCCATTAGAAGGCCGGAAATGAGTTGTGATCCCCTTTTGCCGGAGACTGTGACCTCCCCTCCGTGAAGAGGACCGTTTACAACTGCCGGCAGTGTGTCGTTTGCTGTTAGGAGACATTTTGCTTTAAATTGTTCCAACGCCTCTTTACATCCATACATCTCCCTATCGAGTAGACTTCCTTCACCTGTAATAGTGACACTATCACCTATTTGAGCAGCAATAGGAATGCAAAGTCTCGAAAGTAGTCCCGATTCTCCAACAAACACATTGAAAGAATCTGTTAGTTTAATTGCCGAAGAGATGTCTGATATTTTGTAAGGTTGTTTGCTTTTCTCAAATTGGAATCCTTGACCTCTTACAAACAGGGTGTTACCTTCGGAATAGACTTTGGAAGAGATCTGTTTTGCTACCCCAACAGCGGAGTCGATGTCACCGCATCTGCTGAAATTGTGAAATTCACTCTCCCCTTTTGCCAATGAAGCAGCTATTATCGCCCTCTGAGCAATGCTTTTAGATGTTGGGATGGTAATATCTCCCGATACTTTAGGTTTTCCTCTAAACTCTATGATCTTAGATATTGTAAGCATACCTGGAACTAATATGCTTTTTTCGTTTAGGGCACAGTAAAGAAGTGGTGCACCTAAGGAGAGGGCTTCCAATCGGGTGTAACTCCCTATGCTGCCCATCGAGAAGGCAATCAGTGGAATGTTTCCACTAAGTTTGCCGGCGTATAAAAGTTGATAGAGGCTCAATATTCTCTCCGAGTCATCAATATTTTCTGCTGTAGTGACTATCTTTATGAGATCTGCATCTCTATCAATAGCGATATTATAGATATCGGAGAGCTCTTTAATGTCAGGAGTTCTCTGATAGTCGTGAAAGGAGAGAATTACTTTTGTTTTCTTTCTTGAGATGATGGATGATAACTCAGAAAGTATTGAGCGTGAGGAGAGTACATCAATGTCAATATATGCTGCCCCTGCTAATATTGCGTGAGAATAAAGATGTTTGCTCCTTTTGCGACAAGTTGCTATCATTGGTACCTTTGCAGATAGAAACAACTCTCTAACCTCATCTCCGGATAGTCCGCAAAGGTCAAGCCTCATCTCAACTGCTAAGTCGGGAACTTCGCGCAATAGCTTCTCACACTTCTTAACAGCTTTTTGGCACGCTTCAAAACCATATTCAGCAATACTAATACAAATCATTTGCTATTTCATAAAGTTTGTTAATAGTGATCTGTTCTACAGATACATCTCCGATAGAGCAAATAAATACAAAGTTAATAAAATCTTTCTCCCTCTTCTTATCATTTTTAATAGCTGTGATTAAATTTTCTATGGGAAGTGTGCATTTTGTAGGCAATCCAACCTCTTTAAGGCTGTTTTCAATCATAAGAGCATCATCATTAGATAAATATCCCATCTTCTTTGAGATGAGGGCAGAAATGGTAATTCCAATACTTACTGCTTCACCATGGAGTATTTCGCCTCCGTTGATAAAACACCTCTCTATTGCGTGTCCGAATGTGTGTCCGAGATTTAGTTTTCTGCGCTCTTTATCGTCCCTGATATCATTTTTCACAAGTTGGCATTTTATCTCTATTGCTCTTAATACCAATTGTTTGAATATTTCAGCTTCTCGATCTGTAAAATCTAAATTAGAGTAGCATCTTCCGTTCTTAAATAATTCTATACACCTTATAAAAGCCTCTCTATCACCTATAATAAAGGTCTTTATCATTTCTGAAATACCTGCTGCAAATTGTTTGGTGGGCAATGATTTAAGAATTGAGGTATTGATATATGAAAATTCGGGTTGATTTATTACCCCGGCAATGTTCTTATAACCTGCAAAATTTACCCCTGTTTTTCCCCCTATCGAGGCATCGATTTGTCCAACAAGGGAGGTGGGGATAAATGCGAAGCGTACCCCTCTTTTGTATATAGACGCAACAAATCCCACAACATCTGTTGTTATTCCTCCGCCGACACCGATAAGAAATGCAGATCTGGTGGCCTCCAAAAAGAGCAATTCTCTAATAATATATTCAACAAGACTCAATGTCTTATGCTCCTCAGAAGGCTCAATAACAATCTTTTTATGTGTTATATATTGCCCATATACTTTATCAACATTTTTGTCAATGATTACAATAATTTCAGGCTCGGTACAAATCAACTTCCTAATACTATCCAATGTGGTATTGATATAAATTTTATTTTGGGAAGAATTGATAAGATCTATTGTGATATTGTTGTTCATAGTGATAGAGAATTTAATTCAATTTATACAAAGGTATGGAAAATATATGGTTTGGTTTTTCAAAAATTTATCTATCTTTGTCGCCCAAAGTTTACTGAAAGGAACTTGCCCGGATGGCGGAATCGGTAGACGCGCTGGTCTCAAACACCAGTGGCCGTTAAGGCTGTGCCGGTTCGACCCCGGCTCCGGGTACACAAAACCCCTCTTAATCGATTGATTTTGAGGGGTTTTTCTTTTATTGGGTCGCCAAAGGGTCGCCAAAAACAAAAATATATATATTATTGACCCTATCAATTCCATTTTGAAGTATCAATATCTTTCATCAGCTCCGGTACGCCGAGATAGACGGCAACAAGCGTTTTGCCCTCTTTATTGATACGCTCCACAATATTTGCCAATCGTTCAATATCTCCCATGACTGCATATTGCAATAACGCCCAATAATCTTTTGGGATATTTCCACGCTCTATAATTGTCATATCAGTTGTTAACGATGGACAAAAATACAAAATTTGAAAGGAACTTACAACCAAAGAGGAACGAGCCGGTGACAACACGTGGGCAACGGACTATTATTTTACGTCGTTGTCAGCCATATACGAGCAGTTTACGTCCGAACTGATAGGTTGCAAGGTCAAGAACCTTTGAAACTTGAAATTTAGCCCTGAGAAGCCGTACATCGGCCGCAGGTGTACAATCACAAAAGAATTGCTCACCCGAAAGCAACAAACGGCAAAAAATAATAAATTTGCAAAACTATGGCAAAAAACGAATTACAAATAGCACAAGAGTATGGTCGGAAGACAGGTTACGATATTGTTTCACCTGCTGGTGAAAGAAACGGCTATAAGTATTTCGATATGATAAACGAAAGTCTTATCGGAGGAAAAACAGGATTGCCTCGCATTATTAAAATCAGTTCAACAGGGCGTATTTACCCTGTTGATAATCTGTCAGAAATAATGTGGGCAACCAAGCAAAAGAATGAGATTAAAGCAGCCGTGAAATAGCTGTTATTGCTTCTTTCTTGAATAATAATTTATCCACTTTTAGCACCTCGAAACTCTCTACACCTACGAGTTCTTCTATTTTTCTTTTAATCGCGCATTATTGAATTGAAATCTTTTAATTATGGCGAATTCGACCTAATTAAAATTCGGATTATCTTTTAATCGCACATTAAGGTGTCTCGGCTTTGGAACTTAAAAATAACGCCTGAAAAGCCTTATACCGGGCGAAAATGTGTAATAACAAAAGAATTACTCACCCGAAAGCGTCAAACGGCAAAAAAATAATAAATTTGCAATTATGGAACGGATAAGTTTGACAAAAGACGAGAAGCGTGTATTGCGCTTGGTAGCACAGGACGGCGATTATTTGCCTGCGTTGTGCCCCGAAAGCGTATATATCGGTTGCGTTCGTTCCTTGGAGCGCAAAGGGCTTGTCAAAGGTGCATACGTCGAGGGTGGCGGTGTGGAAGCAGTACGGCTTACCGACGAAGGGAGGTTACTGCTCGCTTCCAACCCGAAGCTCGCCAACCCGATAAACTGGCGGTGGACGACTACCACTATCATCGCAGTGATTGGGGCTTTATCGGCCATAGCTGCGCTGTTTGTGGCGTGCAGTAAATAACAATCAAGGGCGGTTTATCGCCGCCCTTTGAAACAAAAACACATTGGTAAACGTAATAAAGAAAAAAGATATGGATTACACTAATTTACAAAACAAAACGGTGTTTGATTTATGCGACGATATGGCAATATTGAAAAAGATATTGCCTGCATTGGACTTAGGGGCAACACAAAAAGATTGTGAAAATTTATGGGCTACTAACAAGGAAGCGCTTGCAGTTTCATTCCTTAATCTTGCTGAAAAAAATAACGATAAAGAACTTGCGCACGAGGTTAGTGTACAATTCAAAGATGTTCTAAACTCATTCTACAACGAATAGATAAGTCCTACATTGGTAGTATGTTTTTTATTTTCAACCACATCTCAATTATTTCTTCTTTTGTTCTATGTACAACCTGATATTTCCATATCAAATGCCTCTGATATAACTCGCATCAAATCATTTAGAACGGATGCCTTAATGGTACTGCCATTCACGTCTCTCAAACCGCCATTTATCAACGCATTTTTCAAGCCAGTCATTTGATTGTTGTACTCTGCGTTAAATAAGTGATTACGAACATCAGATAGGACTTTGCTGGAATTAAGATTCATTCGTTTGATGACATAATCGTAATTAGTTACCATTCGATTATAACTTGTACTATCCCTGAAATCAACAAACTTTCTTATATAATCAGGTAGTTCGTCGAGCCTTACACCTAATCGGCCGTAAAATTCCGTCAACGTTTTACGAGCCGTGAATTCATTAGCCAATTCCATATAAGCTCGTGATTTACTTTCTAACGAACCAGCATAGTCAAGACCTATATGCCTATTATGGGTTATTTCGTGCCATAACGTACTCAACGCATCCCCTTCGCTATCTGTAAGTTCTGATAGCTTATTCGTTCTTATCTTGCCGACAGCAGATGAACATTCATCAAGTCTCTCTTGCGTAAGGTATATATTACCTCGCTTGTCCGTAGAACCATTGATACCCTTTCTATTTGTGGGAAGTATTTTTATCTTACTATTAGGAGGTATATTTTCAAACAAATCTGAAAACTTATCATTTACCGTTTGGCGCAAGCGGTTAGTATTCCACGTTAAGACTATTGCCTTTATCTGTTCCGGAGTTCGCGCAGCCTGTCTTACCTTTGCAGCATCAAGTATCGCTTGTCTGTGCGCTTCTTTACGGCTTTTATCCCACGCTTTCTGTATTGTTTCCGCCTGCTCGGGTGTGCGTGCGGTGTGACGGATAGCTGCTCGTTCGTCGATTGTGAGTGGTTGCGGAGTAGATAAGGCAGCCAACTTTTCATTGAACACCTGCGTCTCCTTAAACCCTTTGGCAGCAGCATTGGTTATGCGCATCTCGGGGAAGTACTTCTCGTTATCGGTAGTCCACTGCTTGAACGATAGCGGAACATCATCGACCCTATTCAGTTGTTAACGATGGACAAAAATACAAAATTTGAAAGGAACTTACAACTTAAACAATAGCGAATAGGAGTCATCATCTAATATAGATAAATCATTGATAATTGATATAAAAAATGTATCTTTGGATAACCAATTAAAAACAGATAACGATGAAACAGGAATACTGGAAAAAATTAGAACACGATCTAATTCTTCAGGGATATCAACCATTAGACGCAATGGAGATAGTAATGTATCAGATGGCGGAAGCGGAGCAGGCGGAAGCGGAGCAGGCGGAAGAAAAAGAGGAAGAAGAGGAATAACACAGGATGATAATTTCATCTATCCTGAAGTTTTTGAAGAATCATATAATAGACGGACTGCCTGTTATTCAAGGTGATTTAATCGCACTTTCAGACTTTACAGGGTGGGGTGGTTTATATATCTCTGGTATGAAACGAATGTACTACTGAAAATATGCACCGTTGCTGACTGCATATACAGTTTACGAAAGTTTTGAAGAGGCTATAAGGTTGTGGCGGTTTCAATAGGCGGTGATAGCGACACGATAGCAGCAATAACCGGAAGTATCGCTGCTTTATGGTGGGCTTGATAACCATTACCATTCGTTTCAGCCCTGCTGCTTTAAAAAAACGTTTGATGGTGTTTTGTTAAATAAAACCAAGAATATTAGCTGATGTGCTATTCGATACCAAGTTTAGAATACTATTGTTTATCTGATTATTCAGACTATTTGAGATATTTTTCAATCCACTTATTTGTCCCAACAATTCTCTATTGTTAACTAATAATAGAGACTCAGTATTATTGAGTATTGGAGATGCTCCCAAATTGAGAGTACTATTATCGTTTATTGAATTTAGACATAAGCTATTTACATTCGAAGCTAACTTTAAATTGTCTTTGATAGATGAATTAAGGCCAGCAAATATCTCACTATTCTCTTTTTCGGAAAGTTGATAATTTTTATTATTCCAATAGCTCATAAGGTCCTTGTTTCCATTGATTGCTGCATCTATAGTGCTAAAGATTGCCCACTGATCTCTTGTATAAGCCAAGTATTTATTGTCTTCTACTTTATTGTTTTCTAAGTAGTTGTCAATCGTCTCAACATAGGTTTTAGCTACTTCTATCCCTTTTTCCATTAACATATATGAGAGTAGGGCATTGTTTGTGAGCTCTTCAATATTTGCGGATTTATCTCCATCAAGTATTCTTAAAATTGCTTGAAGTGCATCGTTAGAGCGGGTAGCAGCATTAGTTGAGAATTTTGATAGGCTCTCCATTTTGGATTTAATCTCTTGCAAAGCAGGATTATCTCCGCAAGCTTCAACCGACATATCTGAATAGGTCTTAAATTCGGTTATTCTGGAACTTATCATTGATAATGAGGTGATGGTGCTATTGCAAAATTCCTTATCAGAGGAGAGTTTGTTTGCGAGCAACTCCATCTCTTGACTAACCACTTGTTGTTTGTGTCTATTCATTTTTCCTATATCGCCTAATGTGCTCTCTTTATCAACTCCCGGCATTCCGATAAAACTTCCGGCTAAATATCCGACAACTAATAAAGTTATCGAAACGATAATAATGGTAATTTTCTTCATTGTTTAAATATTAAAAATTATTAATAAACTGATGCAAAGTTCACATTTTTAGTTAAACAAAAGGCAAATAGATACATAAAATTTGCAATAAAACAACAAAAAGATACGACATTTGCGATCAAAATATATTGATTTGATATGATTTTTTATTTTTCAGGAACAGGAAATTCTCTTTGGGTAGCAAGGAGGCTTTCTAAGGTGTTCAATGAGCCCCTTGTCTCCATCTCAGATAGTATTAATTGTGGAAAAACAGAATTTATTCTAAAACAAAATGAAAGGATATTTTTTGTATATCCTGTCCATTCTTGGGGACCTGCTATTTTGGTTGGGAGATTTATTTCTACAATGAATCTTAAAAACTATACAGACCAAAAGATTTATTCGATCTCGACCTGCGGAAATGATTGCGGTTACACATACAAGATTATTAGGAAATGGTTGTCTGCCAAAGGATTATCCCTTACAGCTTACTTCTCTTTAATAATGCCTAACACCTATGTTCTTATGCCTGGATTTGGCACTGATCCTAAGGAGTTGGCACAGAGTAAATTAGATAATGCTCCGGCGACAATGGATAGGATAGTGGCGGCAATAAACAGTGATAAGACCCCTAAGGATTTATATAATATTTCTACAATCCCTGCCATCAAAAGCAATATAATATACCCTGCTTTTATTCAGAAAGTGAAACAAACCCCTCCTTTTCACACAAATAACAACTGTATCTCTTGTGCTTTATGTGAAAAAATATGCCCCACCCTCAATATTAAAATGGTGAATGGGCTTCCGACTTGGTCAAACAGATGCGTGGAGTGTACGGCGTGTATCAATAGATGTCCTGAAAGGGCAATTGAGTATGGTAGGATAACTCAAAAGAAGGGGAGGTATCACCACCCGGAAGTGTAGATTATCCAAAAAATTTAATATATGAAATTAAAAATATTTTATATCATTTTGTTGTTGTTATTGTCCTATTCCGTTAAAAGTCAGGAAATATATCAATACGATAACAAAGATGTAAAATTGATTTTTTTCGACAAAAATATCTCACAATATGTACCCCATATAATCAAGGAATATACATTTGGAAAGGGGCGTCACGATCAATTATGGAATATGCCTCCATTTGATTCTGTCGGTTTGTATAGACCAAAAAAGACCTATATGTTTCTCACAGACTGGAATGATGATGGTAATGCAGGGGTTAATGTTATCCCTATTAATCTGATTATGGTTGGGATGGCTCCCCTTAACAGGTCTTTCGATGTTAGCTCCTCTGTGGAGAGGTACAGACACCTTTTCAATCACGAATACACCCATATTGTTATGACCGATAAATACACAAAAATGGACCGTGGTTGGAGAAATTTTTTCGGGGCAAAAATACCAACTACCTCCCAATATCCAATAACCGCTCTTTGGAGCTATCTCTCGACACCTCGGTGGTATGCTCCCCGATGGTTTCACGAAGGGATAGCCTGTTTTATGGAGACTTGGTTTGATGGTGGTGTAGGTAGAAGTTTGGGAACATACGATGAGATGTATTTTAGAACAATGATTGATAGTGGAGAGGGGCTATATTCAGCAGTCGGCTTGGAAACAGAGGGGACATCTGCCGATTTTCAGCTTGGGGCAACATCTTATTTGTACGGAACCAGATTTACCAACTATTTATCATTTAGATACGGAGTTGACTCATTGTTTAAATACTACGATCGGACTCCCGGCAGTAAAATGTTTTTCTCTTCTCAATTTAAAAAAATCTATGGAAAGAGTGTTAAGAAAGTGTGGAGAGAGTGGATGGCTTTTGAGGAGCATCACCAGAAGGAAAATTTATCTTCTATTTCCCAATACCCCCTGACTGAGTTGACCACATTGGTAAATAAACCAATGGGTTCTGCTTCCGGAATGCTTTACGACAAGGATAAAGAGAGACTATATCTTGCAGCCAACTATCACGGAAAATTTGCCCATATCTCATATATAGACCTGAAAACAAATAAAGAGAAAATACTTTCGAAAATAGATGCTCCGATGCTATATCAAACATCTTATATCGCATTAGATAAAAATAATAACCGTTTGTTTTACACCATCTACAATTCTCAATTCAGGGGTATTCAGATAATTGATGCAGATTCTGGTAAAAAGCTGAAGAAAATAAAATTTCAGAGAATATCTGAGCTTGTTTATGACAATGTTTACAACTCTCTTTATGGTATAATGAGTAGTGCAGGGGTCAACAGAATAGTTCGTTACAATGAGGATTTGAGCAAAATGGAGATATTGTACTCGTTTAAGTTTGGCCAAAGTTTGTCAGATCTTGCCATCTCAAATGATGGAGAAGAACTTATGGTAGTGCTTAATAAACCAAATGGCAATCAAGAGCTTATATCGATAAAAATCAGTGATTTAGAGGAGTTGAAATTTGATTTCAAATCAATAAAAGAGATAGAGAATGTAAATATGCTCCAATTCTCCTACTCAATGGATGACTCTTTATTGATCGGCACATCTAATTATACGGGTGTTCAGAATATTTGGGTAATAGAGCGTAATACAGGGGAGATGAGCTTGTTATCAAATGTTAAAACAGGCATTTTTGCACCAAAACAGATCTCTGAGGACACTTTGGTTGCTTTGTATTATGAAAAGGGTGGGATGATCCCTGTGAAGTTGAAAATCGAGAGGATCAATGATGCCAATTCTATCAAATTATTGGGGCAAAAGGTATTTGAAAGGAACCCCTCTTTGGAAAACATTCACCTCCTGAAACAGGAGCCTAAAGTTGAATTTGAGGATGTTTATTCGGATATAAACAGATATAATTCGTTTAAAGAGTTGTCATTTACAGGTGCTTTCCCCGATATAAGCGGATATAGAGACATAGAAGCTTTTAATAAAGTGACCCCTGTTTTGGCTTATCGTTTTATGTTTCAAGATCCCTTGGGGATAAATTCAATAAAATTCAGCGTAGGGATCTCCCCTTGGAGTAATAATCCGTGGGAAGAGAGATTTCATATCGATTTTAATTGGTCTTTGTGGAATTGGAAACTTAATGCCTCATATAACCATAATAGCTTTTATGATCTTTTTGGTCCATTGAGAAGGAGTAGAGCAGGATACAATGTTGGGGTCTCTTACCAAAAACAATACACATTGTCTCCCCCTTTTAAGTGGCATTGGGGGGCATCTGTCAATACCTACGGGATGATGGATGCGTTGCCGCTATTTCAAGAGATCAAAAGCCCTGTGACCGAGATGCAGACCGCTTCAGCTGAGATTGGACTATCAAAAACTCGTACCTCTTTAGGTGGGGTTATACCTGAAGCGGGATACGAATTAAACCTTTCTGCCTACTCGTATTTTGCTATGGCGGATGGCTCCTATAAAGCATTCCCATCTCTATTATTCAGAGGTGATAAGGGATTTCTGCTTCCTGTAGGGAGAAATAACTCTTTCTGGATCAGATCTGCTGTTGGGCAATCTTTCGGTGATGAAAATTCACCTTTTGGAAACGATTATTTTGGTGGATTCAGAAATAATTATGTCGATAATGGGGAGGTTCTTAGATATCGGGAAGTCAATGCGATGCCTGGCTCTAAAATAGATCAAATCCAAGCTCACAGCTTTGCCAAATTTACAGGCGAGATAGCTTTTACCCCTATAAGATTTAAAAATTTCGGATTTCCTGGTTTTTACCCAACTCACGCCCTATTTACCCTCTTTTCATCAGATCTTCTTGCAAATCCTTGGGGTGCAGGAAAGTTCCAAAATTATGTAAATGTGGGGGGACAATTAAATATTGAAATTGTTTTATTTAGTTACCTAAAGACAACTTGGTCGGTTGGGTATGCTCATATTTTTGCCCCCGGAGGGATGCATCGTGGAGAATGGATGTTCTCTCTAAAATTATTATAGAAAAATTCAAATAATTGCCCTTATTGTTTCATTTTTAGTTTTTCAAAACCAACTATTAGATGTTTCAGTGCATCAACTAAATTCAAATTATCAATAAAAACCGCTAACTTTGTCACCCGATGAAAAGAGATGGTATATATTTTTGGGGGTTGTTTATCGTCATACTGCTCCCGTTTTTTATAAGTGATACGGTGTATAGTCTTTATAATGAGATCAATACTTCGCATCCTTACATTATGGCTTTTATCAAATTTTCGATTTTATCGACTGCCGGAGAAATAATAGGTCTTAGAATAAAAACAGGCTGCTACTTCAAAAAAGGGTTTGGTGTTTTTCCGAGAATGGTTATTTGGGGTCTCCTCGGGATTTTGATTGCTTATGCTATGAAAATATTTTCCGTAGGAGTTCCTTTTGCCTTAAAAGGGTTTGGGATAGACGGAGTTGCTCAAGCAATGGGGGGTGAACTTACTTGGTTGAAATTTTTTGGAGCGGTGATGATAAGTGTATCAATGAATACAATATTTGCCCCTGTGATGATGACAATTCACAAAATTACAGATACCCATATTATCGCCTATAGAGGTTCTGCAAGGGCACTAATAACCCCTATCCATTTTGGGAAAATTTTAGCTCAGATGGATTGGAAAGTGCAGTGGAATTTTGTTTTTAAAAGGACTATTCCTCTGTTTTGGTACCCTGCGCACACTATTACATTTCTCCTTCCCTCTCAATACCAAGTGTTGTTTGCAGCATTGTTAGGTGTTGTCCTTGGCGTAATTCTCTCTCTTGCCGCAAGAAGTGCCAAATCTTAGAGCTGACAACAAAAAATATGGCACAAAAATTGGAAAACTAAATTAGTTTTTATAGTTTTGCGCCCTCAAAAATGATAATGTAATAATGGCAACAAGAGAAAGTATTCTGGAGAATACATCAGCTTTATTTATGAGCAGAGGTTGTAAATCTCTTACTATGGATGATATAGCATCTCAAAATGGTATTTCTAAACGTACCTTATACGAACAATTCAAAGATAAATCTACCCTTTTAGAGGCTTGTATCATCTATATGGATGATATTATGACAAAAAATATAGCCGAACATCAAAAACTATCAAAAAATATTTTGGAGTTGATTCTGAGGATATACGACTTCCAAACAGATGCTATTATGGATATGCACGACAATTTCTTTTCAGAAGTCAATAAATATTTTCCAGATGTTTATCAACGAACCATTTCCAAAATAAGGGAAAGAAGCTTTGAAAACACTGAGAAAATATTGATTCTCGGACAAATAGAGGGGGTTTTTATTAAAGATATTTCGAACCCGAAAAATACCGCAATCGTCATTAACGAGATGATTAGGACTGTTTTGTCGTCAGAAATTGTTACAAAATTCAAATTCAGTAAGACAGAAATACTTAAAAATATTATGCTCGTTTATCTTAGAGGGTTATCTACCGAAATTGGCAGAAAAACGATAGATGAATATTTTATGTACCTTAATAACAAATAATTTTATATGGTGAAGAGAAAATTTTTGGTGTTCATTTTATCATTCGGGACACTTTTATCTGCAAATGGGCAAGATGTGGCAGATTCGACAACACTTTTATTGTCGCTTAGAGATGCTCAAAATTATGCACTTGAGCACAATCGTACTTTAATGAATGCTTCGTTGGATGTTAGAAAGGCTGAAGCGAATAGGTGGACAAGTATCGCAACTATGCTCCCTCAAGTGAATGGAACACTTGATTATTCCAACTATATGGGATATAAAATGGAGTTGGGATCGATGTCTATCGCTATGCCCCCCTATGGTTCACTTGGGATAACCTCATCTATTGCACTAAGTGGTGCTCAGATAATTTCATCACAGTTGGGTACAATTGCTATGAAAATGTCGGATATTACCCTGAAAAAAACTGAACAAGAAATAATCGAGACGGTAAAACTACTCTATTTTTCGGCATTAGTGTCACAGGAGACAATATCTTTGCTTGAGAAAAATCTTGAGAGTATCAAGAAACTCTACGATTTTTCTAAAAAATCTGTTGAGGTGGGTGTCTCAGAAAAGATAGATGCAGATCAGATATTGGTTCAAGTGTCATCTATGCAGACCTCTTTAAGTAGTGCTAAGCGTTCGTTAGAGATGATATTCAACTCTTTGAGGCTACAACTCAATATTGATTTTGATAAGGAGATAGTCCTCTCTCAAGGGATAGCTGAGTTGTTCGATTCTGACGTTTCGTTATCACTATTATCCGATGAGTTTTCAGTTGATAATAATTATGATTATCAATTAGTGAAGGAAAATACCAATCTAATCAAGAAGCAGATGCAATTGGCAGGCTGGGCTTATGCTCCTACCCTCAGTGCATATCACCAATTTACAGGGAAACAATATTTTAGCGATGAAAATAAAATGAATATGACCCCTCCTAATATGATAGGGTTAAAATTGTCTGTCCCTATTTTCTCTTCAGGGAAAACCTATAATACCCTAAGAGGTGCGCAACTTGAATATAAAAAGCAATTAAATAAACTTGAAGACGCTGAGATGTCCTTAAAGATTAAACATCGCCAACTTAAATACAATCTGACCTCTGCATACGAGCGCTATATAACTCAAAAGAAAAGTGTAGAGGTGTCTCAAAGCGTTTTTGACAATATAGGTAAGAAGTATGAATTCGGAATGTCATCAAGTCTTGATGTCACCACTTCCGGAACAAATCTCATCAATGCTCAAAGTGCATATGTCCAAGCATCTTATGATTTTGTCTCTGCACAAGTAGAGCTTGAAAAGCTACTCAATATAAACATTAGAAAATAATAATAATAGTTATGAATTTAAATCGTATTTCAGTAGTTGCCGTTTCTCTTATCATACTTGCGAGTTGCGGTGGCAAGAAAGTTACAGAACAAGTTGAAGAGAAGGTTGAACAAGTAAGGACGGAAATCATCAAAAAGTCGACTATTTCACGTGAAGTGGAATTATCTACCACATTGCAAGGTTATGAGACTATGAGCGTTGCCCCATCAGTAACCGGAACAATAGAGCACATTTATGTTGAGGTTGGAGATAAAGTAAAGAAAGGGGATATGTTGGTAAGGATGGATCAAAAACAATTAAATACAACCAAACTTACATTCTCAAATCTTAAAGTAGAGATGGAAAGGATGGCTGCACTGAAGGAGAGTGAAGCGATCTCTCAACAAACATTTGATCAGACAAAATTATCTTTTGATCAGACAAAAGAGAATCTTGAATTTCTTCAATCAAACACCTTTGTAAAGGCTCAGTTTGATGGAGTTATAGCATCTAAGAAATACGAGGATGGAGAGCTCTACAATGGGCAACCAATCCTTACTCTAACTCAGATTTCGACATTAAAAGCGCTTGTCAATATTCCGGAAACATTCTTCCCGAAGGTGAAAAACGGAATGAAATTAAATATCTTCTCAGATATATATCCTGATAAAGAGTTTCCTGCAATAGTTGAGATTGTCTACCCAACAATAGATGTAGCGTCACACACTTTCCAAGCAAAACTCAGGATTCCTAACGGTAAAGAGTTGTTGCGTCCCGGTATGTATGTCAGGACTATTATGTCTATGGGGAATATTAACGCATTAGTCGTTCCTTATCAAACAGTATTGAAACTGATCGGTTCGAATGAGAGATATGTATTTATCAACGACAATGGGGTTGCAAAGAGAGTTTTTGTAACATTGGGACAAAGACATAATGAGAGTATTGAGATTATTACCTCTGAAATTAAAGAAGGAGATGAATTGATTACAGTGGGTCAATCAAGGTTGGTTGACGGTGTTAAGTTGAACGTTGTAAAATAATTAGAAATGAGTATTTACAAAACGGCCATAAATAAACCGGTAACGACAATATTGATTTTCGTTGCCGTGATAGTTATAGGATTGTTTTCTCTAAGTAAACTTCCTATCGACCAATTCCCTGAAATGGAGCCACCTTACATAACAGTGATGACCACCTATGCCGGTGCGAGTGCGAGTGAGGTTGAAACAAATGTTACTAAGTTGATAGAGAATAGTTTGAACTCTGTTGATGGGTTGAAGGAGATAACATCTACATCAAAAGACAATATGTCAATGGTTCTTTTGGAGATGGAGTGGGGTACCGACCTTGACGAGGTTATCAATGATGTCCGATCATTTATTGATATGTTAAGGGATAACCTCCCTTCCGGATGTTCAAATCCTTTTATATTTAAATTTAGTTCAAGCGCGATGCCAATTATCCAATATGCTATAACAGCCGAGAGCAGTTATGCAGGATTGGATAAGATATTGAACGATGTTGTAATTCCTCAGCTAAATCGTGTTGATGGTATTGGGAATCTCTCTCTTTCGGGATCCCCTGAGAGATATGTTTATGTTAATATTGATCAAGAGAGGTTAGATGCCTATGGTATTCCCCTTGAAGTTGTAGGTAATGTCATCAAAAGCAACAACTTAAACCTCTCTTCAGGTACTGTAAAAATGGAGAAAGAGCAGTATCAAATGCAGGTAAGAAGCGAATTTTTAGAGAGTTCGGAGATAAAAAATCTGGTTGTTACGACAACAAGTGAAGGGAAGCAGGTATTTATCCGGGATATAGCTACTGTAAAGGATACTATCAAGGATCTTTCGCTTGATGAGAAGACAAATGGTAAAGAGAGTGTCCGTCTGATAGTAACGAAGAGATCAGGAGCAAATACTGTTCAGATATGTAAGGATCTGAGGAAAGAGATGGCTAAGATCCAAAAGACCCTCCCTTCAGATATAAAAATTGATGTTATTTACGACTCTTCTGAAGAGATCCAAAACTCTATCAATTCTCTTGAGGAGTCCATCTTCTATGCACTCCTTTTTGTTGTGCTTGTAATGCTTTTCTTTTTGGGTAAATGGCGAGCCACACTTATTATTTCACTTACAATTCCGATAGCCCTTATAGTTTCGTTTATATATCTTCTATTTGTAGATAGTTCATTGAATATTATATCATTATGTTCGTTAACTATTGCGATAGGTATGGTGGTGGACGATGCTATTGTGGTATTGGAAAATATTTCCAAACATATAGATAGGGGTTCTAATCCTCGTGAGGCATCAATATACGCTACAAATGAAGTTTGGATTTCAGTTATTGCTACAACTCTTGTTATTGTTGCTGTATTTGTCCCTCTAACTATGCTTGGAGGGATGGCAGGTATTATGTTCAAAGAGTTGGGGTGGATTGTTACAATTGTGGTGGTTACATCTACAATAGTTGCTATCACTTTGACACCTATGTTGAGTTCTAAATTGTTGAAAGCAAGAAAAGTGAGAATAAATGATCAAGGACAAATCGAAAATGTTCAAGATAGAGTTGGGTGGTATGAAAAATATGTAGTAGGATTTTTGAACAAAGTCGATAGGTGGTATTCACAAGCTTTAAGGTATTGTTTGAAACACAAATTGGCTACCCTTGGTGTTGCAGTCTTAATTTTCGGAGCCTCATTGATCCCTGTGTTTACAGGGCAGATCGGGACAGACTTTATGCAGCAGACAGATAATGGTCGATTGGCAGTCAATATTGAGCTTGTTCGTGGAAACCGCATCGAGGAGACTCTAAAAACAGCCCGC
Source organism: uncultured Muribaculaceae bacterium (assembly GCA_964397445.1). GTDB lineage: Bacteria > Bacteroidota > Bacteroidia > Bacteroidales > UBA932 > CAYNHZ01. The sequence continues at coordinate 199,012 of CAYNHZ010000001.1, read as the reverse complement.
GAATTGGAGACTCGCTTCCAAGTGCTTGTTCCTGAGATAAGAATGATATCGACATCGGCAGGGACAAATGATGAAGCAGGGGTATCAGCACTTTTCTCATCGACAACTAATAATAAGATCAATATGACCATTGTCTGCAATAAAAAATATGAACGTGAGCGTTCTATTTTTGAGATAGCAGAAATATTGCGTAAGGAGATGGCAAAGTATCCCGAGATAATAGATTATCAGTGTGCTGTTTCCGGTGGTATGGGGGGTGGCTCATCCAAAGTAGATGTTGAGATATATGGTTATGATTTCGACCAGACAAACATTATGGCAGATGAGATTAAGAACATCATAAAGGACAATGTGTCAGGAGCCAGAGACGTAACTATCAGCAGGGATGAGGATCGTCCTGAGTTAAAAGTTATTTTAGATAAAGAAAAACTCGCCCTTCACGGATTATCTTCAGCAACAGTATCAACTTATATCCGTAATCGTGTAAACGGGATGCCTTCTGGTTTTCTTAAAGAAGATGGAGATGAGTACGATATAGTTGTTCGTCTTGATGAGAAGAATAGAAATTCAATCACTTCTATTGAGGATATGTCTATCCCGACAGCAATCGGTGGATCTATCAAGATAAAAGAGATAGGGAGTGTTCAAGAGTATTGGACACCACCTTCAATTGAGAGAAAGAGCCGTCAACGTATTGTTAAGGTTCAGGTAACTCCATACGAGACATCTCTCGGAGAGCTTGCGGCACAGATAGAAAAAGAGATTTCCAATATCAGTATCCCATCGGGAATTAATATCCGTCTTGCAGGGGACTACGAAGATCAGCAAGAGACATTCGGTGATATGCTTATATTATTGCTACTTATCGTATTGCTTGTCTATATTGTGATGGCATCTCAATTTGAGTCCTTTGCAAAACCATCTATTATTATGATGTCAGTTCCTTTTGCAGCAACAGGGGTTATTCTATCTCTTTGGGTAACAGGTACAACACTCGATATGATCGGTGCACTTGGGGCAATTATGCTTGTCGGAATCGTTGTTAAAAATGGTATTGTCCTTGTTGACTACACCAACCTTATGAGGGATAGAGGTCACGAATTGAATGAGGCTATAGCATTGTCAGGGGCATCTCGTCTTCGCCCTGTATTGATGACGGCGATGACCACAATACTCGGTATGGTACCTATGGCGTTGAGTCAAGGTGAGGGTTCGGAGATGTGGAGGCCGATGGGTATAGTTGTGATTGGTGGTTTGCTTGTCTCAACATTTATTACCCTAATAGTGGTTCCGATTCTCTATGCACTTATGTCTCGTCACGGAGAGAGGGATAAAGAGGCTAAAAACAGAAAGAAATTTATATTTATGCAACTCTCTGCTGATGCAGTTAGTGATATAAACAAGAAATAAAACAATAGATATGAAATCAGTTTTTATAGTATTTAATCAGGCAAATACAGAACGGGTAGAATATATGTTAGACCAATTGAAAATAAGAGGTTTTACATTTTTCGAACAGGTTCAAGGATGCGGTACGCATAGTGGAGAGCCCCGTAGGGGCACCCACTCCTGGCCCGAGATGAATTCGGCAGTTATGACAGTGATTGAGGATGATAAGGTTTTTGAATTGCTACAAACTGTGAAGAAATTGGATAATCGTAATAAGGAGATAGGGGTAAGGGCATTTGTTTGGAATATTGAACAAATGGTCTGAGTTTATCTATGGCGCAAAAAAAACACACTTCATTTAAGTTAATGTTTATATTTGTGCTATGGAAAGTATAAAGGAGATTTTTAAGATAGGTAAAGGACCTTCAAGTAGTCATACTATCGGTCCTAAGAGAGCTGCGGAGATGTTTAGGGAAAAAAATCCCCAAGCATCTTCGTTTGTTGTAACCCTTTACGGGAGTTTAGCCGCGACAGGTAAAGGGCACTTAACAGATATTGCCATAATTGAGGAGCTATCTTTAGTTAAAGATTCTAAAATAGAGATAGTCTGGAATCCTAAAATATTTCTCCCTCAACATCCAAACGGAATGAATTTTAAGGGTTATGATAGGGGAAATAATTTGGTTGGAGATTGGACTACATTCAGTATAGGGGGTGGTGATATAAGTGATTCAGGGAAAAGAGAAGAGGTTAAACAGATCTATCCGCATACTAAAATGTACCAGATTTTGGATTGGTGTAAAGAGAATAATTCATCTTTCTGGGAGTATGTAGCTACATTTGAGGATCCCGATATTTGGGATTATCTCAATGAGCGTTGGAAAGTTATGAAAGAATCTATCGCCGCAGGTCTTGATCACGAAGGGGTTCTTCAAGGAGGATTAAATGTTCGGAGAAAAGCATATTCATATCTTCAGCACGCTAAGAGCTACCAAGCAACTATGCAGCGCAGGGGGATGACCTTTGCCTTTGCCCTTGCTGTTTCTGAGGAGAATGCAGCAGGTGGAACAATAGTGACTGCACCCACTTGTGGTTCGTGCGGCGTTTTGCCTGGGGTTCTCAACCTAATTTATACTTGTTACGACTTTTCAGATAAAAAGATCCTTAACGCAATGGCAACAGCAGGGCTCGTGGGTTCGATTATAAAAGAGAATGCCTCAATATCTGGGGCTGAAGTGGGGTGTCAAGGGGAGGTTGGTTCTGCTTGTTCAATGGCTTCTGCTGCAGGAATACAGCTTTTCGGAGGCTCTCCGTCTCAAATTGAGTGCGGCGCTTCTATTGGGATGGAGCATTTTCTCGGACTCACCTGCGACCCAATATGTGGGCTTGTGCAGATACCTTGTATAGAGAGAAATGCCTTTGCCGCAGCCAGAGCAATGGATGTAACTCAATACGCCCTGATGTCGGATGGCAGTCACATAGTCCTTTTTGATACAGTAATAGAAGCAATGAAGAGAACCGGTCACGATCTTCCTCATATATATAAAGAAACTGCAGAGGGAGGACTCGCTTTTTTAATGGGAAGTAGATAGTTGAAATTTTTTTAATTAATTTCGCAAAATGAATATAATAAAGGAAAAAATAGTCATAATAGTTGTGTTGATTCTCTCAACATCCTTATTATCATACTCTCAGTGCCAAAAGAAGTCTTCCGGATTTAAATTCGGAATAAAAGGAGGAATGGATTTTACCTCGATTACCCATACTGAGGTTGGTAGTATCTCAGAAAATATGAATACCCATACAGGCTTTAATGCAGGTGTTGCTTTTAGTTTCAAACTCCCTGTTAAAGGATTTACTATACAACCTGAGATTAATTATGTATCGAAAGGGGCAAGAATCGCAAGTGACGACAACAAGCTTAATATCAGGATGGACTATATTGAGGTGCCTGTCAATCTCCAAATCGGGCTTGATCTCATCCTACTTAGACCTTTTCTTATGGTTTCCCCATATATCGGTTATGCAGTGAACAAACAATGGGAGCCTCAATCGATTCAAGATGTATTTCATTGGGATTATTTAAACAGATTTGAATACGGTCTCGGAGTAGGTGGTGGAGTGGATTTTTGGAAATTTCAACTTCAAGTGAGATACAATTGGAATTTCGGGCAATTGATTAAATCAAAGCCTGAAGGGATGATTGACAGTATAACATCAGATATAATTTCATCCATAGATAAGGGGAATTTTAGGGGGCTTGATGTGAGTCTTACCTTCTTTTTTTAACAAGTGAACAACAATATTTAACAATAAACAATATGATTGAAGTAAATGATTTGAATTTTGAAGAGCTTGTGTTAAAATCGCAAGTTCCTGTATTATTAGACTTTTGGGCACCTTGGTGTGGCCCTTGTCGTTCTATTGCCCCAATAGTTGAAGAGCTTTCAAAGGAGTATGAAGGTAAATGGATGATTGCTAAATGCAATGTGGATGAAGCCTCAAATGTTCCTATGAAATACGGCATTAGAAATATCCCAACCCTTCTTTTCTTCAAGAATGGGGAACTCAAAGATAAAATGGTAGGGCTTACAAACAGATCTGCTATTATTGAAAAAATGGGCACTCTATAGTATTATATAATCTCCAAGTAAAAAATTTATGAAAAAATTATTAAGTATTCTTATAGCATCTGTATTGCTATTATCATTTAGCACCTCAGCTCAGGGGGGTGATAACAAATTTTTCCAATTCGGTATTAAAGCCGGTCTTGATTTTACAAATATGAAGCTTCAAGATCTTCAAAGCATTCAATTAAATGATTTGAAATCTTATACAGGTTTTAATGCGGGTTTGGCTTTTAGATTCAATCTCCCATTAGGATTTGAAATACAGCCGGAGCTTCTTTATACCCAAACAGGGGTGAGGATCGAAGAAGCTTTTGCAAAAGGGGTCATTAAAAATGGAACTATCCGTATCCCTGTAAATATTCAGTGGGGCTTCAGATTTGCAAAAATATTCAAACCCTATGTTTTTGCCTCTCCTTATGTAGGTTTCACAGCATTTGAAAAATCACAAATAACAATAGGATCAATTGTTAAAAATTTCAATTCGGAAAATCTAAATAGGTTCCAATATGGTGTTGGGGTTGGTTTGGGTTTGAATATATGGAAGTTTCAGATCTCTGCAAAATACAATTGGGATATTAATGCAACATTCTCATCTAAGATTGAAGACACAAATATCGAATTAGGTAATATGCACGGAGCAGAAATCTCTTTGGGATTCTTCTTCTAATCAATTTATTTGAAATGCTTAAAATATCGGATATTAAGGAGGAGTATGTAGATGAATGGGTTGAATTTGAGACTCTTATAGAAGAGTCTCTTATTTCTAACAACCATTTACTTAATAAGATTAACAACTATCTTCTTGATAATTTCGGTAAACAAATAAGACCGCTGCTTGTTTTGGTGACTGCCAAAGCTTGCAGCGGTTCTATTAATAAAACCTCTTTGGTCTGTGCTGCTGTATCTGAATTGATACATACCGCAACCCTTCTTCACGATGATGTCGTAGATGATAGCGATATGCGAAGGGGGTCATTGACTGTAAAGAGTCTTTTTTCACCCGGTGCATCGGTTTTAATGGGTGATTATTGGCTTTCAAAAGCCATCCATCTCTTAATATCAAACAATTGTAATTACGAGATATTGCGCAACTATTCCAAAACAATTGAGGATCTTGCAGAGGGTGAAATGTTGCAAATGGAGAGGTCTGAGGATCTGAAAACCACTTTTGAGGACTATTTTGAGATAATCAAAAGAAAGACCGCTTCCCTTTTTACAGCTTCGATCAAAAGTGCTGCAATTGCCTCTGATTCTCCTTCTTATATAGTAGATGCCCTTGAAAAATATGCAATTTGTCTCGGGCTATCCTTCCAGATTAGGGATGATATTCTGGATTACACCTCGATTCAGATTGGAAAAGATAACTTTTGTGATATTGAGGAGAGAAAAATAACCCTCCCCCTTCTGTGCGCTATGAAAAATTCCCCAGATAAGGGGGTAGGTATATTATCAATAATATCAAATATTGATATTCTGAACAAAGAAAATCCAAAAAACATAGCCATTAAAGATTCTGTTAGTGAATATGTTATCAAATATTATGGTATGGATGATGCAAAAGAGATGCTGAAAGAGTATATCGACAAGGCAGTTTTGTATTTAGGGGAATTGGAGGAGTCTCCTTCGAAATCGTACCTAAAAGATATAGTACGCAGCCTTATTATTTGAGTTTGAATCGAAGATAGGTGATTGCCATCCCTTTTGATAAAAATTGCGACTCGTAAAAAGTTTTTACCGATAGAATATCGTCTTGAGAGGCCCTTCCCGACCCATAAATATCGTTATTTGCTTCGATCAGTGTATGTCCGTTCTCTGCAATAACATCTAATGTTGATTGGTACAGAATAGTGCTGTCTGTTTTTAGATTTATCACCCCTTGAGGAGTCAGAAATGTTTTGTATTTATCTAAAAAACATTGACTTGTAAGTCTTTTTTTTGCCTTATGGATTTGAGGATCTGCAAAAGTTATCCAGATTTCAGATATCTCCTCTTTCCCGAAAAGAGATTCGATAAACTCAATTCTTGTCCTTAAAAAAGCAACATTTTGCATTGAGTTTTCTGTTGCATATTTTGCCCCTTTCCACAATCTTGCCCCTTTAATATCTACTCCGATAAAATTTTTATCGGGGTATTTTTTTGCGAGAGCTATCGTATATTCCCCTTTACCGCAACCAAGTTCGACAACTATAGGATTATTATTTTCGAATACAGCACTATTCCATCTCCCCTTTAGCTGATGTTCTTTTTGAAAAACCTCCTCTGTTGTGGGCTGGATAAGGCATCTAAAAGTCTCATTTTCTCTAAATTTTCTTAGTTTGTCTTTTCCGCTCATTTTCTTTCTTTTTACTTTTTAGGTGGATACCTATCTCGTAGATTTTATCCATATCTTCCGGCTTGACAATCATTTTCCATATACCGTATTCTTTTGGACGAATATTGTCTCTATATTTCCATTGTACATCGTAATAATCGATTGATGACGACATTAAGATTTTATTGTCACTATTTTTATAATCTTTCAGATACCCTTTGATTTTTTTATAATTGGAGGGAAGTTGTAAAGAATCACAATATCTTTCCCCTGATGGAGAGAAAAGAATAATCTCTAAATTGAGGGGATTGATTTGGTTTCTCTTTGCGAATCTTGCTGATAATGAAAGTGAATAGATCAGAGAAGAGTCACTCATATTTATATCAAATTGTGGAATACTCCCATCGATAGTAGAGATAACAGCATACTTTTCGTATTCGACCTCATTATTGACGCAAGAGGTAATAGTAAAGGTGCCCAAAAGAGAGATTGTCAGGAGAATCAGATATCTATTCCTTATTGCGACTCCCTTGTTGTTTTCTCTTCTTTTTATAATTTGATTTGTTTTGTTTTTGTCTATCATCAAATCTATCGATATTGTCGTCTCCTACGGAAGTAATAAACTCATTTGTTCTCTCATCACCTTGTTCCTTGAGTATAGTGTTGGGTTTGATACCCTTACGATTTTGAGAGATGATATTTTTAACATCCTCTGTGTATAGGGGTATCATATTTGACAAATTGCCTTGCTCATAAGAGAACCACATAATGCCTTTTAAAATATCGGTCTTAACCAAAAACGCCTGTCCATCTTTGAGCTCTAAGGGGGCATTAACATATGGAACTTTACTTTGTGCGTCCATATAAACTGCGGTCTCGTAATTTATACAACATTTCAATTTTCCGCACTGTCCAGCAAGTTTCTGAGGATTGAGAGAGAGGTCTTGGCATCTTGCAGCTTGTGTAGTGATAGACTGGAAATTAGACATATAATTTGAACAGCATAAAGCCCTTCCGCATACGCCAAGTCCACCAATAAGCCCTGCCTCTTGTCTTGCACCGATCTGTTTCATCTCGATCCGGATCTTAAACTCCTCTGCAAAGATTTTAATCAATTGTCGGAAATCCACCCTCTCATCTGCGATGTAATAAAAGATAGCTTTTGTACCATCACCTTGAAATTCAACATCCCCTATTTTCATATTTAGATTGAGACTTGCTGCCAATTGACGAGCTTTTATCATCGTTGGGTGTTCTCTGATTATTGCCTCTTGCCACCGTTCAGCATCAAGTGGCTTTGCCTTCCTGTAAATTTTTTTGAATTCGTATGTCTTTATATCGATGTGATCCCTCATCATTTGGCGTGCGACAACAGCCCCCTCAAGTGTGATAAAACCAACATCGTGTCCGGAAGCAGCCTCAACAACCACAAGGTCTCCTGTTTTGAGCAGTTGCCCTGAGGTGTTTTCAAAAAACAACTTCCTTGTATTTTTAAAACGGACTTCGAAATAATTTTGATACTCTATCTTATTAATTCCCTCTAACCAATTAAATACCTCCAATTTGCAACAACTCGGATCGTATTTACATATAAGTTCACCATGAGATGTCCTCTCTGTTGAGCATCCACGTAAACAGTCATAAATAATATTTTTTTCTTCCATATAATTCAATAATCTACAAAAGTAAATAAATAACTTAATATTATATTGCTATTAACCTGAAATTTGACACATAGGGTTTTTTCAAACGTTTGCATATTTCCAATAATTCTCCTACTTTTGGAGAATATGTTTTTTAAAGATGTCATAGGAAACGAGCCTTTAAAGGAGAAATTGATCTCAATGGTTGATGAAGGTCGTGTTGGTCACTCGATAATGCTCGTGGAAAGAGGTGGTTATGGTGCCTTGCCGATTGCTTTGTCATTAGTGCAATATATCTCTTGTCCATCCAAAAAAGTTTATAAAGAGGGGGATATTCAAAAGAGAGACTCTTGCGGAGAGTGCCCCTCTTGCAGGAAAATTTCTAAATTGATACACCCCGATCTTCACTTTGTCTTTCCGGTCAATATGACACCAAAATCGGGTGCGGATAAGAAGGTTATCAGTGATAATTTTATCTCCGAATGGAGAAATATAGTGTTGGAAAATCCCTATTTCACAGAGGATATGCTCAATCGTGAGTTGGGCATCGATGATAAAGTGGGGACAATAAGTGTTGCACAGGCAAAAGATATTTTTGCAAAGATGAATATGCGCCCTTATGAGGGGGATAAGAGGTATATGATTATATGGTTACCTGAAAGGATGACAGTTGAGGCTGCAAATAGATTACTGAAAATAGTTGAAGAGCCTTTCCCAGGTACATATTTTATCTTCATTTCACAATCTCCTGAAAAAGTGATCGATACAATAAGATCTCGTTGTCTTGTTATCCCGATTCTCCCTATTGATACAGATACCCTTACCAAAGGGTTAGAGGATAAATTTAAAATATCTCCTGATGATGCTTATGCTTTTGCGAGGGGGAGTAATGGTAGTTTTGGTGTTGCTGCCGGGGCAATATTATCTGATAATGATAACGCCAAATATCTTCAAATGACCTCTAATCTATTTGAGGGGTGTATTTCGAGGAATCTGCTTTCGGTAATATCTGTAAATAACGAGATTGTGGAGCTTGGCAGGGAGAGGCAGAAAGAATTCTGTATGTTTGCACAAGGTTATATGAGGAAGATATTAATGGCTCATCTCGGAATAGAATCTGTTTCGTATTGCACTTCGAGTGAAAAAGAGAAGGTGTTGTATTTTTCAAGTAGATTGTCTCAAAGTTTTTTGGAGAAAGGTTTTACCTATTTTGATAATGCCCGTATAGCTGTTGAGGGGAATGGAAATGCGAAAATGATTTTCTATAACCTCGGAAATCTTCTTTTTTTGGCTTAATTAGCTCTGTTTGACCACCATTTCACATTTAACACAGTCAAATATAAGACGGAATTTTCTTCCGTTATTGAGTAAAAACAGTTTTCTGGTATCTCTCTTCGACCCATTATCTTTCAAACACATCCCCAATTCATATCTGATACAATACTTTGTCCTCATCAATTCAAAATCCTTTTTATGCTCAAGTTCAAAGGCTGTATCGGGCTCAATCCCGAGTTCTTTATAAAATAAGCTGGAGAGATGATTGGAGCAATTAAGGGGGATATTATCCTTTGGAGGTATAATATTGTGAGTGACAATCATTTTTTGAACAGGGGGCCTCTCCGAATCTATTTTTTGAGCAATCTCCCTCCTTAAATTGTTTAGGAATGAGAGAGGTAAAAATGGGATTGAATCGTATTCGATTTTTTCAACTTTAAATAGGTAGTGAGAGGTGGATTTTTCTATTTGTGTCCTTATATTCTTCTCTGCCAATTCGATATTGTTTGCCTTTTGTGCGACTGTCTCTGTAGAAGAGGTGTAGGTCTTTCCATTTTCACAAACACCATTAATATCTATCCGAAAAGTGTTAGGGGTCAATTTATTGATATATATTGAGAGATTTACTAAGATTACCCTGATAGGGGTGTTTTTTTCAAGCTCTTTTTCGAAAGTGATGTTGTAGTTTCTATATAATTTTACCCCCTTTTTCAATTCGGGCAGCCATTTTGTCTTGACAAAACTATCTTCAACAATATCTGCCCTAATCCCAATCACGCCCCCAGATTGGGAGATAAAACAAAGTCCATCTCCGTTTTTGATTCTCTGTTGTTCCCCGTTATTGTGGGAGTATCTAAATCCAAAATTCCCTTTCTCTCCATTTACAACCTCTGTTACCAAACCGATCTCTTCACCTATCCCCTTTGCACTCTCCATCGAGCTCCATTGACTCCGTTTCCCTGTGATATACAGATCTGTGTAGCCTCTGTTAAATGTGTAATCTGGATTTGGAGAGAAGCCCCCTCTCAAAATCCCGAAAGAAGATTTTTCATACTTGCTATTATTGGAGATGAAGCTATCGATCACATCTCGATAGTACCGAACGATATTCTTTACGTATGAGATATTTTTTAGTCTCCCCTCTATTTTAAAGGAAGATATTCCGCAATTTACAAGCTCTCCGATATGGTTGGCTAAAGATAGATCTTTAAGAGATAATAGTGCTTTGTCTTTCACCAAAACATTATTGGCATCATCTATAAGATCGTATTTTGAGCGGCAGGCCTGTATGCAACATCCTCTATTGGCACTTCTGTTTGCAAGGTGCTGGCTCATATAGCATTCACCGCTATATGAAACACATAGAGCTCCGTGCACAAAACTCTCCAAATCGCAATTAGTCGCTTCTCTTATCTCTCTGATTTGTTCAAGGGAGAGTTCCCTTGCAAGGATCAACCTTTGGAAGCCTGCAGATTCTAAAAACATTGCTTGCTCTTTTGTCCTTATATTACACTGAGTGGATGCAAAGAGGGGTATCGGTGGCAGTTTTAGCTTTGTTATCCCCATATCTTGCACTATGACGGCATCGCACCCCGATTGATAAGCCAAATTGAGATACTGTTCCACCTTTTCAAGTTCAGAGTCGTAGATGATGGTGTTGATGACTATATATACCTTAGCCCCAAATTTGTGGGCATAACCGGTCAACTCCTCAATATCTGAAAAAGAGTTGCCGGCGGATTCACGTGCGCCGAAAGAGGGGCCGGCTATATATACAGCATCGGCACCGCAGTTTATAGCCGCAATGCCGATTGCTTTATCTTTTGCCGGAGCGAGAAGCTCGAGCTTTATTGGCATTTCAGTTCAACAGTTACTTTATGTGTGGCATACTCTTTAAATTGAGGATCAGCCATAATTTGTTTATAATATCCGCAAGCTTTATCTTTTTCACCTATTGCCTCAAGAGACACGGCTAATTGATACATTGTTGCGTTAGCGTCTTTTGCTTTTGGATTTAATGAGAGATATGATTCAAAAGCTTTCACTGCCTCTGCATATTTTTTTAGAGAGATGGCAGTCTTACCTGCTATACTGTATGCTTGTGCATTTTCAGATGACTCAACAGATTTGATAGCGAAATCATATGCTTTCTCAAGATCTTTGTTTTTGTATGCGTCGATAGAGCTTCTTAAATAATATTTGGACAACTCTTTATTGGCAGCCTCCTCTTGACCATTTTTAGCTGCTTTTTCTAATGCGTCTAATGTGCCGGCTTCATCATTTATACGTGAAGCAGCCATACCCATTCTCAAATATACAATACCATCATTAGGATTATATTCAATAGATTTTTTATACATTTCTATTGCACCCGCAAAATCGCCATCGTTAAGTTTTGAGTTCCCTTCCGATGCATAAATTTGAGGGATAAGGGATTGAACTTCATCTATAATATTTTGATCGCCATATTCTGTAGCTTTTTCCAGAGCTTTTTTCAAAGTAATAATAGCATTGTCTATCTCTTTTGCAGCTGTTTGTTCCTTTCCGATAGCCATTATTATTGTTGGAATTGTGTTTTTGCAATTGGTTGCGATAGCCTCTGCCTCAGGACCGATAACTAATGCTTGAGCGAGAGCATCTTCAAATAACTTTAAAGCCTCTGCTTTCTTCCCTTCATTGAGAGCAACTGCCCCTGAGTTATAAATATTGGTAACACTCTCCATATCTTGTGCAGAGATGATAGAAAAAGAAAGTAATGAGAGAAAAAGAATAGTAAATAAATGTTTCATCAAAATAATATTTTTAAGTAATTTTAAATTTGCAAATGCAATTCTTAATTGGCAAAAATAAAAAAAATACTCTATTCATCCAATTATTGATATACTATTTTTACATTTGTAAATAAAAAACATATAATGAAATCAATATTTTTTTCCATTTTATCCTTTTTAACTCTGATTATATCACCATATATTTCGGCTCAAGAGATAGGTGTTCTCCCGAATGATCCAAGGATTATGAAGGGGACGATGTCTAACGGATTGACTTATTATTTAGTCAAAAATCCTGTTTTGAAAGGGTATGCTGACTTTTATCTTTTACAGAAAGTTGGTGTTGCTTCAGAGCAAGAGTGGCAAAAAGGTATGACGGATCTTCTTGTTACAATGGGGCTTAGAAATACTAAGAATTTCCCTAACGGTGATTTGTTCACCTATTTGGACAATCTAGGAATGGTGTCAAGAAGAGATTTTAAAATGAGGGTAGGTAATGACGAATGTGCTTATGGTCTTTCCAATGTTCCTGTGGGAAGGGGGGACTCTGTTATGGATTCTACACTACTCGCTTTTTTTAATTTCAGTGCTGGGATAAATATTTTACCGGAGAGTTTGCCAAGCGATAAAGAGTTTTTTGCAAACTATTTTTCGTCAATTTTAGACCTTCAGAGGAGGGGAAATGATCAATTACGCAGGAACATTATGAAAGGGACAAGGTATTACACCCCCTATCCGGAGGCGATTTTTGATATGGTCTATTCTTATGATGTATCGGATATAAGAAGCTATTATACTATGTGGTCAAGACCAGACAGACAAGCAATTATTGTTGTCGGAGATATTGATCCGGCGAGTGTGAAATCAAAAATTCTTACTCTGTTTCAAGCTACACCAAAATATAGCGGTGAAGAGATAGACCAAAGTGTCATTTTTCCAGAATTGACAGGTCCTCAGTTTATAATAGCCAATGATAGTGAAGTTTATAGCTCAGAAGTGTCTCTATATCTTACAACAAAAACACTCCCTGATCAATATAGAAAAACAGCTGTTCCTATTCTCACCGACTTTATGAACTCTGTGATGATTTATATAACAAAAGAGAGATTGGAAACTCAAGCTCAGTTATCCGATTTTCCGATATCAAGTATCTCTGTAAACTATGGAAGTTTTATGGACATAAATAATATTGAATCTTTGAAAATATCTGTGACAACATCTCCAAGGTACGAAGAGAATGCATTCTCTTTCATTATAAATGAGATAGAGAGGATAAATAGATATGGGGTGACAAATTCAGAGTTTATGAGGGCTTATGATTCATATTTAAATAAGTTGCAATATATTTATGATTGGAGAATGAATCTTCCAAATAAAGTGTATGTAGATAGGTGTGCCTACAATTTTCTTGACGATTACTCCCTTGCAAGTATTGAGATGTTGAAGAACTATATTGATAAAGCGAGTTTTAGGTTTGGTTCCGAACCTATGAATATTTATCTCAAATCGTTCTTTGGGAGTGAATCAAATAGGATTTTCACCTTCCTCTCTCCAATCAATAATAATGATGTAAATCATGAGGAGAGGTATAGGTCTTTATATGAATCGGAATTGGCAAAACAAAAAGAACGTCCAATATCGCCGGTAGCTACTGCTTTAACATTTGATAATGAGCCTGTTCCTGGAAAGATAGTTGCTACTGCTAAAGAACCTATCACCGGGGCTACTATGTGGACACTCTCAAATGGTGCTTTGGTTTTGGTTAAAAAGACTAAAAATGTCCCTCAGAGGGTGAGTTTTGAGGCTTTCGCAAAAGGGGGACTTTCATTACTCAATGACAATTATTATGTTAATGGTCTCCTTATTAATGATATTCTTGATAGAGGGGGGATAGGGAGTGCAAACAGTATGGTGGCTCAGCAACTAATCAGGAGTAAAGATATTTTATTTGATAGACAAATATTTCCAAGTACTTGTTCTGCCTCCGGTGAGTTCTCTTCAGATGATCTGAAAACATTTCTTCAGATAGTGAATCTTAATTTCACGAAATTCTCTATAGATGATTTTGCCTTTTCTAAATATAAAGGGGAGATTGAGGATAAATCGAAGTATCTCTCTTCAAATCCCCAAATGCAGTTTTCAGAAATAGTTGGTGATGTGGTGGTTGCAAAAAAGGAGGGGACCCAAATACCTCTATCCTCTTTGCTTGATGCAAATCATCGTGATTTTGCGGTGAATTTTATAAATGAATCGTATTCCAATGCGGCCGATTTTGTTTTTGTTTTTGCAGGTGATATAGATGAGGAGCTTCTGAAAGAGCCTGTTTGTAAGTATATAGCTTCGCTCAATGGAAATTCTGCAAGGAAAACAAATTGGAAAGAGGGGCCATATAGTATCGAAAAGTTTGACAAGGTCAATTCAAATACGACAACAATGTCTTTTCCGAGATGTTACCACAATTTTCGCTTCTCTGTGAAATCCCCTTTCAGTGTTGAGGAGATGGCTCTATCAAATGTAGTAGCCCAAATCATAGAGAGGAAAGTTATTGATAGGATGTTGGATGAGGGGGTTTTTGTCAACGCAAATAAACAGTTTAATAAATATCCGGAAGAGATGATGACTTTGGATTTCACTTTTATGACCAAAGATTTGTCTAAGGACAGTGAGGCGGATATTTCTAATATTTTGGCTGAGCTTGCAGATAAAGGTGTCGATGATAAAGAGGTTAGAGAGGTTAAAGGGATTGTTTTAAATCATAGTTTGTCGATGGAGAATTTTAACAATTCATATTGGATCGAGATCCTTAAAAACCGTTTCTTATATGCAAAGGATTTTTATACAAAGAACAAAGAGGCTATAAATTCATTGAGTCTCTCTCGTGTAAATTCTGCCCTCAAAACTTATATTAATACAGGAGCTAAAGGGGTTACAATACTGAGCCATAAATAGATGATGACGACGATTATAGAAATAGGTGATATTTTAGTCTCTTCTGAGATTATAACGGAGTATTTTTCTTGTGATTATTCAAAATGTAAAGGATGTTGTTGTATCATCGGAGATAGTGGTGCTCCGCTCGAAGAATATGAGTGTGAGGATATTGAGAAGAGTTATAAAGTGTGTTCTAAGATGTTAAAACCACAAAATATGGCCATTATTGAGAAGGGTGGGTTTTTCAATATAGATACAGATGGTGATATTGTTACCCCTCTTGTAGGGGGCTCGGGAGAGTGTGTCTATACATTATTTGACGAGAATGAAAATTGTTTTTGTGCATTTGAGAGGGGGTTTATAAGTGGAAAGACAGATTTTAGAAAACCCATCTCTTGTTGGCTTTATCCTATTAGAATATCAAAACTGACAAGCGGAAAGACAGCCCTTAATCTTCATAAGTGGCATATTTGTGCAGACGCATTTAAAAAAGGGAGGGAAGAGGGTGTTCCGGTTTTTCAATTTTTAAAGCAACCGTTGATACACCATTTTGGTATTGAGTTCTATAATGCTCTTGAGGCTGTCTCTTCCAACAATCTTTTAGCCTCATCATAGTCCTCCTCATCAACCACCAACTCAATAGAGAGAAGGTCGGTGTTTATAGCGGCTGTAGAGTAGGCAAGATTTTCGTTTAGAATAAAAGCCTTTATTCCGCTATCTTCAAGCATTCCCTGAGCAAGTCGTGCTGAGAATGAATTGTCGTATTTTTTAAGAACTTTCATATTTATTTAGTTATCGGATTCTTCCCCTCTTGTAGCATATTCTATACCCCTTGCTATCCTATAAATATCTTTTCTAAATCCATTTATGATGAGTGGAGAGTCCCCTTTTGTGATGGTGACTTTATCTTCATACATTCTCATAAATCTTGTAAAAGGCTTAGCAATTCTGTATGTTATACTCTCCTCATTTTCACTAACTAAAACATATCCGAGATCATCCAAAACTTTTTCGATTTTCTCTTTATTGCTCTCAAATGTGCCATTGATAAATGCCTCTTTCTTCACAAATGAGATAGCAGGATATATTGCAGCAATTGCAAAGAAAAATGCTATCATTTTCCAGGCAGCACCCTCTTGGATAAACAGTCCCACTTCTGGGTCAAACACTTTTGAGAGTGGAATGTTCTTGGTAGTAAGGACAAGAACGATGATTAGTAGGGAGCATAAAACAATGAGCCAAAGCAGATATTTTATTGAACGAATAATGTACCTCATAATGTATACTTTTGGTGCAAAGGTATAAAAATTAATACGAAATATATTAATTGTGTTATCTTTACTTCGGTTTTAGCAATTAATACTGTATGAATTCTCTTATTCCTTTATATATCGTGTCATTGTTACCGGTAATTATATTTATACTTGCACTGATATGGCTCGATAGTTTCTCCTTGTTAAAGAAACGCTATCTGATTCTTGCTTTCTTTTGGGGAGGAATATGTGTGGTTATCTCCTATTTTTGCGGTGGTTGGATAAGTAAGTTTATCCCGATAAAATTGCTTGTTGCTCCTATTTTCGAGGAGTTTTTAAAGGGACTTTTTGTCTTGTTCCTAATAAAAAGTAATAGGTCGGCTTTTTTTATCGATGCCCTTATTTATGGAGTGGCTGTCGGAGCCGGCTTTGCCTTTTTTGAAAACATCAAGTATGTCTCTTCACTATCCGATATGAGTTTAGGAACAGCCATCATACGTGGTGTTGGAACAGCCATAATGCATTGTGGAGCTGTTGCAGGGACAGCTGCCATTTTGAGTTGGACATCACTTCGTACCCACCACACATTGCGATACTATATTTTGGCTCTGATTCCCGCTATGATTCTCCACTCTCTTTATAATGCCTTGCTACTTCCTCCATATCTTTCACTTGTTATTATAGTAGTAGGGGTTACGATGTGGATTATTATACTGATATTTCATAATGAAAATAGTATAGGCAAATGGCTTGAGGTAGAGATGGTCTCGGAGGTGGAGCTTTTGAAAATTATGCAAAAAGGGGAGTTTACCGACTCTCGAATGGGAAAATATATGATGACTATTCGTGAACAATTTTCCCCCGAAATTTTCTTAGATATGTATTGTTATATAAGGGTTTATCTTGAGTTGTCACTGCTATGCAAACGCAATATGATGCTTGCTGAAGTTGGTATGAATATTCCAAAGGATGATACAATAAATCAGAAAATTAAAGAGTTTAAAGCACTCAAAAAACAGATAGGTAAAACAGGTGAGTTGGCGCTTGCTCCGATTATTAAACAAGACAGATTACTAAAATGGAAAATAAAGTCAATGATTCAAAATTGATTTTTATTATAAATATATCCTCTTTTCTTTAATATCGTTATATTTGCGCAAACAATAATATAAAAAAGATTTATGGAAGAGACAAAAAACCCTTTTAAAATTACCGTAATAGTATTGTCGGTAGTAGCTGTGATTTTGGCAGGAGTATTAGCCTATATTTGGATTGATAGGCAGTCTTTGATTGATGACCTCACAGTTGAGAAAAATCAGTTAACTGAGCAGATGGTCTCTTTGCAGAATGATTATTCGACACTATCTTCAAATAATGATAGTCTTAATGTTCAGCTTGATAGAGAACGTGAGAAAGTAGATCAATTATTGGAGAGGGTGAAAAAGACAGATGCTGCAAACAGGTATAAATTGAGGCAATATGAGAAGGAATTAGGTACATTGCGTAGCGTTATGCGTCACTATATTGTTCAAATTGACTCTCTAAACACCCTTAATATTGAATTGAGAAAGGATGCAGCTGTGGCAAGAGAGCAGGCACAAGAGTCTAAGAAACAATATGATCAGTTGAGTAAAACTACTGATGAATACGCTAAGCAAGTCGAAAAAGGGGCTGTTATAAAGGGGCGTGGAATGAATATAGTTGCTATAAATTCATCCAATAAGATTACCGATAGAAGTAGTCGTACCAGTAAATTGAAAACTTGCCTGAATCTTATCGAAAATTCAATAGCAAAGAGGGGGCCGATGCGTGTATATATCAGAGTTAAAGGACCGGACGGAATACTCATAACTTCTAACCAACAGAGAGTTTTTGAGATGAATGGAGAGAAGATGATCTATTCTGAGTCACGTGAGGTGGACTATCAAGGAGCTGAGGTTGAGATTTGTATATATTTCGAACAAAATTTTGTGAAAGGAGTTTATACGGTAGATGCTTATACTTCGGAAGGACATCTCGGAACAGCTGATATTTTGCTTAAATAGGTGTCAGGCATTTATATTCACATCCCTTTTTGCTCCTCATTTTGCACATATTGTGATTTTTACTCGGTAAAGAGTGTGGGGAAAATAGAGCGGTATATATCCACTCTACTCAAAGAGATTGATAGTAGAAAAAATTTCATTCAACACCCGGATACTTTATACATAGGCGGAGGCACGCCATCTCTTCTACAACCATCTTATATAAAGATGATTGTGGAAAAAATATCTGAGATTTATTTTGATGGAGAGGATCTCTCAAAACATTTACAAGAGTTTACTATTGAGGTTAACCCCGATGATATCAATGGAAAGTATGTTCAAAAATTACTCTCTTTTGGGGTCAATCGTGTCAGTATGGGGATTCAATCATTTGACGACAGGTCGCTCAAATGGATGAATAGAAGACACACCTCAGAGGAGGGGAAGAGTGCGTTTAATATATTACGATCTGAGGGGGTTGGAAACATCTCAATTGATCTAATATTCGGGTATCGACCGGATAATCTTAGCGATGAGGAGTTATTGGGTATTTGGGGTAGTGATATTAATTGTGCCATTAATCTTAGACCCAATCATATATCTGCCTACCAAATGAGTTTAGAAGGGGGGAGCAAATTGAACCAATTATATAGAGCCGGCAAATATGTTGAACCTGATCAAGATATTTGTTGTGCCGAGTATTCATTGTTGCAGGAGAGGTGTGAAAGTGGTGGCTATTATCAATATGAGATCTCTAATTTTGCTATGCTTGGTTTTAAGTCGAAACACAATAGTGCATATTGGGACAGAAAACCTTATATCGGATTCGGTGCTTCAGCTCACTCTTTTAGCGGAAGAGTTAGGAGTTGGAATCCATCTAAAATTGATAATTATTTTACAAATATTGAGGATATTACCCTTAATGAAAAGTTGTCTGATGAGAATATTTTAGATGAAGTTGTTATGCTTGGGCTGAGGAAGGTAGAGGGTTTTGATCTGAATGAGATAGAAAGCAGGTATCGGGGGGGCATCCGAAAGAGGGCGATTCAACTCGCAGATAGGGGCTTGCTTAATATGAATGGAGATAAAATAAATATTCCGAGAGAAAAATTATTCATCTCGGAATATATAATAAGAGAATTATTAACTGATTAGAGTATGCCGTTTGCCCTTAGACAAGCAGCAATTGCTATAATTGCAAATCCACCGCTGATGATTGTAGCGAAGATATATGAGATAACTTTCCAACGTTTGATCCAGATCTGATTGTTCCATCCGATGCTTTGGAAAGCACTCCAAAATCCATGTGTTAGGTGAAACCAAAGTGCAGTAAACCAAGCCAAATATAATACTGTAATTATATAAGAGCCAAATGTGTTATACATAAGTACGTTTGGATCTGCTAATTGGTCGTGAGGTACTCCTTGGAATTGTTTCAATTGCATCTCTGCCCAGAAATCTGTAAAGTGCAATGCGAGACAACCTAAAACGATGATGCCGAGCACAAGCATATTCTTTGCAGCCCAAGAGTCGGCCTCTCCTTTATGGGAGATAGCATATCTCTCTTTTCCGCGAGCTTTAAGGTTGGTAATAGAAAGATAAAATGCGTAGATAATATGAATAACGAAGCCCGCTGCCAATATCGGCACCATAACTGATACAAAGGGGAGTGCCATAAAGTCGCATCCGGCTTTAAATGCCTCTTCACTTATCAGAGATAATGAGTTTATCGTAAGGTGAACAAGTAGGAAAAGGATTAGAAATAAACCTGTTATACTCATAATGAGTTTTTTCCCGATTGATGTATTCAATATATTTGCCATATCTTTTTTTTTAAAATGAACTGCAAAGATATATCCTTGCTTGTAAATTTCATAATCTTTGGCTACTTTTGTTAATTACTTTAATTTTAAAATAATAATAAAGCTTATAATATGTTATATAAGAGGATATTACTAAAATTGAGCGGAGAAAGTCTCGGAGGTGAAAAAGGGATTGGAATAGATGAAACCGTATTGTCCAAATATGCAAGGGAGATTGCAGAGGTTGTTAAAGGTGGGGTGCAAGTAGCTATTGTTGTAGGTGGTGGTAATATTTTTAGGGGTTTGTCAGGTGTCGGAAAGGGATTTGACAGAGTCAGGGGAGATCAGATGGGGATGCTTGCCACTGTTATCAACAGTTTGGGATTGGCTATGGCTATAAAAAGTGAAGGGGTTCAATGCGAGGTTTTTACCTCTACTCCGATGAAGCCTGTTGCTGAATATTTTGTTAGAGATAAGGCGGTAGAGCTATTAAATAATGGGGGAGTGGCTATCATTGCAGGCGGAACAGGTAACCCTTTTTTTACGACAGATTCCGCTGCTGCCCTTAGAGCTTGTGAGATAGGGGCTTGCGCTTTGTTAAAGGGGACAAGGGTTGATGGGGTTTACACAGCAGACCCGGAAAAACATCCAGATGCGGTGAAGTTTTCAAAATTATCATTTGATAAGGCTATTAGTGATAATCTAAAAATTATGGATAGTACAGCATTTGCCTTATGTAAGGATAATAAAATGAAGATAGTAGTTTTTGATGTAAATAAAGGGGGAAACCTAAAGAAACTATTGAGTGGGGAAGATGTGGGTACGGTAGTGGAGTAAATTTTTATGAAACAGATAAAGAGAATTTAAAACGATAAAACAATGGAAGATAATTCAAAAGCAACTATTGCTTCAGCTTTGAGAAAAATGGAGGATGCAGTGATCTATCTTGAAGAAGATCTTAAGACTTTTAGGGCAGGAAAGGCCAACCCATCGGTTTTTAACAACCTATTGGTAAATTATTATGGTTCACCTACACCTTTAACACAGGTGGCAAGTATAAATGTTCCTGATGCGAGGACTATGCTTATCCAGCCTTGGGAGAAAAATCTTATCCCTGTCATTGAGAAGGCTATTATGGATGCAAATTTGGGATTTACCCCACAAAATAATGGTGAGCATATCAGGATCAATGTTCCCCCTTTGACAGAGGACAGACGTAAAGATTTGGTAAAGAAGGCTAAGACAGCCGGTGAATCTGCAAAGATCTCCATAAGAAATGCCAGAAGAGATGCTATCGAACTTTTGAAAAAAGATCAAAAAGAGGGACTTCCTGAAGATGTGGCAAAAGATGCCGAGGCTACTATCCAAAAAGAGGTTGATAATTTCAATAAGAAAATTGATACTATCTTGTCAGTTAAGGAGAAAGAGATCCTTACAGTCTGATCTTATAGTATGTTGGAAGGATTAACACCTATTGATGATTGGGGTCTTTTTCCGAAAGGGAAAAGACCTGTTGTTATTTCAGGACCTTGTAGTGCTGAGAGTGAGGAAGTTGTAATGAATACTGCCTCAGCTCTAAAAGAGATTGGGGTGACTGTTTTTAGGGCAGGTATATGGAAGCCCCGTACCCACCCAAACACATTTGAGGGGGTTGGAGAGGTTGGTTTGCTATGGCTTAATAAAGTGCAGAGAGATTTGAAGATGAAGGTGATTATTGAAGTTGCTACCACTAATCACGTAGATCTTGCCCTCAAGCATAATATAGATGCTTTATGGATTGGGGCACGAACTACCGCAAACCCTTTTGCTGTGCAAGAGATTGCTCAATCGTTAAAAGGGTGCGATATTCCGGTTTTGATTAAAAATCCCACAAATCCTGAGTTAGAGTTGTGGATAGGTGCTGTGGAGAGGGTGTATAACTGCAATATTCGTAAAATAGGGGTTGTTCATCGAGGTTTCTCTTTTTATGAGAAGATGCGATATAGAAACTCCCCTTATTGGCAGATCCCGATAGAGCTGAGGAGGCGTTTCCCACAGCTCCCTATATTAAGTGATCCAAGTCATATCGGAGGGGGACGCAAATATGTTCAGGAGATATCAGATATGGCGCTTAATCTCGGTTTTGATGGTTTGATGGTGGAGTCGCATATCTCCCCGGATAGTGCGCTAAGTGATGCAAATCAACAAATAACCCCTTGTCAACTGAAAGATATATTGGAGACTATTCGGATCCGTAGTGAAAGGGTTGAGGATGGTGAAATCTCTGCAATTCTTGACGATATGAGGGGGGAAATTGATAGGTTAGATTCTCATCTTGTTGATCTTCTATCATTAAGAATGGATGTGGTGCGTAGGATCGGGGATATAAAGAGGGAGCATAATATCACTATTTTACAGACTGCAAGGTGGAATGAGGTGTTAAATAATGTACTTAAACTTGCAGATAGTAAAAATCTTGACAAGAACTATATTGAAAAGTTATTCAAATTAATCCATCAGGCTTCTATAGAGAGTCAAACACTCTTAGAAGAGGTATCCGATATTGACATATAGTGCTCCGGGTCCGTCTTGTTTGCGATTTTTACCGATCGGTGTTCCGTATTCTACACAAACAATAAAATTCTGATTCATAATAAATCTTATACCACCGCCAATAGTGGCGTGGAGACCCTCTTTTGAACCCTTCGACAAGTAGGTGTTGTATTCGCTCAGAGCAGTTTGATAATCTTCCGGAGTGTTGAAGTCTGACTCTGTCTTCTTAAAACTCATATCGTAATAGCGTGTGGCGATAGCTCCATCACTGAAAGCGTTGACTGCAAAAGCGATATTCTGTTTCCATAATTTGAATTTTACAAATCTATATCTTAATTCCACATTGTAAATACCGACATCTAAACCTTGGATTCTATTTCTCATTATCCCCCTTACTGTTCTGAATCCCCCCATACCGTCTCTATCATAACTCTGTCCCATCACTGTCAAATAGGGGAGTACATAATATGGTGCGGAGTTTCCTATAGTTCCTTCATAATTAAGTCTATATGCAAAAGTAAGAATATCGTTCTTTACTATTGGAACATAGTGTCTGAATGTTATCGAGTAGCGATAGAAAGGATTTTTGGTGCCGATAAATTTTGGTGCAAGTATCATATGCCCCTCTGCCCATATCCCCTTTGAAGGAGCAGCCTCTTTATCCCTTGTATCAAAGAGTAATCCGAGCCTTAATGCACTTACAAGTCCGCCATCAGCTTCGTTGTCGGGAATAATCCCCCATTTTCTATATTGTTCAAAAAGGGTAGGCTCAGAGTCGGGAAATTTCTTCTCCTCTTTTTTCCCCTTGTTTATTTTAACCCTATCGATAGCCCCCTCTTTTGTCCAATTTAGATGGTAACCTGCCTCCCAGAATAGTTTTTTATTCCAAATATTACCTATAAAGTCGGCTTTGTAAAGTACCGATAATCGGTTGACCTTATAGAAAGGGGTATATAGATATGTGTCGTCATTTTTTTTACTGTCGCTCACCCTTTGATGGTCATAAAAGGAGTTGTACCCATTGAAGCCATAAAAGTCTAATCCTTTGTCATTTATAACTGTTAGAGCGGTTGAAAAGCGGGTGTTTGGGATAAGAAATTTGGTGTCGTACCAAATAGTATAGAATTGAGATCCTTTGGTGTAAAATGACCCCTCTATATAGAATTGTTGGCGAGGATTCGGGTAGGTCGATCCGTTTCCAAAGTCGAAGATATTGAGTAGTGCGCCCAATTGAAACCCTTTATCTGCGTCGTATGCGATTGCCGGAAGAGGTCCAAAATTAAAACCGGTTTTTATGATCTCCCCCTTTTCATTTGTTATTACCTCTTTTTTCTTTTTCTTGTTTTTCTTCACTTTGACAGTGTCTGCATCATTCTCAAAAATGCTTTGAGCGGTGGAGTTATCTGATGGTGATTCCTTGTATTGCCCTGATAGAGGCAAAGCCAAAAGAATTGCAAGGATTATTGTAAGAAGTCTGATCATTTTTAATGATTTGTTTTGATGTTTTGGAAGTAGAAGCGTTTTAGGTCTTTTATCTCTTTTCTTAAACTGAGATTGTAAAGAAGTTTCGCATCAGAATATCTGAGTCTGAGAAGTCTAAAACAATCTTGAGCTATCATATTTGCTGGGAAGATGACCAAAGTCGAGAGTAGCGCAACCTCCCACGGAAGTGTTGAGAAAAGGACAATGGAGTAAATTATCAGCATAAATGGCCAAACTACGAGGGTGATAACAAATCTCACAGAATTGAAAAATGCTTCGTCTTTCATCTTTTTAAGAATTATCCGAGTAATTGCTGATACAGGGAGTGCAAGAATCGATGCGACAATAGTGTAAGGCATTGTAAGTAAGAGGATAATCATCTTGAGAAAACGAGACCAAAAGGGATTTTTCATAATTATAGAACCGAGGCTTATTCCTGATTTAAGTCTCTTTGCTCTAATTTCTGCCCCCTTCTTGAATAACTCCTCTACAATCTCCGGAGATGTTTTGCGAGCATTTTCGATCTCGCTGACTGTTATCTTATTTGAATTTAATCTGGTGGTGAGAGAGAGCCTCTTCTCTTTCGGATTGTCTTTAAGATATTCTGTAACTTGCTCATTTATAACGATAGAACAAATCTCGTATGTGGCTTCGTAATTATCGTCATCGGGGATGTATAAGATGACCTCTTTCAATCGATCTGAAAGGGTATCTTTCATTTTATTGATGATCTCCGGTTGAGATTCATCGGGGTAGGATGAGAGAAAATCTCCGATATTAATAGGTCTCCCCACTTGTAAAAGGATAGTTGAACGAAATCGGAAGAAATTGCCATATTCCAATCCGAGAGGGACAATATAGAGTGGCCGCTTCCCCTCCATTTTTTGGTATGCCTGGATAGCAATTCTGAAAATCCCTTTTGATAGTGGAAGTAGTGAATGTTGTGCCCTATGGGTCCCTTCCGGCAGGATACAGAATGGAACATTGTCCATAAGAACATCTACCGATTTATCTATTGTTTCATTGTTTTTCTTCACCTCATCAATTCCATCCCTAATCCTCATTATAGGCATTATCTTTAAAAAATTGAGGATTTTGGCAAATACTTTATTTTTAAAAATATCTGCCCTTGCTACGAAAACTATCGGCTTATCAGCCATCGAGAGGACTATTAGGGCATCCATCAAGGCATTGGTGTGGTTTGGGGCATATATTATTGATCCGTCTTTTGGGATATTTTCTAACCCCAAGTATTCGATTTTTCTATATGCTTGAAAAAGTGAGAAGTCAACATACTTTTTCAATAATTGATAGGAGAAATTGTTGTCTTGAATTTTATGAATATGACTGCCCATAATCTTGATTTTAAGCTGTTACCTCTTCCGGTAATTTTTTACATCTAAATATTGAAGAGACTGTGATCCCCGAGATGATATGCCAGATTCCCCACCACGCTGTTACAAACAACATTCCGCCGTATGTGCCGTGCCATATTTCGGGTGGAAAAATAGCGGGGTTGAAGAGGAGAACAAGTCCGAGTCCCGAATTTTGAATTCCTACCTCAATTGTAGTGGAGCGGCGATCTCTTTTAGGTAATCTGAAAGCTGTACCCCCTAAAAAGCCTATTGCAAGTGCTCCAAAGTTGTGAATAAACACAATGATAAAGATGTAGATGATATTGTCTATAAACAGTTGGAAATTTTGTTTAAATGCAAAAACAACCATTAAGATGAAAAATAGGAGGGAGATTATCTGTAAAGGTTTTGTTATTTTGCTTGTGGTTTTTGGGAAAAAACGGGCAAATAAAATACCGAGTACGATAGGAATTCCGAGCAATATCAACACTTGCATAAACATCGGAATAAATGGAATCACCAATGTTGGGACCTCTCCCGCTATACTTATGTATTTATAGTAGAGGTTTCCCCATAAAAAGAAATTGAAGGGGGTAATAACTGTGGCAAAAGCTGTTGTAATCGCCGTCATACTCACCGAGAGTTCGACATTTCCTTTTGAGAAGGAGGACATAAAATTTGAAATATTACCTCCTGGGCAGGCTGCTACTAATATCATCCCTAAACCAACCATCGGTGTGATCCATTTGTTCAGAAGAATTACCAATAAAAAAGTAAATGCTGGAAGTGCAAACCATTGGAGGCAAAGACCTACAATGATCGATTTGGGTTTACGGAATACATTTTCAAAGGTATCGAGTTTTATTCCGAGTGCTACGCCGAACATAATAAAAGCTAACATTATGTTAACGATCATCATCCCGTCGCTACCGAAATTTATTTCAAGGGCGTTTAAAGATTCGAGTTGTTCTTTCATTCGTGTGGTTCTGTTTGTTTTACATATATATAATTTAGGTTATTCTCTTATTGCTTTAATTCCAGGAAGTTCGATCCCTTCGAGATATTCGAGCATAGCTCCTCCACCAGTCGATACATAGCTCACTTTATCTGCATAGCCCATTTGTGTTACAGCTGCAACAGAGTCACCTCCCCCTATCAGGGTAAAGGCACCCATCTTAGTTGCCTCAACAAGTATCTCTGCAACAGCGTTAGTCCCTTTTGCAAAATTTTCCATTTCAAATACTCCGACTGGACCATTCCAAAGGATTGTTTTTGATTTCAACAGAACCTCTTTCCATATCTCAATGCAGGATGGTGCAGCATCCATTCCCATCCATCCGTCAGGAATCGAATCGCTTTTGCAAACTTGAGTTTTAGCCTCATTGTTAAAATCATCTGCTACTACAACCTCTTCGGAGAGGAGTAATTTTACATTTTTCTCTTTAGCTTTGTTGAGTATCCTGAGTGCAAGTTCCATCTGGTCATCTTCACAAAGTGATGTTCCTATTGTTCCCCCTTGCGCCTTTTTAAATGTGTAAACCATCCCTCCACCTATGATCATATTATCTACAAAGTCTAAAAGGTGCTCTATGATGGCTATTTTTGAAGAGACTTTTGCACCGCCGAGTATGGCTGTCAATGGGCGTTCAGGGCTACCGAGAACCTTGTCAATAGCCTTTATCTCCCCCTCCATTACATAGCCAAACATCTTATCGTTAGGAAAAAATTTAGCTATCAATGCAGTAGATGCGTGTGCTCTATGTGCTGTTCCGAAAGCGTCATTAATATAACAATTTGCGTAAGAGGCTAATTTTTGGGTAAAAACGACTTGTTTCTCTTTAACTATCGCTTTTGCCGCCTTTTTCTCTTGATCAGAGGCTGTCTCTGCAAGTGAACGGGGTTTCCCCTCCTCCTCTTCATAAAATCTTAGGTTTTCGAGCAGGAGAATCTCCCCCATTTTTAATGATTTTGTTTGCTCATCAGCATTTTGGCAATCAGGTGCAAACTTAACACTAACCCCTGTTAACTCCTCCACCCTTTTGATTATGTGTTTAAGTGAATATTTGTCTGAAACACCCTTTGGTCTTCCAAGATGGGACATCAAAATAACTGCCCCTCCCCCTGTTAAAACTTTTTTTATTGTTGGTATTGCTGCCCGAATTCTTGTGTCGTCAGTAATTTCAAATTGTTCATTCAAAGGGACATTAAAATCGACCCTAATAATGGCCTTCTTGCCATTAAAATTATAGCTGTCTATATTTTGCATATTGATTGGTAATTAATCGTATTATTAATACAGGACAAAATTAGGAAAAAAACAATTCTTTTTACATATCTTTGGGGTATGATTTTGGAAGCACCTTCAAAAATTTGGAAAGATTATGAATTGATCGATTCGGGTAATTTTGAAAAACTCGAAAGATTTGGTAATTATATTCTTTCTCGCCCTGAGCCTAAAGCGTTGTGGAATAAGACATTAACGAATAAGGAATGGGATAATGCGGCACATACTAAATTTACTGCGGGGGCTGGTTTTAGTCGTTCGGGCAAGGAGGATTCCGGTGTCTGGAATATGCTGAAAAAAATGGAGGAACAGTGGGTTATAGATTATAAGGGAGATGTTCCCGGTTTCGAATTCAAACTTCGATTGGGGCTCACATCGTTTAAGCATGTGGGGATATTTCCTGAGCAAGCCCCAAATTGGGATTTTATTTATAATCAAGTGTTGAAGTTACGTGAAAATGTTGAGAGAGAGATTAAGGTTCTAAATCTTTTTGCATATACAGGTGCAGCCTCTTTGGCAGCACGCAGAGCCGGTGCGCAAGTGACCCATTTGGATTCTGTTAAACAGGTGATTACTTGGGCAAAAGGTAATATGGAACTTAGTCGGATGGAAAATATCAGATGGGTTCTTGAGGATGCCCTTAAATTTGTCCATCGTGAGGCGAAAAGGGGCAATATCTATGATGGTTTGATTTTAGATCCACCGGCTTATGGACGCGGCCCTGATGGTGAACGATGGAAATTGGATGAGTGTCTATATGAGCTTCTTCAAGAGTGCGCTAAGATTTTATCCCCTTCGAATAGCTTTGTCCTACTCAATCTCTATTCAAATGGATATTCTGCGATGCTTTCCGATACTTTGGTAAAATGCGCTTTCGGTGATAAAGGTGAGAGGACCTCCGGAGAGCTTTTATTGAATGACAGATATGGCAGGTCACTGCCACTGAGTGTATTTACAAGATTAACATTATAAAAAATAGATATGGAGTTACTTTCGATTATTTGGAGTGTGGATCCTGATATTATTGCAATAGGCAATTTTCATTTGAAATGGTATTCATTACTGTTTGTTTCAGGATTGTTCCCAATAGGCTATCTTATTGTGCGATGGTTTTATAAGAGGGAAGGGGTTCCCACAAGTACATTAGATCCTCTTCTATATGCCTTATTAATAGGTACTTTAGTTGGTGCACGACTTGGCCATGTTTTATTTTATGAGCCTGCTTATTATTTTTCTCACCCTTGGAAAATACTTATGACCTGGGAGGGGGGGCTTGCTTCGCACGGGGGGGCAATAGGTGTCCTTTTTGCAATGTGGTGGTATGTACACAAATATGGAAAGAAGTACGGATTTGATTATTTGTGGTTGATAGATAGAGTTGTTATTGCTGTTTGTTTTGCAGGGGCTTTGATTAGACTCGGTAACCTTATGAATTCGGAAATATACGGCAATCCGACCGATCTTCCCTGGGGTTTTATTTTCACCCTTAGAGGGGAGACAGTTGCTAAACATCCGACCCAATTATATGAAGCTATTTCCTATTGCCTATTAGGTATAGGATTGCTTATTACTTATTTACGTTTATTGCCTAAATTGAAAAGGGGGGAGATTTTCGGAATATTCCTTATAGGACTCTTTGGTATCAGATTTCTAATAGAGTTTATAAAAGAGCCTCAAGAGGCTTTTGAACAAGGGATGGCTTTAAATATGGGGCAGTTATTAAGCATTCCATTTATTATAGCAGGGATAATTATCTTTATTTTGAGTTTCTTAAAAGGAAAACCGGCAAAACTCATTGAGCCTACCCCTCATAAAGGGAAGAAAAAGACGGAATTGTCTCATGTTAAAAGTGTTAAATAAATAGATTATCTAATTTCAATCAAAATTATATGAAAAAAATATTTTTATTTTCTCTAATTATCCCATTCCTCTTTGCTTGTTCTCAAGAAAAGAAGATGGAGGTTAAATACGATCAATATACTTTGCCAAATGGCTTAAAAGTTGTTCTCCACGAGGATCATTCTGATCCTATTGTTGGTGTAGCAATTCAATTTCATGTGGGGTCAGGAAGGGAGAAGGTTGGGAAAACAGGATTTGCACACTTTTTTGAACATATGTTATTCCAACGCTCAGAAAACCTTCCAAGGAATGCATTCTTCCAAAAGATATCTGCTATGGGTGGAGAATTTAATGGTGGAACAGGTCAAGATGGTACAGTTTACTATGATATTATTCCAAGAGATGCACTCGAAAAGGTACTTTGGATGGAGTCTGACAGAATGGGATTTTTTATTAACACTGTAACTCAAGCCGGACTTGATCGTGAGGTCGATGTCATCCTCAACGAGAAGAGACAGACAGCAGATAATAGGGCTTATGGTCAAGCATTTGCTATTATGAGTGAGGAGATGTTCCCGGAAGGGCACCCTTACAGTTGGTCTGTAATAGGGAAAATGGATGATATACGCTCAGCTACTATAGATGATGTTAAGGAGTTTTATCGTACATTCTATATTCCTCAAAATGCCACTTTGTCGATAGCCGGTGATTTTGATCCTGTTCTTGTTAAAGAGATGATAGAAAAATATTTTGGAGAGATCTCAAAAGGAAATGATATTGAGAAACCGAAGCCTTGGCCTATTACCATTGAGAAATCAAAAAATGTTGTATATGAAGATCCATTTGCGCCACTCCCTCTATTGTCTGTTTGTTACCCCACGGTTGAAGGGTATCATAAAGATGAGCAGGCCCTCTCTATTTTAGCGGAGCTTCTTGCAGGGACTAAGAATTCTCCTTTATATAAGACAATTGTTGAGGGAAATCTATCACCTAATGTGAGTGCATACAATAACTCGCAAGAGGTTGCCGGTACTTTCGAAATCGAAGTTCAAGCATTTGAAGGAGTATCTCTTGATACTGTTTATGCTGCTATTCAAAAAGGATTTGAGATGTTTGAACAGAATGGTATCGATCCAAAAGATCTTGAAGCAATTAAAGCTTCAAATGAGACCACTGTATACAATCGTCTTTCAAGTGTTGCAAGTAAAGCACTTTCATTTGCAAGAGCTAACGAGTTTGGAGGCAAGCCTGATAGGTTTATTGATGAACTTGAAGATATGAAAAAAGTTACAGCAGAGGATGTAATGAGAGTTTTCAACCAATATGTGAAAGGTAAGAATTATATTGCTCTAAGTATGGTACCTTCCGGTAAACTTAATTTAGCAATTACAAATTCTGTCCCTGCCAAGGTACATGTTGAGAGTGTTGAGGATGCTTCAAGTCAGATGACAAAATCTAAAGCGGGTGCAATTGTGGATGATGAATATACCAGAACAGCTTCTGCTTTTGATCGCTCTATTGAACCACAATATATGCCGAATACCCCTGAGGTTACTCTTCCGTTGATTTGGGAGGACAAATTGTCTAATGGTATGAGCGTAGTGGGTATCACACAGAATGAGATCCCTATGATCAATTTCAAAATTGTTATTAAAGGTGGTGTTCAACTTGATCCAAAAGGAAAAGAGGGTGTTTCATCTTTGAATGCTGCTTTAATGAATCAAGGGACAGAGCTTCGTACACCACAGGAGTTGGAACAAGATTTGAATATGTTGGGGGCAAATGTTAGGGTATTTTCTTCGAAAAATAATACTACGATTTCAGGTTCTTGTCTCTCACGCAATTTTGAAAGTACACTTGCTATCATTGAGGAGATGATACTCAAACCTCGTTTCGATGAAGCTGTTTTCGAGAGGGAGAAAAACAAAGCAGCTGCCACTATTATTAGAAATAAAAAAGAGCCAAGTTATATTGCATCAAAGGCCTCTTTGAAGTTGTTGTTTGGTGAAGAGTCGGTTATTTCATTGGATAATATCGGAACAGCAGAGAGTATTGCCTCTATCACTATTAATGATATTAAGGAGTTTAATGCTAAAAATATTTCACCTAAAATCGCATCATTTATTGTTGCAGGGGATGTTGATAAAGCAAAATGTATCAAAGCTCTCACTTCGATTGTGAAGAATTGGAATGGTGAGGAGATAACTATCCCTGCTATAACTTTTGCGCAAGGTGATTCTAAGGGGAAAACCTATTTTATTGATTATCCAGGGGCAAAACAATCTGTTGTTATGGCAACGAGGATCTCTCTTCCATATTCTGATCCAAACTATTTTGCATTGGATGTTTTGAATTTTAAACTTGGTTCCGGCTCAAACGGATTATTGTTTGATGTGCTTCGCCTTCAAAGAGGCTACACTTATGGCGCTTATTCCTATTTTTCTCCTAATAAAAATTATGGTATGTTTTCCGCTTCATCAAGTGTACAGGCAAATGTGACTAAGGAGTCGTTAGATCTTTTCAAAGAGATCTTTACCAATTATGGTAAAAATTATACTCCTGATATGCTTGCTACAACGAAAGATGCAATGCTTCGTAAAAATGCGTTTGCTTTTGAAACAGGTAATGATCTTGTGAATATGTTGTCACAAAGTTATATCTATGATCTTCCTAAAGATTATGTGAAATTGGAAGAGAATATTGTCAAAAATATAACTTTAGAACAAATTCAATCTCTTGCAAATGAATATCTTGATGTTAATGGATTGACATTTGTTGTAGTTGGAGATGCTAAAACACAATTGAAAAAAATCAAGGGTGCACAAGTGATAAAATAGCTTTTTGATTATATACATAGTTACAAAATGAAAAGAATCTCAATTATAGTTTTGGCATTCGGATTATTGTTTGGAAGCAGTCTGTTTGCTCAAAAAACTTCCGATACAGCTCCTCTTTGGATGAGGTATTGCTCAATATCTCCAGACGGAAATACAATTGCTTTTGCTTTTAAAGGGGATATATTTACGGTTCCTGTTGCCGGAGGTGTTGCCCGACAAATTACTACAAATCCCGCTTTTGATAGTCGTCCGATATGGAGCCCGAATGGGGAAAATATCGCATTTGTATCGGAAAGAATGGGGAGTTTAGATATTTATGTAGTCCATAGAAATGGTGGAACGCCTATTAGATTGACCACTTTTTCCGGAAATGAGCAGCCCATTGCTTTTAAAAATGATTCAACTGTTCTGTTTTCTGCCAATGTTATGCCATCTGCAGAGAGTTCACAGTTCCCTTCATCTTCATTTTCACAGGTTTATCAAGTATCTATAAAAGGGGGCAGACCTATGATGTTTTCAACTTTACCGATGGAGTACATTACATTCAACTCTGACGGCAAGACACTGTTATACAATGATATGAAAGGATATGAAGATCCTTGGCGCAAACATCATACTTCATCGATTACACGTGATATTTGGAGTTGCGAGTTGTCGGCAGAGGGTACTCCCGCGAATGGAAAATTTACAAAACTCACCTCTTTTGCAGGAGAAGATAGAAATCCTGTTTTTGCAGGGAGTGAAGGCTTTTTCTACTATTTGAGTGAGCAAAACGGCTCTTTCAATGTCTATTATCATAAAATTGGTTCGAAAGATGCTCCTAAACAGATAACGAAGTTTGAAAAGAATCCTGTAAGATTTTTGAGTGTTGCAAGTAACGGAACCCTTTGTTTTGGGTACGATGGGGAGATTTACACCTCAGATTCTAAAGGAAATGTTAAGAAGGTCGAGATAGAGATCGTTACAGATCAACTTGAAAAAGATGTTGTTAAAAAGGTTATTAAAGGGGGAGCAACAGAGATAGCTGTCAGTAAAGATGGTGAACAGATTGCATTTATCTATCATGGTGATGTTTATGTAACCTCTTCTGAATATAAGACAACTAAGCAAATAACCAATACAGCCGAGCAAGAGAGAGATCTTAGTTTCTCTCCTGATGGAAGATCTATCGTGTATTCGAGTGAGAGAAATGGTTTGTGGCAGATATATTTAACTAAGATTCAAAATGATTCTGAAAAGTTTTTCCCATATTCTACAGCCCTTAAAGAGGAGAGATTGACAAACAGTAATAGTGTTTCGTTTCAGCCGTTATTCAGCCCTAATGGAAAAGAGGTTGCTTTTCTTGAGAACAGATCTGCTATCAGGGTTATAAATCTTGAATCAAAGGGTGTTCGCACTGTTATGGATGAGAAGTTTGAATATTCGTATGGTGATGGAGATCAGTGGTATCAATGGAGTCCGGATAGCAAGTGGATTTTATCAAATTGTATTTTTATAGGGGGTTGGAATAATAAGGATGTGGCTTTGATAGATGCTTCCGGCAATGGAGTTATGTATAATCTTACCAAGAGTGGATATAATGATGGTAATGCAAAATGGGTCCTTGATGGAAAAGCGATGATATGGGCGAGTGATCGTGCCGGGTATAGAAGTCACGGAAGTTGGGGCTCAGAATCAGATATTTATATTATGTTTTTCGACCTTGAGGCTTACGATAGATTTAGGATGAATAAGGAGGATCTTGCCCTTTTAGAGGAGGCCGAAAAAGTTCAGAAGGAGAAAAAAGAACAGGACAAAAAAGAGGTAGAGAAGAAAAAGGGAGATAAAGAGAAGAAAAAGGGAGATAAAGAGGAGGAGATTAAACCTTTGATTTTCGATCTTGATAACGCAGAATATAGAGTTGTTCGCCTTACCCCTAACTCTTCAAAACTTGGGGATGCAGTCCTTAGTTTAAAGGGCGATAAGCTCTTTTACCTGACAAGTTTTGAAAGTGGAATGGATTTATGGGTTCACGATTTGAAAGAAAATTCCACTAAAATTTTATCAAAAGGGATTGGAGGCGGCTCTTTAGTCCTCTCCAATGATGGAAAATATCTATTTTTAAATAATCGGATGGGTATCAGTAAAATAGATGTTGAGAATGGAAAGATAACTAATGTTCCGTTTGAATCAACATTTGATTATAAACCTTATGGTGAAAGGGTTTATATTTTCGACCACTCGTGGAGGCAGGTTGCAGATAAATTTTACGATCCTGCCATCCACGGAATTGATTGGAGTGGCTACAAGGAGACCTATCATAAATTTCTTCCATTTATCTCCAACAATTATGATTTTGCCGAGATGTTGGGCGAAATGCTCGGAGAGTTGAATGGTTCTCATACCGGTGCCCGTTATTTTGGTGGAGGAGACGCTTTGCCAACAGCTTGTTTAGGTGTCTTCTATGATGATCAGTATGAAGGTGATGGTTTGAAAATCAAAGAGATCATTAAGAGAAGCCCGATCACTTTGTCTAAAAATGAGATTAAGGAGGGGTGTGTCATCGAAAAAATCGACGGACAAACTATAGTTGCAGGTCAGGATTATTTTCCATTGCTCGAAGGGAAGGTTGGTAATAAGGTGATACTATCTGTTTTAGATCCTACAACCAAAAAACATTTTGATGTTACAATAAAGGCTATCAGCTATGGCGAGCAGAATGCTTTACTTTACAAACGCTGGGTTGAAAGGTGTAGAGATATGGTAGATCAATTTTCCGGTGGAAAAATAGCCTATGTTCATATTCAAGGGATGAATAGTCAAAGTTTTAGGGAGCTATATAGTGAATTGCTCGGACGTATGCGTGATAAAGATGCTGTGGTAGTCGATACCCGTCACAATGGAGGAGGATGGCTGCACGATGATGTTGTGACTCTCCTTTCGGGTAAAGAGTACCAAAGGTTTATGCCGAGGGGTCGTTATATTGGAAGTGATCCGTATAACAAGTGGTTAAAACCCTCTTGTATGTTGATATGTGAAGATAATTACAGCAATGCACACGGTACTCCTTGGGTGTACAAGACGCTTAATGTAGGCAAATTGGTCGGTGCACCTGTGCCGGGTACAATGACAGCTGTATGGTGGGAATCACAAATAGATCCCTCTATTGTTTTCGGTATTCCTCAAGTTGGTTGTATGGATATGCAGGGCAATTATATGGAAAATATGGAACTTCAGCCCGATATACTCATATACAACACACCTGAAGATGTTATAAAAGGATTGGATATGCAACTCAAAGTTGCAACCGAAAGTTTGTTGAATAATAAATAATATTTTATTTGAAAGCTATTCACAACTCATACTCATCACTTTAGAAACTCTCTTAGCTGTTTTTCCTGAAGAGGTTACACCCTTCTTTGCGCGTGAACTGTCTAATAGCTATGGATGGACTATGATGTTCAAGATTAACGGAATAGATATGATATCAAATATATAAATAGTTTGCAGAATAGGGAATGGTTTATAACTTTGTGTTAAATAAAGTAAGACAAAGGCAAAATGGGATTTTTTATAATATGCGGATTATTGATGGCAATTAGCTTTATAATAATTGTTTTAGCCGCTATTTCATCTATAAATGACATCTTATATAAAATCTTTAAAAAGTAATCACCTCTATTCTGTAAACATAATATTAAGAAATTATTTTTACGGAAAAATTCACACACCAAGTTAATAGCCTTATAAATTGGATATAAATAGCCTTGATAGGTCTTGAAAAGATACCATTATGACGGCGCTTATTTCTCTATCGGAGAGGTGTTTGAAAGGAGCCTTTTATTGTTCATCGTAGCGGCGAAGATCTTTCTCTTTTATGGATTGCCGTTTGTCGTACTCCTTTTTACCGCGAGCAAGGGCAATATTTAGTTTTGCGTAGCCGTTTTCGGCGATGAAAAGCCTTGTTGTTATGATTGTTAGCCCTTTTTCTTTCGTGGATCGTTGAAGTTTGCGAAGCTCTTTTTTATTTAGTAGAAGTTTGCGATCCCGTTTGGGGTCGTGTTTATTGAAACTGCCCCACCAGTAATCTGCTATGTGCATATTTTTAACATAGAGTTCACTACCTGCAAAGTAGCAATAGCTATCGGACAAGGAGGCTTTACCTGCTCTGATCGATTTGATCTCGGTACCGCTTAAAACAATCCCTGCTGTGAAGGTCTCTAAAAATTCGTATTCGAAAGAGGCCTTTTTGTTCTTAATATCTATTTTGCTTTTTGCTTTTGGCATATTATGCAAAAGTAGAAAAAAACGGTATATTCGCATAATGAAACTAATAGTAATTTTAGGACCAACAGCTTCCGGTAAGACAAAATATGCTATTGGAATGGCGAAAGAGATAGGTGGGGAGATCATTTCTGCAGATTCTCGTCAAGTGTATAGAGGGATGGATATTGGCACAGGAAAAGATCTGAACGATTATATCGCTTTAGGAGTTCCATATCATTTGATAGATATTGTAGAGGCGGGGACAAAATATGATATTTTTAAGTATCAACGCGATTTTGCGGGTGCCTATAATGATATAACCTCTCGCTCAAAAGTTCCTATCCTCTGTGGTGGGTCAGGTCTTTATATTGAGGCTGTTACAAAAGGATATTCTCTTCAAGAGGTGCCGCCGAATCCGCTATTACGTTCTCAGTTGGAGAGTAAAAATGAGGAGGAGTTAATATCACTTCTCGCATCGCTTAAACCTCTTCACAATAAATCTGATTTCGATACTAAGAAGCGGCTGATTAGGGCTATAGAGATAGCTTCTTATAAAGAAATTCCTAAAGATAGGGGGGTTGAAATGCCTGTTTTTAATGATGGAGATATTGAATATATTGGTATTTCTGTCTCTAAAGAGGAACGTAATCAGAAAATAGACGATAGGTTGAAATTGAGATTGCAGAACGGATTGGTAGAGGAGGTTAAAAATCTATTGGACAAAGGGATTCCTTCAGATGATCTGATTTACTATGGCCTTGAATATAAGTTTGTTACCCTTTTTCTTATCGGTAAACTCTCTTATATTGAGATGGAAAACCAGTTGGCAATAGCTATTCATCAGTTTGCAAAGAGGCAAATGACGTGGTTTAGAGGTATGGAGCGAAGGGGGATAGAGATCAAATGGGTAAAAATGTAGTTGCAATGTTAATTTGGTTGTTGTATCCAAATAGTACCAACAAAAAAAATAATGCTTTCGGTTGGTTGAAAGGGGCTTTCTCTAAATATGGAGCAGAGGTGGAAATATTTTTTTGGGGCATTCCCGACCTTCCGAAATCTGTATTGATTGGGGAAAATGGGGATATAATGAAGTTAGACGGTAAACATCTACCCGATGTAGTGTTGATGAGGGGTTATAATTCCGGTCTGTCAATGTGGTTTGAAATAAGGAATATTAGGGTTATAAACAATTGTAAATCAATGGAATTATCGAGGGATAAGTGGGCTACGGCAACTGTTTTAAAGTCATTGTCTGTCCCCACCCCTTTAACATTTTTTTATGGAGATGAGATTCCATCGTTTAAATCCCTTACAGATACTTTTCTCGGAAAATCATTTGTGATGAAAAATATTTTCGGCTCTAAGGGGGAAAATGTTTACCTTATTGAGGATAATGATAGCTTTAATGATGCTCTCAAAAGTTGTGATGATACACTCAGAATGAGAATTTTCGATTACGAGAAGGGAAATTTCGGTTGGACGGATGGTGGTTTATGGAGAGAGGAGATAGAGTATGGTTCTAAATTGATTTTCCAGGAATATATTGAGGAGAGTAGGGGTAAAGATGTGAGGGTATGGGTTATAGGTGATAAAGTGGCAGGTTCTCTTATGCGGAGAAATATTGGCTCTTTTAAGTCCAATTATGCCCAGGGGGGAGAGGCGATTGAGTGTGATTTGCCCAATGAGGGGAGGGAGATTGCAATCTCTGCGGCAAAGGCTTTGGGATTGGAATTTGCCGGGATAGATCTCCTATTAGCAGATCGTTGTGATGAGGTATCAGAATGCAAAAATTTTACGGTTTGTGAAGTGAATGGAAACGCCGGTTTTCGCACAACATCTATTGTGGCCGGTATTGACATTCCTCAAAGACTTTCTGAATATGTTTGTACAAAATTATAAATCAATATTTTACAATGAAAAAATTATTATTTGTCTCTTTTTTTCTCTTTGCATCAAGTTATATGTTTGCCTGCACCAATCTGATTATTACTCGTGGTGCTTCGAGTGATGGCTCTGTTATGGTTACTTATGCGGCAGATTCACATACTCGTTACGGGACATTGCTTCACTTTCCTGCATTGAAACATAATAAGGGGGAGATGGTTAAAATATATGAATGGGGGAGGGAAAAATATTTGGGTGAAATACCTCAAGTGCCATATACATATAATGTTATAGGTAATATGAATGAATATCAGGTGATTATTGGTGAATCGACTTGGGGTGGTATCGAATGGCTAAACGATCCAAAAGGGGTTATTGATTATGGCTCTGCCATCTATATTACATTGCAAAGGGCAAAAAGTGCAAGGGAGGCTATTGGGATATTTACCTCTCTTATAGATCAATATGGTTATGCCTCTTCTGGGGAATCGATCTCTATAGGGGACTCAAAGGAGGCTTGGATATTAGAGATAATCGGTAAAAAAGGGAGATATGATGCTGATTCTGTAAATCTTGATAAGGGTGCTGTTTGGGTGGCAGTTCGTATCCCTGACGGTTATATTTCAGCGCACGCAAATTGTGCTAGGATTACTACATTTCCCTTAAATGATCCTGAAAATTGTCTCTATTCTCCAGATGTAATCTCTTATGCCCGACAAGTGGGTTTATTTAGCGGTACAGATCAGGAGTTTAGCTTTGCGGACACATACTGTCCACTCGATTTCAGTGCTATGAGAGGATGTGAGGCTCGTGTATGGAGTTTCTTCAATAAATATGGGGATTTTGAGGCAGAAAAATATTTGGATTATGCCTCCGGTGAAAACCCAAAAAATCGGATGCCCCTTTATGTTAAGGCAAAAGAGAAAATTTCTGTTAAAAATGCTGCAGATATGATGAGAGACCATTTTGAAGGGACCCCTTTTGATATGAGAGAGGATATCGGAGCTGGTGGAAATGCCCTTCCATATCGTTGGAGACCAATGGATTTCGAGATAGATGGTGTTGTTTTGACAAACGAAAGGGCTATTGCTACCCAGCAGACCGGATTTTGGTTTGTAGGACAAAGTAGGGGGTGGTTGCCCGACGAGATTGGAGGTGTTTTTTGGTTTGGTGTAGATGATGCAGGGACCTCTCCATTAACCCCTGTATTTTCGTCATCAACAAGGATTTCCCACCATTATGCGCTCGGTAACGGCTCTATGGTGGAGTACTCACCAACCTCTATGTTTTGGTTGCAAAACAAAATAGCTCAATTTGCATATTTAAGGTACAATCAAATAGGAGAAGAGGTGCGTCAAATTATTGATAAACACGAGATAGAGATGATAGAAAAAGTTGAAAAATGTCAATCCCTCCTTGGTAACAAGAGGGGATTAATCAAAAATCTTACAGAGTTTTCTATTAATGAGGCAAATGCCCTTTTTAATAAATGGAGTGACCTTGAGAAATATTTGCTTGTGAAATATATCGATGGAAATACCAAAAAGCAAAACCCCGATGGGTCTTTTATGACAAATGGATTCTCTAACTCAATTCCTGCTACCCCTAATTGGCCCGGTTATACCGAAAGATTTAAGAGGGCAATCAAAGACGATGCCGGTGATAGATTAAAAGTTAAGAACAATTAGGAGAGATTATTGCAACAGTTTTTCACGGGCTATTGCGATCTCATCTTTAAGCTCGTTTACCTGTGTGCGAAGCTGTTCGACATTAATTGCATTGATAACCCTTAAAGGTTCAAGGATGGATTGCAGGTTTTCAAGCTCCGGGTGAAATTTGATCATCTCCTGAATCCCCTCGTGAACAAGGATAAAACGGTAGGTAATCTCAGATGCACTCTGGTCTGTAAAACAAGGGATAAAAAGATCTGTGTTTTGTGTGAGGATATAAAGATCCTCTATCAAACTTGCAACTATGGCATCCCAAAAGAAATTAACTGTATTGTTTGAAACCTCTCCATCATATAGTTTGGTAATAAAACCGCGGATTTGTTCAGGATTGTTCTTTGCATCTTCATTCAGATTGAGTTTGAAAGCAGGATTATTGATATTGATAAGTAACTTAGCAATAGCTTGTTTGTAATCTTCTAAGGGCATTTCATATAAATATGCAACAGCCATATCCATTCTTAACATCATTGTAGCACGATATTTTTGGCTCAATGTGACGAGTTCATCTCCTTTTGATGGGGGGAGAAGATATGTTGGTTTTATCATTTTTTCCTTCGTTGAAAGGACTATTTTACCTGACTGAGATTTTGTGAAAACAGGGTCAAGATTGAGTTTACTCAATTCGGAAACGAGAGAGTCGATTTTTATTTTTAGATCTCCTTCAAGATATTTTTCTTCGACTTTAGTAGTATCACCTTTGTCCTCTTGTATCTTTTTACTTGCGTTATTTCCGCAGGAGGAGATAATGAAAGCTAAT
The DNA here is from genome assembly GCA_964397445.1 of uncultured Muribaculaceae bacterium. Classification (GTDB taxonomy): domain Bacteria; phylum Bacteroidota; class Bacteroidia; order Bacteroidales; family UBA932; genus CAYNHZ01. The sequence goes on along the minus strand of CAYNHZ010000001.1, from coordinate 158,038 downwards.
ATTGAAATAGAAATAATTAGCAGTTTTTTCATAAATGTTTATTTTTAAAATTTTTCAAAAATAAGTATTTTTTTATATTATTATGCTTTTGAGTATTAATAAACAGAAAAAAGATGAAGAATCCCGACATCAAAATCAATACTAATACGTTAAAAACAAGTGTGTTGATTTTCTTTCCACATACTATTTTGGAGCTGCTGTAGAATGGAGCTCTGCCATTATTACTTATAGGATCTAAATAGACAAATCCCACTTTCGGAACGATTGTATTATCAACTATTCTGAACATCTCCTGAGAATTTGAATTGAGAACTAATGACTCAAGATGAAGGTTGTAGTTTGCTTTTTTGAGTTCTATTACCCACTTTCCTGAATTGTTTCTGATTAAAGAGGTAATATCTTTGTCTAACGATAAATTGTAGAGATTAAATCTTTCTTGAAGAATTGAATCGGCTTTATTAAAATAATCGGAGAGAGATTGGTACATCTTTATGGAGTAATTATCCGGAGTAATACTTTGAATATTACCATATTGACGAAGATTGCAAATAGATGCCAATCGTGGAAGTTCATTTCTTATTATTGCAAAATGGCTTTCGTTTGGCTTTGATGAATCAGCAAATTCACTCTGTGCCCGCTCCAATTGTGACTCAAGTTCATAGAGATATACGGTGTTGTAATATCGAGCTGAATATTTTTTCTTCTCCTTTTCAAAGAATAATTTCTCGTAGTCGTTGGAGGTGAAATTTGTTACAGCAAGTGCTTCAAAAGCCCAACGAGATGGGATGATATCCCCTATAATTGGAACGTTTCCGGTTTTGCTTTTTTGAGATAGATCGTCAAAATTTACTACAAGTCCGCATAGAAGTATTTGTGGAATCAGTAAAAGGGGAATTGTAATATATATAGCTACCACTGAATTAAGGGTTTTAGACAGAAGGAGTCCGATTATGTTTGCAAGGAATGATGATAAAAATAGGATTAAGTACCAAACCCAAAAGAGAGATTCTATTTGAAGTATTGTATTACCCACAATGACGAATAGAAATGTCTGAATAAGAGAGAGAACTGCGACAAAACAGATTTTAGACCATAAATAACTTGCCTGAGAAAGTCTTAAAAATCTTTCCCTTTTTAAAATAGCTCTATCTTTAATTATCTCCTCTGCACTACTGCTCATCCCCATAAATACAGAGACAATAATTGCCATAAACATATATGAGACAAGATTTTTATTATCCATTACTGTGTACACTCCGAGTGGAGAGTATTTTGTCAGAAATGCAACTATTACGGCCAGAATGGGTGCCTCTAAAAGTGAAATGAGGAGATATTGTCGATTTGTGATTTTTGATAACACATTGCGATTCAGAAATATAGAGAATTGCCTTAGTCGATTTGGTCTTTTTTGAGTTGAGTGGGGTATCTCAAATTTCTTCGAGGCACTATCTTCACTAATACTATTCAGATACAATTCGTGCCATTGTTTTGTGGTCACTTTCCTCTGTTCGGTTATAGAGCCACTATCGTTAAGTACTTTATCATTAATAATATTGAGAATTATCTCTGGATTAATATTTCCGCAAGATGGGCACATACTTATTTGAGAATCTGCATAGCCGGCAGCTTGTTTGAAATAGGTTATTGCCTCTATAGGGTTACCGTCATATATTGGATAACCACCTTTATCTAAGACCCATAGACGATCAAATAGCTTAAAAATATCTGAGGATGGTTGATGGATATTTACAACTATCAATTTCCCTTTATAAGTTTGTTCTTTGAGGAGATTAATTACTTTTTCGGAGTCGGTAGAGGAGAGGCCTGATGTAGGTTCGTCTATAAAAAGTATTGCCGGCTCCCTGATCAATTCAAGTGCGATATTCAACCTTTTTCTCTCACCCCCTGAGATATATTTATTTACCGGTGAACCGGCTTTTAAGTTCATCGAGCCTTCAAGACCTAAGTCCGAAAGGATGGAAGTAACCTTTTTATTTATCTCATTATCAGATAGATTATCAAAACATAATTTTGCAGTAAACCATAAGTTGCGAAAAACCGTCAACTCTTCTATCAAAAGATCGTCTTGCGGTACATAGCCTATTAGATCTTTCACCTTTTCTGATGTGATATCGAAGCCATTGATTGTAATAGTCCCCGATTGAGGTTTTAAATTGCCGTTAAGAAGTGACAAAAGGGTTGATTTACCAACTCCGCTCCCACCCATTATGGCGACAAGTTGTCCACTATGAAGTGTAAACGATAGGTCGTGAATCCCATTATCACTTTTTGGAAAGCGAAAATTAATATCTCTTCCTGCAAGTTCTATGAATTTATCCTCTCCCATATTCTCAAATCTCGATATGATATTGCTATAGTAAAGAGGGAGGGTGTTTTTCCCTTTTACAACTCCGCTTCTCTGCCAAAGAAGAGAAATTTTCGGGAGTATCGGGAGGTCGTTTAAGAATACTTCATCGCTACCGTAGTAACTGAATATGAGTTTGTTAAATATGGGTAAATGTAGAACACGCAGCGTTCCAATTATCCCCTTGTGTTCGAAAATAAGGATATTTTTACTCTCAGTGCCTGAAATAAAATGATTAAAATCCTCATACAATTCGTCGGAAATATTGAATAAGGCTGCAACCTTTTTGAAGATTGGAGTTTGAGATTGAATCTTGTCCCCCTCCGAAGAGGTAGGGCTGAGGTTGCAAAACTCCATAAAACGGAGCAACATAAAGGCTTGCTCTTCTCTATCTATTTTGTGTTGGAGCTTGGAACATATCTCTTCGATTATGACATCTTTATCAAAATCCGGAAAATCTTCATAAAAGTTACGCAAGTCTGAGTAAAGTCCTAAATATGTATCAAGACTTCTTACTCCCAGATGCCTTGATAGATAATTTGTTAGCACTCTTAATGCCAATGCTTTATCTATTTTGTTCAATGCACCGAATAGGGCAAATAGATTTAAGAGACCTGAGAGTATATTTTCATTCACAGAGCTATGTTTTAAAAATTATTTAGAAAATTATACCGAAAATCATTTTAATAATTGCCCAAGGGGCATATATTATTTGAGCAATAGTCTCCCAAATAGTCGGGAGAATAATGTAATGTAGCCCAAATATTAAAAGGTTTACTATTATACTCATCAAGACTATTGAAACCACACCGATGGTAAACCTTAAAATAAAGGTAGGGATGTAAGTTGAAATTTTACCAAGGAGCACCTTTTTGAAAAACAGATATCCTAAATAGGGTGAAATAATAGAGTAAATGTATGGGACAAATCTCCAAATCCAAGATTCTGTTGCATCACTCAAGTCTACCCATGAGGCTACAAATGTCAGATGATTACAGTAGTAGATGTTAATAGGAATAAGAAGTAATATGGCTGCAACCATTGTTAACCGACTTCCTACAAGAACATCCCCTCTCATTTTGGTCTTGATACCAGAAATGATACCATTGAAATCTTCCCTTTCTCCACTTAAATAATATAAAGTATTGAATTTCTTATTAGCTGAGTATAACCACCTTCGCATAACATCTTTCTTAGCGGATTTCATTAATTCATCACCATATTCGGTAATTGGTGAATCGAATGATATTATACTCCCCCCTTTAGTAACATAAAGTGTATATGGCGTGCCATCATACTCATAATCAATCTTTAATATCTCTGTTCTTTCGATAACAATCTCTTCAAATAATAATTTCGCAGAGGAATCCTGCTTTTGATGTGCTGTGTTAACCATCTCCTGAACAGTATCTCCGATTTTTGGAATATCTGTAAAATCATCATCAAAAGCCCCTTCGTCTTGGGTGTAGCGATCTATTTCAGTCCATTCATTTGAGCACAATATATCTAACGCATCTGAAAACGCACTATCACTAAGAAATGTATTATATTTCACCTTTGAATAAACAGAAAGATCTCTTTGCAATACAAGTGTTTTTAATATAAGTCCTGACCCTGAACAAGTTGGACAAGTATTTGTCCCTGATCCATTGCATTTTGGACAGGTCAGATGGCCGGATCCGTGACAAACAGGACATTTGTCGTGCCCATTTTGTATTGTCTTGGCCCCTTTGCATTTGTAGCACACCTTAGTCTCAGGGACAGTTTTTGTTGTCCATTGAGGTATATTATCTTTGTATCCTGCTTGAACTCTTTTCTCCACATAATGCACCCTGCTCCCTTTTCCGTAACACTCAGGACATTGAACAATCCTTGGAACATAACCAGAACCATTACATCTAGTACAGAGTTGTGTTTTAGACCCTTTGCAGTAGCTACAAGTTACCTTTTTTGCCCCATTGCACACATTACAAGCACTTTGATGTTGTGAACCTGCAATATCTAAAGAGGAGGAATTATTTGTAAAATTCTCTGGGTTGTGAAGATTGAAATTCCAAACATTATAGTCGCTTGCTTTAGAAGATTTGAAAGGGGGGATAGGACCACCATTGTAGGGCGATGTAACACTTTTAATCGTCCTAATATCAAACTGCGAATTTAAAGTGGTCGAATAGAGGTGAATAACATTAGCCTCCTTAATATTCATCCCATCACCAATGTTATCAAAAGGATTATTTTTTACTGAGCGACACCAATCATTAACATTAGATCTGATCTTTGATATTAGCACTTTATCTTCTTCAATTCGATCAATTATAAAATCGTCAGGATATTTATTTGTACTATCTTTCATAATTATAGAGTCTATATGATAATTTTTTTCAGGTAGGTTAAATATAAGGTATATTAATCATCGTTTCTTTTCAACGGTTCGATGGCCTTTGCTTTTTTGTAAAGTGGATAAAAAATGCCACTCTTACGAAGAGAGAATACCAATATTATTATAAAAATAAAAGGTAGAAGAAGTCCGAAAATCTGAGATTTGGATAACTTAATGCCATCTTCTTCCGAATCTTGCACTTTTTCAGAGTCTTGCACTTTTTGGACTGGAGACAGAACCATTTTCCAGGAATCTATACTATTTCTCACTGAAAAATAATCATAGAAGGTAAAATCAAGAGATTCAGTCGTGTCCACAACAAAAACGGAATCTCTATTGGTATTAATTGACTCATTATTAATTTCCTCAGCAATCCCATTAGGAGTATCTTTTAGATTATACATAACCCATAGGATTAAAATAATGATTAGAATCCAATATTTCCAGCTAAATGAAGTAAAGACAAATTTGAAGATTTTTTTAATTTTTGAAGAAGGAGATTGTTTCATAGGTTTGTTTTCAAAGAGTTCTCCCTACAAAGATAATTAATATATAACAAAATATCCTGAATCATTTATTGATTTTCACCAATAATCTGGCTCCATCTGGCTCCATCTGGCTCCACTGGCTCCATCTGGCTCCACTGGCTCTAAAACTTGAATAGATATTGATAGTTCCTTGTTTGAAATGTGAATTCCGAGAGATCTTTAGACACGTCCATCCCACTCAGAAAGGCCTACAGGGCATATTGGTGTGTCTAAAGCCTCGGTTTTAGACTCGAAATGGTGTCTTTAGACACGTCCATCCCACTCAGAAAGATTTACAGGGCACATTGGTGTGTCTAAAGCCTCTGTTTCGTCCGGTTTTGACTTGAAATACAAACAAAAGCCTATGAACAAGTCCTATTTTTCTTTTTTTACACAATGTCTGATTTCAAGGAATAGACCTCAAAGAGGGGGATTCAAAACCCGTCCTTCAAAGAAGAGAACTTCAAGGAAGAGAACTTCAAAGAAGAGCCCTTCAAAGAAGAGCCCTTCAAGGAAGAAGGTTGGTTATTTAACCTTGATTTCTTGAAATAACGTTTCTTTGTTGCCGTTCGAGTAGGTTATCTCAGCTTTTACGATATGGCTACCTGCGGTTAGATTGATCATACTTCCGTCTGTTTTTGATTCATTATTGAAGAACCATTTAATCGAAGTGGGCTTGTTGTTACCCTCAATCAATCGAAGTTGGAATTTGTCACCAACTTTATATTCGGTTTTTGGGTTTGCAATAATGCAATACCCCATTTCGTAAAATACGTTTTCACTATTAAAGGCAGTACCGGAAATGATCAAATTGCAGTCAATCTGAGCGCTTTCCTTATGAGCGTCATTCCAAGTTATCCCGTCTGTTGAGTATAGGAAACCACCTGATACATTTGGACCATCGTCAGCGACCATAGGGGTGTTTGAGTCAGGGTTTTTGATGTAGTATCCGATTTTCAGACTCTTATCACTCGGAATAATAAGATTTGAGGAACTTAAATCTTGAATATTGGGTGATCCAAAATATATTCTGATGGGAGCTTTGCTATATACACATTCGTCTCCAAAATAAACGAGAGCTTTTACCTCATCAGCTTTGGTTCCATTTATCGTAAAACTTATATTCTTCAGCCCTTTTCCAACCAATCCTTTCGCCTTAAGCTCAGCTTCGGTAAATTCAACAGCAGCATATACTGATGATCTTATTCCATAAGATGTTTTATCGCCGGAGTTATGTTTAATAATCGGATAAGATGCATCTTCGATCGGGGTGGTGAGTAGAATATCGATAGAATATTCACCAGCAATACTTGTCGAGAGTGTTTTAAAATAGTCGTTATATCCAATGCAAGAGGTAGAAATGCTTATTTCATCGTATCCAGTGATAGATGTTGAAAATTCTCCTTTTTCATTAGTTATAAGTTCGATTGATGTATCTAATCTCTTTGTTTTGAGTAAAGCGGTTCCATTAACTTTTAGGTTGGTAGGTGAGATCTTTATCGGAACAATGGATACTTTAGCCTCGCTAACTCTCTCCCCTCTACTGTTTTTAACAATACCTTTTAAGCTCTTTTTAGTATTTTTTGTGAAAGTAAAAGTCCCATCTTTTGTGATATTGGTCAATTCAAACCCGGCAGATTTACCTGCCCAAGTTACCGCTGCAGGAGAAGATGTCTGTGTGAAAGAGGTGTTGTTTTTTCTACCTGGGAAAGTGCTATCATAACCCGATTGAGAAGCACTTGATTCGGGGAAAACTGATTCCACAATATCAAAGCATTGGTGTTCTGCATAGCAATTTATGTTGCGTCTTGAGCTCCACAATTGAGCAGCAGTGGTACCCCCCACAATATTATTTGATTTATCCACGTGGTAAATGATCAACCCTGCAGATGGGAGATATTTGTCCCAGCCGTTTTTTTGTCTGTTCTCAAGAAGAAAATACTCTCCTGAATTTTGTGTAGGGATAAAATACCCAGCATTATTTTCAACAGTTTTCAAGGAGTAGTCCCCCGGAGTTTTTATTTCAGTAGGCTCACCCATCCATTCGAGCATATTTCTCTCCAAAGAGTTTATGAAAGGGGGGGTTTTTCCACCATTATTATAACTCCCTGAAGACATCAGTGAGAAATTTAAAAGTCCCATTCCTTGACCATTTTTTTCGTAATCTGTATCATAGAAATCGGGAAGTCCGATAACGTGGCCAAATTCGTGGCAAAATGTTCCGATCCCAGCCATTCTTGTTCCTGAAGCACCACTATATTCTGAGGTACAAGCATATCTACCAAAATTTTTACCATCTAAATTTAGATTGTAAACATAGTAAGCGTGAGGCCAAATGTGGTCATTTCCCGCACCTTCTGCAGCATTGTGCCCGGCAAAGAAGAAAAATAAGTTATCTATGGTTCCATCCCCGTCATTATCATATTGTGAAAAGTCAACTTCATTGTCAATCTTTCTGCAAGCCTCTTTTATCAACTCACCTTCATTATTGGTATAATAAGCGTATCCGTTACTAGCCTTTATAGGCCCGTAAATATCAAATTGAGGATCGAAAAGACTTGTTGAGTTCTCTAAAAAATAGTCGCGTGATGAACCTGTTCCCCCATTTGTCGAGTATCCCTCTTGCATCATAAGATTGGTAAATGCTGTGTTTGTATTGGAGACAGTGAAAGGAAGGTCGCTAAACTCAATAAGGAGAATTACAAACTTCTTCTTCCCAACTGAGATAATCTTGTCGCTTGAAGTGCGAGTCAAGAATGGTTTCATAGCCTCTTCCCGTTTGTTTGCAGCATAAATATAACTTATTGCAGGTGGTGTTACTGTGGAGTTGGAGAAGCCTTGGAGGCCACCCATTCCGGATGCTCTGACATTAGTTGTTATTATCTTACCATTTGCATCAAATTGTGCTTTGTAATAGAATCCGTCTCTCCCTTTTTGGACCAAAGATCCGCCGCAAGTTGTCCAGTTGAGAAACTCATCTCCGTGCATTTGTATTGTGATAGTTGTTCCGTCAGGTTGGGTTACAGTGATGGGGTTAGGATATGCCCTGACAGCCTTTGCAGTGAATGAAAAGCCGGTTAGCAATATCAATAATGAAATACTATATATTATTATTTTATTCATATGAATCAGAAGTTTTAAAAGATTAATTATTTCCTAATTATTAGACCAATTGATTTCTGAGAACTATATAACCAAACCTTTTCATTTTCAATCTTCATAACAGAAACAGGTAAAGAAAAATTGTAAAGGTATTTGTCTACATAATTTTGTATGATTCGTATGGTAAAAGAGTCTCCAACATTTATAATGTTAGGAATATCAATGACGCTATAAAATTTCTTATATTTAGGATTGATCAATCTAAATGATATTTTATCAGATATTGTAATCGATGATAATTGATCGACATAAGGGGTATAATAAAGAGAAGGGGTATTATCTCCACCATATCCATATATACCATATTTATTCTCTTTTGTGAAATTATCACTATTTCTTGCAGCTTGATTTACAAACAAAGTATCTGTAAGAGAGGAGTTTCTATCGGAAAATACAATCTTTGCAACTCTCTGAGTTGTACTATTGTTTTCGTCAATTTGAACACTTTTTCTATCGGTTCTCACCTCACTTTGACTGATAAGTCTCAGCCAATTGGCGTTATCTAAAATAGTTGTGTTGTACTCAACATTTGATTTCAATTCAACTGTAGCAGTACCACCGTGTGACTCTGCGAAAATAATATCTGGGGTAAGAAGTAATGTGTTTAATTGACTCTGATATACCTTTATGGTGTCCGATAAATTTTGTCCTTTAATTATCACTATGCCGCTTCTGTTTCCATCGGGGGTGTTTGCTTCTATAGCGAAATTTTCAACTTTCTCAACAAGGGCTTTCGTTGGAGAGTTGTCTCTTTTAATCCAACTACAAGAAGATGGAATAACCACTTCGTATTGGATATTTGATTTGACAGTAATTGAAAACTTACCTGCAGCAGGGGGGAGTTCAACCTTCTTTTTTGAGAGGATGATAGCATCGCGTCCTTTTTGTGTAACTGTCAGATAGAAAAGTGTATTACCCATTTTAACCTTAATAAAGGCATTGCGATCATCAGTTGATTCATTATCCATCTTTTTGCTCACAGTGACATTGACTTTTCCGGCTTCTCCCGATTTTGGTTGAACATCAAACCACTTAGGGGTAGCTTTAGTATCTGTTAATTCGATACTCCAGCTCTCAGAAGCGTTAATGGAGAAAACAGCATTATCTAAAAGGACAATATCTGTTGTGGAGACAATAGAGCTGAGCCCTGATTGTTTAATAGGTATTTTAGCGGTTTTTTCACCTGAAGTAACATATATCGTATCAATTCTCTCTTTTTGATCAATATTGGCACTGATTGATATAGTAAGCTGTTTTTCAGATTTGTTTCCAGTTCCTTTTGTGATTGAAATCCACGAAGAACTATTTGTTTTTGCACTCCACTCTTTTTTGGTAGTAACCTCAAAAGTTACCTCTCTTGCTGAAGCATCAATCTCTGCAGAGAGGGGAGATATACTAATACCTAACTTCCCGAACTTCTCTTCATCTTCATTACAGGAGACGAATAGAAATAGAGTTAATGAAAGAAGTGGGTAGAGGAGGATTTTAAAATTTTGCATACTATTTATTAGATTAGTTTATTGTTTATTCGACATAAGGTAATAGGTTTCTATCGCCATATCCATTATCAACACGAGAAACAAATGGCCAAAATTTATTATCTCTGATCCATTCCAAAGGATATGCTGCTTTCTCCCTTGAGTAGGGGTGATTCCATTCGTTACCGCAAACCTCTTCAGCTGTGTGAGGTGACATTTTGATAACATTATTCTCTTTATCTGCCTCTCCGTTTTTGATCTCTTCGCACTCCCTCTTAATTGATTTCAATGCCTCAATAAATCTCTCGATCTCCTCTAATGATTCACTCTCAGTTGGTTCTATCATCAAAGTCTCGTGAACAGGGAATGAGAGGGTTGGAGCGTGAAAACCGTAATCCATAAGGCGTTTTGCAATATCAGTAGCATCGACACCATACTCCGATTTGAAATTTTGGAGATCTACTATGCACTCGTGAGCTACCCTTCCGGTAGCACCTGTATAGAGGATTTTAAATTCGGGTTGAAGACGACAAGCCATATAGTTTGCGTTCAAAATAGCCATCTCAGTAGCTTTGCATAGTCCATCAGGGCCGAGTAACTTAATGTAAGCGTGTGTGATAGGTGCCAATAGAGGGCTTCCGTAAGGAGCAGAGCTTACAGCTTTAACCCCTTTCCCTCCACATTCGGGAACCAATGGGTGTCCAGGTATATATGGAGTAAGATGTTTAGCTACACAGATAGCACCAACTCCGGGGCCACCACCACCGTGAGGCATTGCGAAAGTTTTATGAAGATTTAAGTGGCACACATCAGCACCGATAAAGCCGGGATTTGTAATACCCACCTGTCCGTTCATATTTGCTCCGTCCATATAAACCATACCGCCGTTTATGTGGATGATATCACAGATTTCACGTATTTTCACCTCGAACACACCGTGGGTAGAGGGATAAGTGATCATAATACCTGCAAGACTCTCTTTATTATCGATTGCCTTTTGGCGCAAATCTTCCACATTGATATTTCCATTCTCATCGCACCCAACAAGGATTATGTTAAAGCCTGCCATTGCAGCACTTGCTGGGTTTGTGCCGTGAGCAGAGGTGGGGATAATGATAGTGTTTCTCTCCCCTTTTCCGTTTGCTTTCATATATCCGCGAATGGTCATAAGCCCTGCATACTCTCCGGCTGCACCAGAATTTGGTTGTAGTGAGCAGGAGTCAAAACCTGTAATAATGCAGAGATCTTTTTCGAGTTCTTTGATTATTTGCATATAACCCTCTGTTTGTGAATTAGGTGCAAAAGGGTGAACATTGCACAATTCAGACCAGCTCAGTGGTAACATTTCAGCAGCTGCGTTGAGTTTCATTGTACAGGAGCCAAGCGGAATCATAGAGTGGGTGAGTGATATATCCCTCCTTTCCAATTTTTTCATATATCGCATCATCTCTGTTTCAGAGTGATATGTATTGAAAACCCTCTGAGTAAGGATAGGGGTCTCCCTCTTCATAAAGTCAGGCTCTTTTGCAGAGTCACATTTACAATTTTTCACCTCAACTCCGAAAATTGAAAGGATATTTAATGCCTCTTCGCAATTTGAGAGCTCATCGAATGAAATCTGAACACATTTTTCACAAGGATAGTAAAAATTCATCCCTTTAGCCTCTGCCTTTTTGCGAATATCGGCAGATACAACATCTACAATGCGAATTGTGTCGAAAAACTTATCTGCAGCCAACTTAAACCCTGCTGCTTTAAGTTTAGAGGCAACGGCAGATGCATATTTATGGGCATTTGAGGCTATCTCTTTAATTCCCACAGGACCATGATAAGCTGCAAACATCCCTGTCATAGTCGCCATAAGTGCAGTTGCCGTACAGATATTTGAAGTTGCTTTTTCTCTCTTAATGTGTTGCTCTCGAGTTTGAAGGGCAAGTCTAAAAGCAGGTTTGCCAAGCCTGTCGATAGATATTCCTATTATTCTACCAGGTATATTTCTTTTATATTTATCGCAAGTAGCCATCCAACCTGCTGTAGGTCCGCCAAATCCCATAGGAAGTCCGAAACGTTGAGCAGTCCCGATAGCAATATCTGCGCCCCATGCTGCAGGTTCTTTAAGAACAGCAAGGGATAGAATATCGCAATGTGCTGAAACTAAGATAGAGGCAGAGTGAGCTTTCTCGCAAAACAATGTGTAGTCGCGAACCTCTCCATCTGCTGCAGGGTATTGAAGGATAGCACCATAACAATTTTGATCGAATCCATTTTTAAGAATATCTTTATAATCACCAACTAACACATTGATTCCCAATCCTTCAGCACGAGTCTCAATAACAGAAAGAACTTGAGGAAAAATATTTTGATCTACAAAAACGGTGTTTTTACCTGCTTTGACAGCCTCGCGAGGACGCAATTCAAACATCATCCTCATAGCCTCTCCTGCAGCTGTTGCATCATCAAGCATAGAGCAGTTTGCCATCGGAAATCCGGTAAGAGAGGAGATCATTGTTTGGAAATTGATAAGAGCTTCAAGTCTCCCTTGTGAAATCTCTGCTTGATATGGGGTATAGGAGGTGTACCAACTTGGATTTTCAAATATATTCCTGATAATCACAGGCATAGATGCAGTACCATAAAACCCTAACCCTATCATTGAGCGATTATTCTTATTTTTAGAGGCAATCTCTTTTAATCGAGATAGATAGTTGTTTTCACTAACCGATTTATCAAGATTTAGTTGCTCTTTAAGTAAAATATCTGAAGGAAAAGTTTGCTTAATTAACTCTTCCATAGATTTAACTCCTATAATATTAAGCATTTGAGCTATTTGAGAAGCCCTTGGTCCATTGTGTCTGTCTGAAAAATTGAGTGGCATATCTTTTAAATAATTATTTGTTTTTTTCATTTGAATAACTTACAAATGTATAAAAAAAATAATTATCTCCATCTATCTAAATCAAGGCGTATATAGATGAATAGCAAAATTGTAAATGAGATGAAAGACGATCCGCCATAGCTTATATATGGAAGGGGTATTCCGACTACAGGCATAAGCCCTATTGTCATCCCAATATTGATTACCACATGCATAAAAAGGCAAGAGGCAACGCAATAGCCGTAAATCCTTACGAGTTTGTCCTTCTGCTTCTCTGCTGTGGATATTATGTTCGTAATCATAATAAAAAACACAAGTAATACCCCTATGGACCCTGCAAATCCCCACTCTTCACCTATGGTGCAAAAAATAAAATCGGTACTTTGTTCCGGAACGAAATTAAACTTAGTCTGTGTCCCTTGAAGGTACCCTTTTCCAAATAAACCACCCGAGCCGATTGCAATTTTTGATTGATTTACATTGTATCCCGACCCTTTGAGATCCTCAGTTATACCCAATAAATTTTCAATTCTGTTACGATGGTGTTCTTTTAAGAGATTGTCGTATATAAAATCAACAGAGAAAATCAGAATAACTGAACATATAAAGCTGAGAATTATGTATTTACGATGTTTAATCCTGTGTTTGTAGGACCTGATCAAAATTACTAATAAAAGGGGGATTGTAAGGATCAGTAATACATATTCACTATCGAGCTTATTAATTTTGGACATCGATTCCATCTCCAATACTCTCGGAATAAATGAGGCTAATGTTATAAAAATCGCACCGAATAAAATATTCAAAATAATCCTCCGATATAGAATTCCATCAATAGTTATAAGTATTGCTATCAAGACAAGAATCGCTATAAATGGAGAGAATTTAAGAGTCAGGATAAAAAGCAAAATGATGAGTGCGGCAAATAGAATGAACCACCCCGAAAGCCCCTCTCGGTAAAGGACAAATACAAATCCACAATAGACGAGTATAGTCCCCATATCGGGTTCGAGGGCGATCAATCCTACCGGGATAAAAATAGTTATCAAAACTTTCAGCATATCCCGTCCATTTGTCACCTTAAATCCGTATTTACTCATAATCATAGAGATACATAGAGAGGTAGTTATCTTGGAGAACTCAGAAGGTTGGATGCCGAATGATCCTATCATCAGCCACGATTTAGAGCCGTTTACCTCTTTTCCAAAAATCATTACCGCCACCAAAAGTGAGATAACAAATGCATAAAACCACCAAGAGAGACCTGTGTATATTCTCGGATTTATAAAGAAAATGAGGAGAATAGCTATTGATAGAGCTATCCCGATCCAAATTATCTGGTTGCCACTTCTAAGGGAGAGGGAAAACATATTGGGAATATCCTCACTATATATTGATGCGAAAATATTCATCCAACCGAAAATGATGAGGATTAAATAGCACACAATAAGTGTCCAATTTAATTTCCTATATATGTTTCTTCCTTGAATCATTTTTAGTTTCTCATTTTTTGGTTTCTTGTTTCTTCTTCCAGGCAGGGACTTTATTTAGGAGGTTGGCATTTATCAATCTCTCCTCTATATATTTCCTTTTTTCACTGATTCCTCTATTGAGATATTTCTCAACCATTAAAGAGGCGATAGGAGCAGCCCATGTTGCCCCGAAACCTGCATTTTCAACATATACGGCAATAGCGATTTGAGGCTTGTCTTTAGGTGCGAAACACATAAAAACAGAGTGTTCATCTCCGTGTGGGTTCTCAGCAGTCCCTGTTTTGCCGCAAACATCAAGACTGTCTATTGCGGCTATCCTTGCGGTTGCTCCAGATCCTGGAGGGGAATTAACGGCACGATACATTCCCTCTATCACAGGGATAAAATTAGCAGAATCGATCAGAGTATAATGCTTCTGTTCATATCTCCTTCTCAAAGAGTCAGAGTCAAAATTCTTGATGATATGCGGAATATGATAAAATCCTCTATTAGCGATAGTTGCTGCAAGATTGGCTAAGTGGAGAGGGGTACACCCGAGCTCCCCTTGACCGATAGCGAGAGAGATTATTGAGATGGATTTCCACCTCCCTTTTCCGTGAATCTTATCGTATGTTGAGGTAGTTGGTACTATTCCTGCTTGTTCAGAGGGAAAATCACTACCCAATTTTGTTCCAAAACCGAAACTTGTCACATATTGGCGCCACTTATTAAATGAAGATTCAATATTTGGGTAGTTCCGATTATCTAAAACCGCACGCATCAAATTACAGAAATAGGAGTTGCACGACATCATAATTGCCTCTTCGAATTTTAATGGAGAGGGGTGTTGGTGACAGCCAACAGTAAGACCTTGTGAGTGATATCCGTTTCTACACGAGAAAGAGGTATTTTCATTGACAACACCCTCTTGTAATCCGATCAAGGCATTAACCAATTTAAAGACCGAACCCGGTGGCTGCGGAGACATAACGGCTCTGTTAAACATAGGTTTAAAAGGATCTTGTGCGATCTCGCCATAGTGCTTGTTTATTTCAGATAGGATGGAAACATCTATACCCGGACTTGAAACAAGAGATAATATTTCACCGGTTGAAGGTTCGATAGCGACCAACGCCCCAACTTTGTTTTTCATTAACGATTCTCCATAATTCTGGAGCTCTGCATCGATTGTTGAGGTGACATCTTTTCCGGGAACTGATGGGGTATCGTATTCACCCCCCTTATATGAGGATTGGATTTTATTATTTGCATCCCTTAAAAATATACTGTAACCTTTCTTCCCTTTTAGGATGACTTCACACGACTCCTCTATTCCTGTCCTACCTGTATAGTCCCCTTGTTGATAATCGGGATTTCTCTTTAAAAAGTTTGGATCTACCTCTGTTACATAGCCTATTAGATTTCCCCCAGCATTGTATGGATAACTCCGAGATGTTCGTGGAATACCGTAAAAGCCTGGAAACTTGTTATTTTTTTCTATAAAGTAACTATATTGTTCACTTGAAACCTGTTTTAAAAATGTCTGACTTTGATATCCGATCTTTGAACGGTACTGTCTATAATATTTAAAGGTGTTTCTTACATCTTCGGGATTGAGATTAAATATTTTGCATAATTCAGTGGTGTCGAAACTCTTAACATCGTACGGGGTGACCATAATATCGTAAGAATTTTTATTTCCAACCAACACTTTACCATATCTGTCTAAAATAAGACCCCTCACAGGATATCTTGTTATATACCTTAGAGCATTGTTTTCTGCACTAATCTTATAACTATTATCAATGATTTGGAGATAGAAAAGCTGGCAGGCAAGCAGTAGAAAAAATATAGCCGTACCAATTATTAATAAATTCTTCTTTTCGGGAGAGAAACTCATATAGTATTACCTCCTATCTTGAATGACAATTCCTATAACTGTTGCAAGAATAGCATTGATGACAGTCCCGATCACCACTCTTAATGTATTGAATAATAGAGGTTTGAAGCTCATATTATCTAATAAAACATAGATCGCGAAAAAAATAAAGAATGAGAGGATGGTGTAGATCAAGTAGTTCCAAATACCAATTTCCATAGGGGTTGGACTATCATTCTTGTTTACATTCTTTTCGTTGATCACCAAAGAGAGAAAAAATGGTCTTAGGGCAGCCATAGCTGTCAAAGCCGCAGCATTCATCCCCGGTATCCCACTTCCAAAAACATCAATAGTGAGTCCGATAACAAATGCTATCGGCATAATCACGAACGATTTAAACTTGTATGGTAGAAATAAAATGATTATCGGAATAATGTAAATATAGATAAAAGGACTAATATTGACATAGTTACATATCAAAAGCTGTATTACTAACAATAAGCACGAGATAAATATGTATTTCAATTGATTACTCATTTTTACCCCCATTATTTGTTTCAGAAAGAGATAGAATCTCTTCTCTGTCCCTGTTTTTTACTACATAAACATTTTGAAGCGATCTGAAATTCTCAAAAAGGGTGATGGTGACCTGATAATTTATGCCATCTCTCATTTTTGAAGATTCTATAATACCTATTGGAATATTTGGGGGGAAAGTGGAAGAGAATCCGCTTGTGACCACTGTGTCCCCTTTTGTTATAATCGTGTGGATAGGAATATCTTGCAAAACAGCTTTGTCAATATGTTGCCCGTCCCATTTTAGGGATCCGAAAGTGTTGCTGCTTTTGATAATTGCACTCACGTTTTGGTTAATATCCAGAAAAGAGACTACCCGGGAGTAATTTCTACCGACTGCACTGACATACCCAACAATCCCATTATAGGTTATTACCCCCATATCCTCTTCGATACCATCGTCGCTCCCTTTATCTATGATGATGTAATTATGCTGATTATCAACGCTGTTTCGGATAATCTTTGCCTGGGTATAGGTATATTGTGCGCTATCGTTGGAAAACGAGAAGGTAGAATCTTCGTTGTTAATGATATGGTTCTTTATTATCTCATTAAGTCTTGCATTATCATTTCTTAGGATATTATTCTCTTCGGAAAGACTTTTATAATTTTCTTTTAGAGAGAGGTAAGAATAGATATTGGATCCTCTCGCAAAAAAGAATGATTGGAAATGCCTCACTCCATCCATTATTCGATATTGCTGAATGACACTATTATTCTTTATCAGAACAATAGATACAACCTCTAATGAAATGAATATCAATCCAATCAATAATCCTTTTATGAAAGAATATCTCTTTATCATTTTTTTAAACCTAACCTATTCTCCCTTATCTCATCAAGAATGAGTAGTGGGAAGGTGTTCTCAATGCTATACTTGTTCCGCGTGCAACTGCACGAAGAGGGTCTTCAGATACGTGGAACGGGATATTGATCTTTTCATAAAGTCTTCTATCGAGTCCCCTTAGCAGTGCGCCGCCGCCGGTAAGGAATATTCCTCTCTCAACTATGTCTTGGTATAGTTCCGGAGGTGTTTGTTCCAATACAGATAGGACAGCCGCCTCTATTTTTGCCAATGACTTATCTAAACAATGTGCTATCTCCTGACTTGTCACAGCGATCTCTACAGGATGGGCTGTCATAAGGTTTGGACCACGAACGATGAATGGCTCTGGAGTCACTTCTAAGTCTGGTATAGCAGCTCCAATTCTGATCTTTATCTCTTCTGAAGTGAGTTCTCCAACCTTAACATTGTGTTGCTGACGCATATATTGTTGAATTTCAGAAGTGAATCCATCACCTGCAACCCTGATGGATTGATTGGTTACAATACCACCGAGTGATATTACAGCGATCTCTGTCGTTCCCCCTCCGATGTCCACAACCATATTTCCGGTAGGGGCTTCAACATTTAATCCGATACCCATTGCTGCTGCCATAGGCTCGTAAATCATATATACATCCCTCCCCCCTGCGTGCTCGGAAGAGTCGCGTACTGCACGAATCTCAACTTCGGTGCTGCCAGAAGGGATGCTAACCACCATTTTTATATTTGGGGTAAAAAAAGTCCGTTTATAGTTGATCATTTTTACAAATCCTCTCACCATTTGCTCTGCAGCATTGAAGTCTGCTATAACACCATCTCTCAATGGTCGAATCGTTTTTATATTGGGGTGTGTTTTTTCATGCATAAGTCTAGCCTTTTGCCCGAAAGCAATCGGTTTGCCTGTGTTTTGATCAAACGCTACTATGGAGGGCTCGTCAACCACAATTTTGTCATCCATAAGGATAACCGTATTTGCAGTGCCGAGGTCGATAGCCAATTCTTGAGTTAAAAATGAAAATGCCATATTAAATTGTTTATCAGTGTTTAAAGTGTCTTTTACCTGTTATTACCATAGCCATATTGTTGTTATCACAATACTCTATGCTGTCGCAATCGCGGATGGATCCTCCCGGGTGGATAACCGATGATATGCCTGCTTTATGAGCTATCTCGACACAATCATTGAAAGGGAAAAAAGCGTCCGACGACATAACTGCCCCCTCAAGTGAAAGGCCGAAATTATTGGCTTTCTCAATAGCTTGTTTGAGAGAATCAACTCGAGATGTTTGTCCTATCCCGCTTGCGATGAGTTTATTGTTTTTTGCCAAAACAATAGCATTTGATTTGGAATGTTTAACTAAAATGTTTGCGAAAAGAAGATCTTTAATCTCCTCTTTAGTGACAGACTTTTTGGTTACAACTTTCATATCTTCGGGTGATTCAATTAGATTATCTCTCTCTTGAACCAATGTTCCCGATAGGAGTGAACGATATTTTATAGACGGGATAGTCACCCCTGTACTATCCAATATAATTCTGTTTTTCTTACTTGAAAGGACTTTTAAAGCCTCTGCGTCGAACCCAGGGGCAATAACTACTTCAAAGAAAATAGTATTCATCTCTTGAGCAGTGGAAAGGTCTATTACCCTGTTTGAAACAATGATACCTCCAAAAGCGGAAACAGGGTCGGAAGCAAGAGCCTCTTTCCACGCCTCTGTAAGATTTTCTCTAACAGCACATCCACAAGCATTGTTATGTTTTATGATTGCAACAGCGGTATCATTAAAATCCGAGATTAATTCTATTGCAGCTTCTACATCGAGTAGATTATTGTAAGAGAGCTCTTTACCGTGAATCTGTTTTGGAAGAGATGCTACATCTCCGAAGAATGAAGCTCTCTGATGAGGATTTTCTCCATATCTAAGCTCCTTATGCTCTTTAACACTCTTATCAAAAATCGGAAGATTCAAATCTTGGTTGAAATAGTCGAAAATCATAGTGTCGTAATGGGAGCTTGTCATAAAAGCTTTTGCGGCAAAAAACCTTCTATCGGATAGTGAGGTGTATCCGTGTTTGGCTTGTAACAGGTCTATAAGCGGCTTATAATCATCCTTATTCGAAACTATCAGAGTGTCATTATAGTTTTTAGCGGCAGCCCTGATAAGAGAGATCCCACCTATATCTATTTTTTCTATAATCTCATTCTCTGACGAGCCGTTCTTTACATACTCTTCGAAAGGGTAAAGATCTACAATTATAAGATCTATTCCCGGAATATTATATTTTTCCCTCTCTTGAAGGTCGGTCAGATTATCTCTTCTATAAAGAATCCCTCCGAGAATTTTTGGATGGAGTGTTTTTACCCTCCCCCCGAAAATTGATGGATAATCTGTAATACTTTCAACAGATGTAACAGGTATGTTTTTTGACCTTAAAAAATCGAATGTTCCACCGGTGGAAATGATCTCAATATCATATCTAATAAGTTCATTTGCAATATCTAAAACAAAGTCCTTATGATAGACCGAAATGAGAGCTTTTTTAATCCTTTTTTCTATCTTTTTTTCTTCCATTTTACTATTCTTTCTCAAAAGATTTTAATTCTGTAAAAATACAAATATTATGATATAAAACTGCTATATTTGTAAAATATTTAAAATATTCGATGTTAAACGGTGAAAGATATGTAATAATTATGGCAGGAGGAAGTGGCAAAAGAATGGGTTGCCAACTCCCAAAGCAGATGATTGAGTTGAATGGTAAACCGATACTTAGACACACCGTAGAGCTGTTTTTAAATCTCCCCTTTAAAGTGGAGATTATTATAGTTATTAATCCTGAGATCAGAGAGTTATGGAAGGAATATTGTTATAATTCTGGTTTCAAGTTTAGATATATTCTCACCACAGGGGGGATAACTCGATTCCACTCTGTTAAGAAGGGGCTCAAATTTGTTTCCCCGGGAAGTGTAGTTGCGATTCACGACGGTGTGCGCCCTATCGTAAATAGAGAATTACTAATCTCATTGTATGAAAAAGCATCTGAAAATGTCGCAGTTATTCCTGTAACTGAGGTATTTGACTCTATGAGGGTCAAAAAAGATGGAGGCAAGACAGAGAGTGTAGATCGGGAGAAGTTCTTGATAGTTCAGACACCTCAAGTGTTCCATTCGGATGTTTTGATAGAGAGCTATACTCAAGCGTACTCAACACTCTTTACAGATGACGCGTCGGTTGTTGAGAGTAAAGGGTATCCTTTGACTTTTTGTGATGGGAGTAGATCAAATATAAAAATTACAACTCAGGATGATTTAAGATTTGCTTTGACCCTCCTTGGTGGGGAAATCGTTTACCCAAACTTGCCTTTCGATGGCTTGGTCTAACGATATTAAAGTATCTGTCTGTTCAACACAAGGGATATTTTGAATAGTATTGATCAATATCTCCATAAGGTGTTCGTGGTCTGTACAGTATATCTTCAGCATCAAAGCGTGTTTACCGGTAACAAAATGACATTCAACTACTTCTGGTATTTTTTTCAAAGCGTCAATCACTTCGCTGTATCTATTTGCTTCAGAAAGAGAAACCCCGACAAAGGCACAAACATTAAGTCCGAGAGTTTGTGGTTTGACTAAAAGACGGGACCCGGTGATTATTCCTAAATTCTCCATTTTTTTTACGCGCTGATGTATTGCGGCACCTGAAACTCCACACTCCCTTGCTATCTCAAGGAATGGCATTCTTGCATTTTTTACTAAGAAAGAGAGGATTTTTTGGTCAATTTTATCAATCTGATATTTTGGCATAGCGAAATGTTTGTAATAATTCTTTGCAAAAATAGTCAAAATTTAATAAGAAGTTACTAATTGTTTTATTTTTCACCTTTATTATTACGATTTGAAAGTATTATTTTCAAACACTCCTCTTCAGTCAACTCTTCAGCCTTAGTCCCCTTTGGTATTCTGAAATTATTTCCTGAATGTTTGATATATGGACCATAACGACCGTTTAAAATATGTATATCGCTGTTTTCAAAGTCTTTAATATTCTTTTTTTCCTCTTCTTTATGTTTGTCATCAATGAGTTTGATGGCTGACTCAAGGTCAAATGTGTAGGGATCGGCATTTTTACCCATAGAGATGAAAGTGGAGTTGTATTTGATGTATGGACCAAATCTCCCCTTTGAACAGATAATATCCATTCCATTATATTGACCGAGATTTCTAGGAAGTTCAAACAGTTTTAAAGCATCCTCTAAGGTCAGCCCCTCTATTAATTGCCCTTTTCCGAGACTTGCAAAATGTTTATCTGGATCATCGCTCTCCCCGATTTGTACGAGTGGACCATATCTACCCATCCTTGCTATCACATTTTTACCCGATTTAGGGTCAACCCCGATTAATCGCTCAGCGTTTTTGGGCAACGCCTCTTTTAAAGTGTTCTCAACTGTTAGGTGAAATGGTTTATAAAAATCCTCTATCAAACTATTCCACACTTTTTTACCTGATGCTATCTTGTCAAAGCCCTCCTCAACTTTTGCGGTGAAACCGTAGTCAAGAATTGAGTTGAAATTTTCTTCCAGAAAGTCGGTAACAACTATCCCTATGTTTTCCGGGAAAAGTTTCCCTTTTTCTGAACCGACCACCTCTTTGGAGCTCTTCTCGGTTATTTTACCATTACTTAAAGTGATGGTTTTAAGCATTTTCTCTTCTCCTTTCCTGTCGCCTTTAACGATATATTCTCTTTGATGAAGGGTGGTAATTGTGGGGGCATATGTGGATGGTCTCCCGATCCCAAGCTCTTCCATCTTTTTGACCAATGCAGCCTCGGTGTATCTTGAAGGGTGTAATGTGTATTTCTGAGCCGCTACAATTTGAACCTGTTCCATATCCATATTAATGGAAAGTTTTGGGAGAATGCCCTCTTCATCACCCTCAATTTCATCATCTAAAGACTCCATATAGACCTTCAAAAATCCGTCAAAGATGATCTGCGAACCTTGTGCGTTGAATATGTAATCATTCAATGATGGGGAGATTATGGAAATATTTGTCTTTTCAAGTTTGGCATCGGACATTTGTGATGCTATTGTCCTCTTCCAGATAAGTTGGTAAAGTTTTTTCTCTTGATTTGTCCCCTCGATAGAGGTTTGTTGGATATAGGTTGGGCGAATGGCTTCGTGTGCCTCTTGCGCCCCTTTACTCTTAGTTTTGTATTGGCGAACCTTAGAATACTCTGCTCCAAAGGTTTGTTCTATATACCCTTTAGCTGTATTGATCGCCAATCCGGAGAGATTTGTGGAGTCTGTACGCATATATGTTATCAATCCCGATTCGTAGAGATGTTGGGCGATTGACATAGTTTGGCTCACAGAAAAACCGAATTTGCGAGATGCCTCTTGCTGAAGTGAAGAGGTGGTAAATGGAGGGGCAGGGGTTCTGCTCATCTCCTTTTTATCGATATTACTTATTAAGAATTGTGCCCCATTGCACTTGGTAAGAAAATCATTTGCCTCTTTATCGGATTGAAATTTGGTATTCAATACCCCTTTTACCTTTGTCTCCTTTGCAGAGTCTTTGGGATGAAAAATACCCTCCACCTTATAATATGATTGAGAGTTGAAAGCAAGAATCTCCCTCTCTTTATCCACAATCAATCTCAGTGCAACCGATTGAACCCTCCCGGCAGAGAGTTTTGGTTTTATTTTTTTCCATAATATTGGAGATAATTCAAAACCGACCAACCTATCCAGGACCCTTCTCGCTTGTTGTGCCATCACAAGATTTGTGTCAACATTTCTTGGATTATTTATGGCATTGATGATGGCATCTTTTGTAATTTCGTGAAAAACAATACGTTTTGTATTTTCGGGTTGGAGATTGAGTGTCTCTTGAAGATGCCAGGCAATAGCCTCTCCCTCACGGTCTTCATCGGATGCCAACCAGATAATTGATGCATTTTTCACATCATCTTTAAGGGCGCTGACAACTTTCTTTTTGTCAGCAGGAACTATATACTCCGGTTTGAAGCCATTTTCAATATCAATCCCAAGATTTTTTTTAGAGAGGTCGCGAATGTGTCCAAAACTTGATCTTACGACATAATCCTTTCCCAGAAACTTCTCAATAGTTTTTGCCTTAGCAGGCGACTCAACAATTACTAAATTCTCAACCATAATTTCATTTATCAACAATTCTGCAAAGTAAGACATAAAGTGAGATATAAACCAAATTTTTATCTAAATTCGCAAGTTGAAATAGCTTTATAGATGAAAGAGAAAACTAAAACAATAATACAAAAAGGGCTTTGGATAGTTATTTTCGGCCCAATTGCAGTTTTGCTTATATTCCTATTGGCGGTTGGAATATTTGCTGAGATCCCCTCATTCGAACAACTTGAAAACCCGGATAGTAATGTGGCCACAGAGCTGATTTCAGAGGATGGGATGATCCTCGCTACATACCATATTGAGAATAGAACCTTTGTCAACTATTCTGAACTCTCCCCAAATCTTGTTACTGCTGCTATAGCAACGGAGGATGTTCGCTATTATCGCCATTGCGGGATAGATTTCAGAAGTCTTCTTAGGGTTGGGGTGAAAACATTTCTTTTGGGTAATTCGAGTTCAGGGGGTGGTAGTACTATTACCCAACAACTTGCAAAGACCTTATTTCCAAGGGATACTGCTGTTACTTCTTATAAGATAGAGGCCAAATTCAAACTTGTAGTGAGTAAATTCAAAGAGTGGATAACAGCTGTAAAACTTGAGAGAAACTACACAAAAAATGAGATAATGACAATGTATATGAATGCTATTTTCTTTGGTAGTAATGCGTACGGAATCAAAGCAGCGTCAAATACATTTTTTGCAAAAGAGCCTTGGGAATTGAATATGGAGGAGAGTGCGACACTTGTGGGAATGGTTAATAAACCTACTCGATTTAATCCTGTTTTGAATTATAACCTCTCATTAGAGAGGCGTAATCATGTTATTTCTCAAATGAAGAAATATGGTTATATCACTAAGGAACAGAGAGATTCGTTAATAACCCTCCCTATCGTATTGGATTATGTCCAGCAAGATCATAATGCCGGCAATGCCCCCTATTTTAGGGATATGCTCAGACGGGTAATGAATGCTTCGGAGCCCGATCCATCTGTTTATTATTTTCAAGAAGATTACCTTGCTGATAAGACACTTTGGAATGAGGATCCTCTCTATGGGTGGTTGAATAAAAATCTTAAGCCAGACGGGACAAAATATGACCTTGACAGAGACGGATTGAAAATCTACACTACGATCAATTCAAAGATGCAAAGATATGCAGAAGAGGCTGTTAATGAGCATATAGGAAAACAGTTGCAAAAAGAATTTGCAGCAGATATGAGGAATAAGCCAAACAAACCATTTGCATACAATGTATCGACAGATCTTACTGTTACGATTATGAATCAGGCTAAGAGGTGGAGTGATAGATATAGAATATTAAAAAGGGAGGGGGCGAGTGATAGTGAGATAGAGCAGAACTTCAAGACAAAGACTAAAATGAGGGTTTTCTCTTGGAATTCAAAGGGATATATAGATACTATAATGTCACCAAATGATTCGATCAGATATTACAAATCTTTTTTGCGTGCCTCTTTTGTTGCGATGGAGCCCCATACCGGATATGTTAAGGCGTATATAGGCGGACCGAATTATAGGTTCTTTAAATATGATAATGCCCGTCAGGGAAAAAGGCAAGTTGGTTCTACCATCAAACCATTTTTATATACACTCGCTATGCAAGAGGGCTTTTCCCCTTGCGATAAGGTTGTCAATGTGCCACAAACATTTATTGTGGGTGATTCCACTTGGACACCAAACAGTACAGATAAAGAGGAGTGGATTGGTAAAACAGTAACCCTCAAATGGGGGTTGACAAAGAGTAGTAACAATATCTCGGCATACCTTATCAAACAATTGGGGCCAAAAGCGATGGTTGAGATGTGCCGTAAACTCGGTATCACATCGTATCTCGGAGAGTACCCCTCTTTGTGTTTAGGTCCTGCAGATATTACTCTTCTTGAGATGGTTGGAGCATACAATACATACCCGAGCAGAGGGGTGCATATAGAACCGATGTTTGTTACAAAAATCGAAGATAATGAGGGTAATGTATTGGGCAATTTTACTGCACGTAAAAAAGAGTCTATCAGTGAGTCGACAGCATATTTAATGGTCAATTTGTTACAGGGTGTTGTAAACGAAGGGACAGCAGGAAGGTTACGCTGGAAATATAAAATAGAGGGACAACTTGCAGGGAAAACAGGAACGACTAATGACCAATCAGATGGATGGTTTATCGGTTTTACCCCAAAACTAACAGCCGGAATATGGGTTGGTGCTGAGGATAGACAGGTCCATTTCGAATCTCTCGCATTGGGTGGAGGCTCAAATATGGCCCTCCCGATATGGGGTATTTTTATGCAGAAAGTTATGCAAGATTCATCAATCGGATTTTTACCCGAAGATAGTTTTGTGGCCCCTCCCGGTATGATTCTAAATTTGAATTGTGATGGAAGCGACAACGATGCGATGTCTAATAAAAACGGGGGAGAAGATTCATATTTCAATTGATAATTAATTTATTATACTATGAAACAAACGATTGCCGTTGTTTACGGGGGTTATTCTGCCGAATGGGAAATATCGGTTAAGAGCGGAAAAAATGTTGCAAAAAACATAGATCGCACCAAATATACAGTTTATGAAGTATTATTGACAAAAGAGAGATGGAGTGTAGAGGAGGAGGGTAAATCGTATCTTATTGATAGAGGTGATTTTTCGTTTGTAAAGGAGGGTGTTAAGATCTATTTCGATAAGATCTTTATCATTATTCACGGAGATCCCGGTGAAAACGGATTGCTCCAAGCCTATTTCGAGATGATCAATATCCCAACAGTTGGGTGCTCCTCTTTAGTTACGACTATTGCTTTTGATAAATATGCGTGTAAAACATATCTGCGTGATAGTGGGGTGAGGATGGCAAAAGATCTCTTTATCAGGAGGGGGGAGAGCTATTCAAAGGAGGGTATTATTGAGAAGTTAGGGCTCCCTATTTTTGTGAAACCAACAAATGGGGGGAGCAGTTTTGGAGTTACTAAAGTTAAAAAATACGAGGAGTTAGATAAGGCTATAGAGGTTGCCTTTTCAGACTGCGAGACGGTAATTTTAGAGGAGGCGATTTCAGGTCGAGAGCTTGATTGCGGTGTCTATTCGGACAAAAACGGTGTTCACCCTCTACCGGTTATTGAAATAATCTCTAAAAATGAATTTTTTGATTACGAGGCGAAATATCTTGGAGCAAGCGATGAGGTTTGTCCTGCAGAGATCTCAAAGTCGTTGAGTGATACAATACAGAAAGTGGCAGTTGATATTTTTAAATATCTTGGGTGCAAAGGACTTGTAAGGATGGATTTTATAGCGAGAGGGGAGGAGGTATTCTTCTTGGAACTCAATCCAAACCCTGGAATGACGGCAGAAAGTCTTGTGCCAAAAGAAGTTAAAGTGGCAGGAATTGATATGGTAGATTTTTTAACCTCTCTGATAGATAATAAATAGGTGCAATATGACTCATAAGGAATTTGTAACAAAGTCGATAGATGAACTCACCCAAATATACTCTTTGGGCGAGGCGAGAGCTATCTCCGTGAGGCTTATTACTCATTTCCTAAAATTGTCTGAGTATGAATATATTATCGAGCCTAATGTAATAATTCCCAAACCAGATTTAGATATACTCAATATAGCACTTTCGGAGTTATTGGAATATCGCCCAATCCAATATGTGCTTGGTTACGAAAATTTTGCCGGTCATAAGTTTAATGTTTCAGAATCTGTATTGATCCCTCGACCTGAGACAGAGGAGATGGTCCGATTAATAATATCAGAGTGGAAAAATTCAAGTTATTCTGAGTTGAAAATTTTTGATGCTTGTACTGGATCGGGATGTATCGCCTACTCCTTGGCAGCTCAATTTCCTAAATCTACAGTTATGGCTTGTGATTTCTATGACAGACCCTTAGAAGTGGCTCGAAATCAGAAGATATTCTTAGATGAGCAGGAAAAACAGCCTCTACGCAATATCCCTATTATTTTTAAGTGTGATATTCTTGATGGGCCTCCAGATACTACAAGTACAGGGGTGATCAGAGATGGTTCATTACCAAATCTTGAGGAGCTTGATATCATTGTTAGCAATCCCCCATATATTTGTGAAGGCGAAAGAGATTTTATGGATAGTAATGTGGCCGAATATGAGCCTGATGAGGCTTTATTTGTACCAGATAACGATCCGTTGCGATTTTACAAAGCATTGTCAAGGTGGGCTGTAGCTTTTCTAAAAATGGGGGGAAAGGGGTACTTTGAAATTAATGAGGGCTATTATAAAGAGGTGATATCTCTTTTTGAGGGGTACGGATTTAGTGACATAACAGTAACAAAAGATATCCATTCTAAACCGAGGATTGTCTCCTTTACGAAATGGTATTAAAATAATTAACGATTTGATTATGAGGAGGTTTCTAATTATTCTTTTTTTATCAATACCCATCCTATTGTTTTCTCAACCGCAAAAACTTACAAAGATTAGGGTCTCTCCCCAATGGACAGCTCAAAGTCAATTTGCAGGTATTTATATGGCGTATAAAAATGGTTATTATAAAGAGAAAGGGCTTGATGTTGAGATAATTCATCCATCTGTCTCTAATTCATCCATTAATAAATTAATGAAGGGGGAGACCGACATTATAACTTCCCAATTAATTGAGGCTATGCTTTATAAGGATTCAGGCATCCCATTGGTAAATTTCCTTCAAGTCTCAAGCCATAATTCACTCCTTATTTTTACAAGGGATCCTATGAAAAATATTTCCGATTTAAACAATAAAAAAGTTGGGAGATGGAAAATAGGATTCTATGAACTTGCTATGATTTTTGTTCTGAACAATGGTGTTCAGGTGGAGTGGGTCCCTTTTTTGAACAATGTATCACTCTTTGTTTCAGGGGCTATCGATGCCACCTTGTGTATGACATATAACGAGATGATCCAATTAGAAGCAGCAGGATTTGATATGGAAGCTGACCACACATTTATGTTCAAAGATTTGGGATATGATGTTCCGGAAGATGGTTTTTATGTTACAGATCAATTCTTTAATAAAAATAAAGAGACCTTAAAACTTTTTGCAGAGGCGACAAAACAGGGGTGGAATTGGGTTAGAATGGAGGAGAATCGTGAGGCTACAATAGATTATGTAATGCAGATGGTCAAAGCTAATAATATCCCTACCAACCGTGTGATTCAAACAAAAATGTTAGATAGGATACTTGAACTGCAAGAGGATGATGGGAAAGCTCCCTATAAACTCACAAAAAACGCTTTTGAATTTGCAGAGAGGTTGTTGGAAATAAATAATTTTTTAACTAAACCGATTAAATATGAGGAATTTGTCAAAAATTTTTGAAAGAATTGAGATTTTTTTTTTCAAAAAATATTCTTTTGCGGCTAAATTGAGTTTTTATATAATTTTGTTGACGGCATTGCTTTTTATCGGTTCTATCTTGATCGTCTCTTTTTACTCTCATAAACTTATCAGGGACGAGGCGATACGAAATGCTTTCAATCAATTGAAATCTGTGAATTTGGAGATTGATAACGTTTTGATAGGGGTTTCTGTTGCTGTTGATAACCTCTCTGATGAGGTTAGAAGAGAGGCTTTGTCTATCAATAACAGGGATAAATTGTTTGAAATAACGAAAAAAATCGTTTCACAAAACCCACATATCATTGGGAGCTGTATCGCCCTTGAACCATATTATTATCCCGATACCAAATATTTTTCACCATACTCTTTTAAGGTGTCAAAAGATTCTATAAATACAAGTCAAGTTGGTAATGATGACTATGATTATCAATATATGGATTGGTATCAGATTCCAAAACTTAAAGGAACTCCATATTGGACAGATCCTTTCTATGATGAAGGGGCCGGAAACATTATAATGTGTACCTATTCCCATCCGATATTTGATGATAAAGGTAACTTTATAGGGGTTGTTACTGCCGATTTACCTATTGAATGGTTTACGAAAATGGTAAACGAGATAAAGCCATATAAAGGATCGTACAATATTATGATCGGTAAAGGGGGGGCGTACATAGTCCATCGAAAATCGGAGAGGATATTGAACGAAACAATATTCACTGCCACTATGGATATGGCAGATACCACTGTTAAACACTTGGGTAAGGAGATGTTGGCACGAAAGACAGGTATGCAGACATTGATGAATGATGATACCCTCTCATTTGTTTTTTATGCACCAGTGCCGAGTTCGGGTTGGTCATTGGCGATGGTCTGTCCCCATAGGGATGTGTATGCAGGGGTGATAACAATGAGGACTACGCTGATTATTGTAGCTATCATTGCCCTCTTTTTGATATTCTTCTTATCACGCAATATTATCTCAAAACTCACAAAGCCCCTCTCTCTATTTGCAAGTTCTGCAAGGATGATAGCAAAGGGAGATTTTAACACCCCATTGCCGGAGATAAAATCGGAGGATGAGATGAAAGAGCTCTATAATTCGTTTAGTTATATGCAGACCTCTCTAAAGAATTATATCGAAGAGCTTAAATCCACCACCTCTGCTAAAGAGAGGATAGAGAGTGAATTGAGTATTGCAAGGGAGATTCAGATGGGGATGATTCCTAAGATATTTCCAGCTTTTCCTGAGAGAAACGATATTGATATTTTTGCCATTCTTCATCCGGCAAAAGAGGTTGGAGGTGACCTTTACGATTTCTTTATAAATGAAGAGAAACTATTTTTTACAATTGGAGATGTTTCTGGTAAAGGGGTCCCTGCCTCACTCTTTATGGCTGTAACGAGGAGCCTTTTCAGATCGGTTGCTGCTAACATTATCGATCCTAAAATTATAGTTGAATCGATGAATTCAGCCATTTCTGAGACTAACGAGGCAAATATGTTTGTTACGTTGTTTGTTGGGGTTTTGGATCTACGCACCGGCGATATGCAATTTTGTAATGCGGGGCATAATCCCCCCTGTATCATCACTAAGGATGGGAATGTGTCATTTATGGAGATACACCCTAATTTACCTGTGGGATTGTTTGAGAAGTTTCAATACGATACACAATCCATTCATTTGGAGAGCGGTACAACACTTTTCTTATATACCGACGGGTTGACAGAGGCCGAAAATAACAATAAGGAGCTTTTCTCGGAGAATAATTTGCTTAAAACACTTCAAAATGAGGCGGTTACTGACGCAGAAACATTGGTGCGAAATGTTTATAACAGTGTCGAACAACATGTAAATAATGCGGTCCAGAGTGATGACCTTACTATGTTGGTTGTTAAGTATTGTTTGCCACCAGAGGGTGATTTGTATAAAGGGGCTCATAGATTGGTGATAAAGAATCAAGTTTCCGACTTGAATATCCTTGCCGAATTTATAGAGAAGATAGGTAATGATTTATCTTTGGAGACATCGTTGGTTATGAATCTTAATCTTGCCTTAGAAGAGGCTGTTTCAAATGTGATTTTCTATGCCTACCCAGGTGGCGAATCAAATACAATAGAAATTTTATTTGTTAAAAGGGGGAGAGATATTATCTTTACAATCAGAGATTCCGGAATTCCTTTTGATCCGACAGCAAAAGAGGATGTTGATATTACATTAAACGTTCAGGAGAGGGGTATCGGAGGACTTGGTATATTTATGGTTAAACAAATAATGGATAGTGTCCTCTATTCAAGAGAGGGGAATCTCAATGTTCTAAAATTGACTAAAAAATTAAAATAACAAAAACGATTATGGATCTAAAAATTAATTATTCTGGAAGTAAAACTTTAGTGGTAGTTGAAGGGAGATTAGATACCACAAATTCTGAAGAGTTTGAAAAGAAGATGACACCATTAATGACAGGCTCAAATCCTGATATAGAGGTAGATTGTAAAGATTTATCATATATAAGCAGCTCAGGATTACGTCTTTTCTTAACCCTTAAAAAAAGCGTTATGGCTCGCGGAGGTGAGTTGGTATTGAAGACCTTAAGGCCTGATATTAAAGAGGTTTTTGATATGACAGGTTTCTCGAAGATCTTTAAAATCGAATAAATTCCACTATTGGTTTGTAAATAATTTTTTGCATAATTGAGGTATATCACTCACCTCAATTATCTCTATTTCACGACTTTTTCGATTGAATTTATCTGGAAGGTTAAAGGCTGATATGAAGATTTTTTTATATCCGAGGCGTTGTGCTTCGGATATTCTTTTTTCTATTTGTCCTACCGGTCGTATCTCTCCACTGAGTCCAACCTCTGCAGAAAAACAAATCTTGGGTGAGATACTAATATCAAAATTTGAAGACAATATAGAACAAACAACTGCCAAATCGCAGGCAGGATCGTTTACCTTCATCCCTCCTGCAATATTTAGAAATACATCCTTTGAAGAGAGTTTAAACCCTGCCCTCTTCTCTAAAACTGCAAGGAGCATATTTAGCCTCCTTGAGTCAAAACCTGTGGCAGAACGTTGTGGCATTCCATAGGCGGCTGTAGATACAAGTGCTTGAATCTCAATCAAAAATGAACGAGTTCCATCTAACATAGCTCCTACCGCTATCCCACTGAGATTTTCTTGGTGCATAGGGGTTAATATCTCCGAAGGGTTGCTGACCTCTTTGAGTCCGATATCGGTCATTTCGAAGATAGCCAACTCAGCGGTTGAGCCGTATCGGTTTTTTATGCTCCTCATAATCCTATAGGAGTGTTTGGTGTCTCCTTCGAATTGAAGTACCACATCGACAATATGTTCAAGTACTTTTGGGCCTGCTATTGACCCCTCTTTTGTTATATGTCCTATGACGATAACAGGCACATTACTCTCTTTTGCATATCTCAGAAGTGCTGCAGCACACTCCTTAACTTGTGACACAGAGCCGGGTGACGATTCGATAGCATCAGAATAGATAGTCTGAATGGAGTCGATGATAAGGAGCTGAGGGTCACACTCTTTTGCCCTATGAATAATATTTTCCAACATTGTCTCGCAAAGGATAAGACAATTATCGCTGATTTCCCTGTTTTCTACCCTTTTTCCTATTCTGTCAGCCCTGAGTTTCAGTTGTTTTAAGGACTCTTCTCCTGAAATATACAGTGTTCTCAATGTGTTACACTCTATTGGGATTTGAAGGGCAAGGGTAGATTTACCTATTCCCGGCTCTCCCCCTATCAAAATCATTGAACCTTCAACTATTCCACCGCCTAATATCCTGTCTATCTCATTGTTTCCAATATGAATACGACTCTCTTTATTCATTGTGATTTTAGAGAGTGGGACAGGTTTATTATTACTATTATTGATATGTAATAATGACCTATCTTTGGAGATTATCTCCTCAACCATTGTATTCCACTCGCCGCAGGCAGGGCATTTTCCAAGCCATTTCGCGCTTTCATTCCCACAAGAGGAGCAAAACCACCCCTTTTTTATTTTTGTACTATTAGCCATCTGAAGTCTTTTTTATCCTTAGCAAAGTTACATAGATTAATTCTAATAATTATCTTTGTAGCAAATAGTATTTATTAGTATTAATCCCACATCGGTTATGAAACGGTTTATTCTTTGTGCATATCTCATTATCATATCGACAACCTATCTTTTGTCGGCCACTCAATCTATTGAATCCAAAATATCTCAATATGCTCAACAGGTTAGAAGCGATTGGAAAATTCCCGGAATTGCGGTCTCAATAGTTCAGGGCGACTCAGTTGTTTTTGCAAAGGGATTTGGGGTAAAGGAGCAGGGCAAGGGGGGAGAGAAATATGGATCGTCAGCCCTAATTGATGAAAATACAGTTTTTCAAATTGGGTCTGTCTCTAAGTCATTTTCAGCACTTTTGATGGCCATCCTTGTTGATGAGGGACTTCTTTCGTGGAGCGATACAGTCAAAAATATTTTGCCGGATTTTGAGTGGGGCGATTCGGCTGTGGGTAATGTATTGCAAGTCAAGGACCTATTTAATCATAGTTCCGGGATGGTTGCGCAAGCAGGGACCTATATACCGTATCTTGGATACGATAGAGAGGATGTTTATCGTATGTTTAAGTATATCAAGCCGATATATCCATATAAAACGAAGTTTGCATACAATAATATGACTTTTATTATTGCTGCTAAAATAGTTGAGGAGCTTACAGGAAAGAGTTGGGAAGAGAATATGATAACTAAAGTTCTCAATCCTTTGGGAATGAATTCCACATTCTTAGGTGGAGAGGGTTATATATCTGCAAGTAAGAATGTTGCTGCTCCTCACCATTTTCAGTATGTGAAAGATCCGCAATCACAATTCGGGGGGAGGATGAGAGTAGTACAGCTATATGGAGAGGATAGGGAATTGCACTGGCTCGATGTAGTTGCCCCTGCCGGTGGGGTTAGCTCCTCAGTTTCTGATATGGCAAAATGGGTTAAGTTTCATCTTGGAAACGGAGTTGTAAATAGAGGGAATGGAGATAGTGTAAGGATTATCTCATCTGAGAGTATGAGGTTTTTACACACAGGGGAGACATTTGTAAAGGGGGATTCTACCTATACCCGGAAATATGGTTATTGTTGGTATGTTGAGCAGGGGGGAGATTATGATTATATATATCATACAGGGACAACTTTCGGGTTCACTGCATTGTGCGCTTTTATTCCTGATAAAAACTTAGGAATCACAATATTGTGTAATTCGAGAGTCTCTGAATATGCAAGATTTGCCCTTTTGAAAAGAATTATCGATCTCTATATGTGGGATGGTCAGAAAGAGTTAAGGGATTGGAGTAAAGAGAATATTGAGAAATGGTATAATGATCAAAAGACCCCTTCTCGCAGGTCTGTCCCTTGTAAAATATCTCGAAGTTCTCAAGTGCCAGATTTCAAACAACTGGTTGGGACCTATACAAAAGAGGCCCCTTTCGGGGATGCTATCATCACTTTAAGGGGGGGAAAATTATATATGGAGATTGGTAAATATGGGTGGAATCACCAATTAAAACACCAACAGGGCAATGAGTTCTGGCTCCGTTCTGATGGACACACCTTTGCCATTTTCTTCCATAATTATTCCGGTAATAGCGCCTCTCAACCCTCCTTTGAGATAGATTTTAATTATAATGAGGATTTTGGCAGCTGGGTGAAAACTTCCAATGTTTCTATACCTATCATAGGTATTACTGCTGCTCAAAAAGACAAAGTGACAGCTGTCCCCCAAAATTATGTTAATGCAGTGATAAATGGTGGAGGTGTACCAATTGTGATCCCGATAACGAGCGACACAACTATTCTTAATAATATTCTTAATGTGGTTGATGGAGTTATTTTTACAGGGGGGGAGGATATAGATCCGAGCTATTATAAAGCAGAAAGGCACCCTAAACTTGAAGAGGTTTTTATTCAAAGGGATAGTTTTGATTATAGTTTAATGAGAATGGCTGTGAGAAAAGGGATTCCTGTTCTTGGAATCTGTCGTGGGATGCAAATGTTAAATGTGGCCTTTGGAGGCTCTCTTTATCAGGATATTCCATCGGAGATTAAGGGAAGTACAATATCACATCGTCAGAAGTTACCGTCAAATGTGGCTACCCACAAGATATTGATAGATACCACATCTATACTTTACAATTGTGTAGGTGTTTCTGAGTTGACAGTCAATACATTTCACCATCAATCTGTAAAGGAACTCTCCCCCTATTTTATGGTTGTCGCCAAAGCTGAGGATGGTGTGGTAGAGGCAATCCAAATGAAAGGTTCTGAGAAAGTTATAGGCGTACAGTTTCATCCCGAAGCGTTTGCAAGTGAAAAAAACAAAACTTTTTTGACACTCTTCAAATGGCTTGCAGCTGCTGCCAAGTAGGATTAGATTGTAAGTTTTTCTCCCTCGGATTTTGCAACAATTACCGCTCCACACATATCTCCGTATGAGTTGAGACAGCTTCTTGGCATCTCACATATCTGTTGGACAGCCATAATAATACCTACCCCCTCAAGAGGAAGTCCTGCGACATTAAATACCACAGTCATCATCACTATCCCTGCCATAGGGATCCCTGCAGCTCCGATCGCTGCGATAAGGGAGGTAAGAATAATAGCTATTGATTGACCGATACTTAATTCAATTCCATAGACTTGTGCAATAAATATAGCAGTAACACATTCAAACAGAGCGGTTCCATTCATATTGACAGTGCACCCTAACGGGAGGGTGAAACCTGCAATCTTTTCAGATATTCCACATCTCTCTTGAGAATCTCGAATAGAGAGGGGAAGCGCTGCACTTGAAGAGCAAGTTGTAAAAGCGGTAAGTAAGGGGGTAGTCATTTTTTTAATATGGCGCCACGGATTCTCTTTTCCTAATACCCTTACAATCAGTGGAAGTATCCCGAACCCTTGTATCAAACAACCCATCCAGACAACAGCAACATATATTCCGAGACTTTTTGCGAGTCCGATAAGTGTCTGAGAATCACCTGCTTGTTGTCCTATCATATTTGCGACAATAGCAAAAACCCCATAGGGGGTCAATAGAATAATGAAAGAGGTTACTTTCATTATAAGAGAATAAAATGAGGAGAAAAGATCGGTAAGGATATTTCTGTTTTTATCCTCAATTTTTGTTGCAAATATCCCAAGTAATATCGCAAAAAAGATGATTGGGAGGAGATTTCCGTTTGCCATCTCCTTGAAGATATTGCTCGGAACAATATTTATCACCTCATCTATCAGTGAGACACTTTGAGAAGGGAGCTCGGTAATAGTTTCATTTAAAGGTATCTGTGCGTTTTTACCAGGTTTGATTATAGTGACCAATGTTAGTCCGATAAGGACAGCTATCAATGTAGTTGTTATATAAAATGAGATAGTTTTCCCGGCGATTCTCCCTATATCTTTAGAGTTTCCCATTTTTGCGACACCGACAAATATTGATGAGAACACCAGAGGGATCACAATCATCTTCAGTGCGTTCATAAACAGCTCTCCGATCCAAGATATATATTCTATATATGGATAAAAGAAAATACCGAATAATACACCCAATACAATTCCTATTAATATTTTCCAGGGGAGTGCGAGTTTAGGCATAATAATTTATTATTAAATTCTTTATTATCAATGAGTTCTTCAATTGTAAGATGCATTCTATATCTCCAATAGTGATGTGGATTAGAGGGGATATTTATCCTTTCGGCGTGTGGGTTTTCTAATCTTATTTTCTCATCAATTGACAACCAATCTTGGAATGGAATGATAGTCAGAAGCGATCCTCCATCAATATGTTGCCTTATTATCTTTTCGCAAATCCAAGGCTCGCAATAGACGGGTGCCTCACCATTCTCTTTGAGAATAGTGTTGAAATAGAGTTGAGTAGAGGCTCTATCCTCTTCCCACCACCCCCTAATGGTACTTGTGTCGTGAGTACCTGTCGAACAAACACTCAAGTAGGGGTAATATTTTGGTTCTGCAAATTTTATTTTAGGATCTTTCGGCATTCTCTGTATTTCCAACGATAACATTCTAAGCTTGTTGAGGACTAAAGGAACACAATCTGGTATCATCCCCAGATCTTCTGCACAAGTGAGCATATTAGTTGAGGATATTAATTTTGGGAGTTTTCCAAATGCCTGTTCCTGCCAGAAAATATTGTGTCTTTTGTAGAAAAAATCGTCATATAGAGAGTTAAATGCCCGCTGCTGTTCCCAATTTAAAGACCTGAAGGAGTAGGTAAACTGTGCAGAGATCCTTGGATGGAATCTCCCTTCACAATTAGGATCTTCGAGAAACAACACTTCGCTGACAAGTGAGATCAATCCATCCTTTATGCTATCTTTTTTACCACCGAAGAAATCCTCAATTTTTCTTTGGGTATTGTACTCCTCTTTAAGTGTAAATACTTCATATTGTGGACTATCAAGGTATGTATTAATAACAAGATCTGTGTTGCTCCCAAAAATCTCTTTGAGCATATAGTATCGAATAAATGGCTTCGTATCCCTAATAAAATCAAATCTGTACCCAAATCTGTTTATCTCTTCATAACTTAATGGAAGCGAGGGGCTGAAATGTCCCATAAGCCCCTTTGTTTGGTGTGATGGGATCTCCCAGATTCTAAAGAAACCAAGTACGTGGTCTATTCTATAGGCATCGAAGTACTCGGACATCTTTTTAAATCGATTTTTCCACCATTTAAAATCATCTCTCGCCATCTCTTCCCAATTGTATGTTGGAAATCCCCAATTCTGTCCGTTCGCTGAGAAGTCGTCAGGAGGGGCTCCTGCCTGAGAGTTCATATTGAAATACTTACTATCTGTCCAAGCATCAACACTATGAGGTGTGATTCCGATAGGGATATCCCCTTTTATGGCAATACCATTCTTATGTGCATATTTTACAGCCTCAAGAAGCTGTTTATGAAGGTGATACTGGATAAATAGATGGAATGATATTGATTGATAGGTCTTTTTTCCCTTTTTATTGAAATTCTCAATTATATCAGGTGAATAGGTTGAATATTTACCCCATTTTGAGAAGTCGGCACTCTTGTATTGATCTCTCAATGTGCAGAATACGCAGTATGGAAGCAACCAGCTCTTATTACTTTTGTAAAACGAATAGAATTCGGGCTCTGCAAATGAATCTTCGCTATATTTTGCAAATTGGATTTTCAAGTACCTTATTTTAAATTCCAATACAGCCTCGTAATCGATTTGAGGAAGGGAGTTTAGTGCTTTCCTCTCTTTATTGAAAAGTATCGAAACCTCCTTATCTTGAAAAGCACCTATCTCTTTGATATTAATGTATATAGGGTGGAGAGCCATAACAGAGATTCCACCGTAGGGATAGGAGTCGGTCCATTTTCCACAATCTGTTGTGTCGTTTATAGGGAGGATCTGAAGTATATTTTGCCCTGTGATTTTAAGCCACTCCGTAAACAATTTTAAATCTATAAAGTCACCTATGCCGCAGCTGTTTTTTGACCTAAGAGAAAAGAGAGGTATAGCTGTGCCGTAAAATTTAGGGGACAATATTTTGAAGCCACAAAATGAGTGTTCGACGGATAAAGTGTTGTGAGGTGCAATCTTCTCGATTTGCAGCTCTCTGTTATCCGAATCTTCCCATATCACCTCTCCATTATTGTATTTCTTTATGAATTTGTAGGAGATATGCTTCGGCAGGGTGGCTGCATTTAGATGAATCTCCCATTTACTACCATAAACAGGGGTCATAGCAGGTGCTTTACTTGCATCCCAATTTCCCATCTCTTTGTTGTCACCGCAAATATATATTGCAGCGTTTTTTTCGATATTGGGTGCTGTTACTCTGATGATCAATTCTTGACTGAATGTATGTATCTGAGTAGCTGAAATATTGTTGTGAGTGAAAAAAACATCTGAAAATGGGGTTGTCAAAAATGGGGCGGTCGGTGTATTCCCTTGCCATTGATCAATCAAGTATAGATCTTTAGAGAGACTCGAAATACCAAGTTTTCTCTCCTCACCAACCTCATAAAACGAGTTGCCACAGCTATCTTTTACAAAGTATCTATAAGAAATTATTCTCTCTTGAACAGAGACTATTCTGACCTCTTTTTTCCACAGATAAGAATCGGTAAAATCCATCTTTATCCCCTTTGAAATATCTCCACAACCAAGTTCGGGGATCGAGCCTGTTATGTATAATTCTTGTCCGAAAGTGGTGTTGAAATGGATTGAAAAGTTGATATTCATCTCGTTATGATTCTTATTATTTTGCAAATCTATTAAAAATTCATAAATTTACCGAAAACTATTTTATGGGATTTTATTTTAAAAGTGGAGCTGATTCGAGACAAAATCTTATGAAGGCAGCCGTTATTGTGGCCATTTTTGCGCTATTGCACGCTATCGTATGTTATCTTTTGCACGATACCTCTTTTGGAGATGGATTCATCCTTACTTGCTTGACTATCGGGATGGTTTATAGTTTGATTCGTTTCTATACAGTCCCGTTTGATGTGTTTATCGGACTCGCTTTCTTATCTTGCTTTGCAGGCTTTTACATAGGTACTCGCGGGGCAGATGCCCTTTTAAGGTTGGTCCCTCATTGGGGGATTTGGATTAATGTTTTAACCACAACCTTGGTTACAATAATTCTCGGATTAATCATTATTTTTTTGGTTAGAAAAAGTTGGGTATCTAACAGAAATAATTAAAAATGAAAGAGACTAAAGAAAAGAATCGCAGAATTATAATTGATGTTACGATCCTTGCTTTTGTTGTTATTGCAGTGAGGATGCTTATTGAGCGAGCTCTCCCATTCTTCTATGAGAGTCTCGGCTACTATTTTAGCGACTTTATGTTTCAAACCCTCTCTAAGTATCCTGTGACACTTGTGATGGTTTTAGCAGATTTTATCATAGTAAGATACCTGTTAAATAAAATCAAATATGGTACACATTTGATGAAACGAGCTATGGTTGAGATCATTGGAGTGATAGTGGTATCTATTGTTTCTTCAGTTATTCTTAAAGCGTGGCAATATATAGATTTAGGTAGTTCTTCCTATTTTTTCAATAACTTCTTCTTTCTTACCCTCCTCTCCAATACAGTTTTCAATATAATAGTGATTGCGGTAATTGATGTGTTTTTGTATTATAGATATTCAAATAAAATGGCGATCGCATCTGAGGTTGAGAAGAGGGCGAGGGCAAATTATCAGTATCAACTCTTAAAAACCGAGATTAATCCCCATTTTCTCTTCAATTGTCTTAATGTTCTTGATTACCTGATCTATATAGATCAAGATAAGGCAAGTATGTATCTTAAAAAAATGGCAAATGTTTACAGATACCTACTCAAAGTTGAAAAACACAATTTTGTAATTTTGGAGGAGGAGATAGATTTTTTAGAGCAATATATTGATCTTTTGAGGGAGCGATTTGGTGACGGGATCGATTTTAAGATAAATATTCCTCAAGAGTATAGGGAGAAGAAAATCATCCCCTGCACACTGCAAATGATGGTAGAAAATGCTGTTAAACACAATATTGTCAATAAAAATAAGATCCTTTATGTTTTTATCCATATAGTGGGAAATAATATCATTGTTAAGAATAATATTCAATACAAGCCGAAAACAGTTAGTGCAGATAGGCGCAATGAGAAATTGGAGGAGATTAACGAAGGAACATCAGAGGTAGGTTTGAGTAATCTTCAGCAGCAATATAATATCCTTTTTAAAGAGAGAATCAAAATAAATATTGTCAATTTCGAGGGGAGGAAGTATTTTGAGGTTAGAATACCTCTGATAGACTAATTATTCCCTTTTATCCATTTAAGAAAATTATGTACTCGAGACCGAGGTACGATGATGGGGCCGATATTTTCAGGTATCAAAGTTATTTTCAATCTCGAATTGAAATATTTGGTGATAGAACGGATAGAGGAGGATGAGGCAAGACAGCCCCGTGACAATTTGAAAAACATAGCAGGGTCAATTTCTGACTCAATGGCATCTAAACTCATATCAGATAGGTATTTCTTTGTGTTTGAAGTGACAATATAAGTGGATTTCTTATCTGAGTAGAAATATGATATATTATTTACATCTAAAATAACTATTTGGTTGCCGATCTTTAATGTTATTTTTTGTTTATAGGCTTTAGTGGGGTTTTTGGTAGTCTCCTCTTTTCTGAGATTATTTGTCTGAATATCATATAACTTAATGCACCTACCGACTGACTCTGTAAATTTATCATCATCGATGGGTTTCATTAAATAATCGATACATTTGGCTTTAAATGCATTTAAAGCATAATTCTCGTAGGCGGTGGTGATTATTACAAAAGAGTCGATCTCTACACTATTAAAAATCTCAAAACAATGCCCGTCTGAGAGTTCAACATCCATAAATATGATATCGGGATGACTTTTGTTAAGCCATTTGATAGCTTCACT
This sequence comes from uncultured Muribaculaceae bacterium, assembly GCA_964397445.1. Lineage (GTDB taxonomy): Bacteria > Bacteroidota > Bacteroidia > Bacteroidales > UBA932 > CAYNHZ01. Next base: position 116,452 of record CAYNHZ010000001.1, on the reverse strand, counting down.
TATTGAGTCAACTTTGCCGATAATATTAAAATCGGGATAATATTTTCTTATGAGTCTTGTCAAATTGTTTTGAGCAGCCAACTCATCTTCTATTATCAAAATGTTCATATTCTGCAAATTTAAAAAAAAAACGAAAAAATCCAATTCATCCCAATAATCTTTCAATTCATCTGATATTTAGAAAAACTATAGAATTATTGATCTATTTTTATAGAAATTATCATTTAACCTAATGAAAAAAATAAAACTTAGCTTTTGGCAAATCTTCAATATGAGTTTCGGATTTCTCGGAATTCAGTTTGGTCTCGCTCTTCAGAATGCCAATGTAAGTAGAATTCTACAATCTTTTGGGGCAGATGTTGAGCATTTATCCCTATTCTGGTTGGCAGCACCTATAACAGGTATGATAGTTCAGCCCATAGTTGGTCATTATAGTGATCGTACCTGGACGAAGCTCGGAAGGAGGAGGCCATATTTTCTTGTTGGAGCTCTATTGGCATCTTTGATGCTGTTTCTTATGCCTAATTCTCCTGTCCTTGCCCCATTATTGTCACCATTGCTCATCGGTGCTGGCATTTTAATGATAATGGATGCTTCAATAAATATTGCGATGGAGCCTTTCAGGGCTCTTGTTGCCGATAAACTCCCATCAGAGCAGAGGACACTTGGTTTTTCAATGCAAACATCTTTAATTGGTATAGGTGCAGTGGTTGGAGCTATTCTTCCGTTTGCCCTTACCAATTGGTTTGGAATGTCAAATGTCCCTAATGCAGAGGGCGGCGTGGCTCCAAATGTTAAAATGGCATTTTATATAGGTGCGATAGTTTTATTGGTGTGTGTGTTATGGACAATAGTTAAGACACCTGAGTATCCACCTGAAGTGGGAGAGAAAAAGGCTGACGGAGGAATTATCGAGATATTTAAAGATTTTGTAAAAATGCCTAAAACTATGCGTCAGTTGGGTGTTGTTCAGTTTTTTTCTTGGTTTGCCCTATTCTCAATGTGGGTGTATATGACCCCTGCTGTTGCAGAGCATTATTATGGGACAGTGGATAGAAATTCGGAACTATTCGGTAATGCTGGGGATTGGGTTGGTGTACTTCAAGGGATTTATAATGGGGTTGCAGCAATCTTTGCTTTTCTTCTCCCGATTATTGCGAGAAAAATAGGGAGGAAGGCGACTCATATGATCTCATTATTTGCTGGTGCTCTCGGATTTTTGTCTTTTTTGATTTTTAAAGATCCTAAGATGCTTATTATTTCTATGATATGTATTGGTGTTGCTTGGGGAAGCATACTTGCGATGCCTTATGCTATTCTTACAGGGTCACTTCCACCTGCCAAAATAGGGGTGTATATGGGTATTTTCAATTTCTTTATTACTATTCCTCAGGTTTGTAATGGTTTGATAGGGGGCATTATGGTGAAGTATATCTATGGAGGTCACACAATATATGCTTTGGTTTTTTCAGGGGTTTGCCTGTTATTGGCTTCAATTTCAGTTTTATTCGTTGAAGATAAGGACGACATTGTAAAATATAATTTTATTAGACACAGATAGACAATTTAACAATATAACATTTTTAAAGTATGAAAAGATTGATGACTTTGGTAATCTCAATTACCTTTCTCTCTTTGTCGAGTGCATTTGCGCAGTATGTGGCAAAGGGAGTTGTGGTAGATGCCTATGGACCGGTAGTTGGGGTTGCAGTTCTCCAAGAGGGAACTACAAATGGTACGGAGACCGATCTTGATGGACAATTTAAAATCACTGTTCCATCGGAAAATACTGTACTTACATTTAGTTTTATAGGTCTTAAAACTATCTCTATGCCTGCAAATAAAGCCTTTCGTGTAGTTATGCAGGAGGACTCTGAATTTCTCGAAGAGGTTGTTGTTATTGGTTACGGAACCGTTAAGAAAGATGACATGACCGGTTCTGTTGTTGCTCTAAAGGCAGAAGATTTAAATAGAGGTGCGATAACTTCCCCCGATCAAATGTTGATGGGTAAGGTTTCTGGACTTCTTGTCACCCCTGCTTCAGGTCAACCTGGTGCTTCTGCAACTATTCGTATTCGTGGAGCAGCCTCTCTTAATGCTAAAAATGATCCCTTGATAGTTATCGACGGGGTTCCTGTTACAAGTGATGGCGGTGCCGGGATGGGTAATCCGCTCGCTTCTGTAAACCCCAATGATATAGAGTCCTACTCAGTCCTTAAGGATGCGTCTGCTACTGCGATTTATGGTTCGCGAGCATCTAATGGCGTCATTATTATCACTACCAAAAAAGGTCTCGGAAAAGGTGATGGTAAAAAACTTCATATTAGTTATAACTCAAGTTACTCTGTTAAGCAAAACAGTTCAACACTTCAAATGTTAACAGGTGATGAGTTGAGAGATTTTTATGAAACAGTGTACCCTAACAATCTTATTGCTAAAGGGCTTCTTGGAGAAGAAAATACAAATTGGCAAAAAGAGATCTACAGATTGGCTTTTAATACAGATCAGAACGTGAGTTTGTATGGCGGAGGTGTTTTACCATTCCGTGTTAGTTTGGGATATAACTATGATCAAGCTACTCTAAAAACAGGTGATAATCAGCGAGGCAATTTAGATATTAACCTCTCACCCCAATTCTTTGACAAACACCTTTCCATCAATTTGAATGCAAAGGGCATCTTGCAAAGTACCAATTGGGCAAACGAAGGCGCTATCAGAAGCGCATTATCATTTGACCCGACAAAACCTATCTATTTTACAGATGCACAAGGAAATATAGATAAGAGCAAGGCAAATGGTTATTGGAACTGGCTCAATAGTGATGGAAGTGCCAATACTATGGCCGGGGTGAATCCCCTTTCAGATTTGTATGATTATACAAATAAAGGGCAGTCGATGCGTGGAATAGGTAACTTGCAGATAGATTACAAGATTCACGGTCTTGAGGATTTGCGTGCAAATGTCAATCTTGGGATGGATGTTGCAGGTACAAAGGGACAGAAATACAATCAGTTAGGTTCTATCTCTTCAATGAGATCGACTAACGACCTTTTTGTCAATTATGATAACTATAATATGAATATGTTACTTGAGGCATATTTGGATTATAATCACGATTTCAAAAACTCCAATTTGGATGTAATGGCCGGTTATTCTTGGCAACATAACTATGTTAAATACAATGAATCTCAGTACTACAACAAATTGCCTCACGGGCAAGAAGCGGATTTGTATCACATTGTACCTACAAATGCAAAAGAATATTACCTTCTTTCATTTTTCGGAAGGATAAATTACTCTATAAAATCAAGATATCTTTTCACAGCAACATTAAGAGGTGATGCCTCTTCTCGTTTTAGTAAAGCAAATCGTTGGGGGGTATTTCCATCTGCTGCATTTGCGTGGAATGTTGCTAATGAAAACTGGCTTAAAGGGAGTAAAGCTGTTTCTGCATTGAAACTACGTTTGGGTTGGGGCCGTACAGGCCAACAAGATATAGGGGATGATTATTATCCATATTTAGCAAGATATATTCAATCCTCTTCCCCTGAGATGCAATATATGATTAATGGTGTTGACTATCTGTTCACCCTTGCTCCTCAAGCATACAATCCAAATCTGAGATGGGAAAGTACTGAAACTTTCAATATCGGGTTAGATTTCGGATTTATCAATAATCGTATCTCAGGTAGTGTTGAGGCTTATTATCGTAACACTTCGGATTTGCTGAATATCATATCTACCCCATTGGGATCTAACTTTGGCAACAGCATTATTTCGAATATCGGTAATATGGTTAATAAAGGTATTGAGGTTTCACTCAATTTCATTCCGGTTGAGACAAAGGATTGGCATTGGAGTATTGGTGGTAATATCACTTTCCAAGATACCAAAATCACTAAGCTGACTGCAAATGATACTGAGGGTTATCTCGGTGTTCCTGTTGGTCAAGGTATGGGTGGAACAGGAGGCTACACCTCATTGCATAGAAAAGGATTTGCACCATACACATTTTATCTTTTTGAACAACTTTATGATTCAAGTGGAAAACCAGTGGAAAATGGATTTGTCGATCGTGATAAAGATGGTGTCATTACAGATGCTGACCGTTATGTCACAGGTTGCAGCCCTACTCCTTGGGCATTCTTCGGAATTAACACCCAATTGAGATTCAAAAATTGGGACCTTGGTATTAACGCTCACGGATCTTTAGGCAATGAAGTTCTCAATAAAGTTTTTATGACCTATGCTTCATCATATAGCGACAATTACAATAAGGGCTATATAGATAATGTAAGTAAGCAATTCTTAATTCCGGGCTGGACTAAAGCTATGGAGAACAATCAGAAATACTCTGATATGTTCATAGAAGACGCTTCATTCCTGAGAATAGATGACATAAATCTCGGATATACATTCAGATTGAAAAACAACACAAATATCCGTTTGGCTGGTTCTGTTCAAAACGTATGTGTGTTTACTAAATATTCGGGACTTGACCCCGAAATTCTCTCATCAGATGGTGTGGATAATAATATTATACCACGTCCCCGTCTTTACACTCTACGTCTGAATTTTAACTTTTAAATATTGAATCAGATATGAAATATATTATAAATAAAATATTTTTTGCGGTACTTGTATTGATTGTTATGTTATCATCTTGTGTTAATGATCTTAATACATTGCCGTTAAATAAAGAAGATGCAACCTCTGAAACTGCTTACAAAGATGAGGCAAGTTATCTTCAGGGATTGACTTATATCAACGCATATTGGGGTTTGGTTAGCCAAAATAAAGCTGATCAATCCGATATTGCAGTAAAGGATGCAGGACAGAGTGAACTGTGCCGTATGTATATGGTACTCAATGAGCTTTCAACAGATTCTTTTAAAATTATATGGGGTGATAATTATATCAATCCTATTCAGTATCACTCTTGGACATCTGCAGATAATGAGGCTATTATAGCTGTGTATACCCGTTGTATGAAGGGGGTAACTCTTGTTAATGAGTATCTCATTCAGACAGAACCCGATAAACTTAAAGCTCGCGGACACGAGAAACTTGCAAGTGTTATTGAAGGTTATCGTGCGGAGGCTAAGTTCCATCGCGCACTATATTATTATATTTTGCTTGATTTGTTTGGGAATCCTCCATTTGCAACAACTGAAAATATAGGTAGCAGTGATTATCCTAAACAAATTGGGAGAGAAGCCCTTTACAATTGGATTGAGGAGGAATTATTGGCATTAGTGGCTGAGGGGAGTGCAATGCCGGATAAGGGTGCTGTTCAATACCCAAGACCTACAAAGGGAGCAGTATATGCTACTTTGGCAAGGATGTATCTTAATGCAGAAGTTTACACAGGAAAACCACAATGGCAAAAAGCTAAAGATGCTGCTGCAAGTGTTATAAAAATGGGTTACACCTTACACCCAAATTATCAACAATTGTTTATGCAGGATAATACCACAAATGGAGCTAAAGAGGAGTTCATTTTTGCAATATCATATGATAAAGACCACACTCAGAGTTGGGGTGGAACAACTCACCTTGTTTCAGCTTCTTTGAGTAAAGATGATAATACCGGAATTGGTTCAATTCTCGGAGTCGATAAGATCAATCCTGAAAACTGGAACGGTTACCATGTAGCTGATGACTATGTAGCTCGTTTTGATCTGAAAGGGGTCACCTGGAATGCAACTTCCGGTTATGGATACGATAGAGAAGCAAGTGATAAGAGGGCTTTCTTCTACAATGTTGGCTGTGCTAAAGAATTTGACAATACAAATGCAAGTTCAGGGTGGAGATGTTGGAAATTCACCGGATTATATTCAAATGGGACAGCTGTCACAGATAAAATGAGCAATTACAAATTGTCATCAATAGATTTCCCTATCTTCCGTTTGGCTGAGATGTATCTTATCTATGCAGAGGCCGATGCTCGTCTTAATAATGGCTCAGTTGCAGATGTTGTTGCTAAGGGTTATGTTAAACAACTTCGTGATAGAGCAGGTGTTGATACCCCTAACGAAATTACCCTTGATTGGCTTCTCGATGAGAGGGCAAGAGAGTTGATGTGGGAGGGACATCGCCGTACAGACTTGATCCGTTATGGCTATTTTACCTCAATGCAGTTCCCTTGGACTTTAAAAGGTGGCGTTCCTAATGGAAAGGTATCACTATCCGAATATCGCACTGTCTATCCTTTGATTTTGAGTGATGTTAATGCAAACTCTAACCTTGTACAAAATCCTGGTTATTAATAGATGAATATTTATTTAAAAAAAGAAGAACTTATGAAACATTTTAAATATACACTAATGTTGATAACCGCTATTATTGCGCTTTCCTCTTGTGAATTGAATGCACCTTTATCGAAACTTGTTGATGATAAAGAGTTCGTTTCACCTAATCTGGTTTCGCATAATGATGTGGTTATCAATGGTGACAATGTTAAAAAAGAGAATGTTGTCTTTAATTGGAGTAATGCCTCTTTCGGTCAAAATGTTCAAATAGAGTACAAACTCTATGCAACTATGAATACCGATACTACCTTGGTGGGTACTTCATTTACAAACTCACTAACTATTTCAAAGCAAGATTTTAATGGCCTTGTTTGCAATGAACTACATGCTCTTAAAAACACCACTGTAAAGATTGGTACATTTTTAATTGCATCTGTATATCAAACTGATATTAAATCAATTAAGTCAAGTAGTATCTCCTATAATGTAACTACTTATGCAGCACCTTTGCGCTCAGTATTTATGCCGGGTAGATACCAAAATTGGAACATCGACCTTGCGAACGAATTTTGGGAAACAGACGGAGGGACAAATATTTATAGTACCCTTGTAAATCTTGATCCTTCCAAATATGATGCTAACGGGGATGATGGAGATTATACAAACTTTAAAGTTACATCTGCAAGAAACTGGTCATCAGGTAACTGGGGGAAAAATGAGATTACCCAAAACTGGTCTGGATTTGATGCCGGGAATGGCAATCTTACCATCAATATTAAAACAGAAGGGACAACGATTTTCATTCTATCTTTCAACAAAGGAAAGATGACAATGGATAAAACAAATGTAAAATCTGTTACATTGATAGGCTCTTTTGATGAGTGTGGATGGTCTGAAGATAAAGAGATTCCTTTTGTATATGATCCTGTAGGTAATGTTTGGCAGACAAGTGTAGTCACATTTTCCGGTGATAATGTTGGTTTCTTAATGAGATTGAACAAATCGTGGGATACTAAATATGGTGATAGCACCATCCCAAGTAGCGATATTGATAAAGGGGTACTTCTTAAAAAAGGTGGTTCTGATATCAAGGTTCCTTCTGCCGGTAAGTATATTATGAAACTTTATGGAAATAGAACTCCTTTTGTTCTTGTAATGGATAAACAATAATTTTAAAATCAAAATAATTAGGTTTATGAAATATTTTAAATATTTATTGGCGATAGCAATTTTTTCCCTCTCTTTTGTCTCTTGTGATATTGTAAGAGAGGATGCTTTCTCCACCGCTCCTGTGGCACCTGAGATGTATGCCCACGGTGATATTATAATGACATCTAATACTATGGATGAGGAGGTTAATTTCTCTTGGAAACCTTCAAGGTTCATAGGAAATGACAAATATGATTTCTTTGCAGTTTATGGAAAAGACACTGTTCTTATTAACTCTTCAGAGAATCTCTTTTACAAAATAGGTAAAAACGAGTTTAAGAGTTTGATCTATTCCAAATTTAAAGATTTACCTGTTAATGATACATTTGAAATGTCCTTCTTCGCTTCTGCTACTGATAATAACGGTGCGATTCATAAAGCAAAACCGACATTTATCAATGTATATGCCTATGGAGATGCTGTTTCACCTGTACCATCTTCTGATTCCACAAAGCTTATTCTTGATATTACAGATCCAGATAAACTTATTGGTTTGTTGAAATGGGAACCTGCAAGGCTGACTTATGGTGAGGAAGTCACCTATACTGTAAGAATCACTTTGAAGAAAACAGTAACTTTAGCTGGTCAAAGTTTTGTGGTGGATACAGCCGTGTATTCAGGTATTAAAGAGCAAAAATTTGTATTAAAGAGTGATAAATTAAATGATGATGTTTTATCTATAGGCGCTTCAATCAATACACCTACTAATATTGCGATTTCTGTAGTTGCCTATTGTCCTTCTTATCCTAAAGGTATTCCATCTAAGGATGTTGTCATCCCAATTACACCTTACACAAATATATTCAATGATGAAATATATGTTATTACCAATAGTACAAATCATTCTATTAAACAATCATCTATTCAAAAAGGGTATTATGAGGGGATGGCCAGACTTATGTTTTCAAATTCTCAGCAAACTTCTATTTGGATATCCCAAGTTAGTGATGGAGCGACTCGATTTTTCTATAAGAAAGTATCAGAGAAGAAATATGATGGTACAAATACAGTAATTGAGGCTAAGGATACCACATCAGAAACTGTTGGATATAGTGTCCCTTCTAAATTGTTTAATGTATCTATAGATGTAAAGAGACAATCATTGAAGATGGTTGAGATCACCTCTTTATCCTTGATAGGTGAGGCTTTTGACGGCTGGGATAAAGATGTTGATCTAAAATATGACCCTGAGATGAATACTTTCTCTTTGGAAACTAATAAATTTATTTCCGGCAAAGAATTTAAGATTCGTGCAAATCATAATTGGGATTATGCCTTTGGAGGATCTTTTGATGGAGTTTCATTTACTCAATCTACTAATTTAGTTGCTCCGACAAATAATGGGAAGAGTCTTTATAGAATTGTATTAAATTGTAATACGACACCTTATAAAGTTTCTTTTATAGACCTTAATATGCCTGATAAATTGATAGTTGCAGGTAACTACTCCGGACATAGTTGGAATGGTGAGAAGGATGCACCTGTTAATCTTGTAGATGCAGATAAAGGTATTTATAAAGGTTATATTTCAATGTTTAATTCCAATAATATTGAGTTTAAATTTGTTAAGAATTCTCAGATTGATGGTAAAAATGTTCAAACTTGGATCGGAGGTACCCCTAAAGAATCTCAAGATGGAGTTACGAACTTTGATCTAAAAATTGGTGGTGGTGATAATATGAAGTTAACAGATGGTACATATTACTGGTTGGTAGATATGATAAATAATACTGCCAAAGCTGTATTACTTCAGGATAGTAAGACCGGTATCATCGGAAGTTTTGAAGGAAGCAGTTGGGGAAAGACAATACCAATGACTTTTGATAAATCAAAATATGAGTTCTCAATTACATATAAATTTAAGGAGGGAGATGAGTTTAAATTCAGATTTAATGATGATTGGGCATATAATCTCGGTTGTAAGAAAGGGACTCAGAACCTCTCTATATTAAATCATGATGGAGATAATTATAAGATTATGAGCACAGGTTCTTATAAGATAACCCTTAATTTGGCCAATGATCCTAAGGCAACAGTTGAATTAGTTCCACCGGAAGTTATGTAAAATAGTTAGTGTAGTGGTTGGTGCGTTTGGACTTGCGCACCAACCTTTTTTAATTCTTTTATATCAATAATGAAGAAATTTCTCCCTCTCCTTTTTGTGATATTATTCACCTTCTCTTGTAAACCTGATGATCCAGATAATTTCGGTAACAAGGATAAGTTTGAGTATGTAGTACCTACTCCAAAGGCCTGGGATGGTGAGAAAAAGGGAGATGTAACATATCAATTACTATTGTACTCATTTGCAGATAGTGATGGGGATAGGTGGGGAGATATGAGGGGGTTGATTGATAAATTAGACTATTTAGATACACTCGGTGTCTCTGCTTTATGGTTATCACCTATTCATCCCTCTATGTCGTATCACGGGTATGATGTTACCGATTATTATTCGATTAATCAAAAATATGGAGATGATAACACTTTTTCACAGTTGTTACACGATGCGAATAATAAGAAGATTAAGATATATTTAGATTATGTTATAAATCATACTGGGAGAGAGCATCCCTGGTTTAAACCTTTAAGTGAGTATTATATTTTTTCGGAAAATCCTAAAAGCGATATAACTAAAGGAAAAATCGATATGATAGCCACTGAAGGATCAAGCGGCTATGATTCTGCTCAATGGTTCTCTATTTCAGATAATACTTCAAAAAAATATCTTTTTACACTCGATTGGTCTAACAATAATAACCCTACTGTTACAGTCACATTGTCAGATAAAGTGGATTTAGACAATCCAGATACCTCTCCTAAGGAGGCTAAATATCTCTATTTCGGTGAGGAGGTTTGTAAAAAATTATATTACTTAGGTAATAATATCTATACATTGAGTGTAGATTTTAGTTCCTCTTGGGGTTTTTTGATTAGGACATCAAATGTCTCTTGGGGGGAGGGGACAAAATATGGTGCCAGTAAAGATGGAGAGTCAACCATTTCACTCGGAGTCCCTTTTAAGCTATTCAATTCATCGAATAATGATGACATTAAAGATATAAAGATGCCGGGTGGGGTGTTTTTCCATTCCCATTTCCAGACCAATTGGTTTGCAGACTTAAACTATGGTAAGGTTGAAAATGCGGAAAATTCAGTAGCATTCAAAGAGATAACTTCATCTGCAAAAAAGTGGATGGATCTTGGTGTTGAGGGTTTCAGATTGGATGCGGTAAAGCATATTTATCACAATGCAAATTCGGATGAGAATCCTCGATTCCTCAAAAAGTTTTATAATGAACTTAATGGATATTATAAAGGGGGCAATTCTAAAGGGATATATATGGTTGGGGAGGTGTTGTCAGAACATCAAGAGGTTGAAAAATATTACTCAGGTCTTCCAGCCCTATTTGAGTTTTCATTTTGGTGGAGACTTAAAGAGGCCATCAATAGTGGAATAGGTAAAGAATTTGCTAAAGAGATAATTTCATACAGAAATAGTTATTCGGCTTATAAATCGGATTTTATTGCAGCTATTAAACTATCAAATCACGATGAAGATAGGACGGGAAGTGAGCTCGGAGGCTTGAAGGGGAGGATGAAACTTGCAGCTGCTGTGTTACTTACTTCAGAAGGCTCCCCATATATTTATTATGGTGAAGAGCTTGGTTATTCAGGCACAAAAAGTGGTGGTGACGAATATGTCAGACAACCTATGAAGTGGGGAGACAAATATTCAACATCATATACAGATAAAATAGATCCTCTATTTGCATCAAAGATTCCTGATCTCTCCTCTCAAGTATCAGACACATCATCCGTATTTAAAGTATATAAAGATTTTATTAGGGTAAGGAACACTTATGATCCGCTTGCTTTTGGAAAAATGGTAAGACATGGTGTGTATAACGAAACAAATACAACCTATCCGGCCATTTCGGGGTGGTATATGATTTATGGGAAAGAAAAGTTATTAGTGATACATAACTTTGGGGCCATAAGTGTTTCTATACCTATCAATGATCAGATAAAGAGTGCAATAGCATCACAAGGAGGGGTTTATATTAAGAGAGAAAACCACGCTTTCACTCTAAAAATGGAGCCATATTCATCAGTGGTTTTTGAGTTATAATTAAATATTTAAATAAAATGACATTACGATATACATTTGCATTATTTGCCATTAGTTTATTTATTCAAGGGTGTTCAAGGGAGCTTCCTAATAACTATTTCTTTGACAACCTATGTCATCCGGCAATACCACATACGGTTTCGAGCGATACTTCAATTCTTTTGGTTCGAGATTATTTTCCTTTGATCGGTGATATTACTAATGTCTCCTCCAAAGACTATGAGGTCATTCCGATCTCAAAAGGGTTGGACACGGTAATGTTAGTAGTAACCCCAAATACGACTAATTTGTCAACATTGGATGTTTTGTCAAAAAAGGAGAAGGGGAGTATCATAATAAAACGGGGAATCTCTTCAGCAGGCTCCCCCCCATCAATAACAACCACTAATTGTGATAAGGGGCACAATAACTTTACTGTAAGAGTTATAAATACCCCTGCAAAATATATTGTTATGTGGCAAAACACCACCCTCGGGACAAATTTTATAACCTATAAAAATGAGGGAGAGTTTATTGTCACAATTCCCACAAATAGTTGTAGTATGAAACGCTCATTCATAAGAATTTTTGCTGCAAACAACGACGGAGTGGGTAACGATATTTTAGTTCCGTTAGAAAATGGGAAGGTAATCACTACACCTTCACTATTAGATCGTTCTGACTGGCAAAAACAGATAATGTATTCTATCTTAATAGATAGATTTTATAATGGTAATGAGGAGAACGATTGGAAGATCAACTCAAAAGAGGTGCTTCCAAAAGTGGATTATTTTGGAGGAGATATTGCAGGTATAACGAAAAAATTAAGGGCAGGATATTTTGATACATTGGGGGTCAATACATTATGGATCTCTCCCATATCACAAAACCCAACTACTGCTTGGGGACAGAATATTGATCCGAAAACAAAATTCAGCGGATATCACGGCTATTGGCCGATCTATATAACAAAATTGGATAATCGTTTTGCCACCCCTCAGGAGCTGGAAGAGATGATAGATGAAGCTCATAGCAGAGGAGACAATGTTGTTCTTGACTATGTAGCCCACCATATGCACATCGATAGTCCCACCCTTAATGCACATCCCGATTGGACAACCCCTTCTAAAACCCCTGATGGTAGAGAGAATCTTGAATTGTGGGATGAATTCAGACTCACCACTTGGTTTGATTATCACATTCCCTCATTGGATTTGGAGAGAGAAGAGGTCAATGAACCTCTGACAGACTCAGCTCTTTTCTGGATGAAGAATTACAATTTTGATGGGTTTCGTCACGATGCGACAAAGCATGTGCCAGAGGTGTTTTGGAGAAAATTGACAAAAAAAATCAACAGCAATATAGTTGATAGACCATTGTATCAAATAGGGGAGACCTACGGGTCATCTGATTTGATTTCATCCTATGTTAAGAGTGGTATGATGGATGGACAGTTTGACTTCAATATCTATGACAATTTTATCAATGCCACCACCGACAAGGAAAACGGTTCTTTCGTAAATCTTGCCCAGACCATTGATAATAGTCTTAAAACTTATGGTTACCATAATCTAATGGGCTATATTACAGGCAATCACGATAGACCTCGATACATCTCTTTAGCAGGTGGAGATGTTTTAAGTGGAGAGGATACTAAAGCTGCAGGGTGGAAGAGAAAGATAGGAGTTACAGACACTTTAGCTTATCGAAAACTCTCTCTGTTACACTCTTTGATATTCACCCTCCCGGGAGTTCCTTGTGTCTATTACGGAGACGAATATGGACAGCCAGGAGCAAACGATCCTGATAATAGGCGTTGGGGACAATTTTCACCTCAAAATCGATTTGAAAGTGAAGTGTTTGATAATTTTAAAAAATTATCAAAGTTGAGAAACAGTAATATTGCCCTTTTGTATGGAGATTATTATCCTCTTGTTTGCGAGAAAGAGATTTTTTCATATATACGTACCTATATGGGGCAATATGTGTTGATAGCAATGAATAAATCGGGAGAGAAAATCAATAAGACAATCATCCTCCCTTTTGATCTGAAATTAAATGGTGAGAAATCTATTTCAATGGTACTGGAACCATATTCCTATAAAATATTAACTAATTATTAATAAATAATAATATGAAAAATCTAAAAATTAAACCGCTAATTATTTTTTTAATTATCATATTTTCAGGATGCGTATCCAAAAATAACAATGCCATTCCTACAACAAATGTGCTTCATCCTCAATGGACAGAAAACGCAGTATTATATGAAGTTAATGTGCGACAATTTACAGAAGAGGGGACATTTGCTGCCTTTGACACCCATTTACAACGGCTATCTGAACTCGGTGTAGATATTTTGTGGTTTATGCCGATCCATCCGATAGGAGTAGTTGAGAGAAAAGGGGAGTTGGGAAGCTACTATTCGGTAAAAGATTATAAAGATATAAATCCAGAATATGGGACCCTTAAAGATTTTGCTACAACTGTAGAAAAAGCTCATAATATGGGATTTAAGGTGATTATTGATTGGGTGGCAAATCACACCTCAAGGGATCACTCTTGGATAAACGAACACCCAGAATGGTATGTTAAAGATTCGTTAGGGGTTATTGTAGCCCCATTTGACTGGAGTGATGTTGCTAAATTGGATTATACCAATAATGAGATGAGGAGTGCTATGGTGGATGCGATGAGGTTTTGGGTTAAAGAGTATGGAATTGATGGTTTTAGATGTGATGTTGCAGAGCAAGTTCCTGTTGATTTTTGGGATATGGCTGTAGCTGAGCTTCGTAAAGAGAGGGGCGATCTCTTTTTCCTTGCAGAGGCAGAAAATCCGACATTAAATGTTAATGCTTTTGATGCATATTATGGCTGGGAGAATCATCATATGATGAATCAACTTGCTCAAAGTAAAATAGGTGCAAAAGAGTATAGAAAGTTCTTGGACAATCACTCTCAGAAATTTCCTTTTGCAAGTATAGCTATGAATTTCACATCCAATCACGATGAAAATTCGTGGAATGGGACCGAGTTTGAAAGGATGGGAGATGCTGTCAGAGAGTTTGCCGCACTCACTTTTGCCTTACCGGGTATTCCTATGATTTACAGCGGTCAAGAGGTTGGTTTAAACAAACGACTTGAGTTCTTTAAGAGAGATCCGATATCTTGGGAGGACAATTTATCCTTTACAGTTTTTTATAAAGAGTTAATAGCCATAAGGGATGCCCATCCTTCTATGTATGCACCTATTGCTGGAGCCCCTTTGAAAATCATCGAAACTACAATGCCGGAGAAGATTTTTGCATTTGAGAGAAGCCTTGAAAATGACTCTTTCAAAGCATTTTTCAATTTTTCGAAGGAACAAGTTGATTTTAAATTCGGTGAGACCTCTTACACCCTACCACCATTTGGTTACCTTTTTGTTTTTTAATCATCTAAATAGTAGCGATATATGAAATTAATAGCGATGTTATTTTTAACTTTATCTTTCATTACTAAAGTTGAACCCCCATCTTGGTGGGTAGGGATGGAGACTCCACTTACATTGATGATATATGGAGATAATATTTCAGGGGCAAAAGTTATAAGCAGTAGTGATGATATATTGATTACAGCTGTAAATAATGGAGATAGTAAGAATTATCTTTTTGTTGATATTCAACTCTCTGAACGCATAAAACCGGGAAAATATACTTTTACATTGATAAAGGGTGACGGGACAAAATCTAAGTTTGATTATCTTTTTCAGGAGAGGAGGACAGGCTCAAAAGAGAGGAGGGGGTTTGGCTCTTCAGATGTGCTCTATCTGTTGATGCCTGATAGATTTGCAAATGGAGATCAAAGTAATGATTCTTCCCCTTTGGCAGTTGAGAAGTGTGATAGGAAGAGTTTAGGAGGAAGACATGGAGGCGATCTTGCAGGTATAATGAAAAACTTAGATTACCTTGCATATATGGGGGTGACAACAATCTGGCCTACGCCGCTCACTTTTGATAATGAGACCTCTGCATCATATCACGGCTATGCCTGTGCAGATTATTATATGATAGATCCCCGTTACGGGACAAATGACCTCTATAAGGAGCTAATCGATGCTTCACATAAAAAAGGGTTGAAATTTATTCAAGATATTGTTCCAAATCATTGTGGAACGGCTCATTGGTGGATGAAGGATCTCCCTTTTGAAGATTGGGTTTACAAGTTTGATACCTATACAGAATCGAATTGGGCTATGTCCACCCATTCTGACCCCAATGCAAGTGATTATGATAAAGAGTTGTGTATTACAGGGTGGTTTGACCACACAATGGCAGATATGAATCTGCGAAATCCATACTTGCTTCAATATTTCAAACAAATGGCTATTTGGTGGGTTGAGTATGCTGACCTTGATGGGATACGTGTGGATACCTTCCCTTACAGTGATAAATATAAAATATCAGAATGGGTAGCAGCTATCCTTAAAGAGTATCCAAATTTTACGGTTGTTGGAGAGTGTTGGTTTCACTCCCCACTTGAACAGGCGTATTGGGTGGAAAAGAATAGAGATGGTTATACATCTAATCTCTCTATGGTGATGGATTTTGCTCTTCAAGATAATATCTCAATGGCTCTAAATCAAAATGATGCACTCCCAGGGTGGAATAGTGGTATAAAAAAGATATACAATCTTTTATCACTCGATTTTGCTTATGAAAAGCCTAATAATTTGCTTACATTCATCTCTAACCACGATACTCCCCGTCCTGCTTACATTTTTGGAGCTGGAAAAGTAAGTGAAAGTAAGGTGTTGTCGAGGATGAAAAACGCCTATTCTTTATTATTGACTACAAGAGGGATTCCTCAACTCTATTATGGGGATGAGATTATGCTTAGGAGTTTAGATGGAACTTCTGGACATATCCAAGAGAGGGTGGATTTTCCAGGAGGGTGGAAAGGGGATAAGAAAAATGCTTTTACCCCTAACGGAAGGGATCAATTCCAAAACGAGTTGTTTAATCATTGTAGAAAATTGTTACAATGGAGAAAAACTTCTCAAGCAGTTTGCAATGGAAAATTAAAACATTTTCTTCCTCAGGGCAATGTTTATACCTATTTCAGATATACTGATAATGATCTTGTTATGGTTGTTATCAATAATGGCGAGTCAAATTTTGAGGTAGATTGGTCAAGATATGACGAGGTGTTCTCTGTAAAGAGGGTCTTTGAAGGGGTTGATATTATGACCGGAGATAAGATCAAAGCAGGAGATGTTCTTGAGGTTCCTGCCGAGAGTTCAGTCGTTATTCAATTTTGATAATTGTCGATTATAGCTTAACAGACATACCTATATTCACTAACCCGCGGTATCCGAAACCCAATTCCACAAAACCACCAACCATCTCTCCGTATCTGAATTTGATGGCGGTGAGGTGGTAAGCAACTTTCCATTTATCTTTTGCTTCTGGAATATTAAATACCCTCGAACCTGTGTCGTAAGGGGTTATAGTCTCGTCTAAAAAGCCTACACCGAGATATGCAGCTGAAGAGCACTCAATAGCCCCGGATGAAAAAAATGTCCAAGTTGCTGAAACTTGTCCAGTGTAGCTGACAATGCCTGTACGATATAGAAGAATAGGATCTGTGATATTATAATTGGGTGCTTTTGTCACATATAGATCTGCACTTGCGTAACTGACACCACCATAGACACCGACAGCAAATTTTTCTGTTATCGAGAAATTATATCCTAAACTTCCTACGCCGGTAAATTTGTAGTTTTTAGACTCTCCGCTCCCATTATTTGATGAGATATTGCTTTGTAATGTTGTGGCAAGCTCCAGAACAGTAGGGGTACCGTATTGGATGTACAACTCATTTCTCGGATAGTACTCGGCATCACGGACTTTATTTTTTTGGCCGAACACAGGGTAGCATAATAGAGATAGTAACAGTATGATTGAGTATAATTTAGCCTTCATAATAGTGTGTATTAACTATAAATAATAATCAAAATTAGCGATTTTTTTTAACTTTAGATGTATAATAAATACTTGCAAGTGAAACAGCTCCGCAAATAAGCATAGTAACAGCTTGACTTTCGTGTGATATAGTGGCAAAAATAATCCCGGAGGTCTGTGGAATACCATAGATTGAGGCTATTGCAAGGGATAAAATGAAGTGATATGCCCCTATCCCCCCTTGAACCGGAATAATCCAACCTAACCCCCCTACAACCATTAGAAATAGAGCATCAATTATATCTAAATCAGATACTTGAGGGAAAGCATTTATGGTAGAGATACTCATTGCCCAATAACATACCCACAATAAGATAGTGTAAATAAGAAAACCCCATTTATGCTCCATCTTAAAGCCAGAAAGAAGCCCTGACCACAAGCCGTTTAAAATTTTAAAAAATTTAGAAAAGAATTTTGTTTTTTTCAGACTCACCCTGAAATGGTAAAGAGCTATACATATCGCTGCAATAATTACTATTACGATCGCTGCTATCCAAATGAAATCTATCTTAAAGCTGCCAACTGCAGATCCCCAAATCTCTTTTGTTATGAAATCTCCAAACTTGCTCCATTTTGCGATAATAACTGTAAAAAGGATGATAAGGTAGCAGAGCATATCAATACTTCTTTCTAAGACAACACTTCCGAGTGCTGACTCGAAAGAGGTCTTACCGGTTGCCGCTATCACACCACATCTTGCAAACTCTCCTGCCCGAGGCAAGGCAAAATTTGTGAGATAAGCAATTGTGACCCCATCATAAGCCTCTCTACGAGTGATAGTTTTGTTTAGTGGTAACATTATGAGCCTCCATCTCAAGCCCCGGATCACAAAAGCCAAAATGCTAACAATCATTGAGACTCCGATCCACCAGAAATTGCAACTTTTTATCCCCTCGATAAAGTCCGACCATTTTACCCCCTTGAATGCAAAATACAATAAAACGAAAGAAACAGCTAACATCAAAAGCCATTTCCACCAACTGATTTTTTGCTTTGAGCTTTTCCCTGACATATCTTGAGAGATTGTCATAAAATATGATTTGTTTCGGTATCAGGGAAGACCAAAGATGGTTTAAAAGATTTTGCCTCATCAGGAGACATCAAAGCATAAGACATAATAATAATAATATCTCCAATAGCAAATTGGTGAGCAGCAGCTCCATTCAATCCTATTTTGCCGCTTCCCCTCTCTCCGGGTATTGCATAAGTTTCCAATCTGTTACCATTTGAGATATTAACGACAGATACCTTCTCCCCCTCTAAAATTCCGGAAGCTTCCATCAATGCGGAATCAATAGTTATGCTCCCGATGTAATTGAGATTTGCCTCAGTAACCTTAACCCTATGAATCTTTGATTTTAAAATTTCTAAAAACATTTTACTTGAGTTTAATATTGTCAATCAATCTTACAGGCTTCGCAAATACAGCACAAGATAATTGTATATGTTTGGCGTCGTTCCACTCTGAAATAGGTTGCAAAGTTAGACTATTTATAATTTCTACATACTCTGTTTCTAAAAATTTATTCTTATTTATATTTTCTGTAACTATCTCAATGGCATCAGATACAGAAACCTTTCCAACTAACGATTGTGCTTGTGAGATACATTTGTAGATATGTGGAGCAGCTTCTCTTTGTTCAGTAGTCAGAAGTTTATTCCTCGAACTCAATGCCAAACCATCTTCTCCTCTTGCAATTGGGCATCTTACGATCTCAATATCGTATTTAAGATTTTTTGTAAAGTATTCTATTATTGCAAGTTGTTGGAAATCTTTCTCTCCAAAATAACTTTTTTGAGGCTTTACAATATCAAAAAGTCGTGTCACTATTTGTGCCATTCCATTGAAGTGTCCTGGCCTTCGCGGTCCCTCTCCATACAGATCAAGTCCGCCCAAATCTATCGTCTTTTTTTCGATTCCCTCACCGGTTGGATACATATCTATCACCCTTGGGGCTAAAACAATATCTACACCGGAAGAGTCTAAAAATGCGCAGTCGGATTCGAGTGTTCTCGGGTATGTTTCAAAATCGGCCTTATTATTGAATTGAGTTGGGTTTACAAAGTCCGATACAATAACTGCATCACATTCTTTTACTGCCCTGTTTATCAATGATAAATGACCTTCGTGAAGTGCTCCCATAGTTGGTACAAGACCAATAACTTTTTTACCTTTTAGAGTCAGGTATGCAGAGTTAAATTCTGCTAATGTTTTTGCTATAATCATTGTTAACTAAATTGCATGCAAACCTACAAATTTCAATTGGTTTTATCTATCTTTGTGTGTTAAAAAATTACTATCTCATATTTTATTTATGAAATCTATTTTAGGAATGGGTAATGCCCTGACAGATATCCTTGCGATTTTACCAAACGATGATTTTCTCAAATATTTTCACCTTCCTAAAGGGAGTATGCAACACGTGGATATGGAGACGGGAGATAAGATCTGGCAGACTTTGAAACCGATGGGGGTACAATATGTTGCAGGTGGTTCTGCAGGTAATACAATTACAGGGACATCTATTTTTGGGATGCCCTCAGGTTTTATAGGCAAAGTTGGAGATGATGAACTTGGTGCGTTGTACAAATCGGATCAAGAGAGAATAGGGATAAAATCCAATCTGTTAAAGGGGGTCTCCGCTTCAGGGAGGGCAATGGTCTTCATAACCGCACCGAATGCAGAGAGAACTTTTGCAGTCTATCTCGGAGCATCCCTTGAAATGGTTCCGGATGATCTCAAACAGGAGTTTTTTGAGGGTTATGACTATTTTCATATTGAAGGGTATCTTGTACAAAATCAAGAACTTCTAAGGACAGCAGTGGAGATGGCAAAGAGAGCCGGTTGTATTATCTCCATAGATATGGCCTCATACAATGTTGTAGAGTCAAACGAAGCTTTTTTACACGATATAGTGGATAATTATGTAAATATTGTGTTTGCTAATGAGACAGAAGCAGAGGCTTTTACCGGTAAATGTCCACGAGAAGCTCTCGATGTGATAGCTGCCAATTGTGATATTGCGGTTGTCAAGATAGGGAAAGACGGATCGATGGTTAAAAGCGGTGAGGAGTATCACTATATTGAGGCCTGGCCTGCCAATACTATTGACGCAACTGGTGCAGGTGATATTTATGCCGCAGGATTTTTATATGCCCACTCTCTCGGAATGCCCCTTAAAGAGTGTGGAGAGATAGGTTCTATCATTGCTGCTAAAGTGGTAGAGGTAATCGGCCCAAAAATCGATATACCTCGCTGGAAATCTGCTAAAAAGGAGATTAAAGGGATGTTGGCTAAATTTGGCAAATACGAAAGAACTCTATTTGAAGAGACCGTATAATTGAGCGTCAATCAAATCAATAATATAATTTAAATCTTTTGGATTCTCTTCAAACTTGCACTCATCAACATTAATTATCAGTTTTGAGTATTGATAGTCGTTTATCCATCTATCATATCTCGTATTCAGCCCTTTAAGATAATCGATACGGATGCTGTTTTCATACTCTCTCCCCCTTTTTTGAATTTGCGAAACAAGATTAGGAATCGAAGATTTGAGATAGATAATGAGATCGGGTGCATTTACAAGTGACATCATAAGATTGAACAAGTCTGTGTAATTCTCAAAATCTCTTGAATCCATAAGCCCCATATCGTGAAGGTTGGGGGCGAAAATCATAGCATCTTCATAGATAGTCCTATCTTGAACAACATTGTTGGTGCTATTTTGAAAGCTGACAATATCAGCAAAGCGTCTATTTAGAAAATAGATTTGCAGGTTGAAAGACCAACGTCTCATATCATTATAAAAATCGGAAAGATATGGGTTAAAATCAACAGATTCGTAACGAGGTTCCCAATTGTAATGTTTGGCAAGTAACCCTGTAAGTGTGGTCTTGCCACTCCCTATATTTCCTGCTATTGCTATATGCATAATGAAATGTTTATTGTGAATGGACTATTATTGCAAAATTAGTAACTCTTTTTATATTATTTTCTATTTTTGCAAAAAGTAAAGCCAAAGAATTATTTAAATTAATAGCAATCTACATATATTATGATTAAAACATTTTATTTTAACGATCTGCGCACTTGTTGTTATGTTGTTTACGATGAAACAAAAAAATGCGCAATTATTGATCCCGGTTGCTATTCGGATAGCGAAAAGAGGAGATTGGAGAAGTTTATAGTAGATAATAATCTCGATCCAATAATGTTGATCAACACCCACGGTCACTTTGATCATATTATGGGAAATGCTTATGTATCAAAGAGATGGGGAGTGCCAACATATATGAATAGTGGGGATCTTTCTCAAATTGCAAGGTCAACATCTTACGGAGGGTATTTCGGGTATGAGTTTGAGCAACCCACAGAGAATATAATTGATCTTACCGATGGGATGGTCTTGTCGATAGGAGATATAAAGTTGGAGGTGTTTACCTCACCCGGTCACTCAAACGGAGGGGTTGTTCTTTATAATAAGGGGGAAAATTATGTCATCACAGGTGATTCACTATTTGCAGGGAGTATAGGGAGAACCGATCTTCCCGGAGGTGACTACGATGTGTTGATGGAGAGCCTTTATGCAAAGATCCTCCCTCTTCCTGATGAAACGATAGTATATCCGGGGCACGGTCCATCAACGACTATTTCTACAGAGAAGGGGACAAATCCTTTTTTGCATAGAGTTTAATCTTTATGGATTATATCGATATAAAGAATGCAAATGTGCACAATCTTAAAGGGGTCTCGGTCAAGATTCCTCGCGGAAAGCTTATAGTTATTACAGGGCTTAGCGGCAGTGGAAAGTCCTCTTTAGCATTTGATACAATATTCGCAGAGGCGCAAAGGCGTTATATGGATACCCTTTCAGCTTATGCAAAGCAATTTATCGGGGTATTGGAAAGACCTGATGTCGAGAGTATAGAGGGTTTGAGTCCAACTATTGCCATTGAACAAAAAAGTACAAATAGAAATCCCCGTTCGACAGTCGGGACTATAACTGAGATCTCCGATTTTCTCCGATTATTATATGCACGTGCCTCAAAGGCCTATTCGCCTGTTACCGGTAAGGAGATGGTAAGATATACCGATGCGCAAATTGTAACTTTGATAATCAATTCTTATACAAACAAAAAATGTATAATACTCTCCCCTTTAGTGAACGGACGTAAGGGGAATTATAAAGATTTGTTTGAGACAATGATAAGGCGTGGCTATTCTCAGATGAGGATAGATGGGGAGATAAAAACTATCTCAGATGTGACAAACGGACTTGATAGGTATAAAGCCCATTACATAGAGTTGGTTGTTGATAAGATTGTTCCGTCTGATAAGGATGAGAAACGTATCAGAGAATCTGTTATGACAGCATTAAATTATGGAAAGGGGTCTATTTCACTTTTAGACTTGACAGATGGTAAGATTGCCCACTTCAGCAAACATTTTATATGTCCCGATAGCGGTATCTCGTTTCCTGAACCTGCTCCGCACACCTTTTCATTTAATTCTCCTCAAGGTGCTTGTCCACATTGTAATGGGATAGGCTCTATTTCGGAGATCGATATTTCCAAGATTATCCCCGACGATACTAAATCGATCGCTACAGGTGGGATTGAACCTATTGGAGAGAGGAGAAATAATCAAATTTTCTCCATTCTCGAAGGGGTGGCAAGAAAATATGATTTTTCCCTCTATTCTCCTATTAATGAGTTGTCTGATGGAGTACTTGATGTCGTATTATATGGTTCTGATGAGTTGTTTAGGGTAAATACTATCGGAGGACTCTCTGAGATGATGACTTTTCCCGGTGTAATAGCAGCCCTTAACCACAGAGATGACGAAAGCGACAACTCTTTTGAGAAGAAGGAGAGATTTACAAAGGAGATTGTTTGCCCTGTTTGTAAAGGGACGAGACTTAGGGATGAATCGCTTAGCTTTAAGATAGATAATAAAAATATTGCCGAGGTTTCCGATATGGATATTGATCAACTTCACAAATGGATCTTATCGTTGAATGATAAAATGGATAAGAGGCAGAGTGTGATATCTGTCGATATTTTGAAGGAGTTGAGGGACAGAGTTGGTTTTTTGAAGGATGTAGGCCTCTCATATCTCTCTTTAAGCAGGGCGACTAGGAGCCTTAGCGGAGGGGAGAGCCAAAGAATCAGGTTAGCAACTCAGATCAGTTCTCAATTGGTCAATGTATTGTATATTTTGGACGAGCCGAGTATAGGATTGCATCAGTCTGACAACATCAAATTGATAGAATCTTTGAAAAAACTTAGAGATGAGGGCAATACAGTGATGGTTGTCGAACACGACGAGGAGATGATCAGAAGTGCAGATTGGCTTATTGATTTAGGACCTGGAGCAGGAGAGAGAGGTGGAGAACTTCTTTTTTCAGGATTACCCGAAAATATTTTGGACGAGGGGATAGCGGGTTTTACCTCAAAATTTTTATCGGGGAGAGATAAAATAGAGGTTCCACAATTTAGGCGTAAAGGGAACGGAAAATTTATAGAGCTTCTCGGTGCAACCGGAAATAATCTTAAAGATGTTGATATTTCAATCCCTTTGGGATGCTTTGTCGGGATCAGTGGTGTGAGTGGAAGTGGTAAATCTTCGCTGATCAATGAAACTTTGATGCCCATATTGAGCAACTATTTTTATAATTCATTGTACGATCCCCTTCCATATCGTGAAATACTTGGAATTGAGAATATTGATAAGATTGTTGAGGTGGATCAATTACCCATAGGTCGTTCACCGAGGAGCAACCCTGCAACATATACCGGAGTTTTATCCGATATTCGTAAACTTTTTGAGACCACACCAGATGCAAAAATTCGAGGCTTCAATGCAGGTAAATTTTCCTTCAATGTAAAAGGGGGAAGATGTGAAGCGTGTAAAGGGGCAGGAGTTGAGATTATTGAGATGAATTTTCTCCCCTCAGTAAGTGTTAAATGCAAGGAATGCAATGGGAAACGATTCAGACCAGATGTCCTTGCTGTTAAGTACAAAGGGAAAAATATAAATGATGTCTTGGAAATGACAATTTCTCAAGCTGTTGATTTTTTTGAAGCTATCCCCTCTATTGCATATAAATTGAGGACCTTAAGCGAAGTGGGACTTGGTTATGTGAGATTGGGTCAATCTTCCACAACCTTGAGTGGTGGTGAAAATCAACGAGTTAAATTGGCTGCAGAGTTGTCAAAGAGGAGCACCGGGAAGTCTTTGTATCTCCTTGATGAATCTACAACCGGGTTACATTCTGCCGATATTAAAGTGTTACTCGGAGTCATTGATAAGATAGTTGAGGGTGGAAATACCGTTATAATCATTGAGCACAATTTAGATGTTCTCAAATCTGTCGATTATCTTTTCGATATGGGACCTTTAGGTGGAGGTGGTGGAGGAAGGATCATTTCAAAAGGGACTCCAGAGGAGGTTGCTAAAGATCCTAATTCGGTGACAGGCTGTTATTTGTGTAGATTACTTTAGGTGAAATCTAAAGCCCAATTCAAGATTAAACTGTAGAGGCTGTTCTGAGCGGATGCTGTAGGGCTGTTCGCAATCAAAAAAGTATGTCAATTTAGGGTCAATAAAAACCCCCATTGATTTGATAAAACGGTACTCAAAACCGATACCTACATTTGCAGATAGTTGCACCCCATTTATGGACTCTTTTCTTAAACTATTGTTATTCGAGAGATTAACCACTTTATAACCGGCTTGTAACCCTTTCTCGATTGCCCCTCCGATGTTTGCATAGAAAATAAGATTATCAGTGCTAATAATATTGTAATACAAATCGATAGGAACTCCTATGTAATGTAACTCTTGTTCCACATTTCCTTGGAAAGCTTTATCTACAAGAGCCTCGTAAGTGCTGTATAAGTATGTATAATTCACCCCGGCGCCGAGTGCCATTTTCCCTTTAAAGAAAGAGAGTTGAACTTGAAGTCCTGCAGATACAGGGAAGAAATGTTTTGGGGTTGAGATAGGGGTAATGCCGTAATTGGAGTTTTGCCCCGTTCCTAATGCGAAAGATGGAGTTGTAAAATCAATATTTCCACTTGAATTTATGGTGTACATATTTGTCTTTGCAGACAATTCTATTTTAGTCCCCTTCTCTTTGTTGTCACTATTGAGATTATTGGCAAGATATTCATTTGCTGCCAATTGTTCGGAAATTGTTTTATATTTTTTTACAGGAGCCTCTGTTTGAGGAGTGAAAACAGTATCAGCCTTTTCAGAAATCTCTGCTTTCTCCACAACGATATCATTTTCAATCACTGTCGGAGTAGAAACCACCTCAGACGAAATATGGGCGACCTCTTTACTCTCAATATGTGCGATGGCGTTGTTATTTACATCGGGCTTGACAGAATCTGCCTCGATGATAACAATTGGGCTCTCGACTATTGCAATCGATTTGGTTTGATTTGTGACTGAGGTATCGGTTTGAGGGTTAATAAATAAAAATATTCCACCAATAATCGCAGCAGCAGTCGCAAACAATCCGGCTTTTTTAATAAACACTACCCTTTTTCGATAGGTAAGCCTCTTGTCTATGACACTCCAAATCCCCTCATCTACACTTTCGCTATGATTTTCCATCAGGGACTTAATCTTATCATCAAACTCCTTATAATCCATTACCTTTTTTTATCCATATTTAAAATTCTCTCTTGAAGCCACAATCTCCCTCTGCTTAGCTGTGATCTTGATGCCCCTTCGGAAATATTCAAAGCCTTTGAAATCTCCTGGTGAGAATAACCATCTATTACACTCATATTGAATACCGTCCTAAATCCTTGAGGCATCTCTGAAATGAGTTTGAAAATCTCTTTTCCATCTATCCTCTCGATGATATTATCGATAATTGGGGAGTCTCCCCTCAAATCTGCAATATCTTTGCACTCCTTCAAAACATCCCCTTTACGAAGGAGCATCAAGGCGGTGTTTACAAATATTTTCCTCATCCAACCTTCAAAAGAACCATTACCGTTATAACTCTCAATTTTTGAAAAAACAGTTATAAAACCATCTTGCAGAATGTCTTTCGCGCTATCTCTATCCTTCGCGTATCTTACACATACAGAATACATACGAGGAGAATATTGCTCGTATATCATTTTCTGAGCGAGTCTGTCTTGCTTTACACAAGCTTCAATAAGTCCCTTTTCTGTTGTATAACACGAGTTGTCAATTGGCATCTTGCATTTCGATTAAGATGCAAAAGTAACCCATTTTGTTGCACCATCACAAAAATATTATGCGGTATAGTATTTGCCTAACAAAGAAATTACTAAATTTGTAACAAGTAAGTTTTTTAAATATATGGCATTAAATAAAATTCAATTCTTCCTGACTCTCTTTTTTTTATCAATATTCTCTTTTTCAACACATAACTACATCTCCGCTCAGGTGGTAAATAGTGGTTATGACTACTTTTTGGAGGGGATACGGGAGTACAATTCTGGAAATATCGAGAATGGGGAAAAACTCCTCCTCGAATCTATAAAAACAGATAAATCTAATGATGCCTCATATTACTATCTCGGGTTGATAAATGATGAAAAAGGGGAGGATAATCTTGCAGAGCACTACTATAGAGCAGCTTGTGAAGCTGATACATCTAATTTCTGGTATAGAATGTCTTTGGCTAAATTTTATTCAAAAACCAATAGAATAGAACTTGCCTCCTCTCTTTTCGAAAAATTGTGCAGTGATTTTCCCTCTAAGAGTATGGTCTATTATGAGATGATAGATATTTATACAAATAGTAATCAGATAGATAAGGCTTTGGATGCTCTTGATAGGATTGAAAAACTCAGAGGGGTAAATGAGGCAACAGGGAATGCCAGATACCAACTTCTCACTATGCAGGGAAAGTATGATGAGGCGATGGAGTATCTTGAATCTTTCATAAAAGAGTACCCCTCTCCCAGAGTTGCTTTTGTTTTGGGGGATCTGTATAAATCGAAATATAACGACACCCTTGCCTTGAAATATTACAATCAGTCATTGGCGATGGACCCTCAATATACCCCTGCATACTTTGGTCTTGCAGAGGTGTATAGGATGACAAGACAACTAAATCTTTTCTTTAAGAATATAAATATTTTCCTTGCAGATTCTGATATGAATCTTACTATGAAGGAGAACTATATGAAGGAGGTTGTTTTTAATCCACAGTTTGTGCAGGTATTTAAGCCACAAATAGATACGATGATTAACAATATAGTTTCCGCCCATCCTGAAGATACCTCTGCACTATTTCTTGCCGGGTCGTATTATATTCAAACAAATCGTCCCGATACAGGGAAAGTTTTCTACCAAACCGCTCTTGAGATGTATCCGGATGTAAGAAGTGTTAATATGGAGTATATCTCTTTGCTATATTATTTTAAAGATTGGGAGGGGTTGATAGCCCAAATTAAAAGATCCCTTGTTTATTTTCCGGAAGATCCCTTTATGATGGAGATACTTGCAATCTCCCATTGGCAGCACGGAGAGATCGATATGGCTATTAATACATATAATGATATTATAAAATCGTTGCCTAAAGGGAGTGAGATGTTATTGGCTTGTTATAGTGCCCTTGGAGATTTATATCAGTTGAAAGGGAATCTGAAAAAGACTTATTATTATTATGATAAAGCTCTTAAAATAAATCCATTACACAATCCGGTGTTGAATAATTATGCCTATTTTCTGAGCAATGAGGGGAAAAGTTTGAAGAAAGCTCTTGAGATGAGTAAGAAAACAATCAAATCAGAGCCAGACAACCCAACCTATTTAGATACTTATGCTTGGCTATTATATTTGACCGGTGAATATGAAGATGCAAAGGGGTATTTTAAACACGCGATGCTCTATGGTGGGAAAGAGAGTGCGGTAATCCTTGATCACTATGCAGATGTGTTGTATGCTCTTGGTGAGAGTGACCTCGCATTTATCTATTGGGAGCAGGCCTCAAAGATGGATACCACATTGGGAATAGGGGAGAAAATTGTGAAGAGAAAAAGTGAAATTAAATCCCGATAGAGATGAAGGATTTTTTGTCAATAATTACAATTTTTCTTCTGTTTGCCTCTTCGCTTATGGCTCAGGATGTCTCTCTTCAACGGGAGAAAAAGAGGTTGATTGAGGATGAGATTGCAAATATTGATAAGCAGATAAATCTTACTCGCAATGAGAAGAGGGAGAATCTAAACTCACTTGCACTAACGAAAAAGAAAATTGAAGTTAGGAAAAAACTCATAAATAATATTGAGGGGGAGATTGTTGGGATAGATAAGAATATTGAGGCTAAAAATAATGATATTATCAGACTTAACTCTCGATTAGATACCCTGAAAACTTATTATGAGAATCTCATTTACAACTCCTATAAGAATAGGGATTCCAGGATATTATATATGTACATAATGTCAAGTGAAAATATAGGACAAGGGCTCAGGAGGTGGTCTTATCTCCGCAATCTTTCACATTCGGTGAAGATTCAAACGATGAACATCAAATCTGTTGAGTCTGATATAACATTGGAAAAAGAGAAGTTACATAAGTTGAGGGATGAGGCACTTGTTGCAAAAAATGCAAAGGAGAGAGAATATCGTCTCCTCTCGATAGAGGAAGCTGAGGTTTCTTCTACAATAAAAACCCTGTCAAGTAAGGAGAAGGAGATGAAAAAAGATTTGAGTGTGAAACGGAGAGAGGTAGAGAAGTTAAATCGGGAGATAGAGAGAATCCTTGCGGAGGCTGTTAAGCAGCAATCAAAGGGGGGAGATAAAGCAGTAATTGATTATGAATTGTCAGCCAAATTTGAAGAGAATAAGGGTAAGTTGCCTTGGCCTGTAAATAAAGGGATTGTTGTGGAGCAATTTGGTCAATCATTCCATCCTGTATTTAAAAATATAAAGATGCCTTTTAACAATGGTGTTAATATTTCTACCGATAAAAATAGCGAAGCAATGTCTGTTTTTGGCGGTGTTGTCAAACAGATATTGATTATGCCGGGATATAATCAATGTGTTTTGGTTCAACACGGAGAATATTTCACTTTCTATTGTAAACTCAAAAAGGTTGTTGTTAAAAGTGGAGACAAAATTAAAACGGGGGATGTTATTGGAATTGTGGATGATTCGGATAATGGAAATTCAATCATACATTTCCAGTTGTGGAAAGGGACTCAGAAGCAAAATCCAGAGCATTGGCTCAAATAATATCTCTACAATAAAGGGCTAATAATTAAAAGTACTCCCTCCGATAAATTCTCTCATAATAGATGTTGGGGGAATGCACTTAATCTCTTCGGGGGATAAAGCGGTCACATATGATAAAAATTTGAGGAGTCTAACTCGCTCAGGATAAACCACAGAGAGGGGATTTATCCTACTTAGGAGTGGCTCGATATAATATTTAAGCAATGGGAGCTCGAAAAGTAATGCTGAGTTAAACATTACATCGGAGTTTTCTTGGAATGGAAAAATATTATTCTCTTCCCCTTTCCTCACACTTGGCCAACGGAGTATCGTCTCTTCAGGAGTTACCCCCCTTGTAAGATTGTCTCGTACTATCCTCCTAAGCAATCTGTTATCTGTGGTAGAGATATAATTGTTTTCGTCAATGGAGAGGGAGGTGAGGGCAGAAGCAAATATTTTATATACCCTATCGTTATCGATATGGTTTGTTAATAGTGGATTGAGGGCGTGTATCCCCTCCATAATCAAAATATCTCTTTCTGAGAGTTTTATCTTGGTCCCATCAAAATATCTCTTCCCTTCGATAAAGTTAAATTTTGGTAATTCAACCTGTTTCCCTTCAAACATATCGTTAAGTTGGCTATTGAAAAATGGGAGATCGAGGGCATTGATCGATTCAAAATCGTAATCCCCATTTTCATCTTTCGGGGTGAGTTCCCTATTTACAAAATAGTTGTCCATAGCTATTACCACAGGATTTAACCCCATCACTTTACATTGTAAGGCGATCCTTTTAGAGGTTGTGGTCTTTCCACTGCTTGATGGACCTGATATTAAAACGAGTTTTAGTTTATCTCTCCTCTCGTGTATTTTGTCTGCTATAAACACAAATTTTCTCTCGTGAAGTGACTCTGCAACTTGAATCATCTCTTTAGCATGCCCATTTATAATCTCCTTATTTACAGAGCTTATTCCGTGTGCCCCGATTATAGAACACCAGTTGGAATTTTCTTTAAAGACCTTGCTGAGTTTATCTTGATATATGTACTCTGTTATTTTATTGGGGTTGTATGGTGAGGGGGCTTGGAGACAGAAGCCATCTCCGTATGGTATGATATCAAATAGGGTGATCATCTCAGTCGAGGTGAGCATAGGACCATAAAATGTATCTGCGTAATCACCTATATAATAGACAGATACAAAAAATTTATCCATATTGTGAACAAGAGAAGCTTTGTCGTATTGTCCGTTTTTTGTAAAAATGGAGACCGCCTCTGAATTTTGAGCTTTCTTTTTCACAATCGGTATCTTAGCTACAATTAATTCATTCATCTTTCTCTTTATCCTCACAATATCGTCCATAGATAATTTGATCCCCCTTTGCAAAACATCGACATTTGAGCATTTATGCCTTAGTTCTCCGTAAAGACCATTTGGAAGGGTATAGTCAAGTGATAATGTATATTCTGGGAATAGATCCACTACCGCTTTTTGGAGAATGAATGAGAGTGACCGAGTGTATGTTCTCTTGCCGTCAGGATGAGTGTAGTCCAAAAATTTAATTGTGTGAGAGGAGTATATCTTGAAGTTAAGATCTTTTAATTCGTTATCAACCAATGCTGCTAAGACGGGAAATTTGCACCCAGAAAAAATTGTTTGAGAGAGCTCTAACAGTGTTGTTCCCGGATTACAATCATAAAATCCCTTTAAACTATCGCTGTATATTATTATTTTTTCCATTTTCTAACCCTATTTAATTATTCTAACTTTTAATAATTTATTTAGTCAAAGTTTTTAATTTCTTTGCCATTTTAGATGCGAAAATAAAATTATTCAACTCTTCGCAATCTGAATTAAG
This sequence comes from uncultured Muribaculaceae bacterium, assembly GCA_964397445.1. Taxonomy (GTDB): domain Bacteria; phylum Bacteroidota; class Bacteroidia; order Bacteroidales; family UBA932; genus CAYNHZ01. Next base: position 84,805 of record CAYNHZ010000001.1, on the reverse strand, counting down.
AATATTGTTACCTGTCCCTTCCCACTCTTTTCTCCCTTCATAAATGAATGCAACTTTATCCCCAATTTCTAAGACGGAATTCATATCGTGGGTATTTATTATCGTTGTAATATTGTACTCTTGGGTTATCTCCTTGATCAATTGGTCTATAAGAATAGATGTCCCTGGATCTAAACCTGAGTTTGGTTCATCGCAAAACAGATATTGGGGATTGAGTGCTATTGCCCTTGCGATTCCCACCCTTTTCTGCATTCCCCCCGAGAGTTCAGAGGGGTATTTGTCATTTATATTCTCAAGATTAACCCTTTTAAGGCAGAAATTTGCCCGATCTCTTTTTTCGCTTTTTGTCATATCGGTGAAGAAATCCATAGGAAACATCACATTCTCTTCTGCAGTCGCAAAATCGAATAGTGCACTCCCTTGGAAAAGCATCCCTATTTTGCTTCTTATGTTCTTTTTCTCCTTCAAATCCAAATGGTTGAAGAGAATATCATCAAACCAAATTTCCCCTTTTTCCGGTTCGACAAGACCAACTATTGACTTGAGTAATACAGTTTTACCTGAACCGCTTGCCCCAATAATCAGAGAACACTCCCCTTTTAAGTACTCTATTGAGATGTCGTGTAGGACCTCTACCCCTTCAAATTCTTTATATAGGTGTTTTACAGTGATCATCAGAGCATAAGTTTAGTAAGTATCAGATTGAAAATGAGGATTAATGCGCTACTTGCAACAATTGCTTTTGTGCTTGATCGTCCTACCCCGAGAGATCCACCGATAGCGTAATATCCGTAAAAAGAGGAGATAGAGGTAATTATAAAGCTGAAAACAGATGTCTTGATGACGCTATATGTAATGTAATATCCAATAAACCAATATCTTATACCAATGATATAGTCTGAAACATTGATTATCCCTGTTGTGGCCACAATTATATATCCTCCTAATAGTCCCAACATATAACTCATCAACATTAGAAGGGGATTAAGTATGGTGGTTGATATTATTTTTGGTAAAATAAGGTAGCCGGCTGAATTTATCCCCATCATCTCCATTGCATCGATCTGTTCAGTAATTCTCATACTTCCTATTTCAGATGCAATATTGGAGCCTATTTTCCCGGCAAGGATCAGACATACCATTGTGGAGCAAAACTCAAGCACCAATGACTCCCTGGCCATATAACCAACATACATTTTTGGGATAAATGGAGATTCTAAATTGTTAGCGGTTTGGAGGACTATCACAGCTCCGATGGCTACCGATATCAATGCTACCAAAGGTATCGAGCTGATAACCAATTTATCTGCCTCAAAAACCAACTGTTTGAGAAATAATTTCCATTTCTCCGGTCTCTTAAATACCCTCTTCATTAGGAGATAGTATTGACCTATCAATGTGAATGTGTTTAAAATCAAAATCAGTATGTTACATATTAATGGAAGTCAAAGGTACTAAATTTCGGTTTTTCTTTATACATTAGCGCCCAAATTTTAGAGTTTTGATATTCGTATATAATATTATAATATATCTCTATTTGTTTGGAGCGAGGGTTGCCTCCCCATTCAATCATAAGGCATCTCTTTTTGTATCAGGAAGAAAAGGTTTGCTTCAACACATTTCAAAAGGGATAGGTAATAAAAAAGATAAGATTGTCTGGTTTCACTGTGCATCTGTTGGGGAGTTTGAGCAGGCAAGACCGTTGATAGAGGGGGTGAAAAAGAGATATCCTGCAAAGAAAATATTACTAACATTCTTTTCTCCATCAGGTTATGAACTTCGTAAAAACTATGATCAAGCCGATTGGGTTTTTTATCTCCCTATGGATACTCCAAAAAATGTGAGCGCATTTCTTGACATCGTATCACCGGAAATAGCAATTTTTATAAAATATGAGTTTTGGTACAATTATATCACTCAGATTCATAAAAGGGGAATTTCTTTGTATTTAGTATCGGCTATTTTTCGTCCCAATCAGATGTTTTTCAGATGGTACGGGAGTTTTATGAAAAAGATGCTTTATTGTTATTCTCATATTTTTGTTCAAGACATCGGATCAAAATCTCTAATTGATGGGGCTATCACAGATATAAATTCCGATGGGTGCGAAAGAGTTATTGTAGCAGGGGATACCCGTTTTGATAGGGTTGCCGCAATAGTCAAAGGGGGGGGAGTAAAACTGGACAATATCGCATCTTTTCTCGGTGAGGGTGATTTTTGTTTGGTGGCAGGGAGTACCTGGGAACCGGATGAAAAGATGTTACCGAGTCTGTTATCATCTGTGAATAAATTGAAAATAATTGTTGTCCCTCACGAAGTGGATGCATCTCGTATCGATACAATCAAAGATATTTTTGCAAATTTTCAAACTATATGTTTTTCCAATATCTATTCTTGCTCTGATGAAATGAAGATATCTCAATTTTCAAAATGCAGGGTTTTGATAGTTGATTGTATCGGCTTATTATCTTCGATATACAAATATGGTGACTTTGCATATATCGGTGGTGGTTTCGGGGTAGGTATTCATAATATTCTTGAAGCAGCTACATACGGAAAGCCTGTGATATTTGGCCATAATTATCAAAAAACAAAAGAGGCCTGCGATCTTATTGAGCTTAAAGGTGCTTACTCTATATCGACTGATAAAGAGTTTATTAAAGTGGTTTCTGGATGGATTCAAGATAAGGATTCATACAGATCCGCCTCAGAGATTTGTAGAGCTTATGTTAATGATCATATCGGTGCAACTGATAAAATCCTCAGTAATATCACCATTTTCTAATTTTTGAAATTTCTATTTTTTTTTAAAACAGATAATTGTTGAATAAAACAGACAATTATTGATTATTGCTATTGTATTATGGTCTCTGTTCTATTAATTTTGACCGTCGGCATAGGGGATAAAAAGGAGAAATTATGTTGTGTAGAACATTTAGTGCTATATGTGTGGGGATGGATGTTGTAAAGGTGACAATAGAGGTCTCTATAACTTCAGGGGTGGGTATCTATTTGGTGGGGTTGCCGGATAGTGCTGTTAAAGAGTCACTTTTACGAGTAACAACTGCCCTGAGCAATTATGATTACAAAATACCCGGTAAGAAGGTGGTGATAAATATGGCTCCCGCAGATCTTAGAAAAGAGGGCTCTTCGTTTGATACAGCCATTGCAATAGCACTCCTCTCTGCTTCGGAACAGATTACAAATCACAATTTGGAAAATTTTATTATTATCGGAGAATTATCCCTTGATGGTATAATGAGGGGATCAAACGGTTCCCTCTCCATTGCCATTAGATCTGCGGAGATGGGATTTAAGGCTTGTATATTTCCACGAGAAGCCGCATTTGAAGCCTCAGATATTGATGGTGTTGAGGTGTATGGGGCAAATAATTTGTCGGAGGTGGTTGATATTTTAAATGGTGAACGATATACAAATGGCCTTAGAATAACCAATGATACCGCAAAATCGTCAATAAACACAGATCAACACTATATTGATGATTTTTCGGGGGTGATGGGGCAGACCTTTGCAAAGAGGGGAATTGAGATTGCAGCTTCTGGCGGCCACAATGTATTGCTTACAGGTCCACCTGGAGCTGGTAAAAGTTATATGGCTCGTTGCCTTGCATCCATTCTCCCCCCTATGAGCAGGAAAGAGTCGTTGGAAACGAGTATGATATATTCAGTTGCCGGGAAATTGAAAGAGTATGGGGGGTTGATGGTTCGTAGGCCGTTTCGCTCGCCACATCACACTTCAAGTATCTCTTCGTTAGTCGGAGGGGGGTATAATGCACTTCCCGGGGAGATATCGTTGGCACATAATGGAGTGTTATATCTCGATGAAATTTCAAATTTTCCTCCCCATATCATAGATATACTTAGGCAGCCACTTGAAGAGAGACATATCTCTGTTTCACGCCTTCGCAATAAGGTGGATTATCCTGCCTCTTTTATGTTTGTTGCCTCTATGAACCCTTGCCCTTGTGGTTATTATGGGGAAACTGGCAATTCTGATACCCCCCGACAGATGATTTGCAAATGCACGCCCGGGATGATAAATCGTTATCGGTCGAAAATATCCGGGCCAATGTTAGATAGAATTGATATTAATATCAGGGTTAAAAATGTGGATAGCAGGTTACTGTTGTCTGGCGAAAAGAGTGAATCGAGTTTGGATATTTCAAAGAGAGTAGAGAGGGCAAGGAATATTCAGATGGAACGGTTTAAAAATGACGGATGTTACACAAATTCTGAAATGAATAGTGAACAAATAGCAATGTTTTGTCGGCTTGACTCCAGATCAAAGACCTTTCTAAATAAAATTATTGAGAACTACTCCCTTTCTGCTAGGGGGTATAATAGAATATTAAAGATATCTCGTACTATTGCTGATATCTCCGGTGAAAAGGAGATAACTGTAAATCACATTTCTGAAGCGATCCAATTCAGAATGAACACCTCATATTATGAGCAGTAACTTTTTATTAAAATACCCATAATTGGGATAAATTTGTTTTAAAAATGTCTTACATTAAGTACCTTTGCCCCCACATCAAAAGGCTTTAATATGCAAGAGATTATCATCAGTGATATTTCACATATCGATCGGGCTGCTGCGGAGTTTGTGAAAAATACTTCAAATTATTCCATAATAGCATTTTATGGTTCTATGGGGGCAGGTAAAACAACTTTTATTAAGGCTGTTTGCAAGGTTTTGGGTGTAGAAGATATTGTAAATAGTCCCACTTTTACAATTGTAAATGAGTATCGTGCACAATCGGGGAGACCGATTTATCATTTTGATTTTTACCGGATTGAAAGATTGAGTGAAGTGGTGGATCTGGGTTTTGATGAGTATATATATGGTGATGGACTTTCTCTTATAGAGTGGCCCGAAAAGATAGATGGATTGCTCCCGGAGGAGGCATTGAAGGTTGATATAATTGTTGGGGATGATGGTGTGAGGAGGTTGACTCTAAATATTTAATGAAAGGATTTTAATATAATGGCAGAGTATTTAAGTGTTGAGGAGTTTATAAAAAAAGGGGATTGCGGCGTTCCGATTGTGGATGTTCGTTCTGAATCAGAGTATGCTCACGCCCATATACCAAATGCCCTCTCTCTCCCTTTATTTGACGATCAGCAGAGGGCTTGTGTGGGGACGATTTACAAGAAACAAGGGAGGGTTCAAGCGATTCAAAAGGGGTTAGAGTTTGTAGGTCCGAAATTAAAAATGTTTAGTAAGTATGCACTTGACTTGAATTCGGATACTCTCCTTATTCATTGTTGGAGAGGGGGGATGAGGAGCTCTTCAATGGCCTGGTTGTTTGAGACTTTGGGACTTAAATGTTATTTGTTGGACGGAGGCTACAAATCTTATAGAAATTTTGTTTTAGATTCGTTTAAAAACAAATACAAACTTTTGGTTCTCGGTGGGTGTACAGGGTCGGGTAAAACAGATATTCTTAGCTCTTTATCCAATGCAGGTGAACAGATTATTGATTTAGAAGGGCTTGCTAACCATAAAGGGTCGGCTTTCGGTGCAATTGGTCAAGAAGAGCAACCCTCTTCTGAAATGTTTGAACATCTTGTTTTTGATAAATTGCGTACAATGGATGTTGAGCGCACTTTATGGGTAGAAGATGAGAGTATGAATGTCGGCAGAGTTTTTGTTCCTAAATCATTTTGGGATCAGATGTCTCTATCTCCACTGATTAAAATCGATACACCGTCAGATATAAGGTTGAAGAGGATATTGAGAGATTATGCTTGTTTTGATCCGGATTTATTGATTCAATCAATAAAGAAGATTGAAAAAAGGATAGGTTTTGATAGGGCATCGAAAGCTATAGATGCTTGTAAATGTGGTGATATAAAAGGAGGAGCCTCTATTTGTTTGGAGTATTATGACAAATTGTATAATGGCTCTCTTGATAAACGATTTGAGGAGAGGGATAATTGTTTTGTTTTTAAGGTAGAAACTATTGAGGTTGAGGAGATTATTCTTGATCTAATAAAATTAAGTAGAAATATAAAGTGATTTATGAGTAAAGATTTGAAAGTTACCATAATTGTAAATCGTTATGGAATGGGTGTTGCTCCGGAGGAGTTGAGTTTGAAATTGTTGAAAAATTATTTTACCCTTATTAATGATGAGGGTACTCTCCCCACTTATTTATGTTTTTATGGGGATGGGGTGAAGTTGACCCTTGAAAATTCTCCAGTTATTGAGGAACTATTGTCATTGGATAAGAGTGGGGTGAAGATATTGATTTGTAAAACTTGTTTATTGTATAACAATGCCATTGAGAATGTTAGAGTCGGAAATATTGCTACTATGTTGGATATTATCGGAGTTCAGAACAATTGCGATAAGGTGATAGTTTTATAGTTTTTTAGTACGAAATAATGATATTGATATGAATGATTCAAAGATAAGACTCACCCAATTTAGCCCCGGTGCAGGGTGTGGATGCAAGATATCCCCAAAGGATCTTGAGGAGATATTAAAAGGTACACGCTCTACGATGCAGTTTGCAAATCTTCTTGTTGGAAATGAGTCTAAAGATGATGCTGCTGTATATGATATAGGTGGAGGGAAGTCGGTTATCAGTACAACAGATTTTTTTATGCCGATTGTTGATGATCCGTATGATTTTGGTCGGATTGCTGCAACAAATGCTATTAGTGATATTTATGCGATGGGAGGGACCCCTTTGATGGCTATCTCCATTTTAGGATGGCCCCTTGAAAAATTATCCTCATCTATTGCTCGTGATGTTATAAATGGGGGGAGAAGTGTTTGTGATTTAGCAGGGATTCCCCTTGCAGGTGGTCATAGTATCAATAGTGAAGAGCCTATTTTTGGGCTTGCAGTTACCGGATTGATTGATTCTAAAAAGGTTAAAAAAAACAATAGTGCGATTGAAGGTTCTCTACTTTTTATCACAAAACCTTTAGGGATAGGTCTTGTAGCATCTGCCGAGAAGTTTGGTGTTGTTAGAGCAGAGGATAAAGAGGAGGCACTCAGACTGATGACGACACTCAACTCTGCAGGTATGATGCTTTCCAATATGAATGGGGTCTGTGCTATGACCGATATTACAGGTTTCGGCCTTGCAGGACATACAGTTGAGATGGCAGAGGGGAGCGGACTTACAGCGGTGGTGAGATTTTCGTCTCTTCCAAAGATTTCCGGAGTGCAATACTATATAGATCAAGAGTGTATGCCTGGTGGGACATTTCGCAATTTTAGTAGTTATGGGGACAAGACAAATATTACCCCTTTGACATTACCATTGGTTTGTGATCCTCAAACTTCCGGTGGATTATTGATTGCTGTTGAACCTTATGCGGTTCGTGAGGTTGTAAAAGAGATGAAAAATATTGGTCAACCTCTATTTGAAATAGGATACTTAAAGGGAAGGGGGGAGAGAGATTTATTTCTTGAGATAATCTAAACTTTATTTTTGAAATATGGAAAACAACTTAAAAGGGCTCAGATATGATCAGTTTTCGATAGGATTAGCACGGGAATTGTAGGGATTACTATATTCTTGATTTTTGTGGGCTTGATGTCGTTGTTGGTATTTCTGATAAAAGATATTAAAAAAAGATAATGGAAATAGAAAGTGATTTTTTAAAAAAAGGTAAATTATTGAATGCAGCTATTAAGTGGTTTAAAGATAGAGGAATAGTGTCATTGTATCTTGAATCTGGAAAAGACAATCATAGCGCACACGCTTTTTTTGAGAAAAGGGGATTTGGAATGGTATCAAATATATATTCAAGAAATGTTTAAAACAGATTACTTAATTATTGGAAGTGGTCTTGCCGGTCTTTATACAGCTCATAAGGCATCTCGACTTGGTTCTGTGCTGGTTGTTACTAAGAAGGCGATCAGGGAGAGCAACTCTTATAATGCGCAAGGGGGTATTGCAGCGGTTACAACGATTGAAGACGATCCCCAAATACATTTTACAGATACTGTGATTGCAGGGCGAGGACTTTGTGAAAACAAAGCTGTAGAGATACTTGTAAATGAGGGTCCTTTGAGAATTAGAGAGATTATTGATGAGGGGATGGTGTTTGATACGGAAAACGGTAAACTTTCCCTCGGATTGGAGGGGGGACATCACCGTCATAGAATTTTGCACGCAGGTGGTGATTCGACAGGGAAATATATTACCGAGTTTCTAATTAATAAAGTTCAGTCTGATAGAAATATAACTATTCAAGAGAATATTTCTGTAATAGATTTTTTAGTTGAAAACGGTGTCTGTTATGGAGCGCGTTGTTGGGATGAGATAAAGGATGAGGAATTTCTTATTTATGCTAAGCACACTTTCCTTACTTCAGGCGGAACCTCAGCTATTTACAGCAGAACGACAAATCCCGATACTACAATAGGGGATGGTATAGTGATGGCCTATAAGGCAGGTTGCAGAGTGATAGATATGGAGTTTATCCAATTTCACCCAACAGCACTTTTTATAGAGAATTCACCGAGAGCTTTTTTGATAAGCGAAGCTGTCAGAGGGGAGGGTGCTTATTTATTGGATAAAGCGGAAAAGAGGTTTATGCTCCCTTTGCACGAGCTTGCAGAGTTGGCTCCTCGGGATGTGGTGGCAAGAGCCATTTTTAAGCAGATGGCAGATGATGATAGACCTTTTGTAACATTGTCACTCAAGCACTTAAACAAAGACAAGATTGCAGCCAGATTTCCTAATATTCTTGCAAAATGTGCAGAATTCGGATATGATTTTACCGATAGAATACCTGTTGCCCCTGCTGCGCACTATACTGTGGGTGGGGTTGCTTCAGACCTTTACGGACGGAGCGATATTAAACGATTATATGTTTGTGGCGAGGCTGCTTCAACAGGGATAATGGGGGCTAACAGATTGGCTTCAAATTCATTGATTGAGTGTCTTGTTTTTGCAGATAGGGCTATTTCCGTATCGGTGGAGTGTGATGATTTGGTGGAGTTTCCCCATTTTGAAAAACTATATAGAAAAGATCCTCTCTCGAGAGAGAGATATTTTGCCCTAAAAAAACAGATTTCTCAGATTATGAATAATTGCTCGGGGATAATAAGATCTGAATTATTGCTTTCAACAGGTTTGAATCTTGTGAAAAGTGAGATGCAGTCTATCCAGGAATCTGACAATGAGTATTATGCAGAGGCTTCTCGTAAGCTTTTGACGGTAGCTTTTCTTATTATGACAGGGGCGAGGTTTAGACGTGAAAGCAGAGGTGGCCATTATAGGGAGGATTATCCATCATTAAAGGAGGAATTTGCATTGCATACAGTACAACATATTGGGGATAAATTGACAACTTTGCCCGTTAACAGTGGTGATGGTATTTAAATAAAATAGTGAATAATATGGATTACAAATACTTAATAGATAAATTAATAGATCTTGGTATTGAAGAGGATATCAATACCGGGGATATTACTACAGATTCAATAATACCCGATTCTTCTCAAGCGATAGCGACAATGACTGCAAAGGCAGAAGGGGTGGTCTCAGGATTGAATATTGTAAAGATGGTTTTTCTTCGTTTCCAAGAAGATATAGTCTGGAGGCCGTTTTTTAAAGATGGAGATAGTGTAAAAAAGGGGGATATTATTCTTGAGATTCAAGCTTCCTATCCGACCCTTTTAAAAGGAGAGAGATTGTCTCTAAATATTTTTCAGAGAATGTCTGGTATAGCTACCCTTACAGCGCAGTATGTTAAGGAATTAAGTGGTACGAAAACTCAGTTGCTCGATACTCGTAAGACAGCTCCGGGCCTCAGAGTGATTGATAAAATGGCGGTAAAGGATGGAGGTGGAACCAACCATAGAATGGGTTTGTACGATATGGTTATGATTAAGGACAACCATATAAAAATGGCAGGTTCGATTACAAAAGCCCTTTCTCAGGTTCACTCTAAAGTCCCCTCATCTATAAAAGTTGAGGTTGAGACTACTAATCTCAGTGAAGTGGCTGAGGCTATTGCAGCTGGAGCGGATATTATAATGCTTGATAATATGGGTAATGAGATGATGGCAAAGGCTGTTGAGATGATAGGAGGGAGGGCTAAAACTGAGGCTTCCGGCAATATGTCTATTTCACGTCTTAAAGAGGTTGCAGCGACTGGAGTTGATTTTATCAGTGTAGGAGCTCTTACCCATACGGTTACTGCTATGGATATAAGTATGAATATTAAGCTTGTAAAATAATAAGATTATTGAAATGGATAAAAAAGAGATGATAGCCGAGATTTTAAGGCTTAAAAAAGAGAAAAATGGAGTGATATTAGCTCATTATTATGTAGATAAAGATATTCAAGAGATTTGCGATTTCCTTGGTGATTCATTGGAACTCTCCAGAAAGGCTGCCCAAACAGATGCTGATGTAATCGTCTTCTGCGGAGTCCATTTTATGGCTGAGACTGCTGCTATTATTTCCCCAAATAAAAAAGTGTTGATTCCAGCATTAAATGCAGGGTGTTCACTTGCAGATGGCATTACTGGTGAGGATCTAAGAAAATGGAATTTATCTCATCCAAACGGAGTTGTAATAAGTTATGTAAATACGACAGCAGACGTTAAGGCCGAGACAGATATTTGTTGTACCTCTGCAAACGCTGTAAAAGTTGCAAATTCCGTCCCTGCTGATAAAGAGGTTTTGTTTGTTCCTGATTACAACCTTGGTCAATATATTAATTATGTTTCGGGGAGAAAAATGGAGGTTTGGGATGGTAATTGTTGTGTCCATAAAAAGATTAATTCTCAGATGGTAAATGAGATGATGGAGAGATATCCTCAAGCAGATGTTCTTATTCATCCTGAGTCGGAATGTTCAGGTGATGAGGCAATTATCAAAAATGAAAGGTGTTTCTTTTATTCCACTTCCGGGATAATTAAGCATGCTAAGGAGTCGCCAAAGAGGCAATTTATCATTGCTACTGAGATAGGTGTGATTAATAAAATGGAGAAAGAGTGTCAAGGTAAGGAGCTTATCCCTATCTCTCCTAAGGCTATATGTACATCAATGAAAAAATGTACTCTTGAAAATTTATATCAAGCCCTTTTATATGATCGTTATCAGGTGGTAGTAGAAAAAAGTATTGCAGATAAAGCAATTGTCCCTATCAAAAGGATGCTTGAACTCTAATTAGGGTATAAGAAAATTATTGGTCTTGCAGATATATTGCGCAACAAACTATTATTGCTGCCGTCTCGGTACGCAGGCGTGAATTACCGAGTGAAATGGGTAGAAAACCGGAGGAGATGGCAGATTCGACCTCTTTTTTTGAAAAGTCCCCTTCAGGTCCGATCAAAACTATCACTTCAGGGGTGTTTCCACCATTTTTTTCGTACAACTCTCTCAATCTCTTTTCAATATGAATCCTTTCTATAGGATTTCCCTTATTGTCAATGAGTTCATTGTCACAAAAGGCGATATATTTCTCCCCCTTGAAAGATGAAGTACTTTTTATAAATTCGTTAAAAGGGGTAAGAGAATTAAAATAGGGCATTTTTCCCTTTAACGATTGTTTTGCTGCTGCAAGAATAACCCTTTCGCACCGCTCTTGCTTTATTACCCTTCTTTCGGAGTGGTCACAAATAAGAGGGGTGATCTCGTCAATTCCAATTTCTGTCCCCTTTTCAAGAAATATTTCAAATCTCTCCATATTTTTAGTTGGGGCTATAGCTATGTGCAAAAAGTAGTTATGTTTGCCAAAGTCACCCTCTTGAGAGATGATTTTTAACTTTGTAGAGGTGCTATCTGCATTTTCAATTCGGCTTAAATATAAATTGCCGTCACCGCAACTTACCTTTACAACATCGCCAACTTTGTTCCTTAGGACTCGAATGCAATGCTGTGACTCTTCTTGAGATAAAAATAAATAATCGCCCTGTATGTTATTCGAATAAAATATTTCCATATTCTGCAAAGATACAACTTTGACATTTATAAAATTATCTTATATTTGTAAAGAAGTAGAAAAAATATTTGATGGCATATATAGGATTGTTATCCGATACACATAGTGTGTTTGATGATTCGATAAGAAACTTTTTAGCTCCAGTTGACGAAGTTTGGCACGCTGGAGATTTTGGTAATCTGGAGACTCTATTGAAGATTGCCGACTTCAAACCTTTGAGAGGCGTGTATGGAAATTGTGATGGTAATGATGTAAGACAAAGGGCACCATATATTCAAAATTTTGTTTGTGAAGGGAAAAAAATATTGATGATGCACATTGGGGGTTATCCAGGAAGATATGATTTTAAAGCATTACAACTTATTGAAGCACATCGTCCTGATATATTTGTTTGTGGTCATTCGCATATTCTAAAAGTAATAAATGATAAGAAATATAATCTTCTGACTATTAATCCGGGGGCTGCCGGAACTATGGGTTTCCATTTAGTCAGTTCTGCACTTAGATTTAAAATCGAAGGGTGGAATATCTTTGATATGGAGGTTGGGGAGTGGAACTTTCGATAACTCTTAAACTATTTCCATTTAAAGTAGTCAAAAATAGACAATTCTAATCACTCACTAATAAAAATAAATAAAGAGATAAAATGAAAAAAATCTTCCTATCCGCTTTTATAGTACTACTTTTGAGTGCATCGGCGGCAATAGCACAACAAACACCCATAACTAAGCCAAATTACGATTTAGCAGAGAGGTTTTCACCTAAGAAGATCAATCGAATGGTTCATTCTCAGATTGTTTCTCCATCTTGGTTCGAAAATTCGGACAAATTCTGGTATGGCTGGAAAAACTCTGATGGTATGAACTATTTTATTGTTGATCCTGTATCGAAGAGTAAATCGGCTATTTTCGATCTTGACGATCTTGCGATGCAACTCACAGAAATTGTGAAAGATCCATTTGATGCGCAACATATTCCGTTTAGCGATCTTAAATTGAAAAATGATAAGATCTTTACTTTTAGCATTAATTCCACTTTAGAGGTTGAGAAGAAGATAAAGGAGAAAAAAGGGAAGAAGGGTGAAGCTGACACCAATAAGAAAGCCGATTTCCACAAAAAGCGTCCTGAAATGGAGAAGAAAGTTTTTCATTTTGAGTACGATTATACAACAAAAAAATTGACAGATGTTTCTGATAAAGAGCAGGAGAAGAAATTTCCAAATTGGGCAAGTATCTCTCCCGACAGCAATTATGTAGTGTATGGAAAAGGATGTAACTTATACTACACAGATATGGCTAATCTACGCAAGATTATGGAGGATGAAAAAGATTCTACTATAGTCGAACACAAACTTACGACAGATGGTAAGAAATCATTTTCCTATACAAGTAGTATGTATAATGATTATGAAGAAGAGAAAGACACCCTTAAAAGGGTTGGATCTTATATCCTTTGGTCTCCTGATTCAAAACATTTTGTTATTGAAAAAACAGATTTGAGCCAAACAAAAGATTTGTGGGTAATCAATGCTCTTGCTGAGCCCCGTCCAAAGTTGGAGACATACAAATATCAAATGCCTGGTGAACCGAGTCCTAAATCTTATTTGATGGTTTTCAATATGGATACCAAAAATAGTAAGGTGATAAATGTGGATGAGTTTAAGGATCAGTCGATAAGTATTGAGCGCAAGCCCTATTCAAATAAAGACAGATATGCTAAATTTGTTCCAACTGTTTGGTTTGGGACAAATGAGATGTTTTATATGACCCGTTTGAGCAGGGATTTTCATCGTGCTGATATTTGCACAGTTAATATTAATGAGGATAGTGCAAAGGTGGTTATTAGGGAGAGAATGAATACCTATATTGATGTTTGTGATTATAAGGTTGTAAATTCCGGTAAAGAGATTATTATGATGTCTGAACGTAATGGTTGGTCTCAATTGTATCTCCACTCTTCAGATGGTACCCTTAAAAATCCAATTACTAAAGGGGCTTTCCATGTTAAGCGTATTTTAGAAATTGATGAACCTGCAAGGGTAATCTATTTCACCGCAAATGGTGTTAATAAAAATGAAAACCCATATTATAACCATACATACAGAATCAATTTTGATGGTTCTAATATGAAATTATTAGATCCGGGCGATTTTGACAACAAGAGTTATATGAGTGATGATGCTAAGTTCTTTGTAAGTAGTTCATCGCGGGTAGATGTTGCCCCAACCAATGTCCTTTATGACAATGTTGGACGCAAGATTATGGATCTCGAAACTGCAGACTTTAGTCAATTATTGCTTGCAGGATATAAATTCCCTGAGATATTTAAAGTAAAAGCGGCAGATGGTATAACAGATCTATATGGCGTTATGTATAAACCATTTGATTTTGACTCAACAAAATTGTACCCAATCATAGAGTATGTCTATCCCGGACCACAGACTGAGGCTACCAATTATTCTTGGAGCAAAGGGATGAATAGGGTAGACCGTTTAGCTCAGATGGGTTTTATTGTAATAACTGTCGGAAATAGAGGAGGACATCCTGATCGTTCAAAATGGTATCATAGTTTTGGTTATGGCAATCTTCGCGATTATGGACTTGAAGACCAAAAAGTCGCTGTTCAACAGCTTGCAGCCCGTTATAAATATATTGATATCAATAAAGTAGGTGTTCATGGACACTCAGGTGGAGGATTTATGTCAACAGCAGCCATCCTTACCTATCCCGATTTTTATAAAGTTGCAGTCTCTTGTGCCGGTAATCACGACAATTCTATATACAACAGATGGTGGAGTGAGATTCACCACGGTATTAAAGAGGTTGTATCAGAAAAAGGGGATACTACATTTAATTATAGTATCAAAACAAATCAAGAATTAGCTAAAAATCTAAAAGGAAGGCTTTTATTAGTTCACGGAGATATTGATAACAATGTTCACCCTGCAAATACTACAAGGGTTGTAAATGCTCTTATCAAAGCAAATAAAAGATTTGAGATGCTTTACTTGCCCGGTCAAAGACATGGTTTTGGAGATATGGACGAATATTTCTTCTGGCGAATGGCAGACTTTTATAGCAGATATTTGATCGAAAATTTCGAAAACACAGTTGATATACCCGAGATGAATAACGATTAGTTTTAAAATCTAAACATAGTTGAGGGGGATTGCCAAGCACATATCAAATGCTTCCACTCCCCCTCTTTCTTTTTTCTTTCGCCACCGTCCTTCTCACTGCTGCATATCTGCCTATTGTCTTATTATTTCAACTTCGTTATTGATACCTAATTTGATGATTGATGAGGCTTTGTGAGATGATCCCTCTTCGTATATCGGATCGGCTGTCCAATCGACTTGTTTTAAGATTTCTGAAGTTATTTCATCGTAGTAGATAGGAGATTTTGAACCGGAAATATTTGCGGAGGTTGAAACGATCGGTTTTTTGAATCTCTTAATTAATTCTTTGCAAAATTCGTGATTAGGGATCCGAATAGCAATGCTTCCGTCTTCTGCGCTCACATTGCTTGCAAGCCCTATCCCTGTGGGGTAAATAATTGTAAGAGGTTTATCATTTATTTCTTGGAGGGTGATTGCCATTTCAGGTACCTCTTTTACATATTTGCAAATCATATCCATATCGCTTGCAAGTATTATAAGGCTCTTTGAGTCCACCCTTTTTTTAATACTATATATCTTATCTACAGCTTTTTGGTTGGTGGCATCACAACCAATTCCCCAAATAGTATCTGTCGGGTAAAGGATTATACCCCCGTTTTTAAGAATCTCAATGGCATCTTTAATTTCTGAAATCATAATAAATCAATTAATTAGGGTTTATCGGTATCTATATCGTGGTCGCAGTAAAATCTTGTGATTACAGGGTAGTGGTCTGAAAAGCGAACTTTTTCTGTGAGGTGTTCTATTACCTCAAATGATTCGGGGACAAGGATGTAGTCGATTCTGAGTGCAGGCCAGAGGACTGAGTATGTTGAGGAAAATCCCTTTCCCCCCTCTTTAAAAGTGTCTTTTCTCCCTTGTCTTAACTTGTATAGGGTGTAAGAGATGGGAGTGTCGTTAAAATCGCCACAAACTATTGATAAATAGTCACTTGACTTTATATGTTTTAGAACAATATCCACTTGCTTTGAGCGTTTAGAGAACGAGCCTTTCATTTTTTCGTGTGCCTCTTTTACTTGATATGAAATCTCATCATAATTACTTTTCCCTCCCAATTTTTTGACTAAAGAGGTGAGTGATATATTATTAGACTCAAGGTGGCAATTGTATATTCTTATCCTTTTTCGGTTGTATTCGATATCGGAATAGATAGCGAGATTTGTGCTCCCTTTGAATGTGATTTTTCCACCGCTAACAATTGGGTATTTGCTTAATATGATATTGCCAAAATAGGTGTTATCTCTGAGTTTGAAAAGATGTGATTGGCGGTATGGGTATTTGTAGAATAATTTCTCTATTTTAGAGGTGTCATTAATGCAAAACTCTTGAAGTGAGACGATATCAGGTCTCTGCTCATTAATAAAATCGGCTATTTTTTCTGTATTGTTTTCCCTTCTTATTTTTTCTTTTCCGGAGATAAAACGGCCAACATTATATGTTAATAGCCTCACTTCATTGCTCCTAACAGGGACCTCTTCCCTATTGAATTTCACAAAATATTCTGCATAGAAAAGGGTTGGAAGGAGGATGAGAAATGGTATCCATGACGATTGAGAACGGCGAATCAGTCCTATTATCAACAGAAGGAAATTTATAAAAGCGAGTGGTAAAAAATACAATCCGAAAAAACTTGGGAACCAAAATACTGCAGGATTTATAAATACAGATAGATAGCAGATGAGTAGTGCCGATGCAAATATTATCAGAATTACCCTGAATGATATACTGAAAAAAGGTCTTTTATGTTTTTTCTTTTTGTACATCAAAGTACTACATTATGAGTAGAGTTTATTATTCTTTTTCCAAAACAATATGAGCAGAAGTCCAAATATCATCCCTCCAAGGTGGGCAAAGTGTGCTATATTCCCACCTGAATTTGTAAGTCCCAATGTGAGTTCTATTGCTCCAAAAATAAGTACAAGCCATTTTGCTTTTAGGGAAATAGGTGGAAATATGAGTGTTAGAACATTATTCGGGAACAACATACCATAAGCGAGGAGAAGTCCGTAGATCGCTCCAGATGCTCCAACGGTTGGGGTATTTAAAAGTGCTTGATATGAGGCTCTTGCAGCTAAGTCTCCGACAGCAAGAGCTGATTGCATAGAAGCAACCTGAATATACATCACAAGCTCGTGGAATAGGGCAGCCCCAATTCCTGTTGCCATATAGTAAATGAAAAATTTCTTACTTCCCCATACATTTTCAAGGACACTTCCAAAAATAAACAGAGTGTACATATTAAAAAACAGATGCCAGAAACCACCGTGCATAAACATATGAGTGATAAACTGATATGGTTTGAACCAATCAGATGCGAAATAAAACAATGAGAAATGTTCATACATAAAATTCTCATTGATCATAGTGACCACCAACATTATTACATTGATGATGATAAGATTTTTAGTTATTGCAGGTATGCGTGGTCTATATGGGCTTCCAAAATTCATAATAATTTATCTAAATCTTCTATTGAAATAATTGTCATACATTTTTTTCCTTCGGGGGTCCTATCTGCTTCTGTACAGGCAAATAAGGTATCCACCAATAATTGTGCCTCAAGTGAACTGACTGTGATGTTTGCCCCCTTAGCCCCGGATTTTGCCAATGCGAGTGCAACATAATGCCTGCTGTCAGCTTTTACCAAGTAGTCAAAACCAACCTCTTTAATGGTACAGATAAGCTCATCTATTGCGATATTTGTAGTGTCAATATCTGGCGAAAAACCATCAGGAAGGCCGGTTACTACAATCGTATTGGGCTCATCCGAGAGTATTATATTGAACCCTATAAACTCAAATTTGTCCTGATGTTCTGCGATTATTGAGTAATCTATCTCATTTAGTTTGATAGTGACAGGGAAAAGTGTCTCTTGAGCTAAAGGAATCAGATTATCAAGTGATTTGATGTACCTTTCATACAAAATTCTCTCTTTTGCCCGTCCTATACTTATCAGTAGTAATCCTGATTTTATGGTGGTTATCAAGTATTTACCTTGGACAATTATGATATTCTTGTTAGTTGAAAATTTATCATCAAATATCTCTCCATATCCCTCAACACTTTTTGCAGAATAGTTTGCACTAACACTCGTATCATTGTCAAATGGGTTAAAGAGGGGATCGAAATCAATTTTAGGTGGAGGGGTATAGTAGTCCCGTTTTGGAATGGGGATTTCAGGTGACCCATCGAGATCAAAATCGATGCTCGGGACAAATGAATTTTTACCGAGAGATTCACGAACAGAAGAATTAAGAATTTCAAAAATCTCTATTTCGTTCTCAAATTTGACCTCTGTTTTTGAGGGGTGGATATTGACATCGATTGAGTCAGGGTTTGTCTCAAGAAAAAGGAAATATGAGGGGATAAATCCATCGGGGATAAGATTTGTATATGCCTTTAAAACAGACTTATGCAGATAGGGCGATCTGAAGTATCTCCCATTTATGAAAAAATATTGATTGCCGGGTGTCTTTCTTGCATCCTCCGGATTACTTATAAATCCTGATATAGAGACGATAGAGGATGAAGTATTAATATCTACCAATTGTTTATTGATCTCTTTCCCCTCAATATCAGCAATTCTTTGCTTTATATATTGTGTTCGATTGAGTTGATACAGATCCCTTTTATTATGAGTGAGTTTAAAGCTCACTTCGTTGTGACAAAGGGCAATTTTTATAAATTCGGATATAATTTGCCTCATTTCAGAGTTATCTGATTTGAGGAATTTTCTTCTTGCTGGAATATTGTAGAAAATATTTCTAACTGAGACATTACACCCCTCAGGACACACATCTGCCTCTTGTGAGATGAACCGAGAATCAGTAAAAACAGTGATGCTTCCAATATCGGATTTTATCTTTCTTGTCCTAATGGTAACCTCTGAAACGGCTGCTATAGAGGGTAATGCCTCTCCCCTAAAGCCATATGTCAAAATTGAATTAAGATCAGCCGCTTCTGAAATTTTAGATGTGGCGTGCCTTTCGAAAGAGAGTTTTGCCTCTTCTGGAGTCATCCCAAATCCATTGTCGATTACATTGATAAGCGTTTTTCCGGAGTCCTCTATAATGACAGAGATGCTATCTGCCCCTGCGTCAATAGAGTTCTCTACAAGCTCTTTTACCACCGATGCAGGTCTCTGAACGACCTCTCCGGCGGCAATTAGATTAGAAATATTGGGAGGTAAAACTTTAAGCATTATTAACGAGAGATCCCACTGATAAGAATACCAAAATATTCTGCAAAATAGTAGATAAGTACGAAAAGAATAATTAAAGATATTATACCTATAATCTTGTTTGTAGAGCTATGCATTGCGTGTCGACTATTGTTTTGGGTATAGTTTCTCATTTTGCCACGTATATTCTTTCCTGAATAGTACCTGACTCTTTTAGGGTCATCCTCTGTAGCCTCACCTTTCTTTTTCTTTATCTCTTCTAACACTTCATCAATATGCTCCTTTCTCTTGTTATAATAAAGAGGCTCATAGTGAAATACCCTGTGTCGTGGTGTCTTAAAAAAACTAATGTTAAGTCCCATAACTTTCTCCTATTTATGTAATACAATTATCGTTACATTTTATCTCCTGCAAAGTTAATAAACTTTCTCTTATTGGTTGTGAATAATTATCTTGTATCTTTGCCCACTAAGAAATGATTTTAAATAGAGGATAAAATGAAAATAAGGGTTGGAAACGGATTTGATGTCCACGCTTTCGGTGAAGGGTTGCCACTTATTCTCGGTGGCGTGAAAATAGAATACAACAAGGGGTGCATTGCCCATTCGGATGGAGATGTAGTGATTCATTCACTATGTGATGCCCTTTTAGGATCCCTTGCATTGGGAGATATCGGAACCCATTTCCCCGACACATCTGAACTTTATAAAGGAATTGATAGCAGAATACTCCTTTCCCGAACAATGGAACTTATTACAATGAAAGGATATAAGGTTGAGAATGTAGATATTACAATTGCTTTGCAAAAGCCCAAACTTGCTGATCACATCTTTGCTATGCGTCAAATACTTGCAGAGTTGATGAATATAGATGTAACAGATGTTTCGATAAAGGCCACAACCACAGAAAAACTTGGCTTTGTAGGGAGGGGAGAAGGGGTAGCTGTGTATTCTACAGTATTGATATACAAATGATTATGATAAAGAGAATAGCATTTACTTGTTTTTTTTCAATACTTTTATTTCTTTCACAATCTGCGATTTATGCACAGAATCGAGTATTTGATTACTCTTCAAATGAGTTTAAGGATACAATAGTGTCTGTTGTTACTCGATACATCTCCCATTATCCGCAATCTAACCTCTCAGATATATATAAATTTTTCTTTCAAGACAAATTCGGCCCAGAGCATTTAGTAAGTGATACTGCATCTGTCGGTGTCTATTTACGTAACGAATTGGCCTCTTATTCTTTATGTGATTTTAATAACACCTCTGTCTCAAATAATTACAATGTGATTGGTGGAAGTTCATATATGGAGATTACCGGATACGAAGGCAATTATGTAAGGATAGATCTTGCAGTTGTTAAGGAGGGGATAGTGAATTACAAACAATATAGAGATGCTTTTATTCAAAGTGCCAAATCATCACCAAAAGTCGATATAACTGCTTGGAGAACAGAGTGGAATGCGATAGAGTCTATAATAAAAACAATGAATCTCAATTTTGAAAATTACAATAAGGATAAAACCGAAATAGAGAGTATGTTGGCGCGAGGAGAATATGTCGGACACCATAGTCGGAAATTCATCAAAATGTACAGACCACATTATCGTCTCTTCTCAAAAGAGGAGGCTTGTATAATCTCAAAAATCATCGAATGTCATAATAATTAAAAAGATGTGCAACCAACTGTTTTAAAAATAGTTTTTTGTAATATCTAAAAAATTTCTACCTTTGCACTCCCATTACGAAAAGTTCATTAAAAGTAATTATCGCAATGCAAATTAGATAAATTTAAGGCGAGATAGCTCAGCTGGTTAGAGCGCATGATTCATAATCATGAGGTCCCCGGTTCAATCCCGGGTCTCGCTACTCCGAAAATAAAGCACTTACAGAAGATGTAGGTGCTTTTTTTATTGGCTTATGGAACTCATAGATAATCTTCGATTATTAATGTAGACTTGATTAAACAATAATGATAAATGCAAGTCTAATAGTAAGTAACCAAAGATATTATAATAATGAAAAAGTACCTATCTCTCATAACTATTGTTATTTCTCTTTTTTTATTGGGGTCTATGACCTATTTAGGAGCTCAAGATAAAACTACCGGATGTATTATTGCAGAAGGTCAGGTGAATAACTTGACAATGAATCATCTGGATATACTTACAAATAGATTTGGCGGAAGACTGATTGGGTCGGATGCTTATGAAAATGCCCTCGAATGGGCAGCTTACAAATTTAAAGAGTGGGGGCTTGAGGTGTATAAGGAGGAGGTTGGGACGCTCCCTGTTGGTTTTAATAGAGGCCCTTGGTTTGGGAGGATGTTGGATAGTGATGGTATGATATTGCATTTTGCTACACCTTCATACACTGTTGGTACAAAGGGCGTTCAGAGGGGACATGTATTGATGGAGCCTAAGACACAGAGGGAATTTAATTCGATCAAGTCTGCCCTTAAAGGTGCTTGGGTTTTGATTGATGGCAAGAGCACCGGTTTCCCGATAGATTTTTCCCCTGAAGCTGATAGTGTGAGGGCTGCTATGATTGAGGAGAATAATGCCATAATGATGCGCAATGAGGAGATAATGATGTGGAATAGGAATAATCCAGAAAATAAGAAACCATATGAGGAGTTAAAAATGCAGCCGGCTCTTTTTTATAAACAAATGGTTGAGGCCGGTATTTTGGGTATTATCCAATCTGCATCTGTTCCTATTCAAGCGCTATACGATAGGACTAATATCAATAAATTGACTTTTGATCATCTTCCTGCAGTTCCGGATATCAAACTTGAGGATAGTCAGTATAATATTATAGCTCAGAAGGTAAAGGAGAGGAGGTATTTTCTTTTAGAATTTGATATAAGAAATCATTTCAAAATGGGTCCTATTAAGTATCATAATTTGATAGCTGTTATTAAAGGTTCAAAATTTCCTGATGAGTATGTCCTTTGTGGAGGACACCTCGATGCATTCGATGTTGCGACTGGGGGTGTAGATTGTGGGACAGGGGTTGCCCCCACAATGGAGGCTGCAAGATTGATTTCGGTGGCTATGAAGGAGAGTGGAAAAAAACCTTTAAGGTCGATGGTATTTTGCCTTTGGGCAGGTGAGGAGTTCGGTTTACTCGGTTCCACAGCTTTTACTAAAATGCACAGTGATAAGTTGCCAAAAATTATGAATTATTTTAATAGAGACGGAGGCCCGACAGCGGCAAATAGTATGACTGTCCCACCATCTTGGTATGAAAGTATGGATAAGATATGTACCCCTCTATATAACCTCAATGAGCAGATTCCTTTTACACTTAAAAAGCGAGAAGGGGAGCCGAGAACACGACCGACAGTTGCGGGGGGGACTGATAGTGAGTCATTTGCTGTAGCAGGTGTCCCTGCCCTTGGTTTTGGAACAGGAGATCCGTTAGGATTTAATTTCTCTTATGGCGAAATATGGCACACTGAGAGGGACAATTATGACAAAAGTATTCCGGTGTATATGAATCATACCGCTGTCGTTAATGCGGTTGTTATGTGGGGAATGTCTAATCTTCCAAAGATGCTCCCTGTAAAAGATGTATATAAGCAGCAGTAATTTCAAAAAGTATTTAGTATAGGCAGTTATTTAGTATTAAACGAAAGAGGATGACATAAAATTCATATAGACTTTTATGTCATCCTCACTATTTTAATAGTTTACTAAAATGTCGGCTATTGGTTATAGGGTGACATTTAGGGTGAGATTCAATCCAGTATAGGCCGGAATATAACTACATACACCACCTGAGCATATATAACCCTCCATAAATCTGCCATAACTTAACATACCTCTGACTTTATTGCGGGTATATCCGACCCCAACATTGTAGTAGTGAGTTCCGTCTCCTCCAAAATTCCACCAATCTGCTGCCGAGAAGGTGAAATTGGGAGCTAAACTATATTCAACAGATGCTCCAACCCAGCTTTTCTTATCTTTATTTGTCATAAGATATTGGAGTTCAGCCCTTATATAATTTGTGTTATTGATTTTGAAAAGCATATCTGCTGCAAAAGCGTGGGATGTCCATTGATCGGAGTTGTACCCCTTAATAGCAGGATTAAATACCTGATATGAATATGCAATGATTGTTTTATACTTTGAATTCCACTTTATCTCACCATCTACAGCTAAGTTCCTATAGAGAAGTTCTGTATTTGAGTTATCGGAAGAAGCTTTGGGATCTCCATACCAAGTTGAAAAATTGGCGTGTAATTTCAACTTTCTTTTCCAGCTCCAAAATATATCTGCTTGACCTCCGATCTCATCAAAGGCTTGCGAGCTGTAAGGGGTGCGGTTGAATAGGGTATAATTGGACTGTTGAGTGAGTGCAGGAAGGTAATTCAAATTTTCGTAAAGGGTATTACCTTTTCTCGTGGTGTAAGACTCCATCCGTTTTAACCTTCTGAAAATAAGGGAAGAACCATAAGTGGGTCCGTCATAATTGACCTCTACTAATGTTCCCATTCCTTTATCTTTACTAAGATCGTTAAGATATGTTGGGTTTGGATCTCTCCATACATTTTCAGCTTTAATAGTCAGATTTGCAAATTGAAAACCCAATCTTGCAGAGTATCCGTTTACATTTTCTGAAAAATTATCCAAATCTTCGGGTTTTACCCCTTCGTATTTATTGAGGAAACTCCCCTCTAATTTCAAAGAGAGATCACCCCTTTTAAGGAAACTAAGAGCATCAAACGACACATCCAATCCCCTTACTTGTGAAGATAATTTATCCAAATATAGTGAAGGTCGTCCGGCGATACCTCTTACAGATACAATGTTTTTATAATTAAACCCTGCATTTAGCCCCTCAATTGCAGTATTTATACCCAATGAGCGATCCTCCCAACTTCTAAATAGCATACCACTACCAAATTGTTGGAAGAAATCTCCTACACGAATATCCATATAGTCATTTTGGAAAGCAACATATTTCATAGCTATCCCTGTACCATCCAAATTGGAAGGATATCCAACTAAAGCAGGAAGATAAGTTTCGTATTGAAGACCGATAGTGAATCCTTTTATTGAGTAGTCAACCTTTAGATAGTTGTTCATACCAAATTTATCACTTGGATTGTAGGCATTGGTTTTGAGATCCTTCATATAATAGATACTCTTAGATTCCAAACTTGCACCTATTTTTCCCCAATCCCTATCTTTTGCAGAGAGTGTCCCTAATGATAATAGTGTAATGATAAGTGTACAGATTATACTATTTTTCATCTTTACTATCTTTATTGTATAAATCTTTTATCTTCTCATAGAGCTCATATTCACCACCTTGCACATATCCTGTTTTGTTGTAAATCATTTTACCATCTTTATCAACAACGAAAACTGCTGGGGTTGAGGTAACATTCATTGCCCTTTTAAGGTCACCATTCTGGTCTGCGAGAATAATAGCACTCCATCCCCTTCCTCCTGACATTGACCAGACGCGTGCCGCAAAACGAGCATCATCGATAGAAACAGCGATAAATGTGAACGGATACTCTTTATTCCACTCTTCGTAATTATCAGTAATAGCATCCAACTCTGAAATGCAAGGCTTGCAGACAGTACTCCAGAAAGAGATAATCATTGGTTTGCTATTGTCAATATAATCATTTAGAGAGACCATCTCACCTGCTTTGTTTTTCACTTTCTGTGCAGGTAATGAATTTTGTGCAATAATAAAAGAACTGATAAAAGTTAGGATAGATATTAGTAGTAATTTTTTCATATAAAAATGTTTTAATTCAAATAATTAAGACATCCGAAGTTTTAAAGCTCCGGATGTCTGAATTATTTGATATTATCTATTTGTAAACGACATTTGTATTGCTACCAACTTTCGTAATAGCAATATTGTCAAGGAAATGTGTTGCTTTTCTAACTAAAGCGTAGTTAACACTCGGAACAGTCTCTTTGTGCTCTATAGATGAACCATAAGCTCTCTCAACAAATACAACCACATTGCAATTTTCAGCTTTAAAGCGACTTGGAATAGTGTATGAATAATTCTTTTTCCACTCTTTTGTTTGATCGGTTATATCAAGCACATCACCGTAAACTGATGTTAAGAAATCTCTTGTTACATAGTTATGGATATATCCATCAGCTGCTCCATTTTGAGGGCCGGGGATATTATTTTCTGTTACAACTACACTTATTTTGAATTTCTCAACAACTTTTGATTGTATTGTAACATCCACTGATAGATCTCTACCAGACAATTTGGTTTGAATAGCAATACCAGTTTGTGCAGGGAAGAATTGATCAGATTCTGCCATAAGTTTTTCCCAATTTGCGATTGATACTCCGGATGCACCTACAAGAGCACCTCTAAAGTCAACAACACCTGTAGGATACCCTTCCATTTTAACATCAAATTTATTTTTCCAGAAATTAGATGCATAATTAGTTCTTAATGAAGCGTCTGAGTCTTCAGCGTGAATTGCCAACGGAACCAATTTTTGAGGATTTCTTTGGTATAATTCATCAACTGTTTTACCTAATGTAGGGCAATATCCGCACCAACTTGCAGTGAATCTGATAAATACTGATCTCTTAAAGAAATTTTCAGTTAGCCAAATAGGACTATCTGATGTAGCATATTGTTTAAGAACGAAGTTTGCAGAGAGACCTGCTGAGGTGAATTTAATAGTGTTTTCTCGTACAGAGCCAGTTGTATTATCTGTGTAGTTAATAGTTACAGAGGAGGTGTTTGTTCCACTATTAGGAGTTATTGTCATCCAAGCCGGAACACCTTCTACAGTCCAATCCCTATTACAATTAACAGAGATAGTAAATGAACCTGCTGTAGATGATACGATATTCTTTTCCATACTCAAACTCAAGAATGGAGAAGGGAGAGGCTCTTGAATAATTTTGGTTTGAGATTTAATAGTTCCTGCAGTATAATTAATGATCCCTTCACGTTTATTTTCTACTCCATTTGCCTTGTAAGTGAAAGTAAGATCTGCATTTCCTGTCCCTTTGTTAGGGGTAACAGTGATCCAATCCGGAGTGTTTTCAACAACCCAATCCAGATTACTATATATTCTTCCTGTAAAAGTTCCTGCTTGATAACCTACGGTTTTTTCAACAACATTTACATAGAATTGAGGTTCTGTGCCCCCTTTTTGTTTAACGGTAAGAGTCTTTGTTTCACCATTCGATACGAATTTTAGTGTGCCTGTTCTAGGATCTTTTGTAGAGTTAGCTTTAACATCTATTTTAACATCCATATCACCTGTGCCTGTAGCAGGTGTTGCTGTAATCCAGTCAAAGGTGTTTTCAACTGTCCAATCTGAAGCTCCTGTAACCTTAACGATAAAATCTCCACCTATGCTTTCAATATCTTTCTCTTTAACATCTATATTAAAAGCAAGAATTCCTTGTTTGACAGTGATGGTTTTCTTTGTTTTACCATCAGTAATAACGATTGAAGCACTTCTTTCAGCTTTAGTATCATTCTTTTGGTAGTCAAGATAAAGTTCGGCGTTACCAACTTTACCACTTTTTGGGGTGACCTCGATCCAAGATGATTCTGCTTTTACATCTGTGATAGATAATGTCCAATCTTTGTTGGAATTAAATTTAATAGTGTCTTTCCCTTGTGTTGGATTAACTGTAATGTCTGAGGAATCGATGGTAATAATTAAATCAGGTTCCTTTTTGCAAGAAGAAAATGCTAATGTGAAACACATAGCAGCAGTAATCAGCAATAATAATTTGCTTTTTAGTTGATTAATGATCATAGACTTTTGTAGTTGTTAGTTAGTTAGTTGTATAATTAGCTGATAATAATTCAATAGGATTTTAGTCTTTACGCATATTCAAAGATATGTATTTATTTAAAACATCTCAACATTTTACTAACTATTTTATTATAGGAAGTGTTTTACTTTATCGTTGTTGAGTATGTATGTATTTCATTATAATGGCAATAAAGTCTTTTGACTCTTTAAAGTCTTCAACTACTCCTTCAACTGAAATTTTTTTATCAAGAATTCTTTTTTCGAGGCAAAAATCCTTAAGTTTTAGATATTCTGAGAAATGTGAATCTTTTGGAAATGGGGGGGGAACCTTTTTCAAACTCAACTCAAGAGGGAGTATAAACCCCCTCTTTTCCCCTCTTTTAAGAGCTTGCACAAATTCTTCGCCGTTGTTATATATCCCTTCTCTAATAACTCTTTGAACTTTTGTGTCAGGTAGATGAATGCCTGCTGCAAGGATATTACCCCCAACATAATTTGTTTCTGGTGCTTCAAGGTGGATATAATACCCCGGATTGCCCGATTTCTTACCACTTGGACAAATATATGCACTCATCCAAGTTTTGTATGGAGTTTTATCGTTCGAAAATCGGGTATCACGATAAATTCGATAGCAACACCCTTTTGCCTCTTGAATTCCTATACTTTTGTCAAAAGAGTAAATGCCCTTAATTATTTCATTAACAAAGTCTTCAAATCTGGATTTTGCGTCAAAATATTCCCCTTTATGGTCATTAAACCATTCTCGACAATTATTCTCACTCAATTCGGTAAGAAAATTCAGAACTTGATCCATAAAGAGATAAATTATTTGTAAAGAAATCTTTTTATACTCCTTTTAGGGGTTTTCTCAAAGGCCTCTTTTTTGACCTCTATTTTAGCAATTCTACTATATGCAGGGAGTAGAAGATTCATCTTTATTCTATTATCTTCCATTACTTTAGCGAGATCAATATCGTCTAAAGACTCTTGAGATACCCTGTCAATATCGGGAAATACGAGCGCAACTATTTTTTTATCCCTCTCAACAACCACAGACTCGATAATATAAGGTTGACTATTGAGCTTATCTTCAATCTCTTCTGGGTAAATGTTTTGACCATTCGAACTCAAAATAAGGTTTTTACACCTCCCTTTAATAAAAATATTCCCTTTTGCATCAACCAATCCGAGATCACCTGTACGCATCCACCCGTCAGGGGTAAATGCAGCTTTGGTTGCCTCTTCATTCTTAAAATAACCCTGCATAACATTGTCCCCTTTAACTTGAATCTCTCCAACTATCTTCTTCGCGTCTTCAGAATCAATCCTCACCTCCATTCGATGGACAACTTTACCGCAAGAGCCCTTTTTAAATTTTCTCCAATCCTCATATCCCAAGATAGGTCCACATTCTGTCATACCATATCCAACTGTATATGGGAGTTTTATATCTTTCATTAGATCCTCAACTTCGGCATTAATAGCAGCTCCCCCTATGATCATAACCCGTAAATTGCCCCCGAATGCACCGATGATCTTATTTTTGATCTTATTTTTAATAAAATTGGCAGGTCCTGGAAATTTCAGAAGCATCTTGATTATAGGCTTATTTATTGTCGGGAAAACAGAGGTCTTAAAAATCTTTTCAATAACAAGTGGCACAGTGACAACCATATAAGGTTTTACCTCGGCAAATGCTCCCATCAATATTTTTGGCGATGGAATCTTACCCAAAAAATAGACGTGACACCCACCAGCGAGTTGATATAGAAACTCAAATGCAAGGCCGTACATATGTGCCATAGGGAGCATAGAGACAATTGTCTCTTTCGGATGGTTTGGTATTCCCCATTGTCCGAATTCTATATTAGAACTTATATTTCCATATGTGAGCATCACCCCCTTAGGAGAGCTTGTTGTCCCTGAAGTGTAGTTGATAAGTGCTAAATCTTCAAAATTGTTAGTTGGGAAGTTTATCTCCTTTATTGAAAAGTTCTCCGGGTATCTCTCTTTAAAAGCCGAATCCCACCTTTGATGAGATTTTTTAATCTCATCATTTGAAGAAAAAAGGAGTTTCTTGTCAGAGAGTGAGATAGCCCATTTCAAATATTTAAATTTATCGGGGTCAAGTTTTTTCCATATCTCCTCATCTGTAAAAAGGGCGATACTCTCTGAGTGGTCAACAAGATTCTGTATACTATCCGGAGTAAAATCATTAAGGAGTGTTACCATAACTTGACGATAAGAGGAGGCTGCCAAGAAAGCAATTCCCCATTCTGCACTGTTTTTTGCACAGATTGCTATTTTATTCCCTTTTTCAAGGCCGATACTATCAAAGAATGTATGATACTTTGCTATCTCAGCTGCAATATCTCCATATGTAAATGTTTGTCCGCCATAGTTTGTGAGTGCAGGCAGGTCCCAACAAGTTCGCATTGAACGTTGGATATAAAAGAGGTAGTGATTGATCATTAGAGTAAATATTATTATCTCACAAAGGTAACCCACATTTTCCCTTTATCTTCCAAAATCCATCATATGTGGGATAAAATCTTACTATTTGGGATGAATTTGATTAAGTGAGTTTCTTAACTATATTTGCGGCGTGAAATTTTTAAGAGGAGGATATATAAAGCAGACCATTGCGACGTTTTTTTTGGTGTCGTTTCTAACCTTATGGGGATCCTCAAATCTCTTTTTCCACAGTCACAAATTCGGAAATGAGATAGTTACCCACTCTCACCCTTATTCTCAGGGGAGAGAGCACTCCCACTCTTCTGTCGAATTTCAAACTCTATTACATCTATCCTTGGTGCTGGCATCTGCGCTTACATTTGTCTCTCTTGCTGCACTTCTCCAAAAGAGGATCTATTCTTACATTATATTAAAATCGTTTGAACACTCAGTATTCTGTGGATCGATCAAACTCTTACGTGCCCCCCCGTTTAATGTTTAGTACAAAATAGGTGTATCATCTGATACACAACCAAAAATTTGTTGTATAAAACATTAATATTCAAAACAATATGATATTTAAAAAGATAATTTTCACATTGTCTCTATTGACAATGACTACACTGCTATATTCTCAATCGAATACAGATGCTAATATAACAGGTCACGTAGTGGATAAAAATACAGGAGAGCACATTCCTTTTGCTTCAATAATAATAGATGGTAATAAATTTGGTGCAACTTGTGATGAATCAGGTCATTATATGATAACTCATCTCTCTGTCGGCGAACATAAAATAACAGCATCCTTTGTTGGTTATAAGCCTATAACACAAAATATTAAAATGGAGCAAGGGAAAACATACATTCTTCACTTTGAGATGGAACAAGATAACTCTTCCCTTGATGAGGTTGTTGTGACAGGGAGCAGATATTTGACAAAAAAACGGGAAACTACAAATGTCGTTAATCTTATATCTCATAAGAAATTTGAAACAGTAATGGCGGTCAATCCTGCAGAATTTCTCGATTTTCAACCTGGCTTGAGGGTGGAGTATGATTGCGGTAATTGTGGAGTATCACAACTGCGAATCAATGGATTATCAGGTCAATACTCCCAAGTTTTATTAGATAGCAGGCCTATTTTTAGCTCGTTGGGAATGGTATATGGACTTGAACAATTTCCAAGTTCTATGATTGAGAGGGTTGAAGTTGTGAGGGGGGGTGGTTCTGCCCTTTTCGGCTCAAATGCAATAGGGGGTACAGTAAATATTATCACTAAAGAGCCGACAGAATCTATGTTTCAATTATCAAATCAAAGCGGTGTTATAGGGAAAAGTCCAGATATAAACACCTCATTAAACGGATCTGTTGTCTCTTCTGATGGGACAACCGGGGCTTATTTATTCTCAATGATACGTTATCGCAAGAGCTATGACCACAATAAAGATGGTTTTTAGGAGCTTCCTGAATTGAGAAACCAGACGATAGGGGTAAGGGCTTTTCAAAAGATAGGACTTCTTTCAAAAATAACTGCTGAATATCATCATATTCACGAGTTTAGAAGGGGAGGTGACAGCTTGGATTCTCCCTCCATTGAGGCTAACCTTGCCGAACAGTTGGAGCATAATATCGATGGTGGTGGACTAACCTATGACTATACATCAAAGAGTAGAAAAGATGCTTTAAATATCTATTCATCAGGACAATACATCAAAAGAAACTCCTATTTCGGAACCAATAAAAATCTAAATGCTTTTGGACTCACCTATGATGCTACTATTAATGCAGGTGCTCAGTGGATTCATCGATTTGGCGGCAAAGTGCTTCCATCTACTTTTACCACAGGTGTCGATTATACATATAATAGTCTTGAGGACAGAATGTTGGGCTATGGAAGAGAGATCAATCAAACAACCCACCTTACAGGTTTATATGTTCAAAATGAATGGAGCAATAAAAGTGTAGGTATCCTTGTTGGTGGGCGATTAGATAAACACTCAATGATAAAAAATCCTATTATTTCTCCCCGTATAAATATTCGTTATTTACCGACGAAAAGTATCACTTTGAGGGGGAGTTATGCGAGGGGATATAGAGCGCCTCAAGTATATGATGAGGATCTGCACGTTGGAGCTGTTGGTGGAGAGGTCTCTTTAATAACAGTCTCAAAGGACCTTAAACCGGAGTATTCCAATAGTGCAAATTTATCTTTTGATTATTGGAATACTTTTGGAGGATGGCAATTTAATTTTCTTGCAGAGGGATTTTTTACCGATTTGAGAAATGTTTTTACCCTCGTGGAGAGGGGGCACGATAGTGAAGGAAATTTGCTTCTTGAGAGGATTAATTCAAAAGGGGCGATTGTTGGTGGAATTAATGGTGAGTTGAGGGTGGTTTATAAAGAAATTATAAATATTCAAATGGGCTATACTTGGCAGCAAAGTAGGTACAAAGAGCCATTTAAGTGGAGTGATGATGTCGAACCTCAGACAAAAATGTTTGCCTCTCCAGACAATTATGGCTATATTACCACCGATTACAAACCTGTAAAAGGGTTGACCCTCTCTTTGAACGGAACATATACAGGGAAGATGCTGATACAACACTATGCAGGGATAAAGCCTAAGGATGAAGAGGTAATGACCAATAGATTCTTTGACCTTGGTGCGAGGGTAGCTTATGATATTAGGGCGACTAACAAGGCGACAATACAATTATCTTTTGCTGTAAAGAATATTCTCAATCAGTTTCAAAAAGATTTAGATTTCGGCATAAAAAAAGATTCAAAATATATTTATGGACCTGCAGCCCCAATCTCTTTTATAGGGGGGATAAAATTTATCATAATACATTAATAGTTTTTATAAATATTATTTTATATCTAAAAGGCCGTGCCCTGATAAATTAAATAAAATAGTTCTCCTTTCCCCCGATTCTCTACATCTAATCGCCTCTCTGATCGTGGCAGCAATAGCGTGTGAAGATTCGGGGGCAGGGATAATTCCCTCTGTACGAGAGAATAAAGTAGCCGAGTCAAAAGCCTCTTTTGGATATATATCCATTGCTTTAATAAGGTTATCTTTAAGTAATTGGCTCATTATTGCCCCTGCACCGTGATAGCGTAAACCTCCGGCATAAATAGGTGATGGTAGGAAATCTTTTCCGAGTGAATACATCGGGATTAAAGGGGTAATCCCTGCTGAATCTCCATAATCGTACATAAATTTTCCTTTTGTCAATTTTGGGCATTCGCTACTTTCTGCAGCAATAATATCTATTTTTTTACCCCCTTTTAAGTGGTGCCTTAGAAATGGGAGTGAGATCCCCCCAAGATTTGAGCCCCCGCCAAAAGCCCCTATTATCGTGTCGGGATAATCATCTGCAAACTCAAATTGTCTCTCAGCCTCTAATCCGATAATGGTTTGATGGAGCATTACAAAATTTAACACGCTCCCGAGAGTATATTTTGTGAGGGGAGTAGAGAGTGCTTTTTCACAAGCCTCTGAAATAGCCATTCCTAATGAGCCTGAGGTGTTCGGATCTTTATCCAAAAATGATCGTCCTACCTCTGTAGTATTGCTCGGAGAGGGGATAACTTTACCTCCATACATCTCAATGACAGCCTTGCGAGAGGGTTTCTGTTTTACACTCTCCCTGACCATATAGATATTAGCATCTATTCCGAAATGCTGAGCGGCAAGACTTAAAGCTGATCCCCATTGCCCTGCCCCTGTCTCTGTTGTCAGGTGCTTTACCCCCTCAATTTTATTGTAATATACTTGGGGTATTGCAGAGTTGAGTTTATGAGAGCCTACAGGTGAAACCGATTCATTCTTGAAATATATTTTAGCAGAGGTCTTCAATGCTTTTTCCAAACCGAATGCCCTCACAAGGGGAGAGGGGCGGTATATTCTATAGAGATTCAGCACATCTTGCGGTATCTCTATCCATCTTTCGGTGGAAAACTCTTGGTCAATCAAACCTTTTGCAAAAAGAGGCTCCATATCTTCCGGTTTTAATTTTTGTTTTGAAATAGGATTAAGCATTGGTTGTAACTGAGTGAGGTCGGGTAGGATATTATACCATACCCTTGGAAGTTGTTCGTCCTTTAGGACAATTTTTTTAAAAACAGACATTATATTATGGATTAGTTAAATATATTTTTTTAAAAACATAAAAAAAGCCCCCTATATCGAGACGCGTAGGGGGCTAAAAAATATATTTTCACTCTATCCTATATAACAAAAGCATCTCGAAAAACATTATTTCCGAGCCACCACCAATTGTTATTTAGAGTTGTAAATTTCATCGAGTGCAAATATAGGAAATATTAAAATATGTTTTACTTTTGCACCCTAAATCTTCAGGGCAGGGTGTAAATCCCTACCGGCGGTATAGTCCGCGACCCTTTCGATTATTTTGGGAGGTTGAGCCGTTGAAATTACGGAACCGACAGTTATAGTCTGGATGAAAGAAGAAAGCCTTGCGAGATGTAATATTTAAAATTACACTACGCAAATGAAAAAGTTTTGTTTTGTTATTATTGCCATTATTATTGGCAAAGTTTCTTATGGTAAGGTAGATACCTCTATGATCTACCAAATTGATACAAATATTGTTCTCTTAAATGAGTCAATAGTCTCCGGAAATATTACCGATGTAAATTCTTCACCACTTAGATTAAAATCAATATCTAAAGAGGAGATTGGTTTTTTATCCCCCGGAAAGACCTTTCCTGAGCTTCTAAAAAACACCCCTGGACTTTTTGCAACGAGTGAAAGTGGCAGTTATGGAGATGCAAAAGTGAATATAAGGGGATTTAAACAAGAAAACATATCTGTCCTTTTAAATGGGGTTCCTATCTCTGGCCTCACCTCCGGAAATATGTTTTGGAACAATTGGATGGGGTTGTCTGATGCCACCTATTCTATTCAGTTACAAAAAGGTATAGGTGGTTCAATGTTGTCAGATAACTCTGTAGGAGGGACCATTAATATCTCAACAATCAACCCCTCTCCAAAGCCCTCTGTCGGGGTGGGGTATTATCACACCGATTACGGCACCTCAAAAACATTTCTCAGTTTAGAGTCGGGCGATCTTCCAAAAGGTTGGGGGTTGTCACTCTCTGCCTCTTATGTTTGGGGTGGTGGCTTTGTGGAGGCTACTGATGTCCGATCGTGGGCCTATCTACTGTCGCTAAGAAAGAGGATCAATAGTAAAAATATTATCACTTTTACCGCTCTTGGTTCTCCTGAGAGACATCAACAACGCTCTGTTCGACTCACTTACGATGAAGTTGAAAAATATGGAGTTGGATATAATAAAAATTGGGGATGGTATAATGATGAGAAGAAAACAATTAGTGAAAATAACTATTTCAAACCCTATTTTACCCTTAATCACAACTATAATACTATGGTGGGAAGTGACAAAAATATCTCGTTTAGTCTCAATAATGCTGCCTATTTTGCGATAGGAGATGGTGGTGGAATCTGGACAGAGAGTAAGGGGAGGCGGATCATTTCATACCAAAAAAAAGGACATATAGATTGGAACTCAGTTATTTCTGACAATAATTCAGAGGATAATCCAACAGGTTCCGCAAAGAATATACTTAGTGACTATATGGCTGGACATACCCAATTTGGATTGAAAAGCAATGTGGTTGTGGATTTTAATCCTAAGATCACCCTTGATGCAGGTCTTCACTATCAAATGTATAATACTTGGGAAAAAGAGAGAATAACCGATCTTCTTGGGGCAGATCATTGGTATGAAGAGTACTCTGAAAACTCTCTTGCAGGGGTAGCAGGCAGAGATCCTTATAAGAAGGTCGGCGATTATATAAGGGTAGATAATGGTAAGATTATAAACTACTTAACCATATATGCACTCTCCACCTTTAAGGCTGGAACGAGGGATAATTTTGTTTTCAAATTGGGGGGATCGTTGAGTGTCTCTACCCATAAAAGATGGGATAAGTATAATTATATCGAGAATATTTATAGCGATTTAGCTATCGGAATGGGTGGCAGTATTAAGGGTGGCTTCTTATATAAAGTAAACAGAAATAACAGTCTCTATATTAACGGAGCTGCCTATAGTAGAGCACCTTATACAAATATTTATTTTGCCTCTGGAAACAATTCTATCTCGAAAGGTGTTAAGAATGAGAACAATTTTCTCGGAGAGTTGGGGTATCGATTTGTTTCGGATAGGGGGGGGATGGAGTTTACTCTCTACTCTGCATATTGGAAGAATAAAACACTTATGAGTGACCCGTATAAACCATTAGATATGGATTCTTATAGGTATATGGTTAGTGGTTTGGATGCTTTCCACTATGGGGGGGAGTTTGATGCCTTTTATAGGTTTGGAAGGTGGCTCCAATTAAATGTGTTTGCATCAATCGGGGAGTGGAAATGGAAAAATGATGTGAGTGCTACTATTTACGATCCATATTCTGGTCAGGAAGCTCAGAAGATAAATATTTATAGTCACAATCTATCGGTAGGGGATGCCCCTCAAACACAGGTCGGTGCGTCTTTCAATTTTCATCCTCTTCGGATAGTTTCACCAAGTTTTAGGAATGAAAGGGCTAATGTATTTTTCAACAATGCAGATTTTTATGTGCGGATGGATTGGAGTTATAACGATCGTTATTGGGCTGATTTTGATCCGATAACACGAAAAAATCCGGAGGATCGTTCAAACTCATACAGATTGCCCTCTTATCACCTTATCAATCTTAGTATTAATTGGGATCAATTAATATCAAAATCCATAATAGTCAGCTTGTTCTTTAATATGAATAATCTTGCTGATGCAAAATATGTTGAGAGGGGAAAAGATGGTGCTACCCACGATCGAGATTCATTTTCAGGATATTGGGGAGCACCACGAAATTATAATTTTGGGGTAAGATTGAAGTTTTAACTATTTCATTCCCAATTTTATGAGCAATGCTTCAGGTTGAGGATCTCTCCCTCTGAAATTTCTGAAAAGTACATCTGCATCTTCAATAGACCCTTTTGATAAGATATTGTCTCTAAATGATTTTGCAACCTCTTTATTAAAGATCCCTTTCTCTTGAAATAGTGCAAATGCATCTGCTTCAAGAACTTCTGCCCATTTGTAT
Organism: uncultured Muribaculaceae bacterium; assembly: GCA_964397445.1. Lineage (GTDB taxonomy): Bacteria > Bacteroidota > Bacteroidia > Bacteroidales > UBA932 > CAYNHZ01. The sequence goes on along the minus strand of CAYNHZ010000001.1, from coordinate 48,116 downwards.
GAGTAGTATCCTGCTGAGTAACCTCCGGCAAAAATATGGGAGAATGAAGGGGAGAAAGCAACCCCTTTTACAGAGGGCAAAACATCACTTTTCTTGATAGCATTTTTCTCAAATTCAACGATATCACAATCAGGTACTTTTGTTATGGAGTGCCAAGCCATATCGTTTATTCCGAAAGCGAGTTGTCTAACACTGTAATAACCTGCAAGATAATTTTTAGCTGCAACTATTTTATCTATAAGCTCTTGTGGAATAGCTTCGCCTGTTTGATAATGTTTGGCAAATGATGATAGAAACTCTTGTTCATATCCCCAATTCTCCATAATCTGAGATGGAAGCTCTACGAAATCACGAGCTACATTTGTCCCTGTTAGAGATTTATATTTACCCTCAGCACATATTCCGTGAATGGCGTGTCCAAATTCGTGGAGTAATGTTGTTACCTCATCAAAGGTTAAAAGTGATGGGGTGCTCTCGGTAGGTTTTGTAAAATTTGTCACAACTGAGATAAATGGTCTCTCTTCCACTCCTTTATAAATGCACTCTTCTCTAAATGAGGTCATCCAAGCACCACCTCTTTTGCTCTCGCGTGGGAAAAAGTCCATATATAGCAGTGCCATAAATTTACCTGTCTCATCAGTAACCTCATAAACAGTTACATCGGGATGGTATTTAGGGATTGTCGTATTTTCTGTAAATGTGAAACCATATAGTTTTCCAGCTAATCCGAAAACAGCCTCTTTTACACTCTCTAATTGGAAATATGGTTTTAGCATCTCGTCATCTAAGGAGTAGATGTTCTTTTTATATTTTTCAGAATAGTAAGAGAAATCCCAGGGCATCAAAGCCCCTTTAAAACCAATGCTTTCAGCGTATTTTTGGATAAATTCAACATCCTTTTTAGCGAAAGGGAGTGATTTATCGAGCAAATTATTTAAGAAATTTTCTACGGTTACTGTGTTTTTTGCCATTCTATCCTCAAGCGCATAATCTGCAAATGTATTGTAACCCAATAAATTAGCCTCTTGAATACGTAATCCTACAATTTTCTTTATATTCTCTGTATTATCATTTTCTCCACATAGACATTTAGAATTGTATGCTCTCCACATTTTCTCGCGTAATTCTCTCTTTTCGCTATACTGCATAAATGGTGCGTAACTCGGAACTTGAAGGGTGAAAACATAACCCTCAATATTTCTGCTTTTTGCCTCTGCTGCTCCCATCTCTTTTACAAAATCGGGCAACCCTGCAAGGTCAGAAGTATCTGTAATAGTGAGGGCAAAAGCATTGGTGGCTGCAAGTACATTTTTGCCAAAACTAAGACCTGCAAGTGAGAGTTTTTCAGCTATCTGAGCATACTGAACTTTATCACTTTCAGAAAGATTGGCTCCATTACGAGCAAACTCTTTATATGTCTTTTCAAGAAGTTTTTGTTGCTCTTTGTCAAGAGAGAGCTCATTCCGTTTTTCGTAAACTGTTTTTATCCTTTGGAATAGTTTTTCATTGAGAAGTATTGACATTCCGTATTCTGTTACCATAGGAGAGATCTCCTCTGCAATTTGTTGCATTTCCGGATTTGTGTTTGCCTCATTTAGATTGTAAAAAATAGATGATACATTATTGAAATCCCTTCCTGAGAACTCTAAAGCCTCGATTGTATTCTCGAAGGTAGCCTCTTCTGTATTATTGACTATTTTCTCAATATCTTTTTTTGCAGAGGCAATGCTCTGTTCGAATGCCGGTTTGTAGTGTTCGGTTTTAATCTTATCAAATTGTGGGGCTTGATATTGATTATTTGATTTTGTTAGTAATGGATTTGACATTGTACAAGATGTTAAAGTAAAAGCTGCAACCAGTAGTGATGCAGATGTAATGTGCTTAAAAAATTGCTTTTTAAAAACTATCATATTGATTATTAATTAATTATTTATAAAGTTAGCGATATGTGTTTTATGTTTTTTCTTTTCCAGGAATAAACGATATGTATCTTACCATCAGATGCTTGTATTACTGATGGATATGATAATTCTTTGAGAAATATTGCCTCTAAAAAAATAAAGTGCTTCCAATTGATTCCATCGTAAGAGATATCAGCAATAATAGGGGATCTCGGCGCATATCCTGTATTATCACCTGAGGAGTGGTTGTAAACCAATAAAAAACTGCCGTCTTTAAGAGTCACGACATCAATTCCCGAGTTGTTACTCGGAATATTTGTCCTCTCAGCCTCACTCCAGGTCTTACCTTTGTCTGTTGAAAAAGAGGTGATTATATTGCCCCAAGTGTTTTTATTTCTACACAATACTTGAATTTTTCCGTCCTTATGAATTAAAAAAGTGGGTTGAATAATAGAGTGATTTGATCGATTTGGGATAAAATTTTCAACTCTCCAATCTTCACCGTTGAGGTCCGATGATTCAAAATGAACATTCCAATCTGGTGCCTCTGTACTAGATCCATATAAAATTCGATCTCCAATAATAATAGGCTTATTTTTCGAGGGGCCGATACAGCCATTATCCAACTCTTTAGGCTTTGACCACGTAAAACCATTATCGGAAGATTTGATAATGTATCCCACCCACTCCGTAATGCTCTTTCCGACTTTATAGCATAGAATCAGATCACCATTTGGAACCCTAAATAATACAGGATTCCAACAAGCTATCTTTTCCCCATCCGTCATTCCGTCTGCTATAAGCTGTGCTTTAGACCACTTTCCCCCTGAAAGGCGCGATAACCAGATAGAACAGTCAGGATTTCTTTCGCCTGATCCACCAAAAAATGCCACTAAGATATCGCCGTTTGTTGCCTCTACTATGGTCGCAGCGTGGACAGATTGTTCGCTGAAATTTTTTAAAATTAACTCATTCTTGTCAATTTTCTTTCTGTTTTCCAAAGGGTATTTCTCACAAGAACTGTTAGTTATAGTAACTAACAGGAAAAATATAAGATATTTTAGTGTGAGCTTATGCATAATAATTATTACTAAGAAACAGGATTGGTTTTTATCCTCTTTTTTGACCAGCAACGGACAAAAAGAGAGACGCAACCCATTATTAATAGAACAATGAACGAGTTAAAACCTATAGTTGAGAGCCAATTAATCGAGTATGGAAGGGATTGATAAGGATCCCCAGATGAACATTTTGCAAAAGGATTAGAATAGATAATCACTCCGTTTGGAAATTTCACCGTAAATCTGATATAAGTATCGTAGAGCCCCATTTTATACTCTGCTTTAGAGCTGTTTTCAATAATTCCTTTTTTAACCCCATCTTGACCGATGATCTCTATCGAAGAAGCACTTTGGGAAACCTCGATGTATATGGTATCACCACGTAATCCTATCTCCTTAATCTCAGGTAGTTTGCTATTTTTATCTATTTTTATTTCCAAATCACCATCACCAAAATTAGGGATATTCATAGAGTAAAAGCACCCTTTTAGTAAAATATCTTTGATATCAGAATATTCAACTGAGGAGGTATTTAACCAAGAGCACCTTCTGGCTATACGGTTAAGATCTTGAGAGTTATGATTGTCATCACTGCATAAATTAAACGAATATCTCCCAGCAGAGAGGGCTTCATCCCAGTGTTTCAAGTCGCTATCCTTTCCGGAATCCCCCTCAATCATCTTATAGCCCGTAAGTCTAACCATATCCTTTTTTCTTGTACAGAATGTCCTATCCGGGTGATTGAATACGATAAAATCACAATTTCTATTTAGGATATCTATTATATATTGCTTTTGAGATGTGAGGATAGGGAAAATATTATCAAATTTCTGAATGGTGGTTGAGCCAAACACCAATTGGTGAAATTTTAAAAGATTGTATCCGTGTTCATATACCCAAATTTGATATTTAGAATCGCCTGGATAGGTAGTAAGTGCTTGATGGTTAGAGAATGATAGGATATCATATCCATATTGTTTATAATCCTTCAGTACTTGATCGGGATAGAATGGGCACTCATTTATCCCCTCATCAACCTTGGTATGGGTGTGAAAATTTGCTCTTTTCCATCCGATTGTGGGGTCCAATTCAGAATAGGGATTGAATATAACCTCTCCTGTAAATGGCTTAGGATCTGCAAAGTTATATATCGGACTAAAACTCAAGCCAAAAACAATAAGTAATGCCAATAAAACTATAGAAGCCAATATTTTAGCAGAAATAATCGATATTTTTTTAATTAATTTCATATATAACTCTATTTATTGATCGGATATCTTGCATAAAACACAAACCCATCTTTTTCGTACAATTTCACAGGTTTATCAATCTGTCCTATAAACTCTTGAACCTTTTTACTATCATTTTTTATCACAAAATAACAAACCTTATCAATATCACCTTTGGACAAAAATTCTAAATCGGAACAAGAATTTTCCCCCTTTCTGGCAGAATAGAAATAGTGTGCATAACTCTTCTCCCTCGGATAGATATAGCACTCCTCACCCTGTTTTTCTATATAAAATTCGATAGCAGGTGCTTGAGAATATTTCTCCACCTGTTTGACTACTAAAAGCATAGTTGTAAAGATGTAGAATGTAGATCCTATAAGGAGAATGGATAAACTTTTAATAGATGCCCTCCTGCCGAAATATATACAGAAAAGGATAGTGCAAATTATCAAAATGATACCTATACTTGGTTCAAATCCGATCCACTCAGATGTAGCCTGCATACTATTGAGAGTGTAAGAGTCAGAAACATAGGGATATATCCATCCTTTAATCTTATCAAACAGGGTAACAACCGTAAGAAGTATCCCGAAAAGAGAGGCTACAATTATTAATAAGGTTTTGATTAAAACTCCGAATTTAGCCTTTTTCGTTAGCCACATTTCAACAGAATATGCTGCGAAAAATGTGAGAGGGAAGTAACAGAATGAAGAATAATGGATAATTTTTGTCCTAACTATCGTAAATAAAATTAGAACAACCCAGAAACTTATCATCATCCATCTGAAAAAATCGGCAAAATTCTTATTGTATTCGTTCTTCAAAATGCCCCTTCTAAATGTTGGTAGAGCAAGGATCGAAGCGGGAAATACCCCAAAAAAGAGAATCACAAAATGGTATAGTAAAAATCCTCCGTGTCCTGCATCTTTTGTCTCGAACAAACGGATTTGGTACTCTATAAAGTCTTGAATTATTGTGAAATGACCAGTAGCTATTTGAAGGATAAACCACGCTCCGCCAACAATAGTGAGGACTATCAAATAGATTAGAACATCTTTCCATCTAAAAGAAAACTTAAATCGTTTCCAAACAATAAAAATCAGAAATGCAAGGAAAAAGATCAATAGGGCAACTGGCCCCTTAGTTAATATGCCGAGTCCTATGAATACTGCAGACAATGAAGCATTTACCATCATCTGTTTTTTTTGATCCGGCATACAGTATTTCGAAAAGAAGTAAATTCCCAAAAATATAAAAAGATTAAACCAAGGATCTATTATCCCCGACTTGAAATAGAAGAAAGGAAAAAATGAGGCACCATAAAGGGCAGCCCAAAGCAATCCGAATCTCTCATCCCTCATTTTGGAACCAATATTGAAAAGGAGGAGCAATGTCAATATCCCGGCGATCGCATTTGGCAACCTTGCAGCCATCTCATTAACACCGAAAATCTTCATTGAAAGTGCTTGCATCCAGATAAATAGAGGTGGTTTTTCCCAAAATTGTTCAAAATTGATCTGTACATTTAGATAATCTTTTGTTAAAATCATCTCTCGCGCGGACTCTGCAAAGTTGATCTCGTCCCAATCAAAAAGATGGACACCTCCTAAACCGGGTAGAAACAGAGCAAACCCGATCAATATGATAATGAATTGAATTGTGAGTTTCCTTTTATCCATTGTTATAACAATTTGGTTTATTGAATAATATGAATTTCTTAGCTATAAAGTTCCATACAAAAACAATAACTGTTGTTATTATTTTGGAATAAAGATAGTAAATATCGAGTTTAGAAGTAAATATCCACATAAAAAGCGAGGTAAGTGCCAATCCGACAATTCCGATAATCACAAAAATTAAAAACTCAACCCTTTTATCTTTTTTACTTCTGAAATCGAACACCCAAATAATACTAAGAAAATATGTTATTATCAATCCGATCGAAAAACTTATTGCAGATGATAGAAGGTAGTATAAATCAAACCATTCCGTAAGTACATACAGAATCCCTGTATCAACACAAAATGCAATGCCACCGGAAATCAAATACCTTATAATCTGAATGAAAAGTTTATTTGTGGGCTTAATCGAATTCATAACCGAGGGGAACTATGATTAGAATAGTTTTGATTTCATCAAGTGCCATTTACACAACCTATACACAATAGATACGCGCAAAACACCTATTCCGTAGATTGAGCTTCGTAACATATTGATAGATGAGGCATCATCAAAATATTTTGTAGGACAAGTGATCTCACCGATCTCATATCCTGCATAGAAAATTTGTGCTGCCATCTCATTGTCAAATACAAAATCGTTTGAGCCCTCATTGTATTTGATTGATTTTAAGACATCAGAAGAGAAAGCCCTATATCCCGTGTGGTATTCGGACAATTTTTGATTTATTAGGATATTCTGAGTAAAAGTTAGAAGCCTGTTAGCTATATATTTAATAATGGGCATTCCCCCCTTCAGTGCTCCTTTCCCCAAAATTCTTGAGGCGAATACAACGGGATAAACTCCGTTTGCAATAATATATGACATTGATTCGATTAGCTTCGGGGTGTATTGATAGTCTGGGTGGAGCATAATTACTATATCAGCCCCAATTTCTATGGCCCTATTGTAACAAGTTTTTTGATTTCCACCATAACCTTTATTTTTCTCGTGGATCTGTATCTCTTTGATACCAATAGATTCGGCCTTCTTTACAGTGTCATCTCTGCTATGATCATCTGTAAGGATAACCTCATCAACTATATTCATCGGTATTTCAGAATAAGTTTGCTCAAGTGTTTTTTCTGCATTATATGCAGGCATAACAACAACTATTTTCTTTCCATTTATCATACTACAATATTCTTTAATCTGCAAAGGTAAATTAAACTCTTAGAAAATACATAATCGGCTATGATAAAAAAAAGTTAAAAAAATCTAAAATTTTTTAAAAAAAATATTTAACATTGCAGCTTGAAGAGATCGATTTAACGTTTATTTGAAATATATGTGTGGTATTGTTGGATACTTAGGGCCTAAGGATGCTTATCCTATCCTTATAAGTGGGCTCAAGAGACTTGAATATAGGGGTTACGATAGTTCTGGAGTGGCTCTTATAAATAATAACAACGAGTTATCGGTTTACAAAACGAAGGGGAAAGTCCAAGATCTTGAGAAGATGGTTATTGGAAAAGATGTATCCGGAACAATTGGAATAGCTCACACTCGATGGGCAACACACGGGGAACCGAATGATGTAAATGCCCATCCCCACTATTCTGAATCTAAAAATCTAGCGCTGATTCATAACGGCATAATTGAAAACTACAAATCTTTAAAAGAGGAGTTAAAAAATCAAGGGTATCATTTTTATAGTGAGACTGATACTGAGGTTATTATCCAACTTATCGAATTTATAAAAAAGAGTCATAATATAGACCTTAAGGAGGCTGTCCCTCTTGCTTTAAAAAATGTAATAGGGGCTTATGCTATTGCAATCATCGATAAGAATAATCCAGATTGCCTTATCGCTGCGCGAAAGGGGAGCCCGCTGATTATTGGTATTGGTAATGATGAATTTCTCATAGGCTCTGATGCGACCCCTATAATAGAACATACCGATAAAGTGGTCTATCTTGGAGAGGAGCAGATAGCAATAATGGAGTTAGGTAAAGCACTGAAAGTGGTTGATTTAAAGAATACTCAACTCACCACAACCATTAAAAAGTTGGAGATGAATCTTAGTGAGATAGAGAAAGGGGGATTTCCCCATTTTATGTTAAAAGAGATTTTTGAGCAGCCTCACACTCTAACCAATTCTATGTCAGGAAGATTACATCCTGAATTGGGAGAGGTTAAATTGTCGGGGATTATTGACCACAAGGAAAAATTCTTAAATGCAAGAAGGATCATAATATGTGCTTGCGGTACCTCTTGGCACGCCTCATTGATAGGGAAATACATAATAGAAGAGTTTACAAGGATACCTGTTGAGGTTGAATATTCATCGGAATTTAGGTATCGTAATCCTGTGATTTACAAGGACGATGTTGTTATTGCTATTTCTCAATCGGGAGAGACCGCAGATACACTTGCTGCTATGCAACTTGCAAAATCTAAGGGGGCGTTTTTGTTCGGAATATGCAATGTGGTTGGTTCATCTATCCCTCGAGCGACAGATTCTGGGTGTTATACTCACGCCGGTCCAGAGATCGGGGTGGCATCGACAAAGGCATTTACGGCTCAGGTTACAACGCTGATATTATTGGCTTTATCGATAGCAAAAGAGAAAAAGACACTATCGGATAATAGATTCAACGAACTTATAGAGGAGTTGAAGTGTATCCCCTCTAAAATCAATACAATATTGAAGCACGATAAACAAATATCTCAATTGGCCAAGGTATTTACCTATGCTCACAATTTCATATATCTCGGAAGGGGATATAACTATCCTGTTGCCCTTGAAGGGGCATTAAAATTGAAAGAGATATCTTATATTCACGCTGAGGGGTATCCGGCTGCTGAGATGAAACACGGCCCTATTGCCTTGATAGATGAAGAGTTACCTGTTGTTGTCATTGCCCCAAGAAGGGGGAATTATGATAAGATTTATAGTAATATTCAGGAGATTAAGGCACGCAAAGGGAAGATAATTTCTATCATTACTCAAGGTGATATACAGGTAAAAGATATATCGGATTACTACTTTGAGATTCCTGATACAGAGGAGTGTTTTGTTCCATTACTATCTATTATTCCTCTCCAATTACTTGCATATCACATCGCAATTGTAAAGGGGAGAAATGTAGATCAGCCGCGAAATTTGGCAAAATCTGTAACTGTAGAGTAGCCCCTATCAATAATAGAGATAGTGTCGTCTTTATTGATCTTGTAATATAGGTCGTAACATCCAACTATGAATGGATTGGATTTCTCTCTTTTATAGTTGATGTTATAATCCAATGAAGTGATATAATCGAAGTTAAATCCCTTTTCCACAAGGAGTTTAAAGGTGCAAATGCCTTTATTCTGTTTACTTATTTCATCAAGTATTCTGTGGTTTTTTATCAGTATCCTGTTTACTTTTTTTATCAAAATAGTGTTTTCCCGATATTTTCTATTATTAGATGCCACTCTGCAAGCCTCTGAACAATATTTTCTATCACTTCTACCAAGCACTACTTTCCCACACTCTTCACATTGTTTCATATATTCACAATTATAGATTGTTTGTCCCCTCAAAATTATAATCCTTTAAACGATTAAAATGATCAAATTCTCAATACTTTTTTTATAAAGTGATATTTTTATTGTAACAAAATTTAAAAACTTACATTAAAGATAAAGTTTAAATAAAATTAACAGACTAATAATTATGATACCAATTAGATCAGAACATAGGTTGTCACCATCTGAGAAGTTCCTTATCAAGGTGATTTTCTTTTGCATATTACTAATTCCGTTATTTTTTTTCAAATAATTTATCCGATTAGAGTTACATATAATCGATTATATGTGGATAAAGTGAGAGTATTTAGTCAGATATGATCTTCCTTTGCAACTGTAAATCAGGGGCAATATATTATTTAACCAATAAATTATAATATTATGGATAGATCAGTTAATAGAATTGAGTTGAGGGGAAATGTGGGCCAAGACCCTAAAATTACAGTTGTAGGGGAAAATACTGTGATTAAATTCAATATGGCTACAAACGAGACAATCAAAGACAAGTCCGGAAACTATAAAAAAGAGACGACCTGGCACACTATTGTAGCGTGGGCAGGAAAGGGGATGCCCGACTTTAAAAGCATAGTTAAAGGGAGTTGTGTGTCGGTGACCGGTCGGTTGAGATGTAATAAGTACACGACTCAAGATGGGGAAGATAGGATATACTATGATGTTCTTGCTTACAGATTGGTTGCAGAGGATATCAATATAATGTAAAAAAACGGTAACTTTGCGGCGTTTGAGTAATAATTAATTATATATGGCACGAGAAATCCTGATTTACAACACATTGTCAAGAAAAAAAGAGGTGTTCACACCTATTAATCCAGATATCGTTGGGTTATATGTTTGCGGACCGACAGTTTATGGCGAACCCCATTTAGGACACGCAAGACCTGGTATTACATACGATGTTTTAGTACGATGGTTGAGATATTTGGGTTATCGGGTAAGATATGTAAGAAATATTACAGATGTTGGGCACCTTGAGAACGATGCCGATGAAGGGGAAGATAAGATTGGGAAGAAAGCGAGATTGGAGTCTTTGGAGCCGATGGAGATAGCTCAAACCTACACCCTCTCTTTTCACGATGCGATGAGAAAGCTCAATACATTGCCTCCTAATATTGAACCGAGGGCTTCAGGACATATTATTGAGCAAATAGAGATTATAACGAAGATCTTAGATGCAGGTTTTGCATACGAGAGTAACGGATCTGTCTATTTTGATGTTTTGGCTTTTGATAAGAAATACAAATATGGAGTTCTCTCTAACCGTAACTTAGATGATATGATTGCGAATACGAGGACTTTGGATGGACAAGACGACAAACATTCGTCATTTGACTTTGCTCTATGGAAGAGAGCCGCACCTGAGCACATTATGAAATGGAATTCACCTTGGGGAGAGGGATTTCCGGGATGGCACCTCGAATGTTCTGCTATGAGTGCAAAATATCTGGGAGATGAGTTTGACATACACGGTGGTGGTATCGATCTTCAATTTCCTCACCACGAATGTGAGATGGCTCAAAATAAAGCTGCACGAGGGAGTGCTGGGGTTAGGTATTGGATGCACAATAATCTAATAACAATAAACGGCCAAAAGATGGGCAAATCTTTGGGTAATTTCATAACTCTTAATGAGCTATTCTCAGGTACCCATAAAATTTTGGAGCAGGCATATTCTCCGATGACTGTGAGATTTTTTATTTTGCAGGCCCACTATCGTAGCACACTTGATTTTAGTAATGATGCCCTAAAAGCGGCTGAGAAAGGTTTGAAGAGGATCTTCCAAGCGCAAAAAGACTTAGTATCGCTTTCATCTACTGCAAAAGTGGATTTTGAGGAGGTAGCAAGAGTATATGATGGGGTTTATGATGCTTTATGTGATGATATGAATACCCCCATTGCCCTCTCTTATGTATTTGATGCAGTGAAGATTGTAAATCAGATAAAGGATGGTTCCGTAGATATTTCTGAGGATGATAAAGTTAAGTTATCTGAGATTTTAAACGAAATAGTTCCAAATGTGTTCGGGTTGAAAGATGAGAGTAGTGAAGGCAATTCAGAGTCGGTGGTAAATGGTCTTGTTGAGATGGTGCTTGATGTTAGAAAAGAGGCGAAAGCTAAAAAAGATTTTGCAACAAGCGACCTTATTAGAGACAGACTCAAAGATTTAGGTATTCAAATAAAGGATACTAAAGATGGAGTAGAGTGGACGTTATAGTCTGCTCTACCCCATCTTTTTTAATTGAAATCTTATTTAGAAAATTTAAAATTTCTAATAGTTGAAATTAATAGTTTTCTTGATATCCGGATGAAGGCTATTGGCTACCGGGCAGGTTCTTGCAGCCGATTCAATAAGCCTTTTCTCTTTCTCTGTAAAGTTGCTTCCTTTAGGAAAATTGAAAGTAATAATGATTTCACCAACCCTCCTTGGATTAGCAACCATAATTTTTTCAATCTCTAATGTTGTGCCGTCGATGGAGAAACCATAAGAATTTGCGGACATTCCCATAATTGTCAACATACAAGATCCTAAAGAGGATGAAAAAATATCTGTTGGGGAGAAGTATTCACCTTTCCCATTATTATCCAAAGGTGCATCTGTTATAATCTTATTTCCTGATTGAAGATGTTCAATCTCTGTGCGAAGGTTACCTAAATAGGTAGTTCTCATTTTTGTCATAATTCTATTATTTAATAATTCTGCCAATTAAAGTAGCTGATGTACAGCTTTCTATAAGTATGTTTACATATTCTCCTATCTTGTGACTCCCAGCAGGGAATACGCAAACTTTATTTCCTGATGTTCTACCAAAGAATTCATCTTTTTTCCGTTTGGAGACCCCTTCTATTAGAACATCAAATACCTCTCCAATTGATTTTTGATTGGAGATCAATGAGTGTTTGTTTTGTAACTCTATTATTTCATTAAGCCTTTTTGTCTTTATTTCGGTAGGGACATCATCTTCAAAACTTTTGGCTGCTTTTGTATTGGGCCTTTGAGAATATTGGAACATAAAGGCACCATCAAATATAACCTCCTCCATCAAAGAGAGTGTTTCTTTGTGATCCTCCTCAGTTTCAGAACAAAAGCCGGCGATTATATCGGTAGTTATACAAACATTTGGGATAACCTCTCTGATTTTAGCAACCCTTTCCAAAAATAAACTTCGAGTGTATTTTCTATTCATTTTCAACAACATCTTGTCGCTTCCTGACTGTACCGGCAGGTGGATATGTGTGCAGATATTTGGATAGAGTGCCATAGAATAGAGGACACCATTACTCATATCTTTTGGGTGCGAGGTTGAAAATCTTACCCTCAGATCAGAAGCTATAAGGGCAACCAACTCTATGAGTTGAGCAAAAGAAACAGTATTTGTGGGATTATTTGGATCTCGCCAAAGGTAGGAATCGACATTTTGTCCGAGCAGATTAACCTCTCTATATCCTTGATTATAAAGGTTTTTAGCTTCATTAACGATTGTGTTGGGATCCCTGCTTCTCTCCCTCCCCCTTACATAGGGAACAATGCAGTAGGTACACATATTATTGCACCCCCTCATTATTGAGATAAAAGAGGTCACTCCGTTTTTATCCATCCTAACAGGAGAGATATCTGCATAGGTCTCTTCACTTGAGAGGATAGTGTTAATCTGCTTGTCCCCTTCGGAGAGCATCCGTATAAGTCTTGGAAGATCCCGGTAAGAATCAGGTCCTGCAACTAAATCTACAGCAGGGTGTTTTAAGAGCTCCTCTTTAAGTCTTTCTGCCATACACCCAAGTACCCCTACGGTAATATGATCTCTTTTCTTCTTCTCTTGTAAAAATCTGTCAAGCCTTCCCCACACCCTTTGTTCGGCATTTTCCCGTATAGAGCAAGTGTTCACCAAAATTAGATCTGCCTCTTCTATTGAGTTGCAGATTGAATAATTGTCTTTCTCTAAAATGGAAAGGACCACTTCACTGTCATATACATTCATTTGACAGCCATATGTTTCAATAAATACTTTATTCTTTGTCATAGCAACTGCAAAGATAAGTTTTTATATCTTTGCAAATCAAACAATTTATTTATGAAGCGATTTACCGTTTTATTATTATTCTCCCTAATACTTTTCAGTAGTTGTAATTATTACAAAGATGTTGAAGTTAATGGTGTTAAATTGATCTCTTTCAAGCTTGAAAGTACATCAAAGGCCACAGTAGGATTTGAAGTGGAAGTTGATAACCCCCTTAACACAACAGTTTTTTTGACAACATTTGAAGGGTCTTTATTTAAAAAAGAGAGAATATTTGCAGATTTTCACATTTCAGATATTCCTTCGGTAGCTCCTCGATTTAAAGGGGGGGTCCCTGCTACCGTTTTTATTACAATAGATGACCCCTTAACGCTTCTCTCTACAGGATTGAACATAAAGAGCTGGAAAGTAGACGATTTTATGATTACTTGCAAGATAGCGTTGAGATCTGACAATGGAAAAAGGAAGGTGTATAAGTTTAAAAATGTACCTCTAAACAAAGTTATTAAGAGATTTAGATAGATAATTTGTTAATTTTAGAAAATGAATAGAGCATCAATTGTATTAATTATAGGATTTTTGTTTGCCTCAATAGGTCTTAGGGGGCAAGATACTACAGTAGTTGTTGTTAGGGATACTTTGACATACCAAAAATTGATAAACTCTCTCGGTAAGAGCGTCTCTTCTTCAGACTCTCTTAATCTCGCTATGAATAAGCAGATTGAGAAGAATAAAAAAAGAAGAACAACAGGGTTTAGACTTCGAATATTCTTCGACAACAGTCAAAATGCAAGAAATGTATCAGAGCAAATTGTCTTCAATTTTTCAAAACAATATCCGGATATCCCTGTTTACAGGGTGTATGTAAATCCCTATTTCAAAGTTACCGTCGGCGATTTTAGAACAAAATCGGATGCTATGCGCTTTCTTAATCAGATAAAGGCAGAGTATCCATCTGCATTTATCGTTAGAGAGTCTTTCTCCACCATCTAGGTCTAAATCTCATCGCCATTGATTGGATAAGGAATTGAACCGGCTTTAGATGGCGTTCTACTTTTTCAGGGTATATATCTTTGATATTTACCAATATACCAGTTTCTTCAACTCCGCCGAATCCATCGTTGATAGCTGTTCCGAAGACTTTCATTGAGGGTGATAGATTCATATATGAATTGATAAGCGGAGGTATAAACTCCCCATTATTTTTAATCTCTTTTGAGAGCACTTTATAGGCCTCTTTATATTCGAGATTTTCAAATAGCTCTACGAAGTATTTATTCTCGGCATCATAATCAATAGGTTTGATGGGAACTACCAATTTATCAGAATCAGAGAAATATTTGTTCAAAAAGTGAAGCAAAGTATTTCTTGCCTTGTAATTGTATGATGTATACATTGTTACCTTTCCGAAGAAATATTTATAATTATCATATTTTACCATCAAAGCTCCAAGTCCATCCCATAAATTATCCAAAGAGTAGAGCCCTTTTCTTTTAATGTTTGTCCCTTGATAATTGGGTTGAATAAAAGATCTTCCAAGCTCGATTGTAAAAGGGAGATATTCATCAATAAACTTTTGAGAAAATGAGAACAACTCTTTAGTTGCCATTTTATTTGGATCAATCCCTCCGCACAAAATATAACGGTATCCACCGAGTATCTCTTCATCGTGCGGATCCCAGACTATTAGCTGTTTATAAGGATAGTGTTCATCGGTGTCAAATGGGTCGATATCTGTAGATTTACCGGTTCCGCCCCCTGCTAATCTAAAAGAGATCTCCCTAAGACGGCCAATCTCCCTCATAATATTAGGGGAGTCCTCAGCAGTTACCTCATATAATTCATTTTCACCTTTTCTTGTATTCCTAATATACTTGTCTGAAGTCAGTTCGTTTAGAATAAGGTTTCTATCGACAGGCTTTATAACGGGTTTCATATTGATGAAGATTTGAATTATTGATTATTTATCTTTTTGGAGATTTCATAACATTTATTTCTGATAAAATTTGTCCACTCTTTAATGGATTTTGAATTATCAATAGTAGAAATTGGTATGTTTTCTCCAATATATAGATCAAAGATACTGTTTTTTTGTTTGAACATTTCGTCAGGGAGATAAAATGTTTCAATGTTAAACTTTATTCCAAAAAACTTCCTAATTTTTGCAAGTCTGTAGAAAAACTTAGTATTACTCCCTGAGAAATAAATCGGTACAATATCACGATTACTCTCTATTGCCTTAGTGAGAAATGTCTTTTTCCATTCGGTGTCTTGGATTATACCATTAATCATTCTTGAACATATCCCTGCAGGAAAGTACAATATCTGCTCATCAGAGGCGAAAGTGTCATTGATCATTGAGGCATAGTTATGACTCATCTTTCCATATTTATTTATAGGAATAAATATGGGAGAGAGGGGCTTAATATTCATAAGCAAATCATTGACAACAAATTTCACACTTCCAAAAGTGGATCCTATATAGGCGATGAGGACCAGTCCATCAAGCCCCCCGAGGGGATGATTTGAGACAAAAATATATCGTTTTGACTTGTCAATAGGGTAATTGCAATGAACATTGTATTTGATATTCATCTCTTTAAGTGCCCCTTTTGCAAATTCTATTCCTTGTAGATGGTGATTATTTCTGAGAATATCGTTAATCTCATCTTGGTGAATAACCCGTTTTATATAGTTGAAAACAAATCGAGGAATTGGTAAGGTGTGTTTACCGCTTTTGATTTTTATAATATTTTCAATGTCTATGGATAATATTTCCTCTTTTCCGGACATAGGGGTAGTATTTAGTGCTTTGCAAAGTTAAAAAATATCTTATATTTGTATTCTAATATGCTAAAACAAGGTTTACAACAGAAGTTACAACAGGGGCTTTCTCCTCTCCAAATACAGACAATCAAGCTGTTAGAGCTGCCTACTCTTGAGCTTGAGCAGAGGATTAAAAAAGAATTGGAGGAAAATCCCGTACTTGATGAGGTTTCAAATAGTGATGCAGACGATGATAGTGCACCTAAAAATGTCTCACTAAGTGATTATTCCACCGATGATCAAACCCCCTCTTACAAACTTTATGTTAATAACCAGGGAAAAGATCTTAAGCCGCAATACAACACCTTTTCGGTAAGAGAGAGTTTTCAACAAAATCTCGAGATGCAACTCGGATATAGTGATTTAAGAGGTGATGACAAAAAGATTGCGGTTTTTATTATCGGAAGTCTTGATGACGACGGATATTTGAGACGAGATTTGGAATCACTCACAGATGATATTGCCTTTAGGTTGAATATTGAGACTACTATCGATAAGGTTGAGGCTATTCTCAAAAAAATACAAGAGTTTGAACCTGTAGGGATAGGGGCGAGGGATCTTAGGGAGTGCCTGTTATTGCAAATACATTCGAAAGCAGAATCGCCAACTCAAAAAAACGCAGAGACGATATTGTCCGACTTTTTTACCGAATTTACAAAGAAGCATTATGACAAGATTATGTCAAAAATGTCTATCTCAGAGGAGGAGTTGAAGGGGGCAATAGATGAAATTATCCACCTTAATCCCCGTCCTGGAGGTCAGATAGATGATTCTTATGTAGAACAAGCACAGCAAGTTATCCCGGATTTTATCTTAGAGACCAAAGATGGCGAGCTGATTTTGACTATGCCGAAATTTTCGGTTCCTGAGTTGAGAATCAATAAACGTTATGCCGATATGTTGTTGGCATCATCAAATGCCTCTTCCCGTTCAGGTAAGGAGGCAGCCACATTTGTGAAGCAAAAATTGGATTCGGCAAAATGGTTTGTTGAGGCTATAAAGCAACGGCAAAATACTTTGCAAAACACCATGAATGCGATTTTACAGTTCCAAAGGGAGTATTTTATTGATGGAGATGAGACTAAGTTAAGACCGATGGTTTTAAAGAATATAGCCGAGAGGACCGGACTTGATATATCAACAATCTCAAGGGTTGTAAATTGCAAATACATTCAGACCCATTTTGGAATCTATCCGTTGAAGTATTTCTTCTCAGAGGGTCTTATGACGGAGAATGGCGAAGAGGTGTCGACACGAGAGATTAAGAAAGTTCTATCTGAAAGTATTGAGGCAGAAGATAAGCGTAAACCCCTTACTGATGAGGAGTTGGTATCGGTCCTTTCAGAAAAGGGATATAAAGTGGCTCGCCGTACAGTTGCAAAATATAGGGAACAACTCAACCTCCCTATCGCAAGATTGAGAAAAGAGATTTAGTTACAATTTTGTGCCGTATGCTAAATCACCGGCATCTCCAAGACCTGGTATAATAAACGATTTATTAGTCAATTCTTCATCAATCGCAGCAACCCATAAAGTTGTGTTGTCGTTTGGAATACTTTTGGCGAGATTATCTACTCCCTCCTTACTTGCTATTGCACCTACTATATGGAGTCTGTCAGGTGCTCCTTTTTCACATAATTTTCTGTATGTTAGAATAATAGATGCCCCTGTAGCAATCATTGTATCTGCAAGAATCAATACTTTTCCATCAATATCCGTGGAGCTTGCATATTCTACCTGAATGGAAAATTTATTATCTTTTCCATATTTTCTGTACGCAGCAACAAATGAATTCTGTGCTTTATCAAAATAGTTCAAGATCCCATTGTGAAGGGGAAGTCCTGCTCTCATAATTGAAGCAATGACTATCTCATCTGCAATGGCATTGGAAGTGGCAATACCAAGGGGGGTATTGACATCAATAGATTTGTATTTCAATGTCTTGCTTACTTCATATGCAAAGATTTCTCCCAATCTTTCAAGATTTCTTCTAAATCTCATACTATCTTTCTGGATAGTATTATCTCTCATTTCAATAATAAATTGATTAAGGACAGAGTTGGAACTGCATAGATTTATGATTTCCATAGTAAAATAATTTTGCCCAAAGGTAGTTGTATTTTTCTCTAATACAAAATATTAATTGGGATGTATCCGAGGTTACTTGATGTTTATCCCTTCGTCAGAAAAGCTGTAAAAATTATTTCCGGCTATGATAATATGATCAAGTAAAGAGATATCCAACATAGAGGCTGCATCTTTTAATATTTTAGTTTGTTTTTTATCCTGTTCTCCGGGGATAGGGTTTCCTGAAGGGTGGTTATGCACCATAATTATAGCACTGGCCAACTTTTCTATTGCCCTTTTGATGATCAATCTGATATCTATTATTGTAGCATTTATCCCTCCTTTACTTATTTTCTCTTTGAATATCAGTTTGTTTGCTCGGTTTAGATATAATACCCAACACTCTTCATAGTCGAGATTTTTGATATATGGGGCAATGATTTTCACAACAGAACCAGATGAAGATATTGTTGGCATCTCTTCCGGTATTTCTGAAGCGAGTCGAGAGGCCAATTCAAATGCTGCAATTATAGATATCGCTTTTACAACCCCTACTCCATTAGTATCACACATTTTTTCGATAGAAAATTTCGATAGATTTTTTAAAGAATTCTCTGCTGATAGAAGTAACTGTCGCGATGTTTCCACTGCATTTCCTTCGGAGTGTCCTGTTCTTATAAGGATAGCTAATAACTCCGGAACAGATAGGGAGGCTGCACCATTATGGATCAATTTTTCCCTCGGTCGCTCTTCCCCAATCCACTTTTTTATTGATAGATTTGATGACATAAAAAAAACTTTCCCAAAGCAAGGAAAGTTTTTTAAAAGTCTTGGACTAAAACGTAAAAACTTACAAATTATTTACAAATACTGAAATACCGCTTTTAAGGTTAGCTGCCTTGTTTTTGTGTATTACATTGATCTTTGCAAGTCTGTCTATCATAGAAGAAACTTTTGGCAGTAAAGCTACTGCTGCTTCTTTTTCGGTTGTATTTCTCAACGCTCTGATAGCGTTTCTTGTTGTTTTCGCATAATAACGATTATGCAATCTGCGTGTCTCGCTTTGGCGATTGCGCTTGTCAGCTGATGCGTGATTTGCCATTATAATTATTTTTTATTTCGTAGTGGGTAGGGGAATCGAACCCCTATTGCAAGAATGAAAATCTTGAGTCCTAACCGTTAGACGAACCCACCATACTACCCATTATAAACAATGCTGTTCATTTTGGGAGTGCAAAGGTAAAAATATTTTCTTACGATACAAATTCTCATTGCAAAAAAATGTTATTTTTTCCAATCAAATGAATATAGAATTGACTCCACATATCTCAGATAGTTTCGCTTATCAAATTTTGGAGCATACACAAATCCCTGTATAACAGTAAGGTATCCATTGCTTTTATCCGGGAAAATATGACAAATAAAAGGGCCTCCCATAAAATCATTTTTAAGTTCCCACAGCCCCCTGATTTCAACAAAATTTCTGTTCTTGAATTGAACGTAGCTCATCCCCGGTTTAAGCATATTTCCAATAACCATAAAACTATTATCTCTCATACCAGGAACATTTGCTTCAAGAACCGAGTCAATCTGTGGAATAATCAGATCAACATCAATCTCCGAGAGATCTTTATATGGAAGTTTATACATAAGGATGCCTTGATTTACATAGGTGGTTTCGTGCGAAATCCATATAAAATCAGGTGTTGCTTTTTTGACACTGTAATCTTTTGTAAAATAAGGTGATCCTCCAAAATTATTCTCAACTATTTTTCTCAATCCCAAATCTTCAAACTTTTTAGAGTTGTTTATGATCCTATCCCTCTCTTTTTGTTCGATTGAATTGATGATTAGCCCAATATTCGAATCAATGAGATTTATGGCATCTTCTTGGTTTTTGGCATATATTCTCGCAACTATCTGTGGCGATGCCCAAACATCATTTGTTATTGTGACTTTGGAGGTATCAACATCTTCCGATATATCCAATATTAAGATGTTTCTATGAACCAAAAACCCCCCTTTAAACGATCCGTGAGGTGAGTTATAAAGGGTGAAGATAGGCTCTTTTTGGGGCAAAAACGGATAATCGGCAGTTAGATTGTCTCTCAATATTGAACCGATTTCACCCTCCCATTGAGGCTTTTCCATCACTATTAAAAGATCTCCGGCTTTTCCACTTATACTTGGTAAGTATATGCTTTTGTCGGTGTTTTTGTTGGAACAAGAAACAACGATAAAAAGTGAAAGAAAGAGAAAAGGTATTAGTCTTAATGTTTTCATTATAGTGTTTATTTAAATAACCTGTATATGTCGTTTCCGAATGCCAAGAAGAGTAGTAAAAATAGGATAATCATTCCAAATATCTGGGCATATTCCAAAAATTTGTCAGATGGTTTCTTCCCGGTTATGATCTCGTATAAGGTGAATAAAATATGCCCCCCATCCAATGCAGGAATAGGTAATATATTGAGCACTGCAAGCATAACAGAGAGCCAAGCTGTAATATTCCAGAATATCTGCCAATTCCAAGAGGTTGGAAAAATACTCCCTATAGCAATGAAACTACCAACCGATTTATATGCTTCTGTTTCGGGAGTGAAAATAAGTTTCAACTCTTTTACATAATTACCTATAGTTTTGAAAGTTTTGTTAAATCCGGCCGGTATTGCGGAGAGTAGAGAATATTCCTTTTTTGTAACATTGAAATCAGAAATATCTCCGGAGAGCATAACCCCAATCAATCCTGCTTGACTAACTTTTGAAGGGATTGTAAGGGTGTCACTTCCTCTTTTGAAAATTATATTTACGGTTTGTCCCGCATAGGATTTCAAAGATGATTGAAGATCATAAACAGATAATATATTTTCCCCATTAACCGAAACAAATCGGTCACCAGGCAAAAACCCTGCCTCTTTGTTTATAGATGTGTCTGGTATCTCTTTGATCAAGATAGGGGTAATCAATCCAAACATTCCGGGAGTATTGAGGATAGCAGGAAAATATGCTTGATCTATTTTTATGGTTACCGTATCTCTACCGCGAAGGACTGTAGCCTCTTGTGCTTGTGATCGTGCAAGATTGATTTGCAACTCTTTAAAATCAACATCCAATTGAGAAATGTTATCAAAAGTGAGAATCTTATCTCCACTCCTAAATCCGATCTCTCTTGAGAGTTCGTTTACCTCTATTCCATATTTTGCATCTTGATTTTTAAGATACTCCTCTCCCCAAGTAAACAATATGGAACTAAACAAAAAGATGGCGAGTATTACATTGAATAAAACCCCTCCAAACATCACAAGAAGGCGTTTCCACGCCGGTTTACTCCTAAATTCCCACTCTTGCGGCTCTTGTTTCATAGCCTCTTTATCCATTGACTCATCTATCATTCCGGATATTTTACAGAATCCTCCGAGTGGAATACAGCCGATTCCAAATTCGGTATCGCTCTTCTTTGGTTTGTATTTGAAGATGGCAGGAGGAAAAAATAGGTAAAATTTCTCAACCCTTATTTTAAAAATACGTGCAAATATATAATGACCAAATTCGTGTACTACAATTAGTATCGAAAGGGCTAATATTACCTGTATAATTCTGATTATTATATCCATTTAAGTGTTTTGTTTTAGTTAATATTGTTTATTAAAACTTGTGCTGTCTCCCTACTACTCTTATCTGTTTTGAAAATATCGTCTAATGATGGTTGAGCAATAAAGTCGCATTTAGAAATAGTCTCCTCAATTATACGGGGTATTGATAAAAACTTGATTTTACCCTCCAAAAATGCATTTACAGCCATCTCGTTGGAGGCATTCATTGCGCAAGGGATATTTCCACCCCTCTCAATAGCTTCGTAAGCTATCTTTATGCAAGGAAATTTATCGGTGTCAGGTTTGATAAAAGTTAGTGAACCGATCTTGGTTAAGTCTAATTTTTTGGTATTTATGCTCAGTCTGTATGGGTAGGAAAATGAATATTGAATAGGGATTTTCATATCCGGATTACTCATTTGAGCTATCACAGAGCCGTCTTGAAACTCCACCATTGAGTGTATAATTGACTGAGGATGAACTACAATCTCTATATCTGAGGGTTCTACTCCAAAAAGCCATTTAGCTTCAATCATCTCAAATCCTTTATTCATCATACTTGCAGAGTCAATAGATACTTTTGACCCCATCCTCCATTTTGGATGGTTTAGTGCATCCTCTTTTGTAATTGAGTTGAAAGATGATATTGGGGTGTTTAAAAAAGGGCCTCCTGATGCAGTCAAGATGATCTTTTGGATCTTACTTCTCTCTCCCTGAAGTGCCTGAAAAATAGCTGAATGTTCAGAATCCACAGGGATAATAGGACAACCGTATTGTTTAGCTAATGAGATGATTATCGAACCTGCTGCTACAAGTGTCTCTTTATTTGCAAGGGCAACTGTCTTTTTCGATTTGATAGCGGCTATTGTTGGTTCAAGTCCGCTGAATCCAACCATTGCAGCCAGAACAACATCAATGTTGGTACTTGACGAAAGGATCTCTATGATGGATTCGTTCCCTGCAAATACCTTTATGTCGTAAGGTTTTAACTCTTCGGACACTTTATCGTAGTGGATAACATTGCTGATAACAACTGCATTTGCATCAAATCTGATAGCTTGTTCAATAAGTAAGTCACAATTATTGTTCGCTGTAAGGAGCTCAACCTCAAACATATCGGGGTGTTCGCTAATAACTTGTAATGCTTGTGTTCCGATCGAACCTGTGGACCCCAAAATTGCAATCTTTCTTTTACCCATTTCTATTAAAAATTAATATATAATGTAGGATTGATGGGCTCACCTTTGTGCCACAACTCAAAATGTAAATGGGTGCCGGTACTGAGTTTCCCTGCGTCCCCAACTATGGATATAGGGGTTCCGGCTTGAACTCTCTCTCCAGGTTGTTTTATTATCCTAATATTGTGTTTATATATGGAAATAAGGTCGTTACTATGTTGAATCTGGATGGTATATCCTGCATCGTCTGTCCATCCGGCCGATATAATAGTACCGTCCAAAATAGCACTAACAATGGAATTTGCGGAGGTAGCAATATCAATGTATGGGTGGCCGATCGAACGATTATACTCTTCTGTAACAACCCCTTTCACCGGTGGAAAGAATAATAGGCCTTCAATCTGAACGATTTTACCATCTTTTTTTGAAGAGATATTAAACTGCTCTTGTTTTACCACCTCTTCTCGAAGGAGGGAATCCTCTTTCGAGGTGGATCTTATAGGCATTGTTATATTACTATCATTCATAGTGGGGGCAGTGGAAGTGGTATCCATTTTTAGCGGTTCTTTTCCGGTGATGATCCGCTGTATATTGACCAATTGCAATTTCCACATTTTTATCTCATTTTCCAGTGAATCGGCTTTTGAAGCGTTGTCCAAAGCCGCTTTTTGTGTCTCATAAGAGGGGTATCCGGGAATAAGCAATCTTATTGGGGTGTAAGCAACTAAACTAAACATCCCTCCGATTAATACTATCGTGACGATAGATAGAACAATGATTAATTTTAATCTCGTCCCTCTGAAAATAAATAGATTTTTATGGCTTTCATCATCTATAACGGCAAAGCGGTACATTTTTGAAAGTTTCTTTCTTTTTTCTCTATTTTTCTTAGCCATAAAATATTTAACTTAAATTTGCGGAATGAATCGAATAATAGGGATAGACTACGGTAATAAACGTGTCGGTGTAGCTGTGAGTGATCCACTCGGAATATTTGCACAGCCCCTTGATACAGTTCCATCTGCAAAGATAATGGAATATCTCAAAATTTATACCCAAAAAGAAAAGGTTGAGAGGTTTATTGTGGGGTATCCAAGAAATCTCAATAACCTCCCTTCTCAATCTGCAATATATGTGGATATATTTCTAAAACAGCTCAAAAAAAATTTTCCTGATATCCCAATAACTTTAGAAGATGAGAGATTTACATCTGTCCTCGCATTTCAGTCGTTGATAGATAGCGGAGTAAAAAAGAGCGATCGTCGTGATAAATCTGCAGTGGATAAGGTGAGTGCAGCTATAATCCTCCAAACATTCCTTGATAGAAGTGATAAAAAGTAGTATTTTTGTAAAATATTTAAGAAATAAAATATGTTATTACCTATATATGTTTATGGTTCTGATGTTTTAAGGGAGAAAGCATTAGAGATTGATATTGATACTGTAAATAGAGAGGAGTTGAAAATCCTTATCGCCGATATGTTTGAGACGATGAAAAATGCTGACGGGGTTGGCTTAGCTGCTCCTCAAATCGGTAAAAATATCAGACTTTTGGTTGTGGATGGGAGCGATTTCTCCGATCAGTATTCATATTTACGTGGTTTTAAGAGGACAATGATCAATCCTAAGATCGTTTCTGAAAGCGAGGAGATGATTGACTATAGCGAGGGGTGCTTGAGTGTCCCCGATATTCATTGCGATATTAGTAGACCAAAGAATATCACTATTGAGTTCTATGATGAAAATCTTAATAAAATAGTAGAAGATTTTGATATGTTTGCCTGCCGTATGGTTCAGCACGAGATGGATCATTTGGATGGCGTACTCTTTGTGGATAGAGTGGCACCTATTCGTAAAAAGATGATTAGTAGTAAGTTGCACAATATTTCAAAGGGGAAAGTACGTGCATCTTACAAAATTAAATTAGAAAAAGCATAAATATGGGAGCATTTCACGCATACGATATTAGGGGGGAATACAATAAAGATTTTGATAAATACATAGTCTATAAGGTTGGATTTTTCCTCTCCGAATTGTTAAAAACAGATAAAATATTAGTCGGTAGAGATGTAAGGGAGTCCTCTCCAGAAATACATCAATATCTGATTGCAGGGATTACAGATTCAGGGGCAGATGTGTATGATCTCGGTCTGGCTACCACCCCGATGGTCTATTATGCCACTGCCTCCAAGGGCTTTAAAGGCTCTGTGCAGATAACTGCTTCTCACAATCCAAGACAAGATAATGGATTGAAGGTGTCCGGTGAAAATGCCCTTCCGATAGGTTATGCCAATGGATTGGGGACGATTGAGGGGTGGATAAAAGATAATCGCAAATGTGAGGTGGTTGCCAAAGAGAAAAGGGGAGAAGTTTTTGATATGGATATAAAAGAGGAGTATATTGCTTTCTTAAAGACATTTAAGGGGGATTATTCGAATCTTAACATTGCAATGGATTTGTCTAACGGAATGGCATCCATTTTTGTAAAAGATATTTTGGATAGTGGTATCAGTTATATTTTTGATGAGTTGGATGGAACATTTCCAAATCACGAGGCGAATCCTCTTGTTGCAAAAAATACCCTTGCCCTCCGTAATTTTGTTAGGGACCACAAGTGCGATATAGGTGTTATTTATGACGGAGATGCTGATAGAGTGATGTTTGTAGATGAAAACTCGCGATTTATATCACCCGACTTAATGATCGCTTTACTCGGACATTTCTTTTTAGAGGGTGTCGGAACAAGTGAAGCTGCAAAAAAAATATCTAAAAACCCATATAAAAGACCTGTAAATATTCTACAAGATATTAGGAGTTCTAAAGCTGTTGGTGAGTACCTCTCCTCTATGGGTGGTGTTATCAACACTTGGAGGGTTGGACGGGCTTTTGCTGCCCCTAAACTTCGTGAAATTGACGGTTTATTTGGCGGTGAACTCGCAGGACACTATTATTTTAAAGATTTTTTCTATTCTGATAGCGGTATCCTTGCCTCTTTAATTATTCTTGATATAATCGCTCAGATGAAGAAGAGGGGAATTTCGGTTTCAAATATGATATATAGAATTGAAAAATATAAAAATTCCGGGGAAATAAATTTTAAAATCGAGCGGAAGAGTGATGCAATGGATGCTGTCAGGGACTATTTTATATCAAAAGAGAAACCAACTTTGAGTATGGATTTTGATGGGTATCGGGTTGAGTTTCCTCAATGGTGGTTTAATATCAGACCCTCTAATACCGAACCATATCTCCGTTTTATTTGCGAGGCTACCAGCGAAGAGCTTCTAAATGAAAAGGTTAGTAAGGTAAGGGAGTTGCTTGCCAACTTCTCTGACAAGTAGCGGGTTTTAGATTGCCTCGTCTATTGCGAGTGTTATCTTTTTCTTCTTTTTTTCTATCTTGATAACAATCTCTTCGTGAAAAGGGACAAGTTTATCATTTTCAATAGAGAGGCAAATATTGCCTGAAAAATCGAAAACATTTTTTATAGTACCGATATGATTGTCCTCTTGACCATATAATTCATATCCGATTAGGTCTTCAATATAGAGAGTTGAATCCACTTTTGCTTTAACACTCTTTTTTTTATCCTCTATAAAGAGAGTTCTCCCCACAATCTCCTCTGCCTCATCGAGAGAGTCTATATCTTCAAACTTTATTTTAGCCCTTTTACTCCCTTTTGCCTCGATAGAGTTGATAAAAAAAGGAACCGATAGTCCATCAAAAATCAGGAATATCGGTTCTTTAATGTTTATATCTTCTAAAACTTCAGAGCGAAAATTAGCAATAATTTCCCCTTCGGTGCCGTAAGATTTTAACACCTGAGCCATCGGCAGCAAATTATCGGTTGCCGGGTACATTTTGGTGTTAAGCTTCTGTATTTTCTGCAGGAGTTTCAGCAACTTTTGCTGCCTCTTGTGAAGCATTAGCCTCAGCAGCAGCCTTTGCAGCAGCCTCTTGAGCTTTTAGTGCCTCTTCAGCTTTTCTCTTTGCAATAGCGTCAGCCCTCTCTTGGTTGACCTTAGCCTCTGCACTCAAACTTTCTTTGAAAGCAGCGGTTTTCTCTTTTGAAAGATTTTGTATTTTAGATGATACTTTGGCATC
Organism: uncultured Muribaculaceae bacterium; assembly: GCA_964397445.1. GTDB lineage: Bacteria > Bacteroidota > Bacteroidia > Bacteroidales > UBA932 > CAYNHZ01. The sequence goes on along the minus strand of CAYNHZ010000001.1, from coordinate 20,891 downwards.
TTTCTGTGCTTTCCAAGCATTGAATCTTTGTTCTGCAACAGCTTCTGTAATAGCCCCTTTAGTTACACCACCATTTAGATGTTTCTTGAGTAGAACACCCTCGAAAGAGAGAATTCTGCGGCAAGTATCTGATGGTTGAGCACCTTTATTAAGCCAGTCCAATGCTTTCTCACTATTGAGAACTATTGTTGCAGGATTTGTGTTTGGATTGTAAGAGCCAATTTGCTCTATGAAACGACCGTCGCGTGGAGCACGACCGTCAGCCACTACTATGTGAAAGAAAGCGCTATTCTTCTTTCCGTGGCGGGTTAAGCGAATTTTAACAGCCATTTTAAGGTTTATTAAATGTAATTAGTAATTGTAACCTCCTTATCTTCTCGAGAAAAGGCGCGCAAATATAAGTGACTTTTTCCTAAATAAAAAATAAATAAAAGAAAAAGGATACTAAATCACTTCAATATCCTTTTTTACTTAACCTAAAACTTAACCTATGAAAAAACTATCTGCATACGAATATTCAAAGTTCGTGCCAAAGTTTTTTCATTGATTTTTTTATTTAAATGATGCAAAGTTTTTTTGAATTTCTGTAAAAGCTTTTACCATTTCGTCGAAGAAGTCACTAAGCGGCATATCGCCAGTACCTATGATTTCACCCATCCAAATAGCCTTCTTAGCTGCTACTACATAAGCTGATGAGAAGCTAAATCCACCACGGCAAGTATATACATATCTTGTGTAAACGGAAGGGATAACTTCAGTATCTTTTTTCATTTTCTCAATAGCTTTAAGTAGTCCAGGAAGATCTTCATAATCGATATAATATACTCCATCTGCGCCACCTGCAAGACCTGCTGTTGCTTTACCAACGATTTTGCCGATTCCTGTAGCTGAATTGGGCATAATCTTTACTGCTTGTTTTGAAGCACCTGTTGCCATATCTGTGGTTTTTTCAGCCCTAAGTGTAAATCCGCCGAGGGTAGATGCAGAACCAATTTTCATAATGATAGGTTCTGATAGTTGCATTTTGGTATAATTACCGGCTTTCATTACAAATTTTTGATAATTTGTAAGCATCAACTCGGGGTTTACCATACCTCCTTCATTGTTGGAAATAATTTGTGATGTTGCGGGAATAGCTATGAAAATAGCTAAGAGAACAGATAATAATTTGGTACGTTTCATAATGTTTTTTTATATTAAAATTATAGTTCTTCAAATGGGATATTCATAATAGCGAACTCTTTATCGCTTTTGAAATTGAAGTGCCACCACTCTGAAGGGTGGACCTCAAATCCGTTTTTCTTCATTATATATTGTAATTTTCTTCTGTTAGTAATGATATTCATCGGGAGATCATCATAGTAGGGGGCAGCTTTCGGTGAAAAATCATCAAAAATGGTAGGCATCTCTAATTCACTCCCAGTAGCAAGGTCAATAAGTGTCAGATCAATTGCACAACCCCTGTTATGAACCGATCCGGTGCCTGGAAATGCTACGAAATTGGTGTCTTTACAAACTTCGTAAAAATACAATGTTGCACTGTATGGACGATAAGAGTCATAGACTTTAATCCCGATTCCCGATTTGTTAAGCTCTTCTTGGGCAGATTTTATTGCCTCTGCCGCAGGAAGTCTTAAAAAGGCCTGTGCATCATCATATATCTTTGTATGGGTAAAATTTGCTGTGTCTGCATACCTAATATCTAAAACTATGTTTGGAATCAATGTTTTTAGATTGACCAACTTGTTGTCGCCATCTTTATTTATACTCTCATTGTACTCCTCAATCGAGTCGATAATATTTAGATTGTATGGATTACTCTTGTTAAAATAGCGACATCCCGATATTGATAAGGTCAAAGCGAGAATCAATAGAGCACTCAGAATGATCTCAGAAAGTTTTCTTTTGGGTACATGATGGGTTCCATCCTTTTCCCTCCAATATTTCCAATTATCATCTTCCATATCATCAATGACAATCGTCTCTTTTGGTTTACCGATGGCTATCACATTTATTATTGAGAAATTCTCTTTTAGCGATAAGATTTTTGAAAGGGTCTCTCTCTTTACAGATGCAATAATACACCCACCGAAACCCAACTCCACAGCTTGAAGAAGCATACTCTGTGCAGTAATTCCGTCATCGCACATATAGACGGGAGAGATGTTCTTGTCGTGCAACTGAATTATGTATGCAGAGGGTCTCTCCCCCTCCTCAGGCCCTTTCCAATCCTTCAGAAGACCTGCCCACGAGAGGGTCTCAAATATCTTACTATTCAGATCCCTATCGTTTGAGATGATATATTTAAGAGGTTGAATGTTTTTAGCTGATGGTGAATATCTTGCAGCTTCAACAATAGTCTCAAGATCTTTTCTTGAGACCTCAACATCTTGGTAATACCTCCTATAGCTTCTGTTTTTTCTTAACGCCTCTTTTACATCCATTACTTATATCATTTTTAAAATCTCATTAAATAACTCAATTATTTACGCTCCAACCGCCTCCAAGTGCACGATACAATTCGATTTGGTCATTTATACAATCTTGTACCCCACTTATCAAAGATATCTGAGCATTGAATACCCCCTCTTGAGCAGTGAGAACATCTAAGTAACTTGCATATCCGTTGACTAATAGCTCAACAGAGTATTCGTATGCTTTATCAAGTGTATAGAATTGTTTTACAACCAAAGCGGTCTTCTCTTTATCAGCATTAAACGAAGAGAGTGCATTGGAGACCTCAATTCCTGCCGAAAGTACAGAGGATTTGAATTGAAATGTTGCCGCTTCAAACTCTTTGTATGCCACCTCTTTTTGGGTCTTTAGTGCCCTTCCGTTGAAGATGGGTTGGATCAATCCACCCACAATACCCCAAATCAGAGATGAGGGCATTGCAAACCATTGAGATATCTGGGTTGCATCCGAAGAGATGTTACCGGATAGAGTCAATGCAGGGTACATAGCAGCTTTCGCTGAGTTGAAACTCTCTAAAGTAGAGATCAGAGTGTGCTCAGCAGCAATGACATCGGGTCTGTTTCTAAGGAGATTTACAGGAATACCTACAGAATCAAGAGGAGATATTAATTCTATCAGATTATTGATATTTTCAACTTCTGTCCTCTTGATGGGCTGAGGCACCTTCCCCAATAGAAGAGAAATGGTGTTCTCTGTGATATATATTGCATTGTTAATATCGGGTAGATACTCTTGAGCTGAGAGGAGTTGAGATTGTGCTTGCAATACTGCAATTTCATTCACCTTAGCCGCCTGTTTGAGCATTTTTACCGTTTCGAGGTATTTCTCTCGATTGGCAATGGTTTCAACAACGAACTCTTTTTGGGTGTCGAGAGCTATCAGAGTGAAATAGGATTTTGCAAGATTTGCAATCAGTTGTGTGATAATTGCATTCTTTGTCCCCTCTTGTGCAAGGAGTTGTTGGTATTTAGCTCTCTTCGCCTTAGTTAGTTTACCCCAAATATCTATCTCCCAAGAGGCAGATATTCCAACAGTGAAATAGGGGGTGTTTGAGTAACTTGCAGACCCTTTAGCCCCAAGGGTTGGAAATATGGAGGCTTTACTCTGTTTGAAATAGGATGCGGCCTGGTCTATCCTTTTTATTGCGACTTGAAGGTCTAAGTTTGAAACGAGAGCCGAATCTATTAATTCACACAAAATAGGATCTTTGTAGAAATTACGCCAATTTAAATTAGATATATCAAAAGTGGTATCTTTTGGATTTGCATCTCTCACTAAGTTGTCGTGATCAACTTCTGGTCTTTGATATTTAACGGCGCAAGATGCTATAATCAAAGTCAATATTAAGGCTAATATTATTCTAAATAATCTACGCATTGCTTGTTTCCTCCCCTTTTTTGTTTCTCTTCAACTTTTCATCAAAGTTTTGGAAAATAATATACATAACAGGTATTACAAATACTCCGAACAGTGTCCCGATGAGCATACCCCCTGCGGCAGCTATACCGATTGAACGGTTACCAACAGCACCTGCTCCTGATGCGACGCATAGAGGAATCATCCCGAAGATGAAAGCAAATGATGTCATTAGAATAGGTCTTAATCTGGCTTTTGCCCCATCGATGGCCGCCTCTATTATTGACAGCCCCTGTTCACGCCGTTGTTTTGCAAACTCAACTATCAAAATACCGTTTTTAGCGAGAAGTCCGATCAGCATTAACATTGCAACTTGAACATAAATATTGTTTTCAATACCGAATAGGTTGATAAATATGAATACCCCTGAGACACCGATAAGAAGTGAAATCATAACAGACCACGGAAGTATGTAACTTTCATATTGTGCTGAGAGTATCAGGAATACGAATATGAAGCAGATAAGGAGTATAATAGTTTGTTGCCCCGATGAGGCGATCTCCTCTTTTGTCATACCAGAATAATCGTATCCAAATCCTGCCGGAAGGTCTTTTGCAACCTCTTGAATGGCTGCAATCGCATCTCCTGATGAATATCCAGGATTAGGAGCTCCGGTTATAGATGACGCTGTAAATAGATTGTACCGAGTAAGTGATTCAGGACCATAAACCCGTTCAAAATTTACAAGGGTACTGATTGGAACCATATTCCCGGAAGAGTTTTTAACTTTTATGGAATTTAGAGATGAAATATCCCTTCTATATTGTGGCTCTGCTTGGATAACAACCCTATAATATTTTGTAAATCGGTTGAAGTCAGATACAATATTGCTTCCATAGTATGCTTGTAATGTACTAAATACACTATTGACTGAAACCCCTTCGAGCTTACATTTATCTGCATTGATAGTAAATTGGTATTGTGGAGAGTTGACATTAAATCCGGTAGTTGCATACATTATCTCCGGCCTTGTCATAAGATCGGCAATAAACTGGTTTTGAACCTCGTAAAATTTATTGATATCTCCACCTGTTTTGTCTTGAAGCTGTAATTCAAACCCAGCAGATATTCCAAATCCGGGGACTGTCGGAGGGATAAAATATAAGATAGTACCATCCTTGATAAAGGCTGTTTTTTGAGTTAGCTCTTTTATCACATCTTTAACTGTCTTATCTTTCCTCTCATCCCAATTTTTCAAAGACATCACCATCAATCCGTATGCACCTCCGTTTGAGTTATTTATAAGGCTGCTCCCTGCAACATTCATCCGACTTACTATCTCAGGTATCGTGTTGCATACGCTATCTATTTGATTAAGAACATCATTAGTTCTGCTTAGCGATGTTCCTACGGGCATAGACACATCGACCATAATAATCCCCATATCTTCATTAGGAATAAATGATGACGGAGTGGTTTTCAAAAGAATAGCTGCTATCACCCCGAATCCTACCAATATAGATACCGGAATGATTTTCTTTTTTGAGAATATACTGAGAATAGAAGTGTATTTATCTGTCATTGAGTCGAATGCCGCATTGAAAGAGTTTGATAATCTTTTTGACAAAGAGATCTTCTCTCCCTCTTTTTTGTTGTGTTTAATAAGAAGGGTACACAATACGGGACTCAATGTGAGAGCGTTAATAGCAGATAAGATAACGGCACAAGCGATAGTCAGTGCAAATTGTCTATAAAAAACTCCTGTCGGACCACTCATAAAACTGACTGGGAAAAACACCGCTGACATAACTAAAGATATAGAAATAATAGCACCGGTAATCTCGCTCATCGCTTTAGAGGTTGCAGTTTTTACACTCTTTTCACCTCCATTGAGTTTGGCGTGAACAGCCTCAACCACAACGATGGCATCATCTACCACAATTCCAATTGCAAGAACCAACGCAAAGAGGGTGAGCATATTGATAGAAAATCCGAAGATCATCAAGAAGAAGAATGTTCCGATCAGAGCCACAAGTGCTGAGATACTTGGAATAATAGTGGAACGAAAATCTTGAAGGAAAACCAATACCACTAAAAATACAAGGAGGAATGCTTCTAATAAAGTTTTTATAACCTGATGAATAGAGGCATCCAAAAAGATGTTTGTATTGTAGGGCGCAACCCATTTTAGTCCGTCAGGGAAGTCCTTTTGGAGTTCATCCATTTTATTTTGCAAGTCATCAACAACCTTTTTAGCGTTTGAACCTGCCATCTGATAGATCCCCATTGATACTGCAGGGTTACCTGAGGAGGAGTTGTTGACAGCATAACTAAATGCACCAAGCTCAATCCTTGCAACATCTCCCAATTTCAAAATCCTCCCATCCGGGAATGCTTTGATTACAATATTTTCGTACTCTGACGGCTCAACAAATTTACCTTTATATTTAATAGTGTACTCAAAAGCGGAGTTAATATCTTGTCCGAATTTTCCAGGTGCAGCTTCAAGATTTTGCTCTTGAATCGCTGCAGAAATATCTGCCGGCGTGAGATTTAGAGAGGACATTTTATCCGGATCCAACCATACACGCATAGCATAGTCACCTGCTCCAAACACATTTACCCGTCCGACCCCATTGATCCGTTGGAGCTCGGGATAGACGTTGATTCTGACATAATTCTCTACAAACACATTATCGTACTCAGGATTTTCGGAATAAACCGATAGCATCATCAATATTGTATTCTGCATCTTTTCTGTTGTGACGCCATAGCTTGTAACAGATGAAGGCAGTTTACTTGAAGCTGCTGATACCCTATTCTGAACATTTACCGAGGCCATATCTGCATCGTAACCGAGTTCAAAATAGACTTGAATAGTCGCACTTCCATCATTTCCTGCTGTTGAAATGATATAAGTCATCCCCTCTACACCATTGATCTGCTCCTCAAGCGGGGCGATAACACTTTTTAAAACTACCTCTGCATTTGCTCCGGGATAGTTTGCCTTAACTTGAACAAGAGGAGGGGCAATTACAGGATACGAAGTGATGGGAAGTGATACAAGTCCCAAAATACCTGCAATTACAATGACAATGGAGATTACAGTTGCTAAGACTGGTCTGTTTAATATCTTCTGTATCATCCTAATTTATATCTCTTGGAGTTATTTTCATCCCCTCTTTCAATTTATCAACCCCCTCAATTACTATTTTAGTACCCTGTTTTATACCAGAAATCACATAATTATTTCCGGAGATCCCCTCTACAACCACGCTTTTTTTGGATACTGTATTGTCCTCATTTACAACAAAAACCATTACCTTATCTTGCATCTCATACGAGGCACTTTGTGGAATCTGTATGCATCCTTTATAGTTGGCAGGGAATCTTAAAACTCCGCTGCTACCCGATAGTATAGAGAAATTAGGATTGGGAAATTCAACCTTCAATTGGATGGAACCTGTGGTTCGGTCAATAAGACCTGAAGCCGATACGAGCCACCCTTTATAATCGTAAAGTGAACCATCAGCTAAAACAAGTTCAATAACAGGTTTTTTCTCATTTTTATACAATCCAGAATGTAGTTCGTTCTTTCTTATTGGAGATAATTTCTTTTCGTCAAAAGAGAAATACGCAAAAATATTTCCACTACTTGAAATAGTCGTAAGTGCATCAGTCGAATTTGAACTTACTAACGATCCTTCACTAATATGTATTCTGCCGAGAACACCCTCAACAGGAGATCGGATCTCTGTGTAACCGAGAGTTATCAATGAATTTTCATACTCAGCTTTAGCTTGTTGAAATCTTGCATTTGCAGCCTCTAAATTACTTTTTGCTGTTTCCAATTCATAGGGGCTAATTATCCCTTTTTCTACTAAAGGTGTTAATTTTCTGACCTCGAGAGAGGAATTATCTTTATCTGACTGAGCGGACTGCATCGCAGCCTGTGAAGAGTTTACCTTTTGCCTGTAGTCAGAATCATCAATTTTAAAAATAAGATCCCCTTTCTTTACCTGAGTACCCTCTTCTTTCGCTGATTTTAAGAGGTACCCGGTAACCTTTGATCTAATATCAATAGTTTTATTACTCTGAATTACGGCAGAGTATTCAGAGTAAACTATTGTATTGGTGGTATCTAATGTCATAACCTTATATTCTGGAATCGAGTCTGAGTCGACTTTCTTGTTTTTACAAGAAACAGTTATACAGAGCATTAATAAGAAAATGACAGAAAGTTTTAGTGTGTTGTTAATTTCCATTTTTGATAGTTGTATTGTGGCTGTAGTTTGTTGCTTTAAGTTCTATTGTCGTGGCATTATAGATATTATTTTTATCTCTGTGATAGGTCTATCCATCCTTGTGGTGGGGACCCCTGCAATTTTATCTATAACATCCATCCCCTCTATCGTTTCACCAAATACGGTATGCTCTCCATTTAGGTGGCTACACCCTTCGGATGTTTGCACTATATAGAATTGAGAACCGGAAGACTCTTTTTTAGGGTTTGCTTGATTACCCCTTCGAGCAGCTGCTAATGCACCTTTTTTGTGAACATACTCTTTCACGAACTCTGCAGGGATTGTGTATCCCGGTCCGCCTGTCCCATAAAGATCACCTTTTGATGGATCTTTTGTGAGGGGATCACCGGTCTGAATCATAAATCCGTTTATTACTCTATGAAATAGAATACCATCAAAAAACCTTTCAGAGGCAAGTTTTACAAAATTGTCTCTGTGAATAGGGGTGTTTTTATATAATTTGACAACAATTGTCCCTTCTGTCGTGTTTATTTCGAAGATAGGTTCTTGTGGTAAATTAGTAGGATCGAATGCGAGATTTGTGTTCATTTTAGTAGAATCTGTTGTTTGTGATTGATTAGAAAGTGATGTATCTTTTGGTGTTCCCTCTTCAGAACTCTCTGATGAGGATTTATTGTTTCCGCAAGAATACAATAATGTACACATAATAAGGAGTGTAGTAAAATATTTTGATTTCATAATATTGTTTATATATCTTTGAAGAGAAATTTCTACAAATATATAAATAAACCTTCTATTTTGTGGTAGTATTTTTCAATTTTGATATGAATAATTGATATAGGGTGAGAAAGTTTTTTTTAACAATATTAGGGACTATTATTTTTACCTCTCTTAATGCCCAATCTGTAGCACTTGTTTTGAGCGGAGGTGGGGCAAAAGGACTTTCCCATATCGGTGTAATAAAGGCTTTGGAGGAGAATAATATCCCAATAGATTATGTGGCGGGGACCTCTATCGGTTCTATAATAGGGGGGATGTACGCTATCGGACTATCGCCGGATGAGATGATCTATATCTTCAAATCTAAAGAGTTTCAGTATTGGTATAAAGGGGAGGAGGAGAAAGAATATGCTTCATTTCTTTATGAACCCCATCCCACCCCTGAGATGTTGAGAGTGGGTATAAAACGCAAATTTACCAAGGAGGGTAAAAGAGATGGATTCACTTTCTCTCTACCTACGAGTATAATCACATCATATCCAATGGATATTGCTGTGGTTCAGCTGTTTGCATCTTCTTCAGCAGCTGCCGAATACAATTTTAATAAACTGATGATTCCGTTCTTCTGTATCGCAGCCGATATAGTTAAAAAAAAGCCATATGTTGCTGTGAAGGGGGATTTGGGTTCATCTATCAGAGCATCGATGACATTTCCCGGTTATTTTAAACCTATAACTATAGATTCAACGCTGTTATTTGATGGAGGTTTTTACAATAATTTTCCTTGGGAAGAGATGAAGCGCAAACACAATCCAGATTTTATTATCGGGGTTAAATGTGTTAAAGGGGAGGGGTTGTCGCCTAATGAGGAGAATACAATGGAGATGTTGGAGAGTATGATGACTGTTGATACCGATTATGATATTCCTGAAAAAGAGGGAGTTGTTGTGAAGGGGGATTATAACAAATATGGATTGATGGATTTTGACAGTATAGATGAACTCGTCAAGATGGGCTATGACAATGCCCAGAAGTATATCGAAGAGATTAAAAAGAGGGTGATAAGGAGGCAATCTGCACAGGAGTTATCCGATAGTAGATTGAATTTCAGAGCTAAATGCTCTGAGTTAAGATTTGATAAGATCGAGATAGAGGGAAATCTGAATGATGGGGAACGATCCTATATTTCGCAGACTGTCTCAAATAATAAAAAGACTTTTGATTTTGATCAAGCGAAGAGAGGATACTATCGGGTGGTATCGAGTAATACTGTGCAAACTTTTTACCCTACAGCAGTTTATGATAAAAAAGACTCACTATATACTCTTAAATTAAAGACCACTGAAAAGAATCTGTTATCGTTATCTATAGGGGGCAATATCTCCTCTTCGTCTCTTAATCAAGGCTTTTTCGGTATCTCTCATACACACTTGAACAAATACCCATGGAGAGCATCACTTGGTCTCGATGTTGGGCAGTATTATACAGGTGCAGGTTTAACTTTTAGACAAGACGTAGGGATCAAACCATTGTTATATTATGAGTTGGAGCTAAATGTCCACCGATTTGACTATTTCGGGAGTAGTCAAGGGATCCTCTTCTCAAGTACACTTTCCAGTAATATTCAAGAGAATGAGGTATATGCAACAGTGAATTTCGGAACCCCCCTTTCTCATAAAAATAACTTTCTTATAGAGATGGGGTTGACTGCAGGGGAGAGTTTTTATAATTATTATCACGACAAAACATACACTAAGTACGATACTTCAAATAGGACAACTATTAAGTACCTCTCGCCACGTATTTTGATGGAACAATCCACTTTTAATTATAAGTTATATCCTACAGAGGGGAAACGAAGGGCGTTTGAGGCGAGATATATTCTTAATTTGGAATATCATAAACCGGGAACAATACCGGAAAATGAGGAAGTAGTGATTCATAAGTTTATGAAAAATTCTTTCCTTGGGAGGTTTTATGCCGAGTCTTATTATAATATTGCAAAATGGTTTTCATTGGGTTATACAATTGATATTACGGCCTCTACACCGATAGATATGTGTGATTACACCTCATCTATACTTATGATGCCTGCATTCCAACCGACAACCCATAGTAAAACCCTTTTACTTGGGAAATATAGGGCACCTATCTATGCTGGAGCGGCTATAACACCTGTATTTAAAATATCGCCTACTTTATATTTTCATTTAATGGGAGGATATTTTCAGCCATATAAGCAAATTAAAGAGCTTCAAGGGGGGGCGTACGAATATTCATCCCCATTTCCAAGGGGGAGTTTTCTTGCCAATATAGCTTTCGTATGGCAATCTCCTGTCGGCCCGATATCTTTATCTTGCGCATACTATGAAAGTTCAGAGACGAAATGGTACCCGCAATTCAATATTGGTTTTTTGTTGTTTAGAAACAGAGCTTTAAAAAATTAACAGATGAGGAGTGTTTTGAAGAAACTTGCCGGAGAGACAGCGATATACGGGATGAGTACCATATTAGCCCGTTTTATAAATTTTCTGTTTCTCCCACTATACACCTATTTTCTCTCCACAACAGACTATGGAGTGCTAACCGAATTTATGGCATATATTGCTATGTTTCAGGTTGTTTTAGTGCTTGGTCTTGAAACAGGCTGTTTTAGATTTGCCAATAAAGATGGATATTCTCCCAATATGGTTTTTTCTGTAGCCATAATGATGGTGTCGGTAGTCTCCCTGATATTCCTGCTCATAATGATTTTCTTTGGGAAAAATATCTCAACCACAATGGGTTATGAGGGGTATTATCTTTGTTACGTATATATAGGTTTGATTCTCTCAATAGACTCTGTTACAGCTATCTTCTTTGCTAAGCTCCGATTTGAAGCAAAGGCGTGGAAATTCGCAATATTTAAAACCATCAAAATACTTTCTGAGACCGCAACAAATATCATATTGTTTTTATGGTTTCCCGGATATGCGACCGAGCATCCTGCCTCTTTTCTATTGAATTTTGTCTCGGCTACCCCCGATTTTTCATATCCTATCTTCTCAATTTGTGTGAGTTGTATGGTTGCCTTTCTCCTTTTTGTTCCGGATATGATGAAGTTCAAATTTTCTTTCAGTTTCGCAACGATGAAGGAGCTTCTATTCTACTCCCTTCCATTGATGATAGCCGGATTACCAGGGGTGGTAAATGATTTTTTGGATAGGATTCTCTTTAGATTTTTCTATGTAGATGACACACTTTGGCGTTCAGATTTAGGTGTATATCAGGCTGCTGTGAAGATTGCTGTAATAATGTCGCTGTTCGTGCAGATGTTTAGATTTGCTGCCGAACCATTTTTCTTTGCCAAGGCAAAAGATAAGGATTCCAAAGAGCTTTATGCAAAGATTATGGAATATTTTGTAGCGTTTTGTATGGTGATATTTCTATTTATAGTCTTCTATATAGATATTATCGAACTTATTGTAGGTAGGGAATTTAGAGTTGGAATGGGAATTGTCCCTATAATGCTCCTCTCTTATATTATGTTAGGGATGCTTTTTAATGTCTCTATGTGGTACAAGTTGTCAGACCGCTCCTCTTTCGCAATTATTATTACTTTATCAGGTTTGGTCATAACCTCTTTTGTTAATGTTGTCTTTTTACCGATTTATTCATATTGGGCAGCCGCATTCGGACATTTCTTTAGTTATCTTGTAATGCTTATAATCAGTGTTCTGCTCGGAAATAAATATTATAAAATTCCATATTCTTGGGGTAAAATACTATTAATCATAGCCTCTGCTCTCCTCCTTTACGGGGTGGGATCTTTGGTTCCTTCAGATTTTTATAAACCTTTAAAATGGGCTATTTATACGATTTTAATAATTATATATATAGCCGGATATTATTTTTTAGAAAAAAAATATTTTTTTAAAAAAAGCAATTCTAATACTCAATCATATGAAAGTTAAGATAGTAAACAAGTCACAGTTTGAAACACCAACTTATGCGACAGATTTCTCTGCAGGGCAGGATTTGAGGGCAAACATTTCAGATTCGATCACACTCAAACCATTGGAAAGGGCTATGGTCCCTACTGGATTGTATATTGAGTTACCTATTGGTTTCGAAGCACAAATAAGACCAAGAAGTGGACTTGCAGCGAAGTATGGGGTATCTGTTTTAAATTCACCTGGGACAATAGATGCCGATTATAGGGGTGAGATAAAGGTTGTTTTGGTCAATCTGTCGGGTGAGAATTTTACAATAAATAAGGGGGAGAGGATAGCGCAAATGGTTATTGCTAAGCACGAAAAAGTTGAATGGGAAGAGGTTGAATGTTTGGAAGAATCCAAAAGAGGGGAGGGTGGATTTGGTTCGACAGGACATAAGTAAAGGTTTTACAGGGGATAATTTATATAGAATGAAGACATTATCTGATAGTGATTTTAAGAGGTTTAGAGATTTTATCTCGATCTCTTCGGGTGTTACGACTGATACTCGCCAAGTAAGTAAGGGGAAGATTTTTTTTGCCCTTAAAGGGGAAAATTTTGATGGCAATGAGTTTGCTGAGCAATCGATTGAGTTGGGGGCAGTTTGTGCTGTAATTGATCGCAATAGCAAATTTGGAAAAACCGTTGATGGAAGTGATGATAAGTTTATAGTTGTGGATGATGTACTGCTCTCATTACAAGAGCTATCAAGGTGGTATCGATCTAAGTTTTCAATCCCTATTATTGCCCTTACCGGTACAAATGGTAAGACTACGACTAAGGAGTTGTTAAATGCAGTACTCTCTGCAAAATACAGAGTTACATCCACTTTTGGTAACCTTAATAATCATATCGGTGTCCCTCTTACCCTTTTTAATCTAAATGAGGGGACTCAGATAGCGGTTATAGAGATGGGAGCAAGTTCTCAAGGGGAGATTGAATTACTTACTCAAATAGCACTCCCAAATTATGGACTTATAACCAATGTGGGGAAGGCTCACCTTTTGGGTTTTGGCTCTTTTGATGGGGTGAAAAAGGCTAAGGGTGAATTATATGACTATCTTCAGCGTACAGGTGATTTGGCTTTTTATAATGTTGATAACCCATTTTTGTGTGAGATGGTCGAGATGCGTCCCGATCTTAGGGGTATAAAATATGGAATGGAGTATCAAGGTGCTGAGATATTGCCTGTTGACAATGAAAATCCAATGTTGAGAATGAGATTTAATCCTAAAAACATCGGCTTTAAAGGGGAAGATAATGGGAGTATGGTTGTCAACAGCAATCTTGTGGGGTCGTATAACGGAGACAATATTATTGCAGCTCTAACTATAGCTGCTTATTTTGATGTTTCGGCAGATGAGGCAGTTAAGGCTATTGAGAATTATTTCCCTTCGAATAATAGATCTCAACTTATGAGGAGTGAGAAAAATGTATTGGTGCTCGATACTTATAATGCAAACCCTACAAGTATGCGTGCCTCTCTTGAAAATTTCGAGAAAACACTTTTTAATAATAAGGTATTGATACTCGGTGATATGCGTGAACTTGGTGAGGAATCTTCTTCAGAACACAGGGATATTCTCAAATTAGTGAGGGGGATGAGTGTGGAGAGAGTATATTTGGTGGGGAGTGAATTTGCCCTTTTTGCAAAAGAGTGTAGCAAGGATAAAAATTTCTTTTTCTATCCAGATGTTGATTTATTTATTGGAGATATTGATAAAAACAAGATTGTTGGTAAAACGGTGTTAATCAAGGGATCCAATGGAATTAAACTCCAAAAATTAATTGGCATTCTTTAGAGTTAATACCGACAGAAGTGTCTTTTTTGGGCGTTGGACCTTAACCACCTGTTGAGAAATAACGACATCTCTCTTTATTTTCCTATAATCTTGATGTGCCTTGGTGACTGCCAAGAAGAATTGGAATTTACCTGTAATCAGATAGATGCACGCGATAATACCATCAATGCACATTCTAAAAAATATGATTCTCCCTCTTGAACTTTTTGGGAGATTTTTGTACATAGTCAATAGATTGTTTCTGAAGTTTAAATATAATTTTTTGGGAGAGTTGTTGGGTAATGCGCCTCCACCTACGTGATATACAACTGATTTTGGGACAACGCAGACTTTCCAGCCGAGCAATTGTGCCCTCCAACACATATCTATCTCCTCCATATGAGCAAAGAATTTTTCATCTAACCCTCCGAGATTTCTCCACACTGAAGATCTTACCATAAAGGCTGCACCTGAAGCCCAAAACACCTCATTTACATTGTCATATTGTCCACTATCTTTTTCGGTCCTTGAGAGGATTCTGCCGTAACAATAGGGGAAGAAATATCTATCCATCAGCCCTCCGCAGGCCCCAGCGTGTTCGAAGTAATCTTTATTATTATATGAGAGTATTTTTGGAGAACAGATGGCGGTTTTCGGGTTTTGATTCATAAAATGCTCTAATGTGCTCAACCATCCAGAAGTCACCTCTACATCTGAATTTAGGAGAAGGTAATATTTAAATCTTCCACCTGATGAGTAAATCTCTTCGAACGCTTTATTGTACCCCCCTGTAAAGCCGTAATTGTGATCGAATTTTATGAGATTTACCTCTTGAGAGGGGTACGCCCATTCGATCCACTCTACAGATCCATCGGTTGAGCCGTTGTCGGCAATAAAAATAGAGGCACTCCCCTTTATTGAAGATTTACTCCCAAGGGCAGATTTTTGCTGAGTCACCCTTGTTTCGTAAAGGAGTGTAGGGACAAACTTTTCTAAAAAATATTTCCCATTCCAATTTAGTATTACAACTGCAACAGACATTGTTACAAAGTTAAGAAAAAATCAATTTAGAATAATTATTTCTTAACTTTGGTAATAATTTTTAAAAATAATTAATAAATATCTTTATGGAAAACAAGAGTTGTTCTACAAGTGGATGTATCTTCTGTCGTATTTTTGACAAATTTCTTAATATAGCATCATCTTCCCGAAAGATAGGATATGGGTTGATGAGGATCTCTATCCTTGTTATTTTTGTTTGGATCGGAGCTCTGAAATTTTGTAACTACGAAGCAGAAGGGATAGTCCCCTTTGTTGCCAATAGTCCGTTTATGAGCTTCTTCTATTCAAAAGATGCCCCCGAATATAAAGACTTCAAACTTAAAGAGGGAGAGTTTGATCAACAAAAATACGATTGGCATAGCTCAAATAACACTTATGGCTACTCACGTGGTTTGGGCGTTTTGATTATGTCGATAGGGATATTGACTTTCCTCGGTTTTTTCTCAACAAAAGTTGGAATGATAGGGGAATTATTGGTAATTGTAATGACAATAGGGACACTTTCGTTTTTAGTTACTACCCCTGAATGTTGGGTCCCGGACCTTGGTAGTGGTGAACACGGATTTCCACTATTATCGGGGGCAGGTCGCCTTGTAATCAAGGATTTGGCAATAATATCAGGTGGTATTATTTTGCTTTCGGAGTCTGCAAGAAAAATACTCAAGAAAAAAATATAAAAAAATAAAGTAAGGAAAGAAATTTTAAAAAAGCTGTTGTTTTGGCAATACCCAGATCTGCAAAAATTTAACATCTTCGCTTGAACTTCCATTATACTCGCTGTGGTATATCCCTGTTCCGGTACTCATTAATTGTATTTGTCCACGAGAAATTACTTCAGAGTTTTGAATACTATCTCCGTGCCTTAGATATCCGCTCAAAGGGAAATCTCTCCTTCCTATCCTTGAAAATTTAGCACAATGGGGAAGGAGGACTTATTTGTAAATAAAATATTTACGGGTATTATTTGCAAATCTCACAAGAGCAAGCATTACAGGGACTTCGACC
The DNA here is from genome assembly GCA_964397445.1 of uncultured Muribaculaceae bacterium. Lineage (GTDB taxonomy): Bacteria > Bacteroidota > Bacteroidia > Bacteroidales > UBA932 > CAYNHZ01. The sequence goes on along the minus strand of CAYNHZ010000001.1, from coordinate 4,253 downwards.
AAGACTCCGACAACAGTTGCAAGGGCAGCCCCCGATTGAAGTCCGAAAAGTGAGATGGCTACAGCCACAGATAATTCAAAAAAGTTACTTGCTCCAATCATACCGGCAGGTGCTGCAATGTCGTGAGGCAATTTCCAGGCTCGTGACCATCCGTATGCGATAAAAAATATGAGTATGGTCTGAATAATCAGAGGGATGGCTATCAAAATAATATGTAAAGGGTTATTTAAAATTGTTTCACCTTGAAATGAAAAGAGTATGATAAGTGTTAGTAGTAGTCCTCCGATGGTAAAATTGTCAAACTTCTTCACGAATATATTATTGAAATACTCTATTCCTTTTCGCTTTACGACTGAAATACGGGTTATTACACCGGCCAACAGGGGGATAACCACAAATAAAATCACAGATAGAATAAGAGTGTCCCAAGGAATATCTATGCCGCTGACCCCTAATAAAAATGCAACTATCGGGACATAAGCTATCAGGATAATAAGATCATTTACAGCTACTTGTACTAATGTATAAGCGGCATTCCCTTTGGTGAGGTGACTCCATACAAATACCATTGCAGTGCAGGGAGCAGCACCTAACAAAACAGCTCCCGACAGATATTGGTGTGCCAACTCTTCCGGAATAAAAGCCTTGAAGATAATATAGAAAAACAGCCAGGCGATCCCAAACATTGTGAAGGGTTTGATGAGCCAATTGGTTATACAAGTAATGATGATACCACGAGGTCGTTTTCCAACATCTTTAACGCTTTGAAAATCCACTTTGAGCATCATAGGGTAAATCATCACCCATATAAGAATAGCGACTGGGATAGATACATTTGCATATTCGAAGCGGCTGAGTATGTTGGGAATAGAGGGTATGTATTCACCTATTCCTATACCTATAACGATACAAATCATCACCCATAGACTTAAATATCTTTCAAAAAATCCGATACCTTTTATCTTCTCCATAACGATTATTTTAATTTATTTACTTTTTTTCCACTCAATAAGTGCGCTATTTCCTCCGGACAACTCTTTAACTTTCTCGATCCATTGTAGTTCACCTTTTGCCTTTGCCTTTAAGAATGGATTGTCTGTGTATGTCATACTCATACAAGAGTTTATAATCCACCATTTATTATTGATTCCTGCCCTCCTTAGGTCTTTTTGCAAACGTTCTGCCTCAAATACAGGGGTTGCTTCAGGTAGTGTTACGATTACAACCTCTGTTTGATTGGGGTCACGCAAACGAGGTAGTAATTTTGCAACAGCCCCTGTTACTGCACCTTGAGTTCGTTCAACCTCTTTGTGGTAACTTTCGGTTGCATCTATTAGTAAAAGGGTATGACCTGTTGGGGCTGTGTCTATTACGACAATTTCTGTTTCAGCCATTTCTACTATATCTGCAAATGCTTTAAATACAGCAATTTCTTGAGTGCAGGGTGAACGTAAATCCTCCTCTATATACTCCATATCTTCTTCGCTCATATTGTTTTCATTTGCCTTTGCACGCACTTCGTTTTTATATGCCTCCAAGACCAATGCCTCATCGATTCGACTTACATCTATTCCGAACTTAGAGGTCATATCATAGTTGATATGATTTGCGGGATCGGTGGTTGTCAGATGGACTTTGGCACCTTTCTGATGAAGCTTCATCGCAATTTCTGTAGCCATTGTCGTTTTACCTACCCCTCCTTTACCCATTGTAAACACCACTTTTTTACCACTTGAGTATAGATCATCTACTAAGTCATCCAACCTCTTTTCTCCTTCAAGTGGCTTATAATCAAGGTTGTTCTCAAGATGATCTTCTGATAACATACGGCGGATATTGGAGATATTTGATAGATTGTAACTCCTTAGCGGAACGCTAAAAGATGGGTAGATCTTCAATGAATCTGGCAACGATTTGAGTGCTGATGCTTGAAGTTCCCCCAATTCTTTGGAAATAGTGTCGTTTTGATCAATATTCATTAGTACACCATTTATTATAAGTACCTGATTCTTAATGCCTAATAATAATAATTCGGCAGAGGATCTTGCAGCCTCTCGAAGTGGGGCAGTATCGGGACGACTAACCAATATAAGGGTGGTTTGTGAGCTGTCGGAAAGTGATATAACAGCTTGTTTATAAATCTCTTTTCGCTCTTCAAGTCCTGCAAGTTGACCAAGACAAGATGCTCCGTGAGTACTATTAGCAATAAAATTGCTCCACGCCGATGGAAGTTGCAACATCCTTAGGGTGTGCCCTGTAGGTGCAGTGTCAAATATAATATGGTCATACTCCAACTGTTTATTACAATCAGTGATAAAATCGGAAAATTGATTGAAAGCAGCAATCTCCACTGTACAAGAGCCAGATAATTGTTCTTCCATATTTTGAATAACACTCTCAGGCAATTTGCCACGATATGGGGCCACAACACTTTCCCTATATTGGGCTGCTGCCTCTTCTGGATCAAGATTTACAACCGTAAGATTAGGAACCTCTTTGATTTTAATTCCATTCCCATTCAACTGCTGCCCAAATACATCTTGAAGATTAGATGCCGGATCTGTACTTATCAGTAATATTTTCTTTCCGCAATCTGCCATCCCTACAGCTGTAGAGCAGGCAATGGAGGTTTTACCTACCCCTCCTTTACCGGTAAAAAATAGATATTTTGTTGAATTGACAGAAGATAAGTTGAAAGTTCTCATTTTATTGGAATTATGTTTAAATCAATCCCTGTCCACTGAGATAATTGAATATTGGTAGGGTATCCTTTTTCTACAGTAATAACATCATCCACCAATGTAACAGGAAGTCCCTCAGCCCCTTTTTGTTGAAGATATTCATTTACGACTTTATTGCTCACATAGAGTCCTGGTTCGTCACGCAGATTGTGGCGTTTGATAATAATACCCTGTCTTTTTAGAGTCTCCACCACAGCAGCGATTCTCATCAATTCAGGATTAATATTTGGGCCACACAGACCTGTTGGACAACACATTGCTGGATCAAAAATTTCTATTTTTTTCATATATATATTATTGTTTATAAAGATTGCTAAAAATAAAAAACTCCAATAGTCGGACAAAATGCGAGAGAGAAAAGTACCACTAAAGCTAACCACCCGAATCTATCCCTTTAAAACCAAATTTTGGGAGGTTGAGTTTATTGCCAAAAAGCATAAAAAGCCTTATTAGTATCAATGCAGGGGCGATAATCATCTCTCCGTATTCACTTATTGCCTTTTGAATAGAAAACATACTCGCCCACTTCCTTAAAATAGAGATTAAAATGCAACCGATACCTGTGTATGTTATTATTCTTCCGAGTGTGTAGAGTAGCCCGTTTATAAATATCTATCACTTTCAATAACCTCCTTAGTCAGCTTCTCAATAGCATTACAAGTGATACATCGTTGTTTCTCGTGAAAATACAAAACCTCAATAACATCTTTTTCATCACCATCCAATTATTTAGTTAATAAATCTTTAACCTCAGAAAGAGATAAGTTTTTCCCTACAGAAACTACCTTTTCGTCTATCACCAAAGATGGTAATCCGAGAACATTATATCCAATAATTTTTAAAATATCCTCCTCTTTTACAACACTTGCTTCTATCTCTAATTCATTAACAGCCTGATTAACAGTATTAAAAAGAACCTTGCAATTTTGGCAGCCTGTCCCTAAAATTTTAATGACCATAATCTATTATTTTAATTGCATTTACAAACTCGTTTATACTTATTGAAAAAATCTGAAAAAATCTCTTTAGCAAGTTCCCAATTTTCAGGTCTTATACAATATTTAATCTTTGGAGCCACTATCTCACCTTGGATCAATCCAGCCTCCCTCAGCTCTTTCAGATGTTTAGAGACAGTCGCTTTAGAGATGGGCAAAACCTCGTGAATTTCACCGAAAAAACAGGTGTCCTGAGCTGCCAAAAATTCTAAAATAGCAATTCGAGCCGGGTTAGACATTGCCTTTGCTATCCGCGCCAACTGATGTTGTTTATCCGAGTACTTACTATTAGCCATAACTATTTTTTTATTGTTCGTAAATATACGAACAACTTTTAAATAAATATTTATTTTGGTAAAAAAGAAAATATTTTTACCTTTGCAGCCCTTGCTGAAAATGCAAGAAAGGAGAGATGGCAGAGTGGTCGATTGCGGCGGTCTTGAAAACCGTTGAGGTGAGAGCCTCCGGGGGTTCGAATCCCTCTCTCTCCGCTGAAAGGTCTGAACAAAAACAGACA